>CAZKCI010000018.1:0-26089 GCA_964551475.1 uncultured bacterium | reverse complement strand
AGGATTTCCAGGTCCTTGTCGCCCCTTCCGGAGAGGCAGACGATGATGGATTTTCCTTTCGGCAGTCTCTTCGCTATCTTGCCGGCGTAGGCCACGGCGTGGGCGCTCTCCAGTGCGGGGATGATGCCCTCCCATCGGCTCAGAAGACGCGCCGCCGACAGAGCCTCCCGATCGCCGACCGAGACATACTCCGCCCGTCCGCTGTCCTTGTAGAAGCTGTGCTCGGGGCCGACACCGGGGTAGTCGAGGCCGGCGGAGACGGAATGGGTTTCCGATACCTGGCCCCGCCTGTCCTGAAGGAGATAGCTGTAGCTTCCCTGGAGGACGCCGGGCCTCCCCCGGACCAGCGTGGCGGCGTTCGCGCCCAGCCCCGGTCCCCGCCCCCCCGCTTCCACGCCGACAAAACCGACCGGGTCCCGGTAAAAAGGATGGAAGAGGCCGAGCGAATTGCTGCCGCCGCCGACGCAGGCGACCAGGAGATCGGGGAGCGCCCCGTTCGCTTTCAGGAATTGCCGGCGCGCCTCCCTCCCGATCACCGACTGGAAGTCGCGCACCATCAGCGGGTAGGGGTGCGGCCCGACGGTGGAGCCGAGAAGATAATAGGTGCCGGCGACGTTGGTCACCCAGTCGCGCAGGGCCTCGTTGCAGGCGTCCTTCAGCGTCCGGGTGCCGGTCCGGACGGGGATGACCTTTGCCCCCAGGAGTTCCATCCGAAAGACGTTGTGGGACTGGCGGGCCATGTCGACCTCGCCCATGTAGACTTCGCAGTCAAGGCCGAGGAGGGCGCAGACGGTCGCCGTGGCGACGCCGTGCTGCCCCGCCCCGGTCTCGGCGATCACCCGTTTCTTGCCCATGCGCAGGGCGAGCAGGGCCTGGCCGAGGCAGTTGTTGATTTTATGGGCGCCGGTGTGGCAGAGATCCTCGCGTTTGAGGAAGATCCGAGCCCCGCCCGCATGTTCGGTGAGACGGCGGGCGAAATAGAGGGGGGTCGGCCGACCGGCATAGTCTTCGAGGAGGGCGGCGAGAGTCCGGCGGAAATCGGAGTCCTTCCGGAAACGGTCGTAGGCGTCGGCCAGCTCTTCCAGAGGGGCCATCAGCGTTTCAGGAACGAAACGCCCGCCGTAGTCTCCGTAGTAACCGGGACGATGATATTTCTGCTTTTTCATAACGAACAGGAGGGACGGTGTCAAATTGTCAAATTGAACTTAACAATTTGACACCGTCCCTCCTCCCTGGGCGAGTGTGATGAAGCGGTGGAGTTTAGAATGATCCTTGACGCCGGGGGAGGATTCGACGCCGGAGGAGACGTCCACTCCCCAGGGATCGACCTCGCTGACGGCCCGGCTCACGTTGTCGGGCGTGAGACCTCCGGCCAAAAGAATCTTCACGCCCGTGTCTCTCCAGGCGCGGGCGATGGACCAGTCGAATGTTTTCCCGGTGCCTCCGTGGGCGCGCGGGGCATAGGTATCGAGAAGGAAAGCCTCCGGGCGGTAGCCACGCAGGGACGATCCGTCGATCCGGGACCGGACGCGGATGGTCTTGAAGTAGGGGATTTCGAGACGGGAGCAGTAGGCCGGCGTCTCCTCGCCATGGAACTGGAGGAGGTCGAGCTGGAGGGACCGGGCGATGTCGAGGACGCGCGCGGAGTCGTCGTCCAGGAAGACGCCGACTTTTTTTATCCCTTCCCGGAGAAGAGGCGCGATCCGCATCGCGGAGGGGAGGTTTAGGCAGCGGGGAGAGGAGGGGACGAAGATGAAGCCGGCGTAGTCGACCGGCAGGCCGTTCAGGAAGACGACATCCTCGGGGCGGGTCAGGCCGCAGATTTTAATTTTCATCTTGTTCACGCTTTGCCCTCCGGCCGCCAGGGATCGCGGCAGGAATGCCGCTTCCACAAGGCAGTGAGAGCATATTCTTCTGTTCGGAGCAAGGGAATGCCAGTTCCTTGATTTTAGCGGCTATGTCACCGCCGCGGAGGAGGGTTTCGCCGACCAGGAGGGCGTCGGCGCCCGCCGCCCGCACGCGGGCAGCGTCGGCGGGGGTTCGGATACCGCTTTCGCTCACACGGATACGGTCTCCGGGAACGAGGGGCAGGAGTTCGAGACTGGTTTTCAGATCGACATGGAGGGTTTTCAAATCGCGGTTGTTCACGCCGACGATCTGAGCGCCCGCCGCGAGCGCCTTCTCCAGCTCGCGGCGGCCGTGGGACTCGACCAGGCAGTCGAGCGCCAGGCTTTTCGCGACCGCGAGATAATCCCGGAGACATTGGATGTCCAGGAGTTCGGCGATCAGGAGGACGGCGTCGGCGCCCGCCGACCGGGACTCGAAGATCTGGTACTCGTCGATGATGAAATCCTTGCGCAGGACGGGCAGGCGGACCGCCTCTTTGACCCGGCGGAGGTGGTCGAGAGAGCCCAGAAAATATTTTCCCTCGGTGAGGACGGAGAGGGCGCCGGCCCCGCCCGTTTCATAAGCGCGGGCCAGGGCGGCGGGGTCGAAGGGATCGCGGATGATACCCATAGAGGGGGAGGCGCGCTTGACCTCGGCGATGACGGTCAGGCCGTCTTTCCGCAGGGCGGCCGCGAACGGACGCGGAGGGGGGAGGTCTCGGCAGAGGGAGCGGAGGCCGGGCAGGGGAGCGGCGGCCCGCGCGGCCATCACCTCGTCGCGCTTGATCGCAGCGATCTTTGCCAAGAAATCGTTCATGCGATAGGGGGTAGGGATTGGGGATGAGAGGATAGCGACCCGGCCCCGCTTATTTTGTCAGCCTCCGCAGATCCTCCAGCTTTTTCATCGCTTGGCCGGACGAGATCGACTCGCGGGCCCGGGCGATCCCCTCGCCGAGGTCGGCGGTATGGCCGGCCAGAAGGATCGCGGCGGCCGCGTTCAGGCAGGCGACGTCGCTCTGGGGGCCCTGCTTCCCTTCCAGGATATCGAGTATGATCCGGGCGTTCTCGCCCGCGTCCCCTCCCTTGAGTTCCTCCGGACGGCAGATCTTCAGGCCGTATTCGGAGGGGTCGAGATGAAAGGTGCGGACGGCGCCCTCTGTCAGCTCGGAGACGATGGTGGGGCCGGCGAGAGTGATCTCGTCGAGGCCGTCGACGCCGTGGACGACCCAGGCCCGTTCGCTGCCCAGGGCCGCCAAAACCCGGGCCAGCCTCTCCGTGAGCTCCTCCGAGTAGACGCCCAAAAGCTGGACCTTCGCCCCGGCCGGGTTGGAGAGGGGGCCCAGGATGTTGAAGACGGTGCGGATCCCGATCTCCCGCCGGGGGGTGAGCGCGTATTTCATCGCGGCATGCAGGGCGGGGGCGAAGAGAAAGGCGATGCCCGCTTCGGCGAGGCACCTCTCCATCGTCTCCGGGCCGGCCAGGATGTTGACGCCGAGCTCCTGGAAGACGTCGGCCGATCCGCAGCGGGAGGAGACCGAGCGGTTGCCGTGCTTGGCGACGACGACTCCCGCTCCGGCGGCGATCAGGGCGGCGGCGGTGGAGATGTTGAAGGTGTGGGCCTTGTCCCCCCCCGTCCCGCAGGTGTCGAGGACGGCCTTCCCGGCGGGCGCGCGGATTTTCACCGCTTTCATCCGCATGGTTTCGGCGCAGCCGGCGATCTCCTCCACTGTCTCCCCCTTGAGGCGCAGGCCCGTGACGAAGGCCGAGATCTGGGACGGGGTGGCGTCCCCGTTCATGATCGTCTCCATCACCTCGGCGGCCTCCGCCCGGCTGAGATCGCGGCCGCAGATCACCGCGTCGATCGCCACCTTGATCGGGATGTGGGCGACCTTGCCGGAGACGAAGTTGTACAGGAGGCGTTTGCCGGGGCGGGTGAGGATCGACTCGGGGTGGAACTGGACCCCCTCGAGCGGGAATTCCCGGTGGCGAATGGCCATGATCTCGCCTTCCGGCGTGCGGGCGCTGACCTCGAACTCCGGGGGGAGCGTCTTCTCCTCGACGATCAGGGAGTGGTAGCGGGCGGCTTCGAAGGGGTTGTCCAGGCCGGCGAAGATGGTCTTCCCGTCGTGGTGGATGGGCGAGGTCTTCCCGTGCATCAGGCGTCCGGCGCGGACGACCGCGCCCCCGAAGGCGGCGGCGATCGCCTGGTGGCCGAGGCAGACGCCGAGGATGGGGATCGAGCCTGCGAAGCGGCGGATGATCTCGACGGATGCTCCCGCCTGGGCGGGCGTCTTCGGACCGGGCGAGATCACGATCCGGGAGGGGGCGAGAGAGGCCACCTCCTCCGGAGAGACGGCGTCGTTGCGCCGGACGACCACCTCCTCGCCGAGTTCCCCGAGATGCTGTTTCAGGTTGTAGACGAAGGAATCGTAGTTGTCGATGAGCAGGATCACTGGAGTCCTCCTTCGGCCATCTCGACGGCCTGGAAGAGCGCCTGGGCCTTGTTCCGGCATTCCCGGTCTTCCCGGTCGGGGTCGGAGTCGGCGACGATCCCCGCCCCGGCCTGGATGACCGCGGTCTTGCCCTTAACGATGATGGTGCGGATGGCGATGCAGGTGTCGAGGTTCCCGTCGCAGGAGAAGTAGCCGACCGCGCCGGCGTAGGGGCCGCGGCGGACCGGCTCCAGCTCCTCGATGATCTCCATCGCCCGGATCTTGGGCGCCCCGGAGACCGTCCCGGCGGGGAAGGTGGCCGCGAACGCGCTGAAGGCGTCCGCGGAGGGCTCGAGCCGCCCCTCCACGTCGGAGACGATGTGCATCACGTGGGAGAATTTCTCCACCGCCATCAGGTCGGTCACCGCCACCGAGCCGGGGAGCGAGACCCGACCGATGTCGTTTCGGCCCAGGTCCACGAGCATGATGTGCTCGGCCCGCTCCTTGGGGTCATTGAGGAGATCGGCCTCCAGGCGCTTGTCCTCCGGGAGCGAGATCCCGCGGGGGCGGGTGCCGGCGATCGGGCGCACCCGCACTTTATCCCCCGTCACCTGGACCATGATCTCGGGGGAGGATCCGATCAGGTGGAGGTCATCGAAGCGCAGGTAAAACATGTAGGGGGAGGGGTTGACGGCGCGGAGCGCCCGGTAGACGTCGAAGGGCGGGCAGTTGATCCGGGTCTGGAAGCGCTGGGAGAGGACGACCTGGAGGATGTCCCCCGCCCGGATGTACTCCTTGGCCTTTTCCACGGCGTTGTGGAAGCCGCCCGGCGGGAAGTTGGAGGAGAGTTCGCGCCGGGGGCGGGGGGGAGGGGGCTGGAAGTAGTGACCGGCGGAGCCGACGGCGAGGCGGCCGAGGAGGGTCTCGATCCGGTCGATCGCTTCCCGGTAGGCTTTCTCCGGATCGCCGTCGACGCGGGCGTTGGCGACCAGGATGAGCTTGTTCAGAAGGCGGTCGAAGATGACCACCGAGTCGGTGAGCATGAAACAGACCTCGGGGAGGTTGAGCTCGTCGAGCTTGAGCTCGGGGAGCTTCTCCAGGCGGCGGACGTAGTCGTAGCTCACGTAGCCCACCGCCCCGGCGTTGAAGGGGGGGAGGGTCTCGTCGGGAACGGGGCGGTAGTTCCGGAGCAGGCCCTTGAGGAGCATCAGGGGGTTGGCCGCCTGGAGACGGCGGGTCTTCCCCTTCTCCAGGATCTCCGCCTCCTCGCCCCGGGAGCGGAAGACGAGGATCGGTTCGCCGCCCAGGAAGGAGAAGCGGCCGATTCCCCGCCCGGTCTCCGCGCTCTCCAGGAGGTAGGAGAAGGGCTGGTCGTTCAGCTTGAGAAAGGCGGTGACCGGGGTTTCCAGGTCGGCCATCAGCACGGTGTAGACGGGGACCAGGTTCCCCTGGGCCGCCTTCTTCTTGAAGGTCTCGAGATCGGGGTAGTACATAGCGGTCTCCTCGGACGGAAGTTTGTAAGCCCGATCTCCGGCTAAATCCGGACAGGTGCGATCGGGCGTCTTGGCCGCCGGTTCACAGAACCGGCCTACATCTCTCGCAACGTTGTTCATGATGCAAAAAAACCGCGGGCTGTACCCAGCCCGCGGTAAAAAGAAAACCGCGGGCGCCTTTTGGGGTGCGCCCGCGGCTGAAGTGAGCTATCGCCGGCTCATTCGGGCAGACCCCGGCTATCGCCAGGGCCAGGCCCAGAAGGAGAACTCGCAGACGATGGACACGGGAATACGCATTGTTGCGGACACTATACCACTGGGATGGCGATCGGTCAAGAGCAAATTCTGAGCAGATTATAGGCCGCAGAGACATCGCCCCGGGCGGGGCGACGCTATAGGGGCTTGGCCACCCGGATGATCTCCACCGGGCCCTCATGGTAGACCGTCTGTCCCATCCGAGCGAACTTATCCAGGCCTTCCTTCGGGAAGCGGTTCCGCTCCAGTTTCCCGATGTAGACGTACTCGATCCCGTATTTCCGGATCAGGTAGAGGGCGAGGTTGGCGTCGGCGGTGGTGTAGAGGGTCTTGGTGTCCTTGTCGCGCTCCTGAGGCTCTTTCCAGGAGTTCCGCCAGCCCGACTCGTGGTTGACCCAGCCGACCAGCGTGGGAAAGCCGGTGAAGGTGGAGACGCGGGAAGCCCAGTGGTAGGCGTTGTCGGTCGCTTCCAGGACCACCGGTCGTCCCGGGATGTTGGCGATCATCCAGTTGATCGCCTCCCAGTCGTCCAGGTCCCAGCTCCACTCCTCTTTCTGATAGGAAGGGACGGGTTTTTGAATATAAGCGGTTCCGTCCAGCGTCAGGGGTTTCGGCCTTCCCCGAGACCGGGCTCCCAGCGCCCCGAGGGTGTAGAAGAAACCGGCGATCAGGGCGGCGGCGGTCACGGTTTTGCCGAGAAGGCGGAGGCCGTCCCGGTCCTGGAGGAGGCGGTTCAGGTAGGAGATGAAATAGACCGCGGCCACGCCCAGGAAGAGCCAGACGTGGATGTAGATCTTGAAGACCGTGTTCATCCGCTCGTAGCCGGAGCCCTGGTAGTGGTCGCGCAGGAAGAAGAACTCGCAGACGGCGGCCAGGCTCAGGGCGGAGAGAGACAGGATCAAGGAGAAGACCTCCGCCGGCTCGCGCCCGGGGGAGAAGAGGACGAGGGCGAGAAGAAGGAAGAAGACGATGAGGAAAATGTAGGTCTCCCCGATGAGCGCCTTCGGCCCGCTCGCCGCCACCACGACGAGCGCGGCGATCAGGAAGAGGAGAAAAGGGCCCTGGAAGATCTTTTTCCCCTCCCCCAGGCCCCGGCAGCGGGCGAGGAGATAACCGGCCGGGAAGACGAGGTAGACGCCGAAGGCGGCCAGGAAGAGGCCGATCGGCGAGCGAAGCGAGACCAGGCCGATACCGCCCCGCCCCTGGGCGGCTTGCTCCTTGATGAAGGGGAGGTTGAAGGGGGCGTAGAGGAAGAAGCTCAACGCGGCGAGGATGGCGGCGAGGGGGAGAAAGTCGAGGAGCTTCAAGGCGACGGTTCCCTCCGACTTCAGGTGGAGGAGGCCGAGCACGACGACCAGCACCGCGAGGTAGATGGGGAAATCCCAGGTGTTGGTCCCGAAGAGGGCGCCGACGGCGATGACCAGCACGGCGCCGGCCGCGATGCGCTCCGGGAGCTTCTCGCCCAGGGCCCGGACGCCCCGACCCGCGGAGAGGGCCAGATTGAGGACCAGGTTCAGGATGGCGAGGTTGACCGGGTAGGCGATGACGTAGGCGTGGAGGTCGCCCCACATCAGGCTGAAGAAGGGGAACTCGTTGATCGGGTAGTCCAGGATCTTTCCGTCGGCCGCCTCCTGGACCAGGACGCGGGCCCCGTGGAAAAAGTCGAAGGAGTTCCATTTGCCCCCGAAGATTTGGATGGCGCCGTCGAGATTGCCGATGAACATCAGGGCGAAGGCGGCGAGCCAGCCGTAGGCGACCTTCCCGGTGAGGTTCAGGCCCATCCCGAAACAGGTGAGGGTGAAGAGGGCGTAGACCAGGGCCAGGGCGAGGTTGAAGAAGAGGGGAAGCGGGATGGCCGCCAGCTTGTGGAGGGCGGCCATCATGATGTAGCCGTAATAGTAGTAGTTCATGGTCCGCCCCGAGAGCCAGGGGTCGGTCGGGGGGAAAAAGTCGGTCCGGTCGATCCCGTTCAGGAGGGCGTAGTCCATGAACCTTTCGCTGTCCGGGTTGATGTCGGGGTTCAGGGAGACGATCAGGAGGAAGACGACGAAGGCGGCGAAGAAGAATAACTCCAGGCCGAGGAGGAGACGGCGGTTCTCCTTGAGGAAGGAGAAGAGCTCGCGGCGATTGCGCCAGGCGAAGAAGGCGGAGGCGACGAAGACGAGGGCCGCCCCCAGTCCGACCGAGGCGGCGCCGAAGGGGGATATCTTCAGCGAGGAGAGGAGCCAGGAGACGTAGGTGATGAGGACCAGGGAGATCACCTTGGAGATGGAATAGCCCCGATCGCGGAGCCTCCCCGCCGCGGCGAAGACCAGGGGGAAGGCGATGACGCCGAGGAGGGTGATGACGAACCAGAGGTAGACGATGGCGCCGAGCGTCATGGGGATAGTTTAGCCGAAACGGGGAAAAGCAGTAACTGAAAAAGAAGTGATCAGTAATCAGTGATCAGTGAAGCTGCTCGCAGAGATTTGTGGTCACTTCTGAGACCGGGCCGCGGCTTGGGCGGCCTGGATGGCCGCGTTGATCCTCGGCTCCAGATGAAAATCCTGGCAGAGCTCGCGAGCGCGTTCCAGGTGCGGGAGGGCCTTCTCCGGCGCCCCCAGGCGTTTCAGGTAGAGGAAGCCCAGGTTATAACGGGTCTTGAAGTTGTCTCGTCCGGCCAGCGAAGAGAGATAGGCTTCCTCCGCTTTCCGGGAGTCGCCCCGTTCCTGATAGATATTGCCGAGGTTGGTCCAGGATTGAAAGTCTTCGGGGTCGATCGCCAGGGCTTCCCGGAAAGCCGCCTCCGCCTCCCGGTCCCGGCCCCGCCCGGCGAGGATGTTCCCCAAAGCGAGACGGGCGGCGGCCGATCGGGGATCGGCCGCGCCGGATTCCCGGTATAACTCCGCCGCTTCGTCCAGGCGACCCTGCCCCCGGCGGCATTCGCCGAGGAGGAAGAGGAGGTCCGCCCGATCTCCCGCCTCCTCCCGCGCCCGCTCCAGATAGACCGCCGCCTCGTTCGCCTTGCCCTGGCGGAGGAGATCATAGCCGGCCTCCTGGAGAAAAATCGGATCGCGGGGGAAGACGCCGAGGGCCCGGCGGAGGAGGAGGCGGGCTTTGTCCGTTTCGCCCCGGTTTCGATAATCGGCGATGAGACGGCGGTAGTCGCCGGCGAGATCGAGACGGCGGTAGAGGCCGGGAGACGAGGGAGCGCTGGAGAGGGCGAGCTCGAACGATTCGGCCGCTCTCTCGCGGTCCCCCAGTTTTTCGTAGGCCGCCGCGAGCTTGAGATGGAGAGGTCCGCGCTCCGGAGCCTTCTCCAGCGCATCGGAGTAAGCCCGCCGGGCCAGGGCGGGCCTTTCCATCATCGACCAGGCGTCCCCGATCCGCTCCCGGATCAGCGTCTGGCCGGGGAGGAGTTCGTCCGCTTCCATCAGATAGATGATCCCCTGACGAGGGAAGCCGGCCTCCAGGAGGCTCACGCCGCGGTTGAAGAGGACC
This sequence comes from uncultured bacterium, assembly GCA_964551475.1. Taxonomy (GTDB): domain Bacteria; phylum Auribacterota; class Erginobacteria; order Erginobacterales; family CAZKCI01; genus CAZKCI01. The sequence continues at coordinate 16,543 of CAZKCI010000018.1, read as the reverse complement.
AGCGGGGAGGCGGGGCGTTTCGCGGCCGCGGAAGCCCAGAGGGTCAGTTCCGATCGCCAGGCCGGGTGGCGGGAGAGGGTGAGGACGGCGAAGGCGACAAGGATGCTGGCGGAAATCAATGTGAAAACCGTCAACGGCCGAGGATCGGGACGACAGGGAGAAGCTTGGATGCTTGTGTGGGAGCGGCGTCTCGCCGCGATCCGAGCCGGCGGGGATCGGGGCGAGACGCCCCTCCCACAGAGCACACACAGCGCGTTCATGAGAGAGGCGAGCAACAGGCAGAACCAGAGGGAGGGGAAGTAGAGGTATTTCTCGGCGAAGAGACGGGGGGCGGGGTAGAGGTTCAGCAGGGGGAGGAGAGAGAGGAGCAGACAGCACGAGCCGAGACGGCTGCCCCGGGAGAGTTTTCCCAGGGCGGCGATCACGATCAAGGCGGCGGCGAGAAAGAGGGCCTGTCCCATCCACTCCATCGGTCCCGGGAGAGGGAGAACGGAAAGGGGGTGATCCGGCGAGAGACCGATGGGGAAGAGAAGGAGGCGGAGATAGGAGAAGAGAACGGCCGGCGCTTTGATCAGGATCTGGGGGTAGCCGAGGAGAACGCCGAAGCGGCCGATATCCGTCCCCCCGGGAAGGAGGAGGAGACGGGCTGAGATGAAGGTTCCAGCGATCGCGAAACAGATGAGGGACAACCTCTTCTTTTTTCCCCCTCTTCCCGGGAGGAAGAGGGGGAAAAAAGAAAGGATCAGGAAGGTCTCCTTGGAGAAAAGGGCGGCGGCGAGAAAGACGAGAGCGAGAGAGCGGTCGACCCGTCGCTCGTGTTTCAGATAGCGCGAACAGGAGAGGAGGAAGAGAAGAGAGAAAAGGGCCCCCAGAAGCTCCGCCCGGGAGCTTACATACTCCACGGCCTCGGTGTTGGCGGGGTGGGCGAGGAAGAGGAGCGCGGCGAAGAGAGATGTCGGGGACGGAATGCCGAGGGAGAGGAGGAGGATAAAGAAAGCGATGCCGACCAGAGAGTGGAGGAGGAGGCCGCCGAGATGATAGCCCAGCGGGTTGAGATACCAGAAGTGCCGGTCCAGGCGGAAGGAGAGGGAACGAAACGGTCGATAGAAGCTGTGTGTCGCCCTGGTGAAGACGCTGTGCCAGGGGAAGGGCTCCGCTCCGGCCTCGCCCCCGATCAGAAGAGGACGGTCGTCGAAGACGAAGCCGTTTTGCAGCGTGGGGAGGTAGAGGCTCGCGGCTACGGCGATGAGGAGAAGGATCGCCAGGGGGGAGGGCAAAGGCGCGGCGGATCGAGGGGACGAGGGCGCGCTATAGGGCATAACCGGGAAGAAGGGCGAAATGCTGTTGGCCCGGCATCGGACGGATCGGTCGGATCCGACAGATCGGACAGGAAAACAGTCACTAAAAAAGAAGTGATCAGCAACTGATCACTGATGACTGATCACTTCTTCTTCGGTTGCGGCTCTACTTTCCCACCGGCCAGTCGGCGGAGGTTCCGTAGTAGAAGCGTTCCGTCCCGCCGGCGGAACCCCGGACCGCCCAGAGGCCGGAAGCGGGGCGGAAGACGCCGAGGTCAGGCATTCCATCGCCGTCAAGATCGGCCGTGACCGGGAGATCGTAGGCCCGCCCCTGGAAGACACGGGTGAGGCCGCGGATCATCCAGGACCCGTCGTCCTGCCGGAAGACGCCGGATTCGGCCGTGCCGTCGCCGTTGAAGTCGCCGGAGAAAGCATAATCGCCGATCCGCCCGAAGTAGAAGCGGGTGACGGCGCGGGCGACCCAGAGACCGGCGGACGGGCGGAAGATTGCGCCCTCGGCCGTGCCGTCGCCGTCGTAGTCGTCAGGGACGAGCGAGTCGCTCGATCCCCCGGAATAGAAGCGGGTGACGCTCCGCACCGACCAGAGACCGGCGGCGGGACGATAGATGGCGATGTCGGCCGCGCCGTCCCCGTTGTAGTCGGCGGGGGCGGAGCGGTCGCCGACGGCGCCGAAGACGAGGCGGGTCAGGTCTTTGACCGCCCAGAGGCCGGTCGAGGGGCGGAAGACTGCCGCCTCCGAGATTCCGTCGCCGGTGTAGTCGCCGACGGCGGGGAGGTCGCCGTTCTGGCCCAGGGCGTAGGAGGAGAGGTTGCGGATATACCAGCGGCCGTTTGACGAGCGGAAGATCGTCGCCTCGCTCGTCCCGTCGCCGTCGAAGTCGGCTGTCTCCTCGACCAGGCGGTAGGCGGTCGGCATCGGCGAGGGAGAGGGCGTCGGAACGGGGGGCGAGGTCGGCGCGGGCGTCGGCGGCGGGGTCAGGGCGGGTGTGGGGAGCGGCGTGGGAGGAGGAGTGGCGGATGTCGGCGCCGGCGTCGGCGGGGGGGTAGTCGGGGGGGTGGGAACGGGCGGCGTGGCCTGGGGCGTCGCCGTGGCCACGGGCGTCGGCGTCCACTGGAAGCGGAGATCGGTGCTGGAGAGGCCGTAGCGGTTGACCGGCATGGACTTGGCCGTCCAGGCGGCGCAGAGAGTGGAATCCCCATAATAAGTGGCTTCCGCCAGATCGCCCGCATTGAAGGCACGGACGAAGACGGTGGTATCCGGCGTGGGATAGATCAGGTAGGAAAACTTACCTGCGGTGTATTGGCACCAGGGTCGCCCCGCCCCGATGGTGGTCAAAGCGATGAGCGTGTCGTCTCCGTAGGGGCTGATGCCGTTTTCAGGGGTGTCGATCTCGCCGTCCAGGCCAACGCCGATGACCTGGACCAGGTCTCCGGTCTGACCGGTGTAGCAGCTGTTTCCGGGCTCGGACAGCTGGTTCCAGCCGAAGAGAGGGGCTCCGTATTCGTCCCGGAGGGGCGGCACGGCCAGTCCCGTGTTCGGATCGGTGGTCTGGACAAAGACAGTGAAGCCGGGGTCGTCGGCCCAAGCCGGCGTCGCCGTCAGGAGGGCAAGGCAGGACAGGCATATCGCTAATCTTCTCACATTATAAATATAACGAATGGAGATGACCGAAGCAAGTGAGGCAGACATGAAAGAAGTTTTGTGGGAGGGGCTTCCAGCCCCGATCCGTGTTAGCCGGGATCGCGGCGAGACGCCGCTCCCACAAAAAGAGTGATTGGTCATCAGTAACTGATCACTGATGACTGATTATTGATCACTGTTTGGTTGCTACCGCCCGATCGGGATGTCGCCGGAGGCGCCGTAGTAGAAGCGCGCGGTCTCACCGGCCGAGTGCCGGATCGCCCAGAAGGAAAGGGCGGGGCGGAAGATCCCGATGTCGGGCAGGCCGTCGCCGTCGAGGTCGGAGGCGACCGGCAGATCGTACACCTGCCCGAAGGTGAGGCGGGTCAGGCCGCGGACGATCCACTGGCCGTCATCCTGGCGGTAGACGCCGGCGTCGGCAGTCCCGTCGCCGTCGAAGTCGCGGGGGAGCGCGTAGTCGCCGCGCCGCCCGAAGTAGAAACGGGTGAGGCCGCGGATCGCCCAGAGGCCGTTGGAGGGTCGGAAGATCGCACTGTCGGCGATTCCGTCGCCGTCGAAATCCTCCGGGATGGGCGCATCGCCGGCCAGACCGAAATAGAGGCGGGAGACGCCGGGAACGTTCCAGACACCCCGGGAACCGCTGAAGACGGCGGCATCGAGGACACCGTCGCCGTCGAAGTCGGCCGGGGCCGAACGGTCGCCGGCCGACCCGACATACAGGCGGGTGAAGCCGCGGATTGACCAGAGTCCGGAGGAGGGACGGTAGGCCGCCGCCTCGGCGATGCCGTCGCCGGTGTAGTCGCCGACGGCAGGGAGGTCCCCGGATTGGCCGAAGGTGAAGGACGAGTAATCGCGGATAAACCAGCCGCCGGTCGATGGGCGATAGAGGGCGGTTTCCGATGTTCCATCCCCGTCGAAGTCGGCCCGGCCGTCGGCCACGAAGTAGGCGGTCGGTATCGGGGAGGGCGAAGGCGTCGTCTCGGGCGTGGCCGTGGGCGAGGGCGTGAGCTCGGTCGTGGGGCTGGGCGCGGGCGTGGGCGGGACGGGCGTCAGGGAGGGCTCGGGCGTCGGCTCGGGTGTGGGCGTGGGGGTGACGCTCGGCGTCGGCGTGGCTGTCGGCTGGAGGCGGCGGTCGGTGCGGGAGAGGCCGTAACGGTTGACCGGCATGGACTTGGCCGTCCAGGCGGTGCAGAGAGTGGAGTTCCCGTAGTAGGTGGACTCTTCCAGGGAGGGGCCGTTGAAGGCCCGGACGTAGATCAGCTCGTCGGGTCCGCGGTCGTAGTTGAAAAAGAACCTCCCGGTGGTCATCCAGCAGAAGGGCTCGCCGATGCCGATGCGGGTGCCGGCGGCGAGCGTATCGTCGCCGGCCGGGCTGATCCCGTACTCGGGCGGATCGATCTCACCGTTGGCGCCGACATAGATGACCTGGATCAGGTCCCCGTCCACACCGCCGCGGCAGGTGTTTTCGACGTGGGAGACCTGATTCCAGCCGGCCAAGGGAGCGCCGGTCTCATCGAGGAGATGGAAGGTCTCGGCGGGACGGTCGGGGTCGGTCTCCTGGGCGAAGACGCTGAAATTTTCATAGATCTGGCCGTAAGCGCTGGTGGAAAGCGCCGCCAGGGTCATCGCCAGGGATAGAGTGAGTGCCGTTTTCATCCCGCCGTCCGATTCACTTTTTTTCTGCTTCTCCTATACATATACATACCCAACAAAAGAGCCGGCAGCAAGGTCAGCCAGGTCTCCGGCTCCGGGATGACGACAAAGGGATATTCGGTCCAGAGGTAGAGGCCGCCGGCGGTGATGTCCCAGATATCAAAGCCGAAGAGGTCGCTCAGGGTATGGAGAGGGCTCATCCCGTAGTAGGTGACCTGGCCCATGACCGGGGCGTTGAAGAAACGGATGTAGACAGTGCCGCTGGTGTTGCTGCTGTATTGAAAAAGGTCGAGGAACTGGCCCGGTCCCGCTCCACCGATGTCGGTGCTTTGCCAGAGAATGTCGTCCCCGCCGGGCATGCCGTTATAGATGTTGGGAGGATCGATCTGGCCATCGGCTCCGGTATAGATAAGCTGGACCATGTCGTACTGTGCCAGGAAGGCCATGTGCTCGTCCATCAGGCCGCGCGAAGTGTAGTAGATGAGGTTGACGGTGTAGGCGCGGGCCGAGGGGGCGGCGGCGAAGAGGGCGGACGCGGCCAGGGCGAGGAGGACGGCTGTTTTCTTTAGATGTTTCATTTCAGCGATTTCAGATTTGAAATTTCAGATTTCAGATCTCGAATCTCAGATTTCAGATCTCGAATCTCACATTTCAGATCTCAGATTCCGAATCTCAAATCTCAGATCACACAATCCGCCCGGCATCTTTACTGGAACTTGAGATAGGTCTTGATTGTATTAGCTCCGCCCGCCTGGTAGGGGACGTCGGCTTCGAAGAGGAAGTACGGCGTGACGACGGGATCCGCCGGGTTCCAGTATTGATAGGCGATGAACGGAGAGCCGGGAGAGATGAATAGCTCATCGGGTTCAACTGGGTGGCCCATGAGGTTCAGGGGGGCGAAATATTCCCACCGATCATCGGGGCCGTGGTCGAAATAGACGATGGTGTTCTCGCTGGCGCCCTCGCCCAGGCCAGTCAGGTCGCGCTCATACAGGATCACCCAGTCGCTCTCCATCCCTTCCCACCCCGTAATCGACGGGTTGCTGGTTCCGGCCATGGTCGGGAAGCCGGAGTTGAAAAAGTCTACGGCGACCGGGAAATTGTAGGAGAGGAAGGTGATCTGAGCATTGGTATCATCATCCGGCCCGGATGTCTGATCGTTCCAGACGCGGCGGTAGATGTCATGGTAGTAGCTGTCCATCTTGAGCTGGGAGCCGAGATAAAGGGAGGTCGAGGCGGGGAGCCCGTCCTTGTAGACCAGGCGGAAGCCGTCCTCCGGGATGATGGCGCGGTCCGAAGGCGTCTGGTCTGTCTGCCGCCAGGAATGATAAATCGAGGACAGGAAGTCGACCGTCGAGGTGTCGGGCGTGCCGCCGCCTCCGGCGACCCAGAGATTGAGGTTGGTGCCGTAATCCGCCGCCGATCCCGCGGGCAGGAAGAGTGTTCCCAGCGCGTAGTTGAGATTACCCGCGCCGCCGCCGGTGATGTCTCCGGCCAGGCCGAAGACGGGATATTCAGAGTTGTTGAGTCCGTGCTTCTGGATCATCAGAACCTCTTTGGCCATCGTGGAGGCGATCCGCTTGTCGCCGACGGTGGTATAGCTGGACGGCCCCACGACCGGTTCTCCTTCGAAGGCGGTCCCTCCGATCGCCAGGCGGAAGAAACGGATGTCCCTGTCGGCCAGCGAACTGAGAGAGGAGAAGGTGGCCGTGAACGAGGTCATGGAGCTGGCCGGGTCCCGGTAGAGGTTGGTCCCGCCGCCCAGCACGTGCCAGGTTCCGGTCTGGTTGAACCAGTCCTCGTTCGGGAAATGGCCGTCCGCTTGGGACGAGACCGGCCAGTCGGCATAGAGGACGTCGAAGCGGAGAGAGCGGGCATACTGGGGCCACTCCGATTCGAAGCCGGTGATGGAGACGGTGGGGTCGACCCAGTAGAGGGCCGGCTCGCCTCCGGAGTTCACGATCCGGATATCCGTGAACTGGAAGAAAGAGGTGGGATCGTTCGGATTTGTCCGGGCCAGGTATTCCTGGATGTTTGTGAAGCCGTCCCCGTCGGGATCAGCGAAGGCGTCGGCGGCGTTAAAGTCGTTCATGCCGGAGAAACCGGATTCCTCCTCGTAGGTGAGCGGCATCCCGTCCTGATCGTGGTCCTTGTCCCAGAAGATCGGGAGGTTGATCGTGTAGGCCCAGCCTTCGCCGCTGTTGATTCCGCCCGTCGCGCCGCCGTCGGGCCAGGCCCCGATGAAGGAGGGCTGGCCGCCGCTGTCCCAGGTGTCGAAGTGGGCGGAGGACTTGTACTTCCCGAAGCTGGAGAACTCGCAGCTGGTGATGGCGAAGTTGGTCGAGGTCATCGTCGGGTAGTCGGCCCCGGCCGGCGCCGCCCAGAGCAACAACACTAGTATGGCGATGCGAAGTCTCATGTGATCGTCGAATGTCTTGCTGTGGGAGCGACATTCTTGTCGCGATCCAGGTTAGCCCGGATCCCCCGACCTATGGTCGGGGTCCCACACAAAAACCAGTGATCAGTAACTGAAAAAGAAGTGATCAGTACCAAGTAGTGGTTCGATATGCCCTACATGGCTACATGTGAATAATGTTTAGTTGTTGTCCGGTCAGGGAGTGACCACCTGCAGGGTGACGGAAAGATTATTCCCCGGCTCGCCGCCCTGGTCCACGTTGACGAAGATCTTGTCGCCGAAGGCGAGGCTGTAGTTGGCGGTGCTGATGTCGACACCGGTGGCCACCTTGGCGGTGCTCTGGGCCAGGTTGATGTAGCCGGGGGCGGTGATGAGATCGTCGCCCGCCGCGTTGACGCCGATGGCGATGCGGACGTCGGCGTTGTCGGCGGTCTCCACCTTGGCCGTGGCCCGGACGATATAGCCTTCCTGCATCTCCCAGGTGTTGGGGGACATGAAATCGTCACCCTGGACCAGGTTCCCCGGCTCGAAGAAGTTGATCTGGCGGATGAGCTCGGGCTTCCCGACCTCGATCTCGGCCAGCGGGTTGGGGAGGGCCGCCCCGGCGACCGTCACCGCCCCGGCGGCAGAGCCGGCGACCATCCCGTAGAGCCAGGGGTCGGAGCTATCCCCGCGGTAGCGGAGCGGGCGTCCCTCGTTGAAGTTTCTCGGGCCGGTGATGGTGGGGGTGTCGGGGTTGAAGGTGTCGTCGTCGGTCAGGACGCAGGTCTCCACGGTCCAGCGGCCGACCAGCCGCTCCCAGCCGTCGCCCTTGTAGTAGTTGAGCGAGCCGTCCGTCCCCATGTACATCTCGCCGGTCTGGACCGTGTAAGCGATGGCCCCGGCCGGTTTGTCCTGGGGGACCAGCCAGAAGGGGTTGGCCCGGTTGGTCAGTCCTTCCACGCGGAGGACGGGCTGGTAGGAGGCGCGGAACCAGACCAGGGCGCTGGTCGCGGTCTCGGAGCTGTAGGCGGTGATGGCGCTTCCGGTGCTGCCGTTGTTGTAGACGTGGAGCGCGCCCCCGGAGCTGTCGTTGACGGCGGTGTTGGCGATGTCCCCTTCCTGGCGGATCCAGATCGCCCCCTTGGCGCTTTCGTTGTAGACCCAGACGGCCTTGTCCTGTCCGGCTGCGGAATGGGAGATGTTGATGGCGCTCCCCGGCCCGTCGTTGTTGATGTTGAGAGCGTGGGCGGAGGTGTGGGAGGTGAACTGGCCGATGTCGATGCCGTAGGAGCCGGCGCCCTCGCCGGTGTTGCGGATGCGGAGCGCGGCGCCGGTGGCATCGGTCTGGACGTTGACGTTGACCGCGGCGTAGTTACCGTCCGGCTTGTCCACATAGAGGGCGTTGGAGCTGTCGCCGCTGGCGGAGAGGTAGACCATTCCGGAGGTCAGGCCGCCGGCCGAGGAGGTCACCTCCATGAAACCGGCCAGGACGAGCTTGTCGGTAGCGGGGTCGTAGGTGAAGGGGCTTTCCCCGGAGATGGTTTTCTCTCCGGTCCAGTAGGTGACGTAGGTGTTCGCGCCCGTGCCGCTGCTCCAGCTCTGAGAAGTGAACTGGCCGTCGACGTAGGTTTTGACCGCCTGCTCGGTGGGCAGCGCGCTGTCGCTGTTCCCGGCCAGGGTGCCGTCGATGGAGAATTCGTTGACGGCGGCCCCGCTGGCGGCGGCGATGGCGGTGGTCGCGCTCAGGTTGGTGAACTTCCCGGCGGCCGGAGTGGTCAGGCCGACCGTGGAGCCGTTGATCGCCGCCCCGTCGACCGTGCCGGCGTTGATGTCGGCGGTGTCGGCGACCAGGGAGTCGATGTTCGCCGTCCCGTCGACGTAGAGGTCCTTCCACTCGTGGGTGCCGTCGCCCAGGTCGATGGAGTCGTCGGTCCCGGGCAGGAGCGCGGCGTTGATCGCCACGGCGGACAGGTTGTCCAGGGCCCGGGTGGCGAAATCGCCCGCTCCCCCGGCCGATCCGGTCAGCACGACCCAGTCGACGCCGTTGAAGTACTGGAGTGTCCCGTCGTTGGCGTCCACGTACAGCTCGCCGGTCTGGGCGTTGGCCGCGGCGATCGGCTGCACCTGGGGCAGCAGCTGCAGGGGCACGGAGTGGCTCGATGTCGCCTCCAGGCGGAGAACCGGCTGGTAGCCCTGGAAGCCCCGCCCGGCGAGCCAGGCCAGGGGGCTGAGGGCGGCGTTCTGGGCAGAGAAGATGCTCAGGGCCATGCCGGTATTATTGCTGTTATAGATGTGGACAGCCCCGCCGGTGGCGATCCCTGGATCGTTGTCAGGGATGCTCGCCTCCTGGCGGATGTTGAAGGCTTGATCGGCGCTGTAGTTCCGGACGTAAATGGCCGCGTCGCCGGCGGTCTCGGACTGATTGATCCAGAGGGCGCTGCCCTCGCCCCGATTGAAAACGGACAGGCCGTCCCCCGAGGATTCTTCAGCCACGTTTATGTAGACGCCGCTGCCATAGCCGTTATTGGCATTGACGCGGATGGCGTTGTTGCCGCCGGTATTGGTGGAGAATTTGGCCGTGTCCAGCCCTTTTCTTCCTCCGGTCACCTCGAACCAGGCCGACGGCGCGTAGTGGGCCGTCCCCCCCGTGACCAGGAAGTAGCCGCCCTCGCTCAGGAACAGGCTTTCGTTTCCGGCGGTCGTCCAGGCCAACTGGCCGGCGGCCGGATGGAAGAGGCCGGTGTTGGCGTCAGACTCCCAGGTGATCGCGGGGGCCGCCGCTGTTCCGTCAGTGTCGAGGGCGACGGTGTCGGCGGTCAGGCTGGTGAACTCGCCGGCGGCCGGTGTGGTCAGGCCGATGACGGTGGCGTCGACCGTGCCGCCGTTGATGTCGACCACGGCGGCGGTGAGACCGGTGAAGGTCCCATGGAGAACGGTCAGGCGGTCGAGGGCGGCGTCATAGGCGAAGGCGGCCTCGCCGGCCAGCGTGTCCGCCCCCGTCCAGTAGGCGGCCTGGCCCAGCGCCCCGCCGCCGCTCAGCGTTCCCCCGCCGCCGGCGGTCAGGGCGACCCAGTCCACGCCATTGTAGTATTTGAGGAGCTTGTCATCCGCATCCATGTAAATGTGCCCCGCGGCGGGACTTGCCCCCGGTTCCGACTGCTGTTCGATGTAGAGGGGATTCGAAACCGCCGAGGCCCCCCGCAATCTGAGAACGGGTTGATCGTTGAAACTGCTCCCGACCCGCAACCAGGCGAGGGGGGTCAACGGATTCGGCACGTTGGAGTAGGCACTGATGGCCGTTCCGGTGTTGGATTGATTGTAGACGTGCAGCGCTCCCCCGACCGTGTTGGAGGGATCGGAGTTGTTCGTGTTCGCATCCTGGCTGATCCAGAGCGAGTTATCGGCCATGTCCTGATTGACTTTAATTTTCCCGTCGACTTGGAAGTAAAGGGTGGCATCGTCGAACGTGGCGCTGCGCCCGATTTTGACCTGCTGCTGGTTGTTCAGGTGCATGACGACGGTCGATTGCGTGGTGAAACTGAGAGAACTTCCGGTGAGGCCTTGGTAGATTCCGGCGCCGTCATTGCCGCCGATTTCCAACGCCGGGTTTCCCGCCGTCCCGTCCACGTCGATGTGGACGTAAGGATTGACGGCGGTGCCGGAACCGATGGTCATGACCTTGGTCCCGCCCGCAATCACGGACAATTCGTTGGTGTTGTCGGTGCCGCCCGTGAAGGTGTGGCCGATCCCGGTGTCCTGGTCGCTCTTCCAGCGGATGACCGGCGTGGTCTCCCCCGCGGGGGAAGTGAAGCACTCGAACTTGCCGAAGTTGGTCATCCGGAACTGCTGGACGTCGCCGACATAGAAGTCGAGGTACTCGTTGGAGAAGGCCGAGTCCTGGGTGATGTAGGTATCGGTGTTGTCGTTGAAGGAGAGGACACCCTCGATGTCCACGACGCCCGAGTAGGACCCGTAGTCCCAGACCTGGAGCTGGTTCGTCGACTGCCAGGCACCCCCGTCGTCCCGCAGGGTATTGGCCACCGTCCCGGCGCCGGGGACGTTCGAGATCGCGCCGGTGTCGCCGGTAAGCGTGACCCACTTGGCGCCCGCGACGCGGACTTTCAGGGCGTGGTTTTCGCTGTCATACCACAGATAGCCTTCCGGAACCGCGCCCACGGCGACTTCCGTCTGGGGCTGGACCAGGAAGTAGGTGGTGTAGGTGCCGTCGCCCAGGGCCTTGTTGGTGAGGGTCTGGGGATCGGTGATCCCGACGATGGCGCTGCTCGGGCTGTTCAGGCCGTCGAGGAGGTCGGCGTTGATGGAGAAGGCGACGGAGGTGATCTGCTGGTCGGGCGTGAGCGTCTCCCATTGGGTCCCGTTGGTCGAGAAGGCGACGCGGAGGAAGAGGTCGGTCTGGCGGAAGAGGTCCGCGGTCAGTTCCTCGTCGGTGTCCTTGCCCAGGAGGATGTTGTAGATGCCTTCCACGCAGGTCGTCTGGACCCAGCCGTTCCAAAGGGGCGCGGGGATGCCCTCCTTCCCGATCGTGAAGGCGAACCAGGAGGTCCCGCTGTAGCCCAGGTCGCCCACCTCGATCCTCCCCTGGAAGTTGATCACCGGGGGGTCCATGGGCGGGGGCGAGGCGGCGAGAGCGGGACCGCTCAGGAAGATGAGGGAGAGGAAGAGTGCGCTGGAAGCGAATTTCATGGGGAACCTCCGTGGAGTTGGAATGATGAGTTTTCGGGCGATGGCTGTGGATAGTCTCATGTCAACGAGCGGGGCGAAGCCCTCTCTCGGTTGTCTTCCGTTATTAAGATAGCACCAGAAATTCATGGTTGCCTTCGCTAGCAAGCATTTACCAGCACACGGACATCAAGTTTTGCCTGTGGGAGCGACATTCCTGTCGCGATCCGGGCCGGCATCGGGGCAGGAATGCCCCTCCCACATCGGGGCGAGACGCCCCTCCCACATCGGGGCGAGACGCCCCTCCCACATCGGGGCGAGACGCCCCTCCCACATAAAACAGTGATCAGCAACTGAAAGAAGAGATCAGTGATCAGAAACGGTTCTATATGCCCTACATGTGAATATCTCCATCATTACCAGATCGAGAAGTAGCTCTTGCCCTTCGGCGTCGGCGTCGGCGGAATGGTCGGAGACGGGGACGGGGACGCGGTCGGCGACGGGGTCGGGGACGGCGACGCGGTCGGCGACGGAGTCGGAGTCGGCGACGGCGTGGCGGTGGTGGTCGGCGTCGGCGTCGGCGGAACCGGGGTCGGCGGCGGCGGAACGCCCATGTACCAGACCAGGGCGTAGAACTGGGTGAGGATCTTGTTGGCGTTGTCGTCGTTCTCGATCCCGATCTCGAGTTTGTTCAGCCCGTGGTTTCCGTCATAGCCGATGTTCCACGAATATCCGGTGTCGGGGTCAAGGTGCCAGGTCGGGATGTCGTCCACCCTGCCCAGTGTGGTGTCGAACTTGTAGTCCCGCTTGGAAGCGCTGATGCCGGACTTCAGCCATACGTTCGATCCCGCCGTTCCCGACTGAACGCCCCAGGCCACCACCTGGACGTGGACCTTGCCCCAGCAGGAGACGAAATCGGGCGCGGAGGTCTCCGAGAAGCGGGAAAGCTTGAACCAGGTCTCGGCGCCGGTGTCGTAGCCGCCGGCGCCCGTCGCGTAGCTGCTGCGGAGGAAATGGACGCCCTCGAGCGGGTCGTACAGGGAGCCCACGGCCTGGTAGTAGTGGGTAGCGCCGGCTTCGGTGGACTTGACCCAGTCCTGGGTGGGGAGGTCCTCGATCGGCCAGAGGGTCTGGCAGTACCACTGGTCGATCTGGCCGGAGCCGATCGGGGCGTGAGTCTGCCGGGTGAAATCGGTGGCGTTGTCTTCGGTGTCGACGTGGGCCGTGCCGTAGCCCGCGCGGAACCAGGCGTAGGGGACGGTCAGGCCGCCGGAAGCCGGCGTCCCCTCGTAGTACAGCGGGCTGGTGCCCCAGCCGAGGGCGTCCCCTTCGCCGTCGATGTCGATCGTCTCGACCCAGGAACTGCCGGCGGAGCTGTTGGCGACGATCCGGAGCCAGGCCACGGCGTCGGCGGTGTCCGTGTTGAAGGTCACGGAGGTGTCCGCGCTGAACTCGCCCCCGGGGTAGCGCGCGCTGGAGACCAGGAAGTATCCCCCGGCGGGGATGACGTCGCATTCGGTGAACTGGTAGCTCTGACCGTAATTGTAGAGTTCCTGGCTGTGCAGGAGTATGTCCTCGTGGCCCAGGTTGACGTCTACGCCCATGGGGTTGTAGAGGGAAACGTAGTGGTAGTCGCCGCTCGTGTAGACCTGGTCGACGACCAGCTGGTCGATGGCGGGCGGTGTCGGGGTGGGCGTGATCGCCGTGGGGCTGGGCGTGTAGCCGGGCGTCGGCGTGGGCGAGAGCGGCGTCGGTGTCGGCGTGATCGGCGTCGGCGTCGGCGAGAGCGGCGTCGGTGTGGGCGAGAGCGGCGTCGGCGTGGGCGAGAGTGGCGTCGGTGTGGGCGAGAGCGGCGTCGGCGTCGGCGTGATCGGCGTGGCGCTGGGCGCCGGCGTCGGCGAGGGCGTCGGGCTGGCGGTCGGCGACGAAGACGGGGAAGGCGTCGGCGACGGCGACGGTGTCGCGGTCGGGGACGGGGTCGGAGTGATCGGGCTGGGCGTGGGCGAGGCCGTCGGGCTCGGGGAGGGCGTGGGCACCACGGGGGTAGGGCTGGGCGTCGGCGACACCGGGCTGGGCGAAGGCGAGGAGGAGGGGGTCGCCGTGGGCGAGGCCGTCGGGCTGGGGGTCGGGGTGGCGGTCGGCGTGGGGGAGGAGGAGGGCGAGGCGGTCGGCGTCGGCGACGGCGAAGGCGTGGGCGTTTTGGTGGGGCTGGGCGAAGGCGAGGGCGTGGGCGTCCGGGTCGGGCTGGGCGTGGGGGAGGGGGTGCAGGTCTTCACCGGCGTGACCGTGGGGCTGGCGGTCGGCGTGGGGCAGAGCTGGCTGTCCAGGCTGATGTAGTCGACGTTCGCGGTCCTCTGGGCCGCGGAGACATAGAGGCGGATCTGGACGCAGCCCTGGTCGCACTGGTCGATCGGGAGGTAGTAGCTCTTCCTCGACAGGCTGGAGAAGCCACCGGGAGCGCGGATTTCGGTCAGTGTGGTCCAGACTCCGCCCTCCATCTTCTGAACCTGGAGACGGTTCTGGGGGACGGTCCCGAGCCAGTCGAGGTAGTAGACGAAGGTGAGGAGGCCGGGGTTGTTGACCGGGGGGAACTCGAACCAGGATCCGACCTTGTTCATCCTCAGGACGCGGGGGCCGAAGAGGCCCCACCACCCCGGGCCCACCGATCCGCTGTGGCAGGACCAGGACTGCGCCTGGTAGGTGTCGACGAAGATCCAGTTGCCGTAGGCGATGTTCTCGGGCCAGCCCCAATCCGCGCTGAAGTCATTGAAGAGGTCGTCGATGCAGTTCGGCGTCGGCGAGGGCGGGGGCGTCGGTGTCGGGACGAAGGGCGAGGGCGTGGCGGAGGGAGTGGAGGTGGGGGTGATGGTGGGTGTGCGGGCGGCGGTGGGAGTGGGAGAGGGCGCGGGCGTCTTCGTGGCCGTGGGAGAGGGAGTGGGGGTGGTGGACGGGGTGGGAGAGGGAGTTGGTGTGGTGGAGGGGGTGGGGGAAGGGGTGGGGGTTTTCGTGGCCGTGGGTGTAGCGGTGGGTGTGGGGGTCTTGGTCGGCGATGGCGACGGCGTCGGGCTGATCGGAGAAGCGGTGGGCGATGGCGTCGGCGTTTTGGACGGTGTCGGTACGATCGGGGACGGACTCGGAGTCGGCGTTGCCGGAGTTGCCGTCGGCGATGCCGAGGGGGTCGGGGAGGGAGTGGGGGTCGGCGAGGAAGAGGGGGAGGGGGAGGGGGTCGGCGTGGGGGACGGCGTCGGGGTCGGGGTCTTAGTCGGGCTCGGCGTGGCCGAGGGCTGCGCCGTCGGCGTCGGAGTGGCCGAGGGCTCGGGGGTGGGCGTCGGCGGTGTCACGCTGGGCGACGGCGACGGGGTCGGCGTGGGGGAAGGCGTCGCCGTCGGCGAAGAGGAAGGGGACGGGGTCGGTGAAACCGGCGACGGGGACGGAGGGCCCAGGGAGAGGCAGACGTCGTCAAAGGCCAGGTTCCCGACCTCCTTTTCGAACTGGAAGCGGAGCCGCAGCGCCACCGGGAAAACGTCGATCGGACCGATGGTGGTCCCGGTCACGGGCAGGTCATAGATTTCGGTCAGGGGGTCCCAGGAATCCTCCACGAATGCCTGGACGTAGAGAGCGCTGGTGGGGTTGACGCTGAAACCGCGGAGCCAGAATGTCAGCTGGCCGGGACGGACGAAAGTGGAAGTCTCGATCCGGTCGCCCCGGGTGTCCATCTTGATCGAAGGCAGGGCGTAGCCGAACTGCCCCACGCCGGTGTAGACGTCGGCATTGGCGTTGCAGCCGGTGAAGGTCCAGTTCAGCGGCCTGGCGCCGGTCTGGAAGCCGTTGAAGCCCTCAAACAGGATCGAGCAGTCGGGGGTCGGAGTGGGGGTCAGGTACCCCTCGGGTGTGGGCGAGGGCGAGGGCGTTTTGTAGCCGAAGGGGGTCGGGGTGACGGACGGGGAGGGGGAGGGCGTCGGGCTGGAGGAGGGGGAGGGCGAGGGGCTGGGCGAGGGCGTCGGGCTGGGCGGCGGCGTCGGCGTGTGATAGCCGCCGGGCGTGGGCGATGGGGACGAGCGGCAGGAGACGAAGACATCGTCGAAGGAAAGGTTCCCTTGGGATTTCGTCCAGGTGAAACGGAGCTGCGTGGTCTCGGGGTCCAACACGAGCCCGCTGGCCGTCTGAGCGACGATGTTGGCGATCGGCACCACATTGGTCACGGCGGACCAGGCGTCGGAGTAGAATTCCTCGACCAGGAGAGAACTGATCGTATTCGTCCCCTGCCCCTTGAACCAGAAGGAGAGCTCCTCCCCGCTGGTGAAGGAGGCGGTGGTAATCCTGTCGCCGGTTTCGATGAGCTTCAAGGAAGGCAGCGCGATCCCGAAGTTGTCGATGGACGTGTAGGTGTCGGAATCGTTGTTGCAGTTGGTGAAGGTCCATCCGGCGGGGCGGGTCCCGGTATGGAATCCGTCGAAGCCTTCGTCGAGGCGGTTGCAGATGGCGGTGGGCGAGGGGCTCGGGGTAGCGGTCGGCTCCGGGGTCGGGGTCGGGGACGGGGAGGGCGTCTCCGTCGGGCTGGGCGAAGGAGTGGGAGTGATGGGGCTGGGGCTGGGGCTGGCGGTGGGCGACGGGGACGGGGTCGGGGAGGCGGTTGGTGAGGGGGTCGGAGAGGGGGTCGGCGTGAAGATGCAGGCGACCTGGACGTCGTCGAAGGCGAGATCCCCGCCCGCGTCGGTCCAGGAGAACCTCAGCTGGACGGCCGTGGGGTTGAGGCTGAAGGGGCCGCAGGTGTAGCCGCCGTAACCGCCGGGGATGGAGTAGATGTCGGTGACCGTGGCCCAGCCGCCGTAGTACTCCTCGACCAGCAGG
>CAZKCI010000017.1:0-5655 GCA_964551475.1 uncultured bacterium | reverse complement strand
TCGTTTTCGGCGGACGGGAAGAGATGGACGATCCCTCCGGACGGCGTGTTTCTCCTCGGCGACAACCGAACCCGCGGACCGGACAGCCGCTATTTCGGCCCGGTCAAAGCCTCGGCGGTTATCCTGCGCCCCCTCTTCGTCGTCTGGTCCTGGGACCGGGGAAGGGAAAGGGTCCGCTGGGAGCGGATCGGTTTGCGGATCTGAACAATGAACCGAAAACGGACCGTGACGATAGCCGTCATCGTCGTCCTCCTCCTGATCCTCGGCTTCGGCGTCTTCGGCTGGCGTCGAACACGACCGGATGCTCTCCCGCTCTCCGATTCGCCCCTCTCCGCCGCGCTTCGTTCCCACGTCGAGTTTCTGGCCGGAGAGCTGGGCGAGCGGAACGCCGCCTATTACTCGGAACTGCGCCGGGCTGAGGAGTATATAGCCGCGGAGTTCGCCGCCGCCGGTTACTCCGTCCAGACTCAGTCCTACCGGATCGGCGACAAGTCCTATTCCAACCTGATCGCCTCCCGGACCGGGAAGGCCGTCCCCCGGGAAGTGGTGATCGTGGGCGCCCACTACGACACCGCCTCCACGCCGGGGGCGGACGACAACGCGAGCGGGGTGGCGGGGCTGTTGGAACTCGCCCGCCTCTTCTCGAGCGAGGAGACGGCGCGGACGGTCCGTTTCGTCGCCTTCGTCAACGAGGAGCCGCCCTTCTTCCGGACGGAGGAGCAGGGGAGCCGCGTGTATGTCCGGTGGGGGATGGATCCGCGCGAGACCGTAGTCGGCGCCGTCATTCTGGAGATGATCGGTTACTACACCGGCTCTCCCCGCTCCCAGCGCTATCCTCCGCCGCTCGGCTTCGGCTACCCGACGGCGGGGAACTTCATCGCCGTGGTCGGGAACCTCCCTTCGCGCCGCCTCACGAAGAGGGTGGTCGCGGCCTTCTCCGCCGGGAGCCCTTTCCCGGTGGAGTCGGTCTCCGCCCCGGGTTTCATACCTGGCCTGGACCTCTCCGACCACCGCTCCTTCTGGCTGGAGGGGATCCCCGCGGTGATGGTCACCGACACCGCCTTCTTCCGCAACCCGCATTACCACCGGGCGAGCGACACCCCGGAGACGCTGGACTACCGCTCGATGGCGGAGGTGGTGAGGGGTCTGGAAGGAGTTATCCGCGCCCTGGCCAACCCGCGGGAATAGGATCAGCCCCAAAGCTTGCCCGCCTCTCCAGGGGCGGGTCTCGCGCTTGGCCTCCAATCGGTTGGGCGGGAATCTTCGCGGATGGGTATTTGCCATCTTTCTGTTTTCCCTGCGATAACAAATTGTGCTAAAATGACGTAGCGATCGGGATTAACTTCACTCTTCCCGGCGCGCCGAGTCATGGATCTCCCCGCCAGACAGCGAGAAACCGCCTTGCGGAATAAGTTGAGCAAGACACCGATACTTCCGCTGATCAAAACGATACGCGGACGAAAGGTTATTCTGGACTCGGATCTGGCCGCAATCTACGGGGTATCGACCAAGGCGCTGAATCAAGCCGTCAAACGCAACCTGGCGAGATTTCCTCCCGACTTTATAATCCACCTTATCGCAAGGGAAGTTGACCGATTGAAATCGCAATCCGCGATTTCAAGTCCGACATGGAATCGAGTCAAATCCGTGGCAGATACCGCCCCGGATATGCGGTCACAAATTGTGACCGCATCAAAACGCAATGTGCGGTTTCTCCCGTTTGCCTTCACCGAACACGGCGCGATCATGGCGGCGGCGGTGCTGAACAGCCCCCGCGCTGTCCAGATGAGCGTTTTCGTCGTCCGGGCGTTCGTGCGCATGCGGGCACAACTATTGGAACGGGCGGAACTGGAGAAACGTCTTGCGGACATCGAAAAGACCCTGATGGCCCACAATGGCGCCTTGCGTGACCTGTACCGGAAAATCCGCCCGTTGCTCCTTCCCCCGCCGCCTCCGTCGCTGAAACCGATCGGCTTCAGCGTCAAAGAGGCGCGAACAATCTACGGGGCAAGCCAAAAGAGGCATATGAAATAAGGGGATTCCGACCCCTGAATCCATGAAACAAGGTTCGCGATCCACATCTCCCGGTAGTCGGATTCGATAGGGCATCCCAGGTACTCGTTGACATACCCGGAATTGAATATGCCAAGCGATACCGGTTGAGATTCAGGGCTCTCTTCCATTTTGTGTGGGGTAGCTTTTCTGATATCCGGACAACCGCTGTCCGATCGAAGAGCAGTTGTCCGATTCGAAGCCTGATTCGCCTCCATTCCGCCCCCGCCGCCTATCCTGCGGCCACTCCGACACAACCCCGTTGGGGTTGAATACTCTCTCGCCTTGGTTACCCAGGGTAGCGCCTTCGGCGCAACCCTGGGCTAATAGACTCAGCCCCGTTGGGGCTGGTGGATACTCCTTATTCGCCTCCCGAACCCACACGAAATGGAAGAAAACCCTATAAGGATGCTTAAACGGGCGATTTTCTTGCAAATAATTTTGTGGGCGAGGAGATCCCCGTCGGTGGATCGGGGGGGGTGTGGAGAAAGCACTGACTGGCAGGGACGCTGGGTGGGGGTGTAGGCCGGAACTGCGTTCCGGCGGCCGACTGAACGCCCGGTCGCAGACCGGGCCTCCAATCGCAAAACGCAGGCTGAAGCCTGCGGCTACCGGAAAGGGAAAACGCAGGCCGAAGACTGCGGCTACCGGAAAAGGGAAACGCAGGATAAGCCGGCGGCTAACGGTTCAACATGCGGCCGGAGGGGTCGCGGTTCTGGGACCAGTCATGGTCCAGGATGGTCTTCCAGCCGACGTGGACCTTGCCCAGGAGCCACCAGCCGCTCATCATGTTGAGAAGGCGCCCCGCGCTGTAGCCGGGGATGGGCGAGGGGTCCGGGTTGGTCTCGTCAAAGCGGATCTCCCCTCCGCTGAAGTAGGGGCGGGCTTCGTCGGTGAACCACTGGTTGACCGCGTTGAAGATCCTTTTGTCCTCGAACTCCCGCGTCGCCGCCCAGGCGACGAAGAAACTGGCCCCCGTTCCCCCGCCGGGCCCGAGGCAGTCCGCCCCTTCGCCGGGGAGGAGGTCGGGGATCTCCGCTTCGGCCAGGAACTCGCCTTTCGCCAGGGGCGAGGACTTCAGGTGATGGGGACGGGAGCGGCGGTAGAGGTCGGAGGCGAAAGCATCGTCGAAGGGGCGCAGCGCGAAGGCGGCGAGGAGGCCGGCGAAGGGCGAGGTCGCTTGTTCCGCCTGGAGGGGGCCGGTCGGATGCCAGGCGCGGTAGGGGAGGCGGGTCCGGGGGTCGATCATCTCTTTCTTCAGGAAGGCAAGGAGCTCCCGGCGGAAGCCCTCCCCGATCAGCGTCCCCGTCTCCGCGTCGGTTCCGTAGAGGCGGTCGTAGAATTCGAGCCCCAGGGCGGAGAGCGCGTTGCACTGGGCGAGCCACCATCCGCTCCGGCAGCATTCCCCGCCCGAGAATCCCTGGCCGATCGGCCGGGAGAGGTTGTCCCGCTGTTTCTGGAAGAGGTCGCGGGCCAGGGCTTCCATCTCGGGGCGGTAGGTTTCCCGGTCGCCGGTCATCAGGCCGTAGAGCCCCTCGGCGATCAGGAGGGAGGATTTCCAGAGCAGGTTGTCGACCATGGGGTCGCCCCCGGCTTCGTCGAAGACCTGGTCCTTCCAGGCGGCGGGACTCCGGAGGATGTCGATCGCCCGGCGGACGGCGTCGGCCGCCTCGGCCGAACGGCCGGGTTCGATGATCGCGATCGAAGGGGCGGCCCAGACGATCGGATCGAGGGCGTAAAGCGTCCAGCCCCGCCCCTGGAGAGCGGCCGGCCAGCCGTAATGCTCGTTGCGGGTGAAGGCGGGGTAGAGGGGGTCGAGGCGACGGCCCCGTTCCACGGCCTGGGCGCACCAGGCGCGGTAGACGCCGGGGTCATAGGTCCCGGAGAGGGGGAAGAAGGGCTGATGGGAGCGGGAGAGGGAGTCGAGCGCCTCAAGGACGTGCTTCCAGTGTCCGGCGGAGTCGGCGGTGAGGGCGTGTTTCTCCGCCTGGCGGAAGTAGACCTCGGCGCGGGCGAAGGGACGCTGACGCAGGATGAACTGGAAGACGATCCAGGAGCCGACCAGGGCGATGAAGAGGATGAGGCCGAGGAGTTGGAGCAATCGCTTCATCTCATACCTGGAGCGCGCCTTTCTCGGGGCACGCTCCAGGTATGAGAATACGCTGATCGGGGAATAAATCCAACGGGAAGGAGAGTATGTGAAGGGAGAATTACTGGAGACCGCAGGAAAAGATAGAAGACCGGATCAAACCGAATTATCCGGGAAAATGTCCCATTTTTTCGGATAATTCGATATCCTGAAGATGGTATTGACCATGGCGCCCATGACCATCACCGTCAGCCGCAATAGCCCTCTGACTCCCCGGGAGGCTTTCACTCTCCTGCGCCGGGCGATCGAAGACCAGCCCGAGTCCCGGGCCCATGATATTGTCTGGGACGGCCTGGGCGCTCGGGGGGAGTACCTGGGGATGAAGATCGAGTTCAAGGTGGCAGCGGCGGGAACTGGTTCGGAGGCGATGGTCATGATCTCCGGGCCGCTCTTCTTTCTTCGCCCGATGAAGGGGATGATCGAGAGGGAGCTCGGGGGGTTTGTGGAGAAAGCACTGACTGGCAGGGACGCGGGGTAGGGATGTAGGCCGGAACTGCGTTCCGGCGGCCGACTGAACGCCCGGTCGCAGACCGGGCCTACAATCGCAAAGCGCAGGATGCAGGCAACCGGGAGGAAAGAGATGAGAATCTCCGTCAGCAAGCACTGGCTCGCGGCGGGAGCGGCGGTCATCGCGCTCATCGCCGTTATCGCGGTGGCGCAGGGGGTCTTCGGGCGGGGGGAGGAGCTCCTCGGAAAAGCTCCGCCCCCGTTCTCGGAATCCTCGGTCAACCAGGGCTTCCAGTCGCTGGAGAGCTACAAGGGCAAGGTCGTTCTGCTCGATTTTTGGGCGACCTGGTGCGGTCCCTGCGTCAAGGAGATGCCCAAGGTCAAGAAGCTCAACGATCGTTTCCAGGGCAAGGATTTTGTCCTGCTCGGGATCAGCCTGGACTCCGACCGCAGCGCGCTCAATTCTTATCTGCGGAAGAACGGAATCGACTGGCCGATTCTTTTTGACGGGAAGGGCTGGAAGAACCGGATCGCCGTCCGCTACGGCGTGAATGCCATCCCCTTCACCGTTCTCATCGACCGGGCGGGGATAGTGAGGAAGGTGGGACTCAGGGGGACGGAGCTGGAGAACGCGATCGCGGCGATGGTCCAGTAGAAGCAAAAAAGTGATCAGTGACCAGTAAAATAATCGTGGCCTGGATCGCGACAGGAATGTCGCTCCCACAGAAAAGCAGCAAACGACCAGTAACAGCAAAAGAAGTGATCAGTAATAAAGCGGGGGCGGTCCGGAATCGGACCGCCCCCGTTTCATTCGTGAAAATTCGTGCTAATTCGTGGATGTCTTGGGAACGGGACAAGCCGAGAGATTGGGGACGGCGACGACGGTCCAGGCCGGGGGCAGTGTCTCCCGCGCCCGCCTGGCGATGATCTGAGCTTCTTCGCGGCTCTCCGCGATCCCCACCGCCGTCGATCCCGAGCCGGACATCAGGGCCCGGAGCGCGCCCGCG
>CAZKCI010000016.1:0-24321 GCA_964551475.1 uncultured bacterium | reverse complement strand
CCGGCTGTGGGACCAGGAGACAAAGCCGAAGCCCGGCGTCCCCTCCCGCCGGTAATTGCGCACCGCGAGCCCCTGGAAATGGAGATAGTCGTTCCCCTCGATATTGATGCCGTACTTCCACTCCAGGCCGGTCCCGTCCAGGACGACCGTCTCATCGCCGAAGGAGGCAAAGCTGATGGGGGCGCCGGCCGCCCCCGAACGGGCGACGGCGAGGAATTCGTGGTACACGCCGCCCCGGATCAGGACGGAGTCGCCCGCGACGGCGAGGTCGGCGGCGCGCTGGACGGTCCGGAAAGGCTCCAGCCAGGTTCCGAGGCCAGAGTCGTTTCCCTCCGGGGAGACGTAGTAAGTCTGGGCGCAATACGCGGGGAAGGGGAAGATGAGCAGAAGGATCGCCAACGCTCTCATCATTGGAAATATAGCACGCGATCCGCTCGCGCAGCCGCCGGCCTACTCTATCCGTCCGATCGGCAGAGACAGCCCTCTTCCAGCCAATGTGGGAGGGGCATTCCTGCCCCGATCCAAGTCGTCCCGGATCGCGGCAAGTCCCGAAGAAGATTTCGGGATGGGGCAAATGCCGCTCCCACAGCAGTCCGCACTGTGGTATATATAGCGGTCAGCCATTCGCGTAATTCGCGAAATTCGTAGTTAAATTTGCCGAGCCCAGCCAAGCCCAATTCGCGTAATTCGTAGTTAAGCTCATGTCCGACATCGTCGTCAAACTCGCTGTCCAAGGCGCCCACCAGGCCTACCGCCTGGCGGAGGAGAAGCTCGCCGCCGCTCTTGCCGCCAAGGGCGGAGCAGCGAAGATCGCCTTCCCCGAGACCGCCTTCTACCTCCCCGCCGCCTACGCCCTCCTTGGCGCCGAAGCCCGCACACTCGCCGACGGAGCGGCCGTCCTCGCCGAGGCGAAGAAGCTCCTCCCTCCGCTGCCCGCCGACGCCCCTCCCCCCCTCGCCGACGCGGTGAACGCGGGCCTCGCCACTCTCCTCTCCGAAGAAGTCCTGATGGCCGTCCGCTACCTCCTCCGGGAGGAGCCCCAGCCCTCCTGCAACGGCTTCTTCACCGACACCATCCTGCGCACGCTGGGGATCATACTGGTCGACGGCCGCATGCCCGGCGTGGCGGCGATACTGGGCGCGGCGCCCGACCCCGAGACGGCGGCCAAGATCGTCCGGGAGCTTCAGAAGAAGAACATCCTGGTCCTGGTCGGCGGCTCGGTCGGAGACGTGAGCATCATCGACCAGCTCCAGACGGCCGGCGTCGAGCTCGGCTGGGACACCTATGTCGTCCCCTTCGGCCGCGACACCCCTTCCGTGGTCTACCCCCTCAACTTCGCCATCCGTGTCGCCCTCACCTTCGGCGGGCGGAAGAAGGGCCAGCGCGACGAGTGCCTCGCCTACTGCCGGGAGCGGGTCAACGCCTTCGTCATCGCCCTGGGCGCGCTCGACGAGCTCAAGGTGGCTAGCGCCGCCGCCGCCCTTACGCTCGGCTGCCCGATCATCGCCGACACCGACGTCCCGGAGATCCTCTCCTCCCCCCTCACCCTCCACGAGTCGCTGATCTCGGTGAAGGATTACGCCGAGATCGTCCCGAGAGCCATTACGGCTCGAGGGATCAAGATCAAGGTCAAGGAGATCCCTCTCCCCGTCCCCTACGCCGCCGCCTTCGAGGGCGAGCGGGTGCGCAAGGAGGACCTCCAGGCCCAGGCCGGGTCCAAGTATTCCAAGGCCTTCGAGTATCTCTACCAGGGGAAACTGGAGAAGATCACCGACGGGAAGGTCTCCCTCCGCGGTCCCGACATCGACGTCGTTGCCCCCGGGGGATCGTTCCCTCTGGGGATCGTGGTCCGCGTCGCCGGAAGGAAGATGGAGAAGGACTTCGAGTCGATCCTGGAGCGCCAGCTCCACACCTTCATCAACGGGGCGATGGGCGTCATGCACATGGGGCAAAGGGACATGGTCTGGCTCCGGATCGGCAAGAAGGCCTTCGCCTCCGGTTTCCGCCTGCGCCACCTGGGGGAGATCGTCGTCGCCCGCCTCCACAACGACTTCGGGGCGATCATCGACAAGGCGGAGGTCGACATCTTCACCCGCCCGGAGGATATGGAGAAGGAGCTCACGGCGGCGAAAGCCGCCTACGCCGGACGCGACGCCCGCGTCGCCGGGATGACCGACGAGTCGGTGGCCACCTTCTATTCCTGCACGCTCTGCCAGTCCTTCGCCCCCAGCCACGTCTGCATCATCAGCCCGGAGAGGCTGGGCCTCTGCGGCGCCTACAACTGGCTGGACGGGAAGGCCGCCCACGAGATCAACCCCCGCGGCCCCAACCAGCCGGTGGCCAAGGGCAAAACCCTCGAGCCGGCGATCGGCCAATGGGAGGGGATCAACGCCTTCGTGGACGAAGCCTCCCATCGCGCGCTGAAGCGCTTCAGCATCTACTCGATGATGGTCGACCCGATGACCTCATGCGGCTGCTTCGAGTGCATCCTGGCCGTCATCCCGGAGGCGAACGGCGTGATGGCGGTCAACCGGGAGTTCACGGCGATCACCCCCTGCGGGATGGACTTCGTCACGCTGGCCGGTATGGTCGGCGGGGGCGTGCAGACGCCCGGCTTCCTGGGCGTGGGACGCCTCTACCTCGCGTCCAAGAAGTTCATCTCCGGCGACGGGGGCTTGCAGCGCCTGGTCTGGCTCCCCCGAGAGCTCAAGGAGTTCCTGCGCGAGCCGCTCAGCCGGCGCGGAGAGGAGATCGGCATCCCGGACTTCGTGGAACGGATCGCCGACGAGACGACCGCTACCGACACCGCCTCCCTCCTCGAGTTCCTGAAGAAGGCCGGCCACCCCTCCCTCTCCCTGCCGCCGATGTTCTGATCTTATCCCCGACCTGTAGCGTCGCCTCTCCCGCTCCGCGCGTGCCAGGCCCGCTTGTGGGAGCGGCTGCCAGCCCTGAGCTTGTCGAAGGGTCCTCGCCGCGATCCAAGCCCCAGCCAGCCTGTGGGAGCGGCGTCCTCGCCGCGATCCAAGCCCCAGCCAGCCGTGGTAGCGGCGTTCTCGCCGCGATCAGCGTTAGCCCGGATCGGGGCAAGAATGCCCCTCCCACAAAACCAAGCTCCGACCGCTCGCTCTGCGTCTCTGTGGGAGCGGCTGCCAGCCCTGAGCTTGTCGAAGGGTCTCGCCGCGATCCATGTTGGTCCCGATCAGGCCGAATGAGAATGTTGACTAATTAGCACCGTCCCTCTTTCTTATCTCAACTGTGCCGCGATCGCGTTACTCGTGGTCACGAACGCAAAACCGAAGGCGAGATTGAGCAGGCTGGCGAGGTGCATTTCCTCGTTCACGGACCCAGTCCCGTCCGCCAGGAAAAACACCCGGTAGTCCCTATAATAGGCGTCCCGCGCGGTGGACTCGCAACACATGTTGGTCATGATGCCGGAAATCACGAGATCCTCCACCTTCAGGCAGCGGAGCACGGTCTCGAGATCCGTGTTGTAGAACGCCGAGTAGCGGTGCTTGAAGACCACTTTCTCGTCCGGCCGCGGCGCCAGCTCGGGATGGATCTCGCTCTCCGGGCTGCCTTCCAGGCATTTCCCCTTCCACCACCACCCCATGATGCCGCTGTCGAGGTCGTTGGGGTGATGGACGTGCCGGGCAAAGATCACGGGTCGCCCGGCCCGACGGAAAGCCGCGATCAGGCGCTTAACGGTGGGAACGATGGCCGTCCCGCCGCAGGTGAACGTCGGCGAGGAGGGATCCAGGAAGAACTTCTGCATGTCGATCACGAGGAGCGCGCAGGCTGCCTTGTTCAACCGCATCTCGTGCCGGTTGTGGGCATGGATTTTCCGGAGCCACAACCGTGCCTTGGTTTCCAATGTCCCGGCCGTCACGTATGGTTTCATAAATTAACACCGCCCCCTCTTGCCCCGATTGTTCCGTAGCCGCGAACCCCGCCCGTAGGCGGGCAAGCTTTCAAGTCCCCGGAATCTCCGCCCTCATCGACCTTGCGTCTTGTAGGCCGGGTCTGTGACCCGGCGTAAATCATCTTTTTGCCTCCCGTCCTTTGGCCGCAACTAAATGAATTATTTTCGTTTCGACCAATCGGACATTGGATCCTTTTTCCACAACGCGATCGAATATGCATATTGCCTTCCCTTTACCCGTTACCGAATTATATAAAATACCGTCATATCCTTTATCATAAGCCCACCGGGCTAGACGTTGCGATGCGGAGTGATTGTCGGGGTCGAGCACCTCATCAATGGGAATTTTTAAAGAAGCAACAACCTTGCGATCGGTAAGATCCAATATCTTGCTGCATTTTAACTGTATAATACCCCTTGCATACTTGGATGCTTTTATTGATCTTCTCTTCAATTCCTCCAAACAAATATCCTCGGATTGAGCTAAGTATAAAGCTCCGAATCTGCTCCGAGGATTAAAACGCGCGCCATTTATTAAAGAGTTTTGCGTTGATAAAATATGCTTCTCGTTTTCCGGAAGTACAATTCTATAATATCTTCCGCTAACTGGACTGCCGATCAGCCCGCTCATTCCCGGATTTCCAGTTATCCCGGGATACCATTAGCGGCTTTTTCTAAAAGAATAATCATTTTCCTGCGCCCTTCGGAAGTATAAGCGAGGTCGATCGGTTTCTTCCCTCCCAACTCTGGATTTTCCCTCCGAATCCATTCCGAGGGGTTGTCTCCGAAACCAGAAATAACACGCACCACCTCATCCCAAAAATCCAGCATTTCTTCGGCCAATGGAGCTGGTTTGGTCATCTTATTCTCCCATCGGGAGATGCTCTTGGTCGATGTATTCATGATGCGCGCGAAATGTTCCTGAGAAAGGCCCAGCTCTTGTCTAATTGACTTCACTTCATTGGCTAGTTGGTTCGGCATGTATCCCTCCTTATGTGTTTTCGATCCGAATGAATATCCCACATGTCTAGACACATGTCAAGCCGCAAAAATCGATGAGATAGCCGGTCTATTGTTTGCGCTCGCTTGACCAGCTCGTCAGACTGCAAGAAGAAATCCGCGATTGCGTGCGCGGCAATCAGCACTATAGCGAGTTTCTCCATCTCCGCCTCCATAACGGCCAATATAGCAAGCTGGAGAGCTTGCTATTGGCCTATGCAAGCCCCAGAGCTTGCTTTATCCCCTTTTCGACCCATGAAATGGCCTCGTTAACCGCGTTCCAATGCGCGCGATCCAATGATTCTTGTACGGCTTGCCTCGTAGGTCGCTTGCCGGTCTTTTCATTCGGCGGCCAGTTCTCCGCGGATTCCTCTTGTGTCCACCCCTTCAAGGCTCCATAGATTGCCCGGGACTCCCGGGGCGTCCAATCGCTTGCCACGCAATCCAGAAGCGGGATAATTCCTCGAGCAATCCACTGCCACTCTATGATCGATTCAGCCCCCGAAACGAACATCAAACGCCGCTCCTTTATCTTATCAATTCCTTCGCCAGAATATGTGAAAGCAGGGCCACGAGAATCGGATATCCGGCGCTTGGACACTAATTCTACCCCGCCGAGGCCGATCGATATGCGCGCATCGAATTTTCTTCCGGCGTCCGATTCCATTTTCAGAATGGCCCGTAAATATATCGCCGCACGAACTGCCAAATAGGGTTCGCTTAAAAGAAGTTGCCAGCTATCGTGCCGGAATGTATCCATGCGGCCTGCTATGGCCGATGGATAAATGCCTGCGAATTCGTTAGCCCTTTTCTTCAACATCTCCATTGCGGATCTGCTATCATCGCTTGTCAGCTTTGACGAGTCCACCAGATCCCCCGTCAGCACAGCATAAACCTTTTTGATATTTTTCACGGTTATTGCCCTCTAGTTTCCATTAGAACCACAATCTATACCCAAAATGTCCTTTTGCCCGTATCTTGGTCAATCCCTGTATCAAGGTCCCAGTTTTTAAAGAACACTGAGACATCTTTTCCTCTTGTAACTCCCTCATAAAGCACCTTCCATCCGGAAATTACATTTTGAACCGCCTTTTCGAATCCCCACTTCATAAATGGTCCCGTTCCTTTGCCTCCGGGCAACAATACTGAAGCAAAATATTTATCTCGCGGGATTTCGCGGCTACCTGACAAACCATCAAATGAGTAAACGCGCCAGCCATAACGCTCCCTCTCCAGCTTACGCAAAAGATTATATTCGCTAATATTCCCTTAGCTCAGCCAGTGACATCACTCCGGAACCGCCGCAAACCTGGCAAATAGGCTCGCGGCCATCTCGATCGCGGCTTCCGGTTGCATTGCACTTCGAGCACTCCACCGCCGGTAGCTCGCGAAATAGCCCCCCTACCCCATGGCACACGGGACAAGCCGGATCTCGTCCGTCACGATCTCGGGCGCCATCCCCTTGGCAGAAGCCACATCTAATGAATGAGCCGGGCTGAATTCTGATTAATACTCTGCCAACGCCATCGCAAACCGAGCACTTTGGGTCCCGCCCATCGCGATCTCGCGTGCCGGTTCCCCGGCATCGCCCGCATCTCACGAGGAGATGGGTGGGCTGGGTTTCAATGATCACTTCTTGATAAATCGCAATGTTCATCGGGAACTGGTCGCAAATTGCGACCGGTTATTAGACTTCTAATCTTTGCCCCTTCCTCCGCCCTCATTCCCGCTTTTCTTGCTTGCAGGCACCAACTGTGTTGGGGCGTTTGGGAGATTTGAATTGCGGGATCAAGATCCCACCTTGGAGTGCGGCGACACTTGTCCGCCATAGTCCGTTATTTCAGACGAAGGCGGATGTCGCCGCCTTAGCCTCCCAGCTTTAATCCGCAATCAACAATCCGCATTCCGCAATTAGTGCTCCCCTTATCACGCAATCAGATACCGCGGGCCGACCCCACTCTTCAAAATACCTAAGACCGTCCCCTCAGTCTTTCAGGCGTATGTGGCCTTCACTCTCTTTGATTTATTGAGATATAAATACCAGATGAGGACATATAATATTCCTGTAAGTGATCCGCGAATAAGTACCGGGAGCATAGCCTTGTTTGCTTCCGCTGGAAATCCCGCCAGCAAAAGCAGGATAGCAGCAATGATCTGAAATGCCAGATTGCACAACAAATATATTTTTGCCATTCTCACCGCCCCGGGGCGGATTTTCCAAAGTCCGACGCCGGCGGAAATACTAAACACCATAATACATATAATTAGGATTGTTTCTATATCGGTTATAACTCTCAGTCTGGGAAATTGGTCGAAATATTGTGATAATTCCCTATATAATGCTTGAACTGATTTAATAGCATAAATTGGTGCTAAAATTGTGAGTCCAATGCAGAAAAACAACAACCAGCCTTTTACTCCCTTATATCGTGTCTTGGACACCGTTGGGGGCTGCTGGGGCGGCGGTGGTTCATGATCATTAGCGTCAGACATGCCGTTCATGGCTATCCTTTCTGGTTGCGACATGCACAGCGTCGCCTACCACGAAATATTAATCACTTGAACTTAAAGATATGTATGGTGTCTCCGGAACTCTATCTTTGCTATGTAGCCCGTGGATGCCCCGGCGCCTGATCTTCGATATTGCATTCCGCAGGATACGAAATTGACACCTTCCCCCTCTTCTTTCCAATCCGCAATCAACAATCCGCATTCCGCAATTAGTTCTCCCCTTATCAATCAATCAGATGCCGAGGTCCGACCCCACTCTTGCCCACTCTCGCGGCGTTCGCCGCATATGCGCATCCCTTATGCGCGCTTTCGCCGGGAAGTATCGCTTGAAGAGCTACTAGAGGGAAGATGGGTTCACCGGACGTTTACGATTATCTCGTCACCGGCATATCGCCGGAGGTGCCGAAATACTGGCGGGTAATTATTCTTATGGTCCATAAACCGGATTTGTCCCGGAAAATGCCGATATCATCATCAAAATCGCCGTCATAATCAGCGGGGATCGGTCGATCACTGGCCGTACCAAAATATAACCTGGTTAATCCCCGGATCGACCATAATGCGGAAGTAGGCCGGAAAATGGAGGGCTCCCAGGTTCCGTTGCCATCAAAATCCCCGGGTACCGGCCTGTCATTGGACGCCCCAAAATATAGTTGAGAAATGCCTCTCAAGGCCCACAAGCCGCTCCAACTCCTGAAAATCCCGAAGTCCTTAGTCCCATCCCCATCATAATCTCCAGGGATAGGCGAATCCCCAGAAGTTCCGAAATAGATGCGGGTTATCTTCCGTATAGCCCAGAGACCTCTATCCTGCCGGAATATTCCGATATCACAGTTCCCATCCCCATCATAATCTCCCGGAATCGGCATGTCCCAGTGTGCTCCGAAATAAGCTCGTGTCGATCCCCTGATTGCCCATAACCCGATATCCTCTCTGAATATGGTGAAATCGGTGCTTCCATCTCCATCGTAATCTCCGGGGATTGGAAAATCTCCTGAAGTCCCGAAGTAACAACGCGTAAAGCCTCTTACAGCCCATAATCCAGTCCAGGGCCGGAAAATAGCCAGATCATCGGTTCCATCACCGTTGTAATCCCCCGATTCCAGAAACAGCAATAGTGGGGTTGGTGTCGGTGTTGGAGTTGGTGTTGGTGTAAGAGCAGAAGTGGGGGTTGCACTGGGTATAGGAGTCGGTGTGTGAGTAGGACTTGGTATAGTAGTGGGAGTAGGAAAAGGCGTTGGAGTAATTAACGGCGTCGGTGTTGTCGAAATCCAGGGTGCTCCATATTCATAAGCCCCAATATCATATTCATCGCCTGTCCCGTCCTTTCCAGCCCCTAAAATATCGAAAGGTCTTTGATTGCCGTCTCTATCTCTTCCTGGAACTCCCGTTCCTCCCGTGCCGACATCTATGCAAGGCGAGGTGCTTGTAAGATGATAGTCGAATGGAACCCCGCCGACAAATAGAGGATCGGCATCTATATTGCTTTCTCCCGCCCAACCTCCATGAATATCAGAGTAGGTGACTATGACATAACTGGTCTCATTATTCTTGTAGATTTGCAGCCCTTCAAGCGCAGTATTCGCCCAGAGTATCGTATTTGAGATAGCAATAGAAGTATTCCAATAACAATAAACTCCTCCACCATAACGGCCAGCTGAGTTATTAGATATAGTGTTATTGGTTACCATGGTGGACCAAAACCGACAATAGATCCCCCCGCCGTCATTGCCGGCAGTATTATTGGTTATGGCATTATTGGTCAGTGTGGTATCGGGGAATGAATTATAGACCCCCCCTCCGTCATTAACGGCCGAGTTGCTGGATATAGTGTTGTTGGTCAGTGTGATGGGGGAATGATCACACCAGATCCCTCCCCCCCTATCTCCAGCAGTATTATTGCTTATGGTATTGTTAGTTAACGTGGCGGTAGAGTAATAGCAAGTGATACCTCCACCATGCTCACCTGTCGAGTTATAAGTTATGGTATTGTCGATCAGTGTGGGGAAACCACCCCAACCGCAAAAGATCCCCCCGCCAAGTTGGCCAGCTGAGTTGTTGCTCAGAGTATTGTTTATCAATGTAGGAGAGGCCCCATAACAATCTATCCCCCCACCATAATAACGGGCAGAGTTATTGGAGATGGAGTTGCTGGTCAGTGTGGGAGAGGAAGAATGGCACATAACCCCCCCGCCATGTTGGCCAGCTGAGTTGCCGGTTATGATATTGCTGGTCAGTGTGGGGCAGGAAGACTGGCAATAGATCCCCCCTCCCATACGGCTAGCTGAGTTGTCATTTATAGTATTACTGATCAATGTGGGAGATGAAGAATGGCACGTAACCCCCCCGCCATGTTGGCCAGCTGAGTTGCCGGTTATAGCATTACTGGTCAGTGTGGGAGATGAATAATAGCAATAAACACCCGCCCCATCCTCGGCATAACCGCTTTGTATCGTAAAGCCGGAGAGAACGGAATTTGAACCCTCGCCTGAGCTAAATGTAACCACGCTTCCGGTACCTCCTCCATCAATAATCGTTGCCGCCACCACCAAGGGATCGTCGGGGTCGACACTTCTAAGCGTTATCGCTTTGCCATTGAAATCAATATTCTCATAGTAAGTACCCGTTTCCACGATCACGGTATCCCCGTTCCGCACCAGCCACTCACTTAGAGCGCGGCCAATTGTCTTCCAGGGCGTGGCGGGGTCCCTAGCGTCCAACACGCTCCTGGAATCGTTACCACCACTATCACTTACGTATAGGGCGAAAGGACGCAGTGCATCAGTAGGATCGGTGCCGTTCTGATACTCCTGGAGGTTGGTGTCTCCGTCACCGTCAAAGTCCGCTGTTCCGTTTTGTGACAAGTCACCGAAATAATGGTTCTCCCAGTGATCGTCCATCCCGTCTCCATCGGTATCGAGGAAGTACCATTCATCCGCGCCGATATCCATGCTCCCTCCCGGCGGGTTGGGGCGTGCCTCCCCTTCAAAGTCATCGGCGGGAGCTCCCACGCTTGTACCAGCATCTACACAGGGTGAGTATGGTGTCAGATGAAAATCACCTGAGGTGGGGTAGGCCAGAAGCGGTTCGTCGTCGATATTCCCTTCTCCTGCCCAATCTCCCTGAACGTCGGAGAAGGTGACTGCAACAGAACTGGTCCCATCACTGTAGATCTGGGGTCCGAAAGGCGCAAAATTCGCCCAGAGGATCGTATCCGAGATAATAGGAGAGGAATTATACGCACACCTAATTCCACCACCATAGAGGCCAGCTGAGTTATTGATTAAGTTATTGTTGGTCAATGTGGGGGAGGATGCGTAGCAATAAATCCCCCCGCCATCAGAGCCGCCAGAATTGTTGGTTACGGTATTGTTGGTCAATGTGGGGGATGAACCATCACAATAGATGCCTCCGCCACAGCCAGCGGAGTTACTGACTATGGAATTATTGGTCAATGTGGGAGATGAATAATCGCAATAAATCCCCCCGCCTTTTTCGGCGTAACCATTCCGTATCGTAAAGCCGGAGAGAACGGAGCCTGAACCCTCGCCGGAATTGAAGGAAACTACGCTATTGTTACCTCCTCCATCAATAATCGTTGCCGCCACCACCAAGGGATCGTCGGGGTCGACACTTTTAAGCGTTATCGCTTTGCCCTTGAAATCAATATTCTCATAGTAAGTATCCGCTTTCACGATCACGGTATCCCCGTTCCGTACCATCCACTCAGATAGAGCACGCCCAATTGTCTTCCAAGGCGTGGCGGGGTGCATAGCGTCCAACACACTCCTGGAATCGTTACCACCACTATCACTTACGTATAGGGTGAAAGGACGCAGTGCATCAGTAGGATCGGTGCCGTTCTGATACTCCTGGAGGTTGGTGTCTCCGTCACCATCAAAATCCTCTGCCTCGTCATGGCCTAGATCACCGAAATAATAGTACTCCCAGTGATCGTCCATCCCGTCTCCATCGGTATCGAGGAAGTACCATTCATCCGCGCCGATATCCATGCTCCCTCCCGGCGGGTTGGGGCGTGCCTCCCCTTCAAAGTCATCAGCGGGAGCTCCCACGCTTGTACCAGCATCTACACAGGGTGAGTAGGGAGCCAGATGAAAGTCGCCGGAAGAGGGGTTAGGTAGAAGCGGGTCGGCATCGATATTGCCAGCCCCTGCCCAGCCTCCCTGAACATCGGAGTAGGTCACCGCTAAAGAGCTTCCATCATTGCAGATTTGTAGATTCTCAGGGGCAACGTTATCCCAGAAAATCGTATTTGAGACATTAGCAGAGCCGGAAGAAAAACAAACCCCGCCCCCACTTTCATCTGACGAGTTGTAGGCTATGGTATTGTTGATTAGTGTGGAGGTGGATGAAGAGCAGTAGAGCCCACCACCGCAATAGATAGCAGAGTTGTTGGTTATAGTATTATTGACCAGCGTCGGAAAGGAATTATAACAGCAGAACCCTCCTCCGCTCCCTTCGTACATCCCGTAATACCAACCGGCAGTGTTGTTGCTGATAACATTGCTGGTCAGCGTAGGGGAGGAAGAACTACAACAAATCCCTCCACCGGAATAGTCGGCCGAGTTGTTGATTATGGTATTGTCGGTTAGTGTAGGGGAGAAAAGATAGCAATAGAACCCCCCGCCATAGCCAGCCGAGTTATTTGTTATGGTATTGCCGATTAAACCGGGTGAAGAATAGTAACAATAGATCCCCCCGCCGTTCCCGGGACAGCCACATGGCAGAACAGCTCTACCATTTCGAATCGTGAAGCCGGAGAGAATGCAACAGTTATCTCCCAAGGAATTGAATTTAACTACACTATCACTGCCTCCTCCATCTATTGCAGTCTCATTTGCTTCTATATCCCTCGACCAATCAGTCGGGTCATAACCTCCATAGAGGCTTATACCTGTAGCCATTACAACATTTTCGCAGTAGGTGCCTCTTGCGACACGTACATTTGCGGGAGGCCCCGCGTTGTCTATAGCATCCTGTATCTTCTGGTA
Source organism: uncultured bacterium (assembly GCA_964551475.1). Taxonomy (GTDB): domain Bacteria; phylum Auribacterota; class Erginobacteria; order Erginobacterales; family CAZKCI01; genus CAZKCI01. The sequence continues at coordinate 11,880 of CAZKCI010000016.1, read as the reverse complement.
AGGATATTGCTGAGTTCCATCCCACGGCTCTGTCGAGTTCTCCCAATTAACATAAACCTCATTTGGGGTTAACTCTGGCGCTCCTCCCGGGCTCTGCTTAAGCGGACACCTCTCCCTCTCTTGTTCGGAAACGGCATAGAGACGGGATTGGGAGGCTATAAGTCCTAAGATTAATAGCAGGCAGGAAAAAGCTACTCCACGCATCTTTTTCACAGTTTGCGCATTCCCCCTACATCCAATTGGATAGATGTTGTGACTTGCACCCGTTATCGCCGGCAGGGAAGAAACCTCCATAGACGTTATATGCAACCGATTGCCTTTGAGACAGTAGCAAATTAATTGCCCCCCCTCCCGCCCCAACCTTTGCTGGGTCTAATTAAGCCGTAACGGCTTGTCGACCAGAATGATAGCTAAAACGGCTTCTTTATTCTAACCGCCCTATTGAGTTGTGAACTTTGCAATTTACAGCACCTCCGCCAACGTCCTCGCCCGCTTCAACCTGTCCATGAGCGCCAGGCGGGGGGCCTGATTAGCCGGCTACAGCGCGTTCGCCAGTGTCTTTGCTCGTACCAGCCTATCCAGACTGGTTAGACGCGGGCCCTGCAAATTCACTTTCGGCGAGGAGTCTACTGGACCGATCCTTTTAGGACGGCCTTTGAGCAAGACGATGTATTTGCCCGACTTGCGCCAGAGCCTGATTTTCCGGATGCGTCCGTAATGGGTAACCTGCTTTATGGGCGAGGTAAGATAGATCGCGATGTATTTCAATCTCGGAATGACACGCTTGGACAGGCGGATGGCATACCACCGGTTTTTACCGAGGAACTCCTTATTAAAACCGTCCTTGTGCGCCGGACAGACAAGCGTGTCGTACTCCCCTCGCCGGCGGCGGACCTCACGGCTGGAGGATACCTTCTTGGGTACGCCGCCGGTGATGTCGGCCAGCTCGCGCCGTTGGGACTGAACGATGCGACTCTTGAAAACCCTGTAAAGATCGCGCGAGGCGGTGATCTTCCCGGAAACCTGGTTCCCTTTGGGGGAGGCGATCCTCAGGACCAGCGACTCAAGCTCCCTTAAATGCTCATCGCCTTGGGTCAGGTAGATGCTGAACCGGTCCCATTCCTCGGCGTGGCGGTCGCGGAGGTGGCCATTCAACCTGGACCGAAGGTTCCGCGCCAGTCCGACATAGTAAAGGCTATCTCCGCTGTAAAGGGCGTACACCCCGCTCTTCCCCCGGGCAAATTCGGTGACGATCTCCGGATACCGCTTTATCGCCGTCCGGGCGATGTTTTCCAGATGCTCAATGACGAGGGGTGCCTTTTTATGCCGCTGCTTTCTCATTCCATATTCTCCTCATAGGCTTCAGCCCATCCTTTTGTAGGCGGGGAGGTTGCGCTCGAAAACTTCGACCAGGCGTTTGATCTTTTCCGGGGCGGGCATGGCAACTTTGTGCAATTCGCGATAAAACGATTCCATATTATACAAATGAACAGGGAAATAATCAAACAAAAATTGGGGACGGACTTGACTTGTTGACTTGCTAATTCCTCCGATCAAGGGCTTGCCGGCCGGAGGAAGCAGACAAGTTGAGGGATACAGGATGCAGGATAAACGCCCGGTCACAGACCGGGCCTACAGCGTCTGATTGCCGCCCGAATCGATTGTAGGCCGCCTCTGCGAGGCGGCGGGGGAATATAAGGGGGGGGGCGAATCGCCGGGTCACACTTGTCCGCCATAGCCCTGAGCGAAGTCGAAGGGCGAAGGCGGAGACCCGGCCTACAAACCCCATTCGCGTCGATTCGCGAGATTCGCGGTTAAAAATCGCGCGCGCGTTTGCTGACCAGGACATCCACCCGCGCAGTTGTCCGATTCGAAGCCTGATCCGCCTCCATTCCGCCCCCGCCGTCTATCCTGCGGCCACTCCGACACAACCCCGTTGGGGTTGGATACTATCTCGCCTTGGTTACCCAGGGTAGCGCCTCCGGCGCAACCCTGGGCTAGGGGACACAGCCCCGTTGGGGCTGAATACTCGCCTCGCCTTGGTTACTCCCACAAAGACGCACAGCGAGCGGCCCGGATCGCGGCGAGAATGTCGCTCCCACAGACTAGTCTTACGAGCGCACGATAGCGTGACTGTGGGAGGGGCGTCCTCGCCCCGATCCAAGTCGGCCCGGATCGCGGCGAGACGCCGCTCCCACAAAGACGCACAGCGAGCGGCCCGGATCGCGGCGAGACGCCGCTCCCACAAAGACGCACAGCGAGCGGCCCGGATCGCGGCGAGACGCCGCTCCCACAAAGACGCACAGCGAGCGGCCAGGATCGCGACAAGAATGTCGCTCCCACAAAGACGCACAGCGAGCGGCCCGGATCGCGACCCCGATTTTCGTGTGCAAATAATCGTCATCGGGGCAGGCAAGAATGTCGCTCCCACAGACTAGTCTTACGAGCGCACGATAGCGTGACTGGGGGAAGAAAGCGTTATGGTCGCAGACGGGCATATATACTATAATCGCCCTCTGATTCGGAGACGGATGGAACGCCATGGCCCTGACCGGACTCGACATCTACAAGCTCCTCCCCCGCACCAACTGCGGTGAATGCGGCTCGCCGACCTGCCTCGCCTTCGCCATGAAGCTCTCGGCCAAGCAGGCAAATCTCGACGCCTGCCCCTACGTCAGCGAAGCGGGAAAAGCGGCGCTGGGGGCGGCCTCCCGTCCTCCCATCCGCCTGGTGAATATCGGAACCGGCGAAAGCCGTGTCGAGCTCGGGAGCGAGACCGTCCTCTTCCGCCACGAGGACACCTTCGTCCACGAGACCGCCTTCGCGCTCCTCGTCCGCGAAGACGACCCCGAACGGACGCGGCGGCTGGACGCCATCTCCCGCCTCCGCTTCGAGCGGGTGGGGAACCCCCTGCGCCTGAACCTCATCGCCCTCCGCGAAACCTCGGGGAAACCGGAGTCTTACGCCGCCTTCGCGGCCGAAGCGGCACGGACAAGCTCTCTGGCCCTGATGCTCTGGAGCGAATCGCCGGAATGCCTCCGCGCAGCCCTGGAAAAAGTCGGCGATCGCAAGCCCCTCCTCTACCCCGCCACCGAGTCTAACCACGCCGCGCTCATCGAGCTTGCCAAGAAGAGCGGCTGCGCCCTCGGTCTCAGGGCCAATGGCCTCGACGGACTGGCCGCGCTCGCCGAAAAATGCGCCGCGGCGTCCGTGGAAGACCTCCTCCTCGATCCCCGCCCCTCCGGCCTCCAGGAAGCCATCCGGGATCAGACGGCCATCCGCCGCCGGGCGATCCAGGACCATTTCCGCCCGCTCGGCTACCCGACTCTCGCCTTTGCCGGCGGTCCCGATCCCTTCGCCGCCGCTCTCGAAGCCTCGGTCCTGGTGAGCAAGTACGCCTCCCTCGTCGTCGCCGATTTCGCCGCCGCCGAGTTCCTCTTTCCCCTCCTCACCGCCCGCCAGAACATCTACACCAATCCGCAGAAGCCCATCCAGGTGGAGCCGAAGCTCTACCGGATCGGCGAGGCGGGGCGGGAGTCTCCGGTCCTGATCACCACCAACTTCTCTCTCACCTATTTCACGGTGACGGCGGAGATGGAGGCCTCCAAGGTCCCCGCCTACCTCCTCTGCGTGGACACCGAAGGGACCTCCGTCCTCACCGCCTGGGCGGCGGACAAGTTCAACGCCGACCGGATCAACAAAGCCGTCCAGGCCGCGGGTTTGGCCGACCTGGTCGGCCACAGAACGATGGTCCTCCCCGGCTATGTCGCGGTCCTCTCCGGGAAGGTGGAGGACGAGTCCGGCTGGAAGGTGCTGGTGGGACCTAAAGAGGCCTCGGGCATACCGAAGTTTCTGAAGACAACTTATAAAACGCTGGCGGGAAGTTAGATTTGAGATTTGAGATTTCAGATCTCAGATCATTGACAGCGATAATTTGATTTGAGATTTGAGATTTCAGATCTCAGATTATCGACAAAGGAAGGCGGGGAGTTAGATTTGAGATCTCAAATCTCAGATCTCAAATTTCAAATCTCAGATCTCAAATCTCAGATTATTGACAAAGGAAGGCGGCTGGTTCGATCCATACCGTCCATAGGGTCCATTTCGTCCATAACGTCCATACCGTCCTATCGCCATGACTCGCCATAAAATAACCTTCCTCCCTTCGGGAAAGACCGCCGAGGTCGAGGACGGCCAGACCCTCCTCCAGGCCGCCGAGCAGGCCTCCCTTTCCATCCGCTCCGACTGCGGGGGCGACGGCACCTGCGGGAAATGCCGGCTGCGCGTGATCTCGGGCGAAGCCGACTCCCTCCCCACCCCTCTCCTTCCCCCCCGGGAAGGGAAAAAAGGCTGGGTCCTCGCCTGCCTCTCCCGTCCCCGCTCCGACGTCACCGTGGAAATCCCCCGGGAAGCGATCCGCGACAAAAAACACCGGGAAGAGACCTCCCGCCGCTTCCGCGACTGGGAAGAGGAGACGATCCCCGCCGCCGAGCTCGATCCCCTGGCCGCCTCTCTCACCCTCTCCCTCCCCGCTCCCACCCTCTCCGACAACCTGGGCGACCGGGAAAGGCTCGTCCGCGCGGTCCGCAAGGCCACCCGGGCCAAGAACGTGACGATCCCCCTCGATCTCCTCCGCTCCCTCCCCTCCCGCCTCCGGGAAAACTCCTGGGAGGCGGCGGCCGTCGTCGCCCACACCGTGACCGGCCTGCGCGTCCTGGATATCCGCCCGAAGTCCGACGCCGGGAAGGCCTTCGGCGCGGCGATCGACATCGGGACGACCACCGTCGTCGTCCACCTGGTCGACCTCGCCACGGGCAAGACCGTCGCCGCCGAGGCCGAGTACAACTCCCAGATCGCCTTCGGTGACGACGTGATCAAGCGGATCATCCGCTCCGAGGAGGACGGGGTGGAGAAGCTCGCCGCCGCCGTCCGGGGCGATCTCAACCGCCTGATCGAGCGCGGGGCAAAAGCGGCGGGGATCGAAACCAAGGAGATCGTCGCCGCGATCGCGGCCGGCAACACCACCATGATCTCCCTCTTCTGCGGCCTCGACCCCCGCTGGATCCGGCGGGAGCCCTACATTCCCCCGGCGACCGACATCCCTCCCTTCCCCGCCCGGAAGATTGGCCTCCTGATCGCCGAGAACGCTCTCCTCTACCTGGTCCCCGGCGTCGCATCCTGGGTGGGGGGCGACATCACCGCGGGAGTCCTTCACTCCGGCCTCTACCGCTCCGAGGACCTCGCCCTTCTGGTGGACATCGGGACTAACGGCGAGATTGCGGTGGGAAACCGGGAGTGGCTCCTCTCCTGCTCCTGCTCGGCCGGACCGGCCTTCGAAGGCTCCGGTATCGCCTGCGGAATGCGGGCGGGGCCGGGGGCGATCGACCGTTTCGATCTCGCCGATGATGGCGTCCCTTCCTTCCGGACAATCCAGAAGGTAAAGCCGACCGGGATCTGCGGTTCGGGCTTGCTCGACCTCGCGAGCGAGCTCTTCCGCACGGGCCTCCTCGGCCGGGAAGGCCGGCTCAACGCCTCCGTCGGCGCCGGACGGATCCGGGAGGGAGAAGCCGGGCCAGAATACCTGGTCTCGGAAGCGGCGAAGAACGGCACGGAGAGGGACATCGTGGTCACCCAGGCCGACATCGACAACCTGATCCGCGCCAAGGCGGCGATCTACGCCGGAATCTCCGTCCTCCTCAAGGCGGTGAACCTCTCGCTTCCCGACGTGAAGAGGCTCTACATCAGCGGCGGCTTCGGCAACTACCTGAACATCCGCCACGCGATCTGCCTCGGCCTCCTCCCCGATCTCCCGCCGGAGAAGATCACTTTCATCGGGAACGGCTCGGTGCGGGGGGCGAAACGGATCCTTCTCTCCCGGGCGGCCGCGGACGGGGCCCGCCGGATCGCCCGGATGATGACCTATTTCGAGCTCTCCGCCGACGGCCATTTCATGGACGAGTTCTCGGCCGCTATGTTCATCCCGCATACGAACGTGGAGCTGTTCCCTTCCTGTCGGAAGGCGTGTAACGTGGAACGCTTGAACCCTTGAACCGATCCCCCTTTCCATGCCCGAACTGACCGACAACTGGAGTCTCGCCATCAACGAAGTGACCATCGGAGCCACCTCCGCCGACGGCGGGACCAGGGGATCCACCGTCACCATCGGCGGCGCCGCCGGTCTGCCCTTCCTCGGCCGGACCTCCCGGCCACCCCTGATCGCCTACGAGGTGATCGACCGCATCCCCGAGGACTGGCCTCCCGTTGTCCTGAAGCCCTTCCGCGGCCTCCCCCCCGACCCGGCCTCCCGGGCCCGCTACGCGGTCGAGAAGCTCCAGGCGCAAACGATCTGCCTGCGCCTCCAGTCCCTCCACCCAGACTGGGGCGACGCCTCGCCGGAAGAGGCGGCCGCGACGGTGCAGGCGGTCCTCCGCTCCGTCTCCGTTCCCCTGATCATCTGGGGCTGCGACGATCCGGAGAAAAACAGCCTCGCCCTCCCCGCCTGCTCCCAGGCCGCCGCCGGGGAGAACTGCCTGATCGGCTTCGCCACGGAGAAAACATACAAGACGCTCGCCGCCGCCTCCCTGGCCGACCGCCACAAGCTCATCGCCCAGTCCCCCATCGACATCAACATCGCCAAGCAGATGAACATCCTGATCTCGGAGATGGGCTTCGATCCGAAGAATATCGTCATCGACCCCATGACCGGGGCCCTCGGCTACGGCCTGGAGTACACCTACTCGATCATGGAGCGGATCAGGCTGGCGGCGCTGGGCGGAGACAGGATGCTGGCGATGCCGATCGTCTGCGACGTGGCCGGCGACGCTTGGAAGGCCAAGGAGGCGAAGACGCCGTCCGGCGAGGCCCCGGACTGGGGCGACGAAACGATCCGGGGGCCGCTCTGGGAGGCGATGACCGCTGCCCTCCTCATCCAGGCGGGGGCGGATCTCTTGATCATCCGCCATCCCCTGGCCGCCCAGCATCTGCGGCGGCATATCGAAGCGCTGATCGGGGCGAGACGCCCCTCCCACAGAATCGCAGAGAAAGCGTCGAGCGCTTGAAGAACTCATTCGTGCAAATTCGTGGTAATCATTAGCCGAGCCAAGTTCAATCCGCGTAATCCGCGGCTTCTTTTGCCAGGCCAAGCCGATCTGAAATCTGAGATCTCAAATCTGAAATCCTCTCCATGTCCGCCCGCATAATCAACGGAAACGCCATCGCCCGTTCGATCCGGGAAGAGGTCCGCCTCGAGGTCGCCCGGCTCCGGACCGAGACCGGGAAAGTCCCCGGACTGGCCGTCGTCCTGGCCGGCGACGATCCCGCCTCCGAGGTCTACGTCCGCGCCAAGGAGAAGGCCTGCGCCGAGGCGGGGATCGCCTCCGTCGCCCGGCGCCTCCCCGCCTCCGTCTCCGAATCGGAGGTCCTCTCCGTCGTCGCCGAACTCAACGCCGACCCGTCCGTCCACGGCATCCTGATCCAGATCCCCCTCCCCCGCTCGATCGACGAGGGGAAGGTGATGGAATCGGTCGATCCGGACAAGGACGTCGACGGCTTCCACCCCCGCAACCTGGGGAGGCTCCTCCTCGGGGAAGAGACCTTCCTCCCCTGCACGCCGGCCGGAATCCGGGAGATGCTGGTCCGGGAGAAGATCCCGGTCGCGGGCAGCCACGTGGTGATCGTCGGGAGGTCCAACATCGTGGGCAAACCCCTGGCCGCGATCCTGCTGCAGAAAGCGGCCGGCGCCAACGCCACCGTCACCCTCTGCCACACCGGGACCAGGGATCTCGCCTCCCATACCCTGAGGGCCGATATCCTGGTGGTGGCGGCGGGGAAACCCCGGTCGATCACCGCCGCCATGGTCCGGGAGGGGGCGGTCGTGATCGACGTCGGCGTGAGCGAGACGGGGAAAACCCGCGAGGGGAAAAGGATCCTCGCCGGCGACGTCGACTTCGATGCGGTCAAGGAGAAGGCATCGGCCATCACACCCGTCCCCGGCGGCGTGGGGCCGATGACGATAGCGATGTTGTTGAAAAATACCTTAAAGGCATTCAAAGGCTCACTGGACAACGGGGAATAAACCGGCAATCAATTTCGAAATTCGAATATCGAAATCCGAAACAAATTCGAAACACAAAAATCCGAAATGAACACCGACAACTCCCGAACCAACCGGCTTCGCCCGCTGGCCGACATCGCCGCCGATCTCGGCCTTCTCCCCGAAGAGCTGGAATTCTACGGACGGGACAAGGCCAAGATCCGCCTCGACGTTCTCGGCCGCCTCCCGGAACGCCCGGACGTCCGCTACGTCGCCGTCACCGCCATCACGCCCACTCCTCTGGGCGAGGGGAAGACCGTCACCACCATCGGCCTCTCCCAGGCCCTCCACCGCCTGGGGAAGAAGGTCGCCACCTGCCTCCGCCAGCCCTCCCAGGGGCCGACCTTCAGCATCAAGGGCGGCGCGGCCGGGGGCGGACGGGCGCGCGTCCACCCGAGCGAGGAGATGAACCTCCACCTGACCGGCGACATCCACGCCGTGGGGGCGGCCAACAACCTCTGCGCGGCGGCGATCGACGCCCGGATCCTGCACGAGAGGAACTACGACGACGCGGCCTGGGCGAAGCGGGGGCTCCCGCGCCTGAACCTCAACCCCTACTCGGTGACCTGGAAGCGGGGGATCGACATCAACGACCGCGCCCTGCGCCAGACGATCACGGGGCTGGGCGGCCAGGAGAACGGCTTCCCCCGGATGACCGGCTTCACGATCACCGTCGCCTCCGAGGTGATGGCGATACTCGCCCTGGCCTCCGACCTCAAGGATCTCCGCGCCCGACTGGGGCGGATCGTGATCGGGGATTCCTGGGAGGGGAAACCGGTCACCGCCGAAGAGCTCGGCGTCGCGGGGGCGATGGCGGTCCTCCTGAAGGACGCGATCAAGCCGAACCTCCTCCAGACGCTGGAGGGCTCTCCGGTTTTCGTCCACGCCGGGCCCTTCGCCAACATCGCCCACGGGAACTCCTCGATCATCGCCGACCGGGTCGCCGCGCGGCTCGCCGACTACGTGGTCACCGAGTCCGGTTTCGGGGCGGACTGCGGGATGGAGAAGCTCTTCGATATCAAATGCCGCCTCTCCGGCATGGTCCCCCGCGCCGTGGTCATGGTGGCCTCCATCCGGGCGCTCAAGATGCACGGGGGCGGCCCGGCGGTGAAACCGGGCGCCCGGCTCGACCCGGCCTATGGGCGGGAAAACCCGGAACTCCTGGAGAAGGGTCTCGCCAACCTCGAGGCGAACCTCGCCATCGCCCGCCTCTTCGGCGTCCCGGCGGTGGTGGCGGTCAACCGCTTCCCCGGCGACACCGAGAAGGAACTGGAGACGGTGCGCGCCGCGGCGGTGCGTTTCGGGGCCAGGGCGGCCGGCGTCTCCGAGGTCTTCGAAAGAGGGGGCGAGGGCGGCGAGGATCTGGCCCGGTCGGTGATCGAAGCTTGCGGGGAAAAGCCTTCCTTCCGCCTCCTCTATCCCCCGGAGTCTTCCATCGAGGAGAAGATAGCGGCGGTGGCGACCAAGGTCTACGGAGCGGCGGGGGTCGAATACTCGGAGACGGCGAAGAAGAAGATCGCTCTCTATGCCTCTCGGGGCTGGGGCAGGTTCCCGGTCTGTATGGCCAAGACCCACCTCTCCCTCTCCCACGACCCGAATCTCAAGGGCGCGCCCAAGGGCTTCACGCTTCCCGTCCGCGATATCATCGCCTCGGCCGGGGCGGGCTTCCTCACCCCCCTCTGCGGCGACATCATGCTGATGCCGGGCCTTCCCTCGCTCCCCGCCCTGATGCGGATCGACCTCGACGAAGCCGGGAACGTGGTCGGCCTGACCTGACCCGGCTTGGCTGGCAATAAGGCCTTCCACGAATTGACACGAATTTTCACGAACTGGGTCTGACGCTATTATATTCGTGCCAATTCGTGCCTGCGCGCTGAAGCGCTACGGCGCGCAAGCGTGTCAATTCGTGGACTTCATAGCCGAGCCGAAGCCGAGATAGTTTCACCATCTCGCGGGCGCGGCGGAAGAGCTTCGCGTCGCTCGGGACGATAATATCCTTCCGTCCGGCGATCTCCTTGAGCGTCATCCACCTGACATCCGCCCCCGCCATATCGTCGCCCGGCTCGACCGGTCCGCCGAGATGGAGCACGGCGTAGCCGATGCAGACCATCTCCGCCACTTTCCCGTCGAGGCGGAAAGACCCGGCGTGAAACGGGCCGAGGACGCGGAAGCGGAAACCCCCTCCCAGCTCCTCCGTGAGCTCCCGCTTGAGGCAGGCGAGCGGCTTCTCGCCTCTCTCCAGCGCCCCGCTCACCGACTCCCACCCTCTCTTCCCCGGACGGCGGAGAAGAAGGAACCGCCCCTTCCGGTCGACCACGATCGCCATCACCGCGACCGGGAAGAGGGCGAACCCGCGGCCGTTCTGGGAACGGATCACGTGATGCCTTTTCATCTTCTATCGTTGTGCCGTCGAGACGCTTGGCCGGGCCATGATAACAAATGCGCTGTTTTCACGCTCGCATCTTCGTGCTAGATTCCGCTCCATGAAGAAGGTCTACATCGGCGCCACCCGCCAAAACGACGGCAAGACCGTTCTCTCCCTGGGCTTGATGAACGCCCTGGGCAAACGCGTCTCCTCCATCGGATTCATCAAGCCGGTCGGCCAGCAGTACCTGGTCATAGACGGGGAGAAGATCGACAAGGACGTGGTCCTGATGAGCCGGATCTACAACCTCCCCGACCGCCTGGAGGACATGTCCCCGATCGCCATCCCGGCCGGATTCACCGAGGACTACATCCGTTCCCCCCGGGAGGAGGAGCTCCACCGCCGCGTGCTCCGCGCCTTCGAAACGGTAGCCCGGGGGAAGGACCTGGTCCTGATCGAGGGGACCGGCCACGCCGGCGTGGGCGCGGTCTTCGACCTCTCCAACGCCGAGGTGGCGAAGCTCCTGGGGGCCAAGGTGATCCTGGTCAGCATGGGCGGCGTGGGACGCCCGATCGACGAGATCCTCCTGAACAAGGCGATGTTCGACCAGAACGGGGTGGAGATCCTGGGCGTGATCATCAACCAGGTGAAGAAGGACAAATACGACAAGATCTCGAGCCTGGTCCGGCAGAGCCTCCAGTCGCGGGGGCTGGAAGTTCTGGGGATCGTCCCCTTCGACCCCATCCTCTCCTCCCCCACCGTGGCCGAGATCGTCAAAGCGATCGACGGCGAGGTCATCTCCGGGGGCAGTCGAATCCAGGGACAGGCCGGGAAGATCGTGATCGGGGCGATGCCCCTCTCCACCGCCTTCGACTATTTCACCGGGAGATACCTCCTGATCACCCCCGGCAACCGCGAGGACCTGATCCTGGCCGCCCTCAGCCACGCCCTGGCCGGCGACGAGTCCCAGGTTTTCCTCTCCGGGATCGTCCTCACCGGAAGCATCCTTCCCCACCGCAACATACTGAACCTCGTCCGCAAGACCGATTTTCCCCTGATCACGGTCAAGACAGACACCTACATCACCACCACCAAAGTCACCAACCTGGTCCTCAAGCTCAAGCCCGAAGACACCGACAAGATCCGGGAGACCCAGAAACTGATCGAGGAATACGTGGACGTGGACCGGATCTTCTCCCTGCTTTGATTCGTTCGCCGCCCCCGGCGGCGGACGAATTAAAGAAATCGGGTTCTCCTTCGTTTCGTGTGGGGTAGCTTTTCTGATATCCGGACAACCGCTGTCCGATCGAAGAGCAGTTGTCCGACTATCCTGCGGCCACTCCGACACAACCCCGTTGGGGTTGAATACTCTCTCGCCTTGGTTACCCAGGGTAGCGCCTTCGGCGCAACCCTGGGCTACCGG
>CAZKCI010000015.1:0-3112 GCA_964551475.1 uncultured bacterium | reverse complement strand
GCAGCGGAGGTTCGAGCGCGCCCGGATCCACCGCAACGCGGACATGGGGCCGTCGCTCCTGCGCAAGCACTGCGCCCTCGACCAGGCGGGCAAGGATGTCCTGCAGGCCGCGATGAACGAACTCGGCTTCTCCGCCCGGGGCTACGACAAGGTGCTCAAGGTGGCCCGGACGATCGCCGATCTGAATGGCGAAGAGCACGTCCAGCCGCGCCACGTCTCGGAGGCGGTGCAGTATCGGACGCTGGATCGCCAACTCTGGATATAGGAGGGAATTGCCACAACCCCTTCGGGGTTGGCGGGTGTGTGGAGGCCGTTTCCCGGGGTAGCGCCGAAGGCCCCAACCCCGGGCTAGATGACGGAATCCCTTCGGGATTCGCGGCCCGACGGACGCGGGATACCTCCGGCAGCTCCTACGGACTTGACGGGGAAGGCGGCTTAGGCTGGGAATCAGACAACTGCTGTCCGGTCGGACAACAGTTGTCCGAATATCAGAAAAGCTATCCCCACATAACGGAAGAGAACCGTTTGTTACGACCTTCAACTTATAGCTCTGCACTTCTTTCTCCCCCGTGTATAATCCCGGATCATTCACCGTCGATTCGGGAAGCGCATGATCCGTCCATACCAATCCGCCGCTGCGATCGTTCTCTCCGCAGTCCTCTGCGCCTCGGCCGTGGGGCAGGGGAGCGAGACACCGGCGGGGATCAATCAACAGGCCTACGCCCTCTCCCGGGAAGCTCAGGGGGCCGCGCTCCAGGGAGAAGACCGCGTAGCCTATGACAAGTTCAAAGAGACGGCCGGACTCTACGGGTCGATCGCGGAGAAATTCCCCGATTGGAACACTCCGGCGATCGCCGCTGCCCAAGCCCAGGCGGAGGCGGCGGCGGCCGCGCTCGGCGAAAAGCTATTTCACCTGCCGGAGGGGTGTCTCAAGATCCAGCCAGCCCTCTCCCGCGAGGGGAAGCGCTATGCCCAGGGCGAAGCTCTGGTCCCCGACGTCCTGAAGAAGGGGGACGATCAGTATGAGATCAAGGGCTTCCTGGTCGAACTGATCCGGACGGGGCCGCTCACCGGAGCGCGCTGCAACTGCCCCGACTTCAAGTACCGAGGGTCCAAGTACAACTACGCCTGCAAGCATATCTGGGCGGTGGTGCTGGAAGAAAAACTGCTGGAGTGAAATAATCGTGGAGTAATGAAGCAGTGGAGTAACGGAGCTCCGGAAGAAACCGAGGAATGCGCCGCTTCACAGAAGCGGCCTACAGAGCTCCATCACTCCAATACGCCCTTTGTCATGAGCCGAATCCACATTCTTCCCGAAGGCGTGATCAACAAGATCGCCGCCGGCGAGGTGGTGGAGCGTCCGGCGGCGGCGATCAAGGAACTTATCGAGAATGCCCTCGACGCCCGCGCCTCCTCCATCACGGTCATCGTCAAGGGCCACGGCCTCTCTCTGATCCGGGTGGACGACGACGGGGAGGGGATGGAGCGGGACGACGCGCTCCTGGCCTTCGAACGCCACTCCACCAGCAAGCTCAAGGATTTCTCCGACTTGGAGGGGATCGCCACGCTGGGTTTCCGGGGCGAGGCCCTCCCCAGCATCGCCGCCGTCTCCGATCTCATCCTGACCACGCGCGCCCGCGATGCGCTCTGTGCCACCCGCGTGCACATCTCGGCCGGGAAGATCAGGGACGTGGGCGAGCTGGGCGCGCCCTTCGGAACCGCGATCGAGGTCCGCCGCCTTTTCTACAACACACCGGCCCGCCGCAAGTTCCTGAAGTCGCCCCCGACCGAGATGGGACACATCGTCCAGGCGGTGGCCTCCCTCGCCCTGGCCCATCCCTCCGTCCACTTCCGCCTGATCCGGGAGGGGGAGACGGCGCTCGACGCGCCCCCGGCGAAGGATCTTCGGGAGAGGATCGCCGAGGTCTGGGGAAGGGACCTGTCGGAGCGCCTCATCCCCGTCGAGGGGGCGGACGCCGGGATCGCGGTCTCGGGCTTCGTCTGCCCGCCCGAGCTCTGCGCCACCCGCCGGCAGGGGCTCGCCATCTTCGTCAACTCCCGCCCGATATCGAGCCGGATGATCGTCTCGGCGGCGGCGGAAGGCTACGGTCCGCTGCTCCCGACCCGGGCCTATCCGGTTGGCGTCCTCAGCCTCTCCCTGGAGCCGGGACGGGTGGACGTGAACATCCATCCGGCGAAAAGAGAGGTGAGGTTCGGCAACCCCGCTCTGGTCCGGCGGCTGGTGGTGGCGGCGGTGCGCAAGGCATTGGCCGGATCGCGTTTGCCCGCTCAGCCCTATCCTCCTCTCTCCTTCGTCCCGTCCTCCGCTGTTCACGAGCCTCCCCCGGCGGAGACAATGCGCATTCCGGCGCGTCCCCCGACGCCCGCCTCCGCCGTTCAGGGCGAACTCGCGCCTTTTTCCATGCCCGCGCGTCGCATCCTGGGCCAGGCGCACGGCGTTTATGTCGTCGCGGAAGGGCGGGAGGGCTTGCTGATCGTCGACCAGCACGCCGCCCATGAGAGGATACTCTTCGAGGAGTTCATGGACGCATTCGGGAAAGGCGGCGTCGAGGTCCAACCGCTGCTTACGCCGCTCCAGGTCGATCTGGGACCTCGGGAAGCGGCCCTGCTTGAGGAAAAGCTCAAGGACCTCCACAACCTGGGCGTGGAGGTGGAGCCTTTCGGGGGATCGTCCTACATCGTCACCGCACTGCCCGCGCTCCTGGCGCAGAAGGACAAGGAGCGGCTGGTCCTGGAGGTCCTGGGCGATATCGAGGACTGGGAGAAGGAGCCGGGCGATCCCCGGGAGAAGATCATCATCCGCCTGGCCTGCACCTGGGCGGTGAAGGCGAAATCTTTTCTCGAGGAGAGGAACCTCCCGGTTCTCCTGGAGAGGCTGTTCCGCTGCCGGACGCCTGCGGTCTGCCCGCACGGGCGGCCGACGGTCATCTCCTTTTCGTGGGAAGAGATGGAGAGGAGATTCGGAAGGAGATGAGTTGACGCAACCCCTTCGGGGTTGGCGGGTGTGTGGATGCCTTTCCCCGGGGTAGCGCCGAAGGCCCCAACCCCGGGCTAGGTGATGGAATCCCGTTGGGATTCTCGGTTTCGACGG
>CAZKCI010000014.1:0-34654 GCA_964551475.1 uncultured bacterium | reverse complement strand
GGGGCGCAAGCAATTGAGATTGCTTCGCTCTCGCTCGCAATGACAAATCCGGACAAGGTATTACTGGAACACTACACTAGCGCATGCGCGTATGACCGAGAGATGACATTTCATCGTCAATCCTAAGTGGCCGTTGCCCGTTTCCCGTTGAATGTTACACGATCTACTCCCCGCCCCGCGTCTTCGCCTCGATCATCCTCCCCAGCTCATCCCGCGCCCGGTACCAGTCCTCCGCGTTCCGGCTCCAGGCCTCCGGGTCGATCCCTCCCCCTCCCGCTTCCTGGAGGCCTCTGCGGACGACCGAGTCCACGATCGGCGCCGGGTCCGCGCCCGCCTCCCGGGCCAGGCGCAGGTATTCGTAGTCCTGGATCCCGCGCCGGACCATCTTCATCCGGAATGAGGAGACCGGGCCCTTGATCGGGCGAAGGCCGATGGTATCGAGTTTCTTCCCCGGATAAAAGAGATACATGTTCCCGTTGTCCTCCCCGTGGCTCAGGGGATCGGTGTAGGGGGAATCGCCCCAGAAATTCGAGGACCAGTCGAAGTAGCCGTCGGCCCCGTATTTCCAGGCGATCCAGGACCAGTTGCGCCAGGCCAACCCGATCGCGTCGAGGCACATCAGGCCGACCGAAGGCTCGCCGGCGTGATAGAAGAAGCCCTTCTCCCCGGCCTCCTGTCTCGCCCGCAGGGCGGCCGGGTCGTATTCCGAAGCCCGGGGGCACCAGATGTCGACGACGCCGAACAGGTTGGGGTGGGGAGGGCAGGTGTAGAAATAGTTGATCTGGTCGTCCCCCGCCTCCCGGAGGATCTCGCCGAATTTTTTCACCTGAGGGTTGAGGGGTCCCCGCTCGTCGAAGACGTAGGCGAAGGCCGCGGAGAGGTCCCAGCCCTTCTCCTTCCAGTGGCGGACGACCTCGCGGCAGTAATCGCGCAGAGCCTCTTCTCCCGGATCCCAGTTCTCGGGGAAGGGGAGCTCCCAGCAGGCGGGGGGCGCGCCGTCGGCGAAGAGGGTCCCGTCGAGGACCGGACCGAAGCGGCGGTCGTAGAGCGTCCAGTCGACCCCCTGCCCCCGGCCGGCCCCCTCCGGCATGATCCCCCAGTGGCCGTTCGAGAAGCCGTGGTCATGGGCCATGATTTCATAGCCCTGGAGCACCTCCCAGGATTCGTCGGAGAGGGAAAAGGGGACTCCTTCGCCTTGGGCGAAACGGTAGGAGTAGAGATCGAAAAAGACCGGGAGCGAGCGCCGGGCGGGAAGAGCGAAGTCCCAGACGGAGAGCTCGACCGCGACGATCTTCGCCGGCCGCCCCCGGACGGACACCGTGATCCGGCCGCGGTAGCTCCCCGGCGCCGTTTCCGGAGGAATGTAGAGATCGATCCAGACGACGGCGTTGCGGCCGCGGAGGAGGGAGAAGGGCGCGGCCACCTCCTCCCGGTCGGCGGAGTACGGATCGACGAAGGGGACCAGGGGATCGGGATATTCGCCCGGGCCGGTCGACCCGCTCCGGTCGGTCGCGGTTTTCACCGGGATGTAGATCTCGAGAAAGAGGCGGATATTCTCCCGGCTGATGACGCCCTTCTCGCCCATGAGTTCGCCGACTGCGACCGAGACCGGCGCGACCGCCCGCGGTGAGTTGAGGACCAGCTGAGCCCCCAGCCATTCGTTCCGCGCTCCGGAGAGGAGGAGTGTGGGGGGGGAACCTTTCCAGTGGTGATTAGGTGTCTCCGGAGGAGCGGAGGGCGGGATCTTGGCGCTGTCTCCGGTCGCCCAGACGGTGATCGCCGGGGACTCCAGGCGCCCGGCCAGACATCCGGCGAGGGCCGCGAGGGCGAGGATGACGAAGGCCGTTCCTCGGCTGACGGCGGAGGCCTCGGTCACGGCGTCGTCTCCTCCTCCGTCCGCGGTTCGAGGATTTCCAGTCGCAGCCTCCCGATCGTCTGCGCGATCGCCGCCGCCTGCTGGAGCGGTTCCCCCTCGCCGAGCTTGATGTGAGTGGCGTCCGCGTTCAGCTGGCGGAAGGCCGCGTCCGCCGGCATCCACTCCCCGACGAAGAGCTCGACCCACTCGTGGTAGTAGAATTTGCCGTCCCCGACGGCCACCAGCCCGGAGACCGTCCGGGCCGGGAGGCCGAGGGACCGGGCCAGGGCGGCGAGCAGCACGGCATGGCCCTTGCAATCGCCCTCCCGGCGCCGGAGGACGTCGAGAGCGTCGGGGAGCTTGGCCCGGTAGCTTTTCCTGAGGTTGGCGTGGACCCAGAAGGTCAGCTTCTCCGCCGCCCGGAGGGCGTCGGTCTCAGAGCCCGCGATCTGGCGGGACAGGGCGCGGATCCGCGGATCGTCGCTCTGGATCTCCTCCGTCGCCTGGAGGAAGGGGGCGAAGGCCGCCCCGCTCACGGGCAGTGCGGGGATGAGCTTCGGATCGATCTGGCGCTTTTCCACCGTGAGGTAATAGCTCTCCGGACCCGCCGGCTTGACCGTCTGGCGGGGAGGGAAGGAGAGGAGCGCGCTTTCGGCGATCCCTTCCACGGCGGCGACCAGGCGGTCGACGCGGGCGGGATCGTCGATCGCTGGTCGGGGGGAGAGCGCGGTCAGCGTCATGATGTCGCTCGGATAGGAGAGGTTCTTCGCCTCCGTCTCCCCTTCCTCGCGCAGGGTGAGAAAGCCCGCCACCTTCGCCTCCAGCACCGTCAGGTTTTCGTCGATCCGGTCGATCGAGCTCAGGCCGATCTCGCTGACCTCGGCCCGGATGACGAAGACACGGGTGGGAACGCCCGACAGGTTCCTCTCCTCGGTCCGCTCCAACCGGTAGACGGTGGCGAGCGGTCTGAGCAGTGTAGAATCGAAAACGGCGGCGCGGACGGTGGTTCCCTCCGGCGCTCCCCGGCGGACCAGGATCTGCTCGGCGAGATAGTCCGCGATGGTTTCCGGAGGGGCTTTCACCGTGCGGGTCCCGGAGGGAAGGGTGAGCAGCAGGGAGTCGCCCGCGCGTTCGCCCCGCGCCGGCGATGGCCCCAATCCGGCGGTGTTGGCGGCGGAGAAGGAGACGAAGGCGCCGTCCCCGCGGTAGACCCTTTCCTCGGCGATCCGGAGCGTCTCCCGGCCGCCGCCCGCTGCGACCGTGATCGTCATCTCCATTCCCGCCCGGAAGATCTCCGTCTCACCCTGGCGGTCGCGCTCCAGCGCCGACCAGCCATATCCGATCTTTTGTCCCAGCAGATAGACCCCGAACCATTTCTTTCCCAGGTAAGGCGCGGGATCGAAAGGCGCCGCGCTTTTCCCGGCCTTCGGGGCCAGGAGCAGGAGGGAAAACAGGATGGGCAGGAGACGGAACCGCCGGAGCTTCTTCACAGGAGGATGATAGTACGCTCGGCCGGGCGAATCAAGGCGGCACTAGAAGACCACCGTGTTCTGGTCCTCGAGCGGCGTGGGGGATCCGGCGGGGCGGGGAGTGGGGATGGGACGGTAGTTGATCCGCTTCGCGATCAGTTCGGCTTCCTCCGCCGAGAGTTGTCCCGAGAAACTGAGCGTGTTTGCGGAGGGTTTGGGGGGCAACGGGAAGCTCGCCCGGCCGTAGCTCTCCAGGGTAAAGACCGCCATGCGCCCAAGATTTCCCATGCTGGCTTCCTGGAGCTTTTCCAAACCCGATGGACTGAGCCAGCAGTAGACGACGTAGCCCCGCTGCCTCGACCACCCGACCGTAGCCGAACTGAAGTCAGCGTCGGTAAGAAAGGGAACCTCTTCCACGATGGACGTCATCGTGCCCGTGTGCCAGGAGACGATCCGGGCAGGTTTCTCGAAGTACAGTTCCAGGAGATTCCCGTGCGCCTCTTTTTTTACCGCCGCCGCCGGCGACGGCGACGGCGCGGGAGAGGAGGGCTCTCCGGTGGACAGCAGAGCCGCGGCCAGCAGGGTGAGATAGAATTTCATGGTGCGGTTATCCGGTTCCGATGTCTATACTATTGATCGAGGGGGAGTGAGAAAATGACCAAGGGCGGTCCCGGGGCGAAAATTCGCCGGACCGTTGTCCGGAGAATACAGTACGCGATGTGTTGTCGCGGCGCAAGTATTCGCTGACGCAGGTGCCCCGGGAACCCGATACGAGGAGTTCAACCTTATGCCGATCTTCGAATACGCCTGCTCCCGCTGCCGCCGGATCTACAGCTTCCTGGTCCGATCGCCCTCCCGGGAGAAGAAGCACCTCTGCCCGGCTTGCGCCGCCGGGGATTTGAAGAGAGTCTATTCCCCCTTCGCCCTCGTCCGCTCCGAGGAGAGCCGCCTCGGCCGTCTGGAAGACCCGTCTTTTCTCTCCGGCCTGGACGAGAAGGATCCCCGCTCGCTCGCCCGCATGATGCGGAAGATGGCCGCGGAGACGGGGGAGCCGATGGACACGGAGATGACCGAGATGTGCGACCGCCTGGAAGCGGGCGAGGATCCCGAGGAGATCGAGAAATCCCTGGAGGGTCCGGAATCGGCCGCCGGCGGCTACACCCGCGACTCCACGCTCCGCGAGTAGGAGGGACGGTGGCGACTTGTCAACTGGCCAGTTGACAAGTTGCCACCGTCCCTCCCAGTTCCCGCAGCCGGCGGTGGCAGAGGTCGACCAGCGCCTGGCTGGTGTTGGATTTCCCGATCAGGGTTTTCCCCCAGCGGCGGGCATAAGCCCGATACGCCTTCTTCACCAGCCCTCGCTCCAGCCGGCTCCAGCTTCTTCTCTTGATCACGGCGAAGCGGGGGAAGGAGAGGCGATACTCGGCGGCCGGCCAGCGCTCCGCGAGCGCCTCCTCGAGCGTCCAGCCCGCCTTCCCCTGGTCGAGCAGCTTCTTCCAGTAGCCGGTGAGGTCCTCGAAATAGCCGGGGATGTCGAAGGCGCGCGCCCCCCCGTCGTAGATCACGCACCGCTCCAGGGGCGAGGAGAGCCGGTCGAACTGGGAGATCTCGAACTCCGGGGCGAGCAGGGCCGGGTGGCGCATGAGATCGGTCCCCTGGATCTTCAGGCGCGCCTCGGTCCGGGAGTCGGCCAGGTGGAACTTCCCCTCCAGGTAGATCAAGGTGGTCTTGCGGTACTCCCGGAAGGTCTGCCGGAGGAGCGCGTCGTATTTCTGCAGGGCCTTTTCGATCTTGTGGCAGCCGATGGTAAAGAAGACGACGTTGTGGACGGGCCGTCCCAGGTTCTTGGCCAGGCGGAAGATGATCTCCAGCCCGTTGTCCACCGTCACGCCGGTGGCCACGATCTCGCCGATGAAGAAGGAGACCCCGGAGGGGATCTCGATCTTGCGGTACTGGTCGTCCTTGATATACCAGCGCCCGAACTGGTCGCGCTGGCGCTGGGAGGTGATGAAGGAGGAGGCCTGGGTGTTGAATCCCCAGGCGTCGTAGAGCGCCTCCCGGATGCCGAAGTTCAGTCCGGAGCGGAGGAAGTGCACGACGGACAGCGTGGCGGGGTGGAGAGAGAGATAATAGTCCCGGTCGGGGAAATAGCGCAGGGTTTCGGCGACCGCGTTCTTGAGCTCCCGGGTGAACTCCACCCCGACCAGCTCGGGGTGGTTCAGGATGCGGCGGGAGGAGGGGGTGGAGACGACGTAGATGTCGAGCTCGGGGGCGTATTCGGGATGGAGGCGATAGCAGGAGATCGCCTGGTTCCGCAGGATCGGTTCGAGGTAGTCCATGGGGACGGGCAAAGGGGGTTTATCCTTCTCAACAATGATGATAAAGTATCCCGGTATAATATTCCACCGCTAAACGGGAGTGATGGAGTGGTGAAACAATGGAGTAATGGAGTGTTGGAGTAATGCCGGCCGGCTGGCGGATTGTGTTTCTCCAATACTCCATTGCTCCAGTACTCCATTCCTCCATTCCTCAGGAGGTCCCATGAGCGTCATCGCCCGCACTGAACTCAAGCGTTTGATCCGGGAGGGGCTGATCCGGATCGAACCGTTCTCGGAGAGCCAGATCGGCCCCGGGTCGGTCGATCTGCGCCTGGCCAACCGCTTCTGGGTCTACAAAAAGGTCCGGGAGATTTTTCACATCACCGAGGCTTCCGACTATCGCCAGATCACACAGGAGATCACGGTCAAGGACTACTTCCTCCTGATGCCGGGAGAGTCGGCGATGGGCATGACGGTGGAGAAGATCAGCCTGCCCCCCAACATCTGCGGACGCCTGGAGGGGAGGAGCCGCTTCGCCCGCCTCGGTCTCCTGGTCCACATCACCGCGTCCTTCATGCAGCCGGGGATATCCAACCGGCAGACGCTGGAGATGTACAACGCCTCCCCCATCCCGCTCGCGATCCACCCGGGGACGAGGATCTGCCAGTTCGTTTTCGAATACACGCTCGGCGAGGGGCGCTACCGGGGGCGCTTCGCGAAGCAATAGCTAGCTCCGCAACTGCCGTTCGGCGTCGACCACGCCCCGGTTGATCCGGGCGATGGCGTCGCGGACTTTCCCCCGGAGCGGTTCGGTCCCGGGCGCGTCGTGAATCTCCCGCAGGATCTGGACGCACATCCGGAAATAGCGGACCAGCTCGCCTTCGTCGACCGGGCATCTCTCCGTCACCTCCGCGAAGGCGCTCCCCCCCATCCAGCGCCAGAGGAGGTCGGTCAGATGGAAGGAGAGATCCTTGGAGCGGGGCGAGATCCTGAGCTTATCCTCCGCCCGGTGGATGGCTCCCACGGTCCGCTTGAGCTCCTTCGACCAGCCGGCCTTTTTCTCCCGCGGTTTCAGCCGCCGGAGCTTCGCCGAGGGCTCGAAGACCAGGGCCAGGCAGAGCGCGGCCAGGTCGCGGGAGGAGAGGCGGTCCAGAAATCCCCGTCCGAAGAGCTCCCCCGCCGGCATTTCGTAGCCGTAGACGCCGGCGGCGAAGTTCCCCTTCCCGGTGAGCGCCCCCCGGGCGATGTAGCCCAGATCCTTGAGGAGGGAGAGCTTGGCGGAGAGGAGCCGGGCGGCCTGGGCGCGCGCGCTTTCCCGCTCGCGGAAATAGTGGAAGGTGAGGGGATAGAGCTCGGTCACCCGCTCGCCGTGGCGGCGGTAGAGGTTGAGGATCGAGGCGTAGGAGGCGTTGAAGCGGGAGTGGACCTTCTCCGGCGTCCCCAGGATGACCATTTTCACCTGGGCGGTCGAGACATGGCGCGGGTGGACGCGGCAGTAGACGTACCCCTCCGCGTCGATCCCCCGCCGTCCCGCCCGTCCGGCCATCTGGTAGAAATCCCGTGTTTTCATCATCTCCAGATCCGTCCCGGTGAACCTCTGCAAGCGGTCGAAGGCCACCGAGCGGGCGGGCATGTTGATCCCCAGGGCGAAGGTTTCGGTGGCGAAGATGAGCTTGATCAAGCGGCTGTAAAAAAGCTGTTCCACCACCTCCTTGACCGTGGGGAGAAGGCCGGCGTGGTGATAGGCGATCCCTCTCTCGATCAGGGGCCGGAGCTCCTCGGCGCTGCGCTCCCCCGCGAGGTCGAAGCGCGCGCAGAGACGGTCATAGAGCTCTGAGATCCGGCGCTTTTCTTCCGGCTGGAGAAGATTGAAGGAGGACATCTCCTCGGCCAGCTCCTCGCAGCGCCGCCGGCTGAAGGCGAAGTAGAGGCAGGGGAGCCTTCTCTGCTCCCTCAGGTGCTGGATGAGCTCCGCCGGGGACCCCGCGCCGTCCTCCTCGCCGCGCCGGCTGTAGGCGTCGGCCGGCCGCCGGCGGTCCGCGCGGTACTCCTCCTCGCCCAGCCGCTCCAGGCTGTCCAGGATCTTCCCGCGGGACTGGAAGAGGAAGTGGAGGGGGACCGGACGTTTCTCCTCGACGATCACCGTGAGGGGATTCTTCCGGATCGATTCGATCCAGCCGGCGAACTCGCGGATGTTGGGGATGGTGGCGGAGAGGGCCAGGATCTTGACCCGGGGGGGGAGGAGGATCAGCGTCTCCTCCCAGACCGTCCCCCGCTCCGGATCGTCGAGATAATGGATCTCGTCGAAGATCACCCAGCCGACGTCGGCGAGGGTCTCGGTCCCCTCCAGGACCTGGTTGCGCAGGATCTCGGTGGTCAGGATGGTGAGGGGGGCGCGGGGGTCGAGCGAGACGTCGCCGGTCAGGATCCCGACCCGGCCGGGGAAGGCGGCGCCGAATTCCCGGTATTTCTGATTGGAGAGGGCTTTCAGGGGCGCGGTGTAGACGACCCGCTCCCCGCGCTGCAGGCACTTCCGGATCGCGTATTCGGCGATCGCCGTCTTGCCCGCCCCGGTCGGGGCGGAGACGATCGTCGACTCTCCCCGGTCGATGGCCTCGATCGCCCATTTCTGGAATTCGTCGTAGATCATGGCGGGGACTTATATCACAAAAACGAAACCACGAGTAGCGCGCCTGCCTGCCGGCAGGCAGGGATTTCACGGATGGAACTCCCCCGCCTCGCCCCCGGAGAAACCAGCCGCAGATTACGCGAAGGGGGGGAATAGATACAAAAAGGTTGGCCGGGATCACGGTTCGTATCATTATGTGCGAACGCGCGCGTCGTTTCACGGGAATCATGGGTTCGCGGCGTGAAGTCAGCGGGGAACGTGTAACGGGGAACGTGTGACGTTCAGCGTGTCGCTATGAGATCTCGGACTGCCGCTGGCCTGCTTTTCCTCATCCTCGCCGCTTCCGCGGTCCTTCGCCTTTGGGGGATCGGCTACGGTCTCGACTGCGTCTACTGCCGCCCGGACGAGGACCGTCTTCTCGCCACCGCCGCCCGATTCACCGCGGCCGATCTCAACCCGCGCTATTTTATCTGGCCGAGCCTCTTTTTCTATCTCGCCCGGGGCGGCCTGGAAACCGCCGATGGCGCCCGGGCCTTTCTCCGCGGGGAGGCCCGTCTGGGAGCGCCGGCGGCTCTCGCCGCCCACCCCGCTCCCTATTACCTCGCTTTCCGCCTGGCCTTCTGCGGACTGGGGCTCCTCACGATCCTGTCCCTCTATCGCCTGGGGAAGAGGCTCTTTTCTCCCGAGGCCGGCCTGATCGCCGCCCTCTTCCTCGGAGCGTCATTCCTTCACGGCCGCGACTCCCGTTTCGCCATGCTCGACATCCCGGCGGCCCTCTTCACGGTGGCCGCGCTCGGCGGCTCCTGGTCGATATACAAGCGGGGGCTTCGCCGTGACTACCTCTGGGCCGGCCTCTTCTGCGGCCTGGCCGTCTCGACCAAATACTACGCGGCCGCGGCCGCCTTCCCCCTCCTCGCCGCCCATCTCTCCCGTCCCCGTCCCCGTTCGCTTCGCCGCTTGATCGCCGCCGCCCTGCTGGCCGCGCTGGTCTTCGCCATTTCCTCGCCCTTCCTCTGGCTGGATTTTCGCGCCGCCGCCCGGGAGATCGGCGGCGGGATCCTCGCCCCCCAGTTCCGCACCGGGTTTCATCTTCTCCCCGGCCTCAAGACGGCCCGGGGCTGGCTCTACCATCCTCTCTTCTCTCTCCGCTACGGGCTGGGTCTCCCCCTGGAAATTCTGGCTCTCGCGGGAGCGGTCTATGGGCTCGCCCGCGCTCTTCGCGGCGCCGTCGCCTTCCGTCTCCTGCTGTCGTTCGTCGTCCCCTTTTTCGCGCTTCTCGCCTTCCAGAAGTCCTGCTTTCTCCGCTACACCACGCTCCTCCTCCCTTTCCTCTGCCTGCTCGCCGCGGAGGCCCTGCGCGCGGCGTTCGCGCGCGGGAAGGCGTCGGGGCTGCTGCTGGCGTTGTCGGCCCTGGCCGTCGCCGCCGAGCCGGCCGGACGGCTGGTTCGTCTCGACGCCCTGCTCTCCCGGACCGACACCCGCGTCCAGGCCTCGGAATGGATGGTCGAAAAACTGCCCCTCGATTCGCGCCTGCTCTTCGCCCATCCGCTGATCTTCGGCCGCCCCCCCGCCGCCGGCCTCTACCCGAACCGCAGCGCCCTGCCGGAGGGAACGAAAGCGGAGGAGATGGCCGGGCTGATCCGGGGACTGAGGCACCAGGGGTGGTTTTTCATTCTCGACCAGCACCCGCTTTCCTATTCGCAGGCGCCGCCGGAGGTGAACGACCTCCTGGCCCGGGAGGCGCAACCCCTTTTCACGGCCGATCCGTTCGTTCCCTCCGCCCGCCCGCCCGTATACGACCCCTTCGACGCCTTCTACGTCCCGATCGACGGCTTCGAGGGGGTCAGCCGTCCCGGCCCCGCGATCCGGATCTATTGGATCAAGTAGGGAATGGTGAATGGGGGATGGGGAATGGTGAATGGGGAATGGCAGAAGCGGTTCTCTCCCATGTGGCAACGCGTCACCGGAGATAAGGATGAGGGCGGTCTCCCCGGCCGGGAAACCGCCCTCGTTTTCACGACGACTCCTCAATCGGCCGCTATCTCGTGACCGGGATATCCCCCGCTGTCCCGAAGAAGGTTCGGGTGAGCCCCGGCAGGGTCCAGAGACCGGTGAGAGGACGGAAAGCGCCGGGATCGTCGCCTCCGTTGCCGTCGTAATCGCCCGGAAGCGGCAGATAGGTATTCCCCCCGAAACAAAGCCGCGTGTAGTCTCTGACCAGCCAGAGGCCGAACTGAGGACGGTAAACGGCGCATTCGGTTCTGCCCTCGCCGTTGTAATCCGCGGATACGGGGAGATCCCCCTCTCCGCCGAAGTAGACGCGGGTGATTTTATTGATCGCCCACATCCCGGCCGCTTTTCGGAAGAGGGCGAGGTCGGCCGTGCCGTCGCCGTCGTAATCGCCGGGGGCGGGACGATCGGTCGAACTTCCGAAATACCAGCGGGTGAGGTTGAAGATCGCCCACTGGCTTTTCGCGGAGCGGAAAACGCCGATCTCGGTCCGCCCGTCGCCGTTGTAATCGCCGGGGATGGGCTGGTCTCCGGCAATCCCGAAATAGACGCGGCTGATGTTCCGGATCCCCCACAGGCCCTGGGAGGGGCGGAAGACGGCGGCGTCGGTCGTCCCGTCGGCGTCGTAGTCTCCCGGAGCCGGGAAATCGGAGGAGGCGCCGAAATAGAGATTAGTGAAATTTCGGACCGCCCACATGCCGGAGTTCGGACGGAAAACCGCCGGGTCCGCTGTCCCGTCGCCGTTATAGTCGCCGGAGTCGATGATCAGGGGGAGGCAGGTGGGCGTGGCGACGGGCGTCGCCGCGGGCGAGGGAGTGGCGACGGGCGCGTAGCAGGTGAAGATGCGGACATCGTCGATGAACCAGCCGTAGGCCCCTCCCAAGGTGTCGGTCCCGATCCGGAAGCGGAAGCGGATGTTCTGTCCGGCCAGGGAGCTCAGATCCAGGCGGCTGGAGATGTACCCGTTGCTCTCCCCGCAGAAGGCTTGCCGTCCGGCCAGGGGGTTGCCCTCGCCGCTGTAGATGGTCCCCGTATAGCCGTTGTCAGTGAAGAGGGCGGCGGTGTCATTCCAGCTTGCTCCCCCGTTGACGCTGTACTCCAGCACCCCGCCGTCGTAGGTGTCGGCGTAATAGTCCTCAAAGGCATAAGCGTGGTTGAAGTGGAGGAAGGCGTTCGGGGGGAGGTGGACATTGGAGGTCATGGCGAAATAAGAATCGGAGAGGGTGGATCTGTCATACCCCCAGATGTTGTAGACACCGCTGGTCGCGTAGGTGGCGTCAAATCCATAGGGATTGGAGTTCTGGGGGTAGTACCATGCGTTCGATCCGGCGAGGGCGCCGGAGGTCCAGTTCCCGCTCGAGGGGGTTTCCATGTTGTCGAAGAAGAGCTGGGTCGGTCCGCCCAGGTCGCAGAACGGCGCCTCGTCGGCGGGGCAGGATGCCGGCTGCTGATCCATCTCGACGGCGTCGCAGGCGTCCTGCACCTCCGGGCGGTCGGCGGCGGGAAGCCCGATGGCCACGGCCGCCTGCTGGAGGCTGTCGTAGAGGTCCGCGTAATCGCTCGCCGAGGTCAGGTGGTTGGTCTGGACTTCGTAAAAAAGATCCGCCACTGAGGCAATCCCCCCGGAGAGGGGCGACACCAGGTAGCCGTTGAAACTTCCGCCGTCGACCATGAGGAAGGCGGCCTGGTTGCCCACGCCGCTGTTATAGTGGACGCCGCCGTTGTCGCTTTCGCCGCAGTAGTACAGCCCGCTCCCCATCCGGTCGGGCTGGCCGTAGTCCGGGGGATTGCTCATGCTGCGGACGGCGCCGATCGGGAGATCCTCCCCCAACAGCCAGCGCACGGCCGGGGTATCCGTCCCCGTCCCGTTGCCGAGGTCGATGAACTCTCCCCAGATGTCGGACAGGCTTTCGTTGATGGCGCCGGACTGCATATAGTAGAAGAGGCGCGATGCGTGGTCGGTGACCCCGTGGGTCATTTCATGCCCCACCACGTCGTCGGCGGCGGCGTAGCTCTCCCCGTAGACCATCTGCTCGCCGTCCCAAAAGGCGTTCGCGTAGGGGCAGGCGTCCGTCGTCTCGCAGTAGCGCACGGTGGAAACGAGATCCATCCCGGCCCCGTCCAGGCTGTCCCGGCCGTGCTGGGAGAGATAGAAATCGTAGGTGTGGCCGGCGTAATCGTATGCGGCGTTCACGTCCGCGCGGTCGGCCACGGGACCTTGTCCTTCGGTGCGGAAGGGGCCGTGGCCAGGCAGGTCGTAGGCAGTGTTGTTTTCATTGTCGTAAATCCTCCGGTTTCGGGCGGAGGGGACCTGGTTGAAGTGAAGGGCTACGAACCCCGCCCGGGCATCGACGAGCACCAGTTCGTCGATGGGGAGCGGTGGCACCGGCCGGACACGGAGACGCCAGACCAGGAAGTCGCGGTCGGCGTTCCGTCCCAGGATGATGGGATTGTAAATCCACAGTTCCGGTTCGCTCGCCGCGAGGTCGGCGGGGTCCAGGGCGTACCATTTGGCCACCGCCGCCCGCGCGGAGTCCGCGGCCGTCGCCGCGTCCACCCGGGGCTCAACGTCGAGGGAAAGCCCCGGCAGCACTTCGCCGTTGGCGGAAAGCACGTCCCGATCCGCATCGAGCTGGACAACCATCTCGGCCCCCATCACGGGCACCCCGTGGAAGACCTGCTGGAAACGGACCACCGAGCGGCCGGAGGAGGACGGGGAGGAACGGACGAGGAGGAGCTCTCGTTCCTGGTCGGCGACTCCGAAGAGTCCGCCGTAGACGGCGAGGAAGGCCCGCGCCGCCTCCTCCGCCGCGGCCCCCGGCGCGCACCCGGCGGTCCGGGGGATGGCGAACCCAGCTTCGGTCCCGATGAAGCGGACCCGGCCGGTTTTTCCGTGGTAGGAGATGCTTGCCGAACCACCGGTCTCGGCGCGAAGCCGAGCCAGGAGGTCGTTGGTGGAAGCGCGCGCGGCGGCTCCCAGGGCCAGTCCGATGAGCACGGCAGCGGCCATGATCGGGGTGACGCGCAAAGATTTCATCTTCCCCTCCTGTTCCGATGGGTTTCCGGATCTTGGCGTCGTCGTCTCGGATCCGATCCGACGAGAGCGGCCGCGACGAAAGGATGGCAAGGCAGGTCAATCGATGGATGCCAAAAGTCCCGGCCGGATAGCGCTATCCGAGCCGGGTCAGAATTGCCGAAACTCATGTCCCCAGTCTGTTCTCAAAACGACTCCTGCGGGGGTCGGTGTGAACCGCCGGCCGTAATAATCGCTCTCTTAACATGCGAAGTCAAGGATTCTCGCGATATTTATTGTCAAGCAATTAGGCCGGGCTTCCGGGCCGCCAACGATCTCCCCCGGAGTAGCCTGTCGAGGTCCATGGGGTCCCGGGCATCCTGATGATCGGAGAGGCGGGAGCGGGGAAGGCGATGGGGCGAAGGAATCCCCCCGCGCTCTTACGGGATGTTGATGGAGGGAGAAACGGTTATCTCTTCGCGGGGAGGATCTTCCGGAGGAAGGCGTCGATTCCGGCGGCGTAGGCGGGGCCGGTCAGGGATGCCCCTTCGCCGTGTGTCCCCCTGATTTCCAAAAACTCTTTCGGCGCCGTCGCGGCGTCGAAGAGCTTTCTCCCCATCGCGAACGGGACCAGCTCGTCCTCGGGGGCGTGGAGAAAAAGCTTGGGCAGGCCCAGGCGGCCGATCTTGGAGAGGGAGTCGTATTTGTCGGAAGCCAGGATTTTCGCGGGGAGACCGGGATACAGGCGTCGGGCCATGTCCAGGACCGAGGTGAAGGTCGCCTCGCAGATCAGGCCGGCCGCCGGGACATCCGCGGCGAGCTCGATCGCCACCGCTCCCCCCAAAGACATCCCGTAGATCACGATCTGCTCCGGGGGAATGCCGAGGGCGCCGGTCAGTTGGGAGAAGGCCGCCCGGGCATCCCGGTAGGTCCCCTCCTCCGAGGGGCGGCCGCTGCTCTTCCCGTATCCCCGGTAGTCGAAGAGGAGGACGGAGAGGCCGAGGTCATGGAAGACGCGCGCGTTCACCAGGTTGGTGGAGACGTTTCCGCCGTTCCCATGGCAGTAGAGGAGCGCCCCCCGCGCGCTCTGGGCCGGGAGCCACCAGCCCGTGATCGTCTCCCCGTCCGAAGTCGGGAAGGAGATCTCGCGGAAAGAGAGGCCGAGATCGGAAGGGGTCGTCTCGTAGGCGCGCTCCGGGAAATAGAGATGGGATCTTTCGAAGCGCCGGGCGTAGAGCCAGAGAGCGGCGCCGAGAATAGCGACGAGGATGAGTATGATCATGATTTTGCGATTCTTCACCGGTGTCAGGCGACAATAAAAATCGTTCAAATCGTTGAAACCGTTGAAACCGTTGAAATCGTTGAAACCGTAAAAATCCTCGCCGGGCCGATTCGCGGTTAAAAAGCGAGCCGCTGCCGGGCCTATTCGTGCAAATTCGTGGACGTCTGTTGCGAGACCCCGCCGGGCTTGTTCGCGGAATTCGCGGTTGATCGGTTGCTTTTTCCTCCGGCTCATTATAGGATGTGCGGCGAAGGATCACAATCCATGATGGATTGCCGAGAAGCCCGAACTCATCTTGCCCGCTATCTGCGCGGAGGCCTTCCCGCCGAGACCGCCGAGGCGGTCCGCCGCCACACCAGGGAGTGCGCTTCCTGCCGGACCTTCCTCCTCACGCTGCAGAAATATATCTCCCGGATCGGCGAGGTCTCCCCGCCCGCCCGCCCGTCCTCCCGCCGCTCCTTCCTCTTCGGCGGCGATCTCCAGCCCTGGGAACGCTGGGCCCCGCTCTACGCGGCGGGGCTGGCCGTCGTCATCCTGATCGTTTTGACCCTGCGCCTGACCAGCTGTTCCGCGGTTCCCGGGCGCGGCGCCGTTCCCGTCCCCGCGCCGGTCCTCTCGCCCACGCCTACACCGGTCTCCACGCCGGAGGACCGGCCGGTCCGCCTGCGCCAGAGCCAGTCCGGCTCGGTCCTGGTGCTGGAAGAAGAGGGCGCCGCGCCGGCCCCCGCCGGAGATTACGATCCTTTCCAGGATCATCTGGTCACGCTGCGCGTGCGCGATGTCGCCGCCGGCCTTCCCCAGGCGCTCGACCTGGCGCTGGCCGCCGGCGCCCAGGCGATCAGCTATCCCGTGAAAGGATTTGAAAATCTGGGGCCGAACGAACGGGTGCTGGTCTTCGACATCCGCACCTACCGGCCGTTTCTGGAGAAGCTCGGGTCGCTCGGGCGGGTGGAATACGCTCCCCTGGCCCGTTCCGACTATGTCACCGTGCGTCTCACGGTCGTGGCCGAGAGCACGGATGGCCCCGCCGCCCCGGCGGGAGGAAAAGCAGACTAGTTCACAATTGGTTTAATTTTTACGCTTACCCGAAGGGGAGAGGAAAAATTAAAAGGAGGTGACGCAATGGCAGGATATCGGGTTCTGGCTTTTCTTCTCGGTGTGATCTTCCTGGCGCTGGCCGTCGGACTCTTCTTGCACGAGGACCCCCGCCTCCTTCCGGCCCGCGAAGCCCTCCTCTCGGTGGACAACCTCAAGACCACTCTCCCGGCGGCCGAAGTCATGATCAAGAAGTACATCAAGTTCGCCCTCTCCGGGGGCGCCTTCATCGCCCTCCTTTTCTCCCTCCTGTTCTTTGTCAGTGTCTTCACCCCGATGCGGATGATCCCGTTCATCGTGGTGGTGATCATCTGCTGCATCCTGGCCATGGTCGCGGCGATCTGGAGGGGCTATGCGGCGAAGATCTCATGGTATTACTGGGGGGGCGAGGCCATCGGCTGCCTGGTCCTGGCGGTGCTCCTCGCCGCCTTCTTCCCGCGCGCGCCGGTCAAGGAGGAGAAGGTGGAGGAAACGGTCAAACAGTAACCGCAGTGATCAGTTATCAGTAAAAACGGGCCTGGGGACGGTACGTCCGTCTCCAGGCCCGTTTGCTTTTTCTGATCACCGATCACTGATCACTGATCGCTATTTCCCGATCGGGGGATTGAACACCCGAATCTCTCCCCGCGTTTTTCTGGGAACCGCCGGCGGCGACTCGGCGGGATAGCCGACCGCGATCAGGGCGACCGGGTCGCCTTGGACCGCGGGCGCGAGGAGCTTCTTCACCTTTCCGGCGTCGAACCAGCCGATCCAACAGGTCCCGAGGCCTGTCTCCGCGGCCTCCAGGATGAAGTGCTCGCAGGCGATCCCCAGGTCGATCAGGCGGTATTGCTTCCCCTGGAGGGACCCGGCCAGGCGGGGGAGGAAGGCGCCGGGGAGGGCGAGGGCGACGACGATCACGGGGGCCCGGGCGGCGAAGGCGGTGGGCGAGAAAACGCCGGAGAAGGCGGCCCGGGCCAGTCGCGCCTTGAAGCCGGGCTCGTCCGCCACGACGAACCTCCAGGGCTGTGCGTTGCAGGCCGAGGGGGCGAGCCGGGCCGCCTCCAGGCAGAGCTCGATCTTCTCCCTTTCGACGGGGGCGTCCGAGTATTTCCGGACTGAGCGTCTGGCGCTCGCCAGTTCCAGGAAGGTCTTCATAGCTCCAGAATCTCCGCCTTCATTGTTTCCGTGTCGAGGAGAGCCGCCGTGCACTTCCCGGTGATCCAGCCCGCGCCCTCGCCGGGGTTGATCACCAGTGTCGCCCCCCGGCGGGAGATCTCGGAGCGGTGGGTGTGCCCGTAGACGATGACGTCGTACTTTCCGCTCGCGGCCAGGGGCTCCAGCATGTCCGGCTCGTGGATGAGAAGGAACCTTTTGCCCCCCAGGACGCCTTCGAATTTTTTCGGGTGCAGAGTCCCGATCTTCTGAAAACGCTCCCGGAGGTAGAGGCGGTCCCCGTCGTTGTTGCCGAAGACGCCGATCAGGGGGGCTTTTAATCGGCGGAACTCGCCGGCGGTGATGGGAGAGATCAGATCCCCGGCGTGCAGGACGACCCCCACTCTCCGGCGGTTGAAGATGTCCACCGCGAGCCTGATCTTGGGCATGTTCTCGTGGGTGTCGGAGATGATTCCTATTTTCATTTCTCGCCTCCGGGAGCGTTGATAGGTCCTGTAAGACCTATAGGACATATTGTTTTTGAGTAGAGCTCGTATTTGGCCAGTCTTCCGTCGAGCTCGGCGTTGCGCAACGGGATTTTCCAGGAGGGCTTCAGGCCCAGCGAGCGCAGGAGTTTGGGCTCTCCGTAGTAGACGCAGGCGGTCGATCCGACGCAGCGCTTCTTCAGGAAATCGCCGAACTCCCGCAGGAGCTGGGAGAGGTCGGCGCCTTGCGCGCAGCGGATCCCGTAGGGAGGGTTGCAGAGGATGCATCGGCCGGGGAGGCCCGGATGGTCCTGAAAGCGCACTTCGGCGAGCGTCACCCGATCGCCGGAAGGGAGGCCGGAGAGATTCCGGCGGGCCGTCGCGATCGCGGCGGAGGATTGATCGCTCCCCGCGATCAACCCCTCCGGGAGCTCTCGGATCGCCCCGTCGGCTTCCTCTTTCACCTTGTCCCAGATCCCGGCGCTGAAATCGGGCAGGCGCTCGAAGCCGAAACGCTTCCGGAGAAATCCGGCCGGGATCCGGCAGTAGCGCATCAAGGCCTCGCCCAGGAGCGTCCCCGATCCGCACATTGGATCGTGGAGGGGGCGTTCGCCGTCCCACTCCGAAAGCTTCACGATGGCGGCGGCCAGTGTTTCCTGCATCGGGGACTCCATCCCCTCGGTTCGCCAGCCGCGGCGGTGGAGGGAGCCGCCGGCGGCGTCGAGCGAGATGGTCGCCCGGTTGGCGTGGATGTGAAGATGGATCCAGAGGTCGGGGGAGCGGGTGTCCACGCTGGGGCGGACGCCTCCCTCTTCCCGGAAGAAGTCGGCCACGGCGTCTTTCAGGCGCAGCGCGGCGTAGCGGGAGTTCCGGACGAGGCTATTGGAGACATCGGCGAAGACGGCGAAGGTCTCCTGCGGGCCGAGGAGGGACGACCAGGAGAGGGACCGCGCCGTCTTATAGAGGTAATCGGCGCTGTGGCAGTCGAAGGTGAGGAGGGGGGCGAGGACGCGGGTGGTCAGGCGCGAGAGGTAGGTGACCCGGTAGAGGGCGGCCGGATCGGCGTTGAAGTATACGCCCCGGTAGGACGTCTTCACATCGGAGGCGCCGATCTCCCGGAGCTCCTCGCCGGCGATCTCCTCCATCCCGGAGGCAGTCTTGGCGAAGTAGCGGTTGGTTTTCTGGTAGGTGAACATTGAATTTTCGCCGCGCGAAAATATATCAATTTACTGGGTAGAAGATCACACCATCCTCATTATGTAAGTATTCAGCTAATGTGGCGTCTCAGAAATACCTTGCATAAATTTGTCATTGCGAGCGATAGCGAAGCAATCTCAACCAATTGCCATCCAAGAGATTGCTTCGTCGCTTCGCTCCTCGCAATGACAATTTGTATGTGAACAAACATTTGGGACACCACACTAGGGAAGCGTAGCGAAACGGGAAGGGGAGATGATAGCCGAAGAGAGCCAGGAGGATAAGAATAGGGGCAACGAGGATTCGGCGACCGAAGAGACGGCTCGCGGATTCAGCGCCAGTAGTAATGCCAGGCGTAGTCCAAATCCACCGGTTTGCCCGGTTCCAAGGCGACCTTCCAGGTGATCCGTCCGACCCCGTTGAAATGGGACCACCATCCCGGCCAGCTGTACCATGGCCACCAGGAAGGGTAGACGCCCCCCGGGGCGTAGCCGTTGTCTTCGAAGATGTTGACCATCTCGGCCTTTCCCCCCTGTCCCGCCTCGCCCACGTTCCCGAGGACGAAACGGGTGACCTCCACTTCCCTCGCCGTGTCGGCAAAATTGGTCAGAGTGATCTTCCCCGCCAGATCGATCCGCCCGTACTCGTCGCCCTGCCAGCGGACGGCGTTGGGCGTCCTTTTCGTTTCGGTTTCCGACTTCTTCACCTGGATATCGACCGCGGCGGTGAGTTCTACGTCGGCCGCCGCCCCGGCGGGGGTGTACGTCATCATCCCCTGGGAGAGCACCTTCCCCCGGTCCAGGATCAGGGCCGGCGCCGTGGTCAGGGGGTAGGGGCTGGTATTGTTCAGGCGGATTTTATGCATGACCTTGGGAGCGCGGCTCACCCGCGCGATCTCGCCCTGCTGCTGGCCGTTGAAGTTGCTCCAGATTTCCGCGGGCGGGGCGAAGGGTATCTCCAGGGCATAGACGTCGCGGTAGGGGAGGGTGAATTCCGCCGCCGGCAGGACCATCCGTTGCCCTTTTTTCAGGCTCACCCGCGCGAGATCGAAGATGAAGAGATCTTCGGTTTTCATCGAACCGGTCACTTCCGGCCCCGCCACTCCCATCCCGATGTCACTCTCCGCGCTCCCCACCGTGGCGGCGGCCTGGGACATGATGAAGTTGGAAAGCATTCGTTGAGCGTCCTCCTCTCTGGGAAAGTGCCGGGAAAGCTCCGCCAGGGTCTGGTTCAGGGCCATCGGGTCGATCTGCTCCTTGAAGGCAAAGGAAGGGACGCCCACCACCAGGTGCGCGGCGACATCCTTCACGTCGGCGAGATCGTTGATGATCGTGGCGTTCAGTTTCGCCGCGGCCTGGCCTTGTCCGTCGATGTCTACCTTGTAACTGGGGATCCAGCGGATGCCCTTCTGAAGATAGAGGAGGCCGACCGAGGCCTCCTTCTGGGTTTTGCCCCCGTCCCAGTCGATCTTCAAGGTGAGGAGATTCCGGAATTCCTCGCTCTCGGCTTTGGTCGCTCGATCATCCTTAAAAGTGATGTCCAGGATACGGTCGAGCTTGACCGCTTTCCAGCCTTCCGCGGTTTTCAGGATGACGATCTCTCCCTGCTGGGGGAGCTGCTCGGCTGTACCCGGGGGGCTCGTCGCCTCCAATTCCTCTCCGCTTCGCTCGGGCACGCCGACGATGGCGGCGGGATAGGTCAGGGGAGAGGCTTCCTTCCCGGCGGGGATCTCGGTGACCAGCACGGAAGCGCCGATGTTCGCCGCGATCAATCCTGGCAGAGTGAGGGCGGTGCGGGGGATGCGCACCCGCCTCTGTCCGGCGACCACGGCGGCGAGCTTCGCCGACGCCTCGGCGGAGTAGGGCCAGAAGGTTCCCAGCACCGGGGTGGGGAGGTAGTCCAGGACGACGTTCCCCTCCGGGTCGGTCGGCAGAACGCCCTCGTGCGTCACGAAGGCATATCCGTCCTTGAAGACGGTGATATCCCGGATCGGCATCGACGCCAACGCCGTGAGGGGTTCGGCTTTCTCCGCCCGGACGTCCCCGGCCGCGAGAAAAAGGATGATGCCAGCGATCATTATCCTCATGATGTTTCTTCCTCCGATAATCATTCGCCGCGTTCCGGTGAGGAGAGATCGATGATCAGATCGGTCACCCGGGCCTTGATCAGGTCGCGGACCCGGCGGAACTCCTCGAGCCCCCCGCCGAAGGGGTCCGGGATCGGCCAGCGGACGGTCTTGCCCTCAAGGAGGTCGGGATAGAGGCACTCCGGCGAGCCGCCCAGGACCGCCACCAGGTCGGCCTGCTGAGCCATCTCCCGGGTGATCTGGTCGGAGATCTGCGAGGAGATGTCGACCCCGTCCTCCTTCATCGCCTCGATCGCTTCCGGGCTGATCATCCCCAGGGCGGCCGTGCCGGCGCTCGCCGCGTTCATGACCTTCTCTCCGTAGGCGCGGGCGTAGCCTTCGGCCATCGGGGAGCGGCAGGTGTTGCCGACGCAAACAAACAAGACGTTCGTTTTCTTCGGGCGTTCAGGCATCGGGGGGCGTGGCCGGTCCGGAGGGCATTTGGTCGTGGATTTCGAATTTAGTAAGCGGTGGTTAAAGTCCGATGGTAAGGCTTGTCGTGGGGGGATTTTCTCTGGCCGACCACCCAGAGGAGGCGGTCCACCCGCTGGGAGGTGATCCCCTGGAGGCGGGGGGCGAGCATTTCCGTCATCGCCTCGCCGACCGCGATGGTGGCGGCGCGGATCTCGTTCTCCTCCCGGGAGCGGGCGGGGATGGTGCGGCTTTCGTCCACCATCCGGTCGAGGCCGTTCCGGTATTCCAGGAGGCCGAGCTTGCGGAGCACCTGGGGGAGCTTGTAGTCGGCCGAAACGGTGAGCTCTCCGAGGTCGGTGAAGACCCCCGGCCCCTGGCCCTGCCAGCGCTCGTGGATCATCGCCGGGGCGAGCTGGGCGCGCTTGTGGAAGATCAGGCGATGGCTGCCGAAGAGCACGGAATCGTCGAAGGAGGGGAAATGGGCGGTCAGCAGTTCCACGAGCTTCACCGCGCTCCCCTGCGCCGCCTCCAGAACCCGGTGAAAATGCCCTCCGAAGGATTTGACCAGGACGCGCCCCACCTCGCGGCAGATGACCAGGCGCTGCTCGAAGAGGGGGATTTTGACGTTCCCCCGAAGGATCTGGGCGAGGTCGGTCGGGCCGATCCCCTCCAGGAAGGCGCCCTCCAGGATGGGGATTCCCCCGTCGATCGCCTTTTTCAGCGCCGCCAGCATCCCGAACGCGCCGTCGATCTTGCGCCCTTCGTAATCCACCTCCCACTTGGGAGAACCCCAGTAGCAGAAGTTCAGGGCGT
This sequence comes from uncultured bacterium, assembly GCA_964551475.1. GTDB lineage: Bacteria > Auribacterota > Erginobacteria > Erginobacterales > CAZKCI01 > CAZKCI01. The sequence continues at coordinate 12,815 of CAZKCI010000014.1, read as the reverse complement.
TGAAGAGGAGAAAGTAGCTGAGGCCGGACTCGTCGAGGGCGGGGTAGATGAAATCGTGGTTCCAGCGGGCGAAGGGGAAATGGCGGGCCTTGAGGTGCGAGCAGAAGGCGGCGATCCTCTCCCGGTCGATCGACACGTAGCGGGGATCGTCGAGCAGGGGCTGGAGCGAGGCGACGATCTCTTTTTTTCCGCCGAAAGCGCTCATGTCGGGATTATCGCTGAAACCCGCGCGGTTTTCAGCGATAATCCCCAGTATAGTGAAAACCGCATCCGGGAGTAAGCGAAAATCCGTCCGCGGCGGCGAAAGATCCCTGCTTCGCCGCTTCCGCGAGAGCGTTCTCCGTGAGCGCCTCTTCGCTCCCGGCGACCGTCTCCTGGTCGCGGTCTCCGGCGGCCCCGACTCGGTCGCCCTGCTTCTCCTGCTCCGCGATCTGGTTCCGGAGCTCGATCTCTCTCTCCGGATCGCCCACCTGGATCACGGCCTGAGGGGCGCGGCCGCCCGCCGCGACGCTCTCTGGGTGAAGGGGCTCGCCTCCCGGCTCGGCCTGCCCTGCGTTTCCGGGGCGGCCGACGTCGCCGCGCGCGCCCGGAAGCGGAAGGAGTCGATCGAGGCGGCGGCGCGCGCCGCGCGCTATGAATTCCTGGTCCGGACGGCGTCCCGGATGAAGATCCATAAGATCGTCCTCGGCCATCAGGCCGACGACCTCGCCGAGACGGTCCTGATGCGCCTCCTGCGCGGCTGCGGTCCGGAGGGGCTGATCGGCATGAGGCCGGTCTCCCGCCGCGGCCGCTTCTCGATTGTCCGCCCCCTGCTTCCCTTCTGGAGAAGGGAGATCCTGGACTATCTGAGAACCAGCCGCGTCCTCTATCGCCGCGACGCGACCAACCGGGAGACGCGGTTTCTCCGCAACCGGATCCGCCGGGTCCTGATCCCCTATTTGGAAAGGAGCTACAACCCCCGTTTCCGGGAAATTCTCGTCCATCTCTCGTCTCTCCTGAGGATGAGCGCGGAGGGCGGGGCGGGCGAAGGGAATCGGTCGGCGCTCCCGCGCGCGCTGGCGTCCGCCTCCGTCCCCGCTCTCGACCGCCGGCACTATGCCGCACTCGACGACCTCAAGCGGAAGAGAGACGGATCGCGGGTCTCCCTTCCCGGAGGCCGCGCGGCCAAAATGGAAAGCGGCCGCGTGGTCGTCGTCGACGGAGGGGAAGAGACCGGCGGCCGACCCTATCGCTATCGCCTCCCGATCCCCGGCGCAGCGCCGGTCGAGGAGGCGGGGGTGAAGATCGTCGCCCGACTGGTCCGTCGCCCTCGCATCTCCCGGAAAAGGAAAGGGTCCTTCCGCGCTTACTGGAGGAGGATCCCCCCGAGCGGGGAGAGGATCGAATATCTGGACCCGGATAAGATCTCGGCCCCCTTGGTTGTCCGCTCCCGCCTCCCCGGCGACCGCTACCGTCCGCTCGGTCCCGGCGGTTCGCGGAAGGTGAAGGCGACCATGATCGACGAGAAGATTCCGCCCTCCCTCCGGGAGGTCATCCCGCTCGTCGCCGACCGGGAGAAGGTGGTCTGGATCGCCGGTTTCCGCCCCTCCGAGGAGTGCCGCCTTCCGGAAGACGGGAGGAAGGCGCTGGAACTGCGCGTGATCCCCTTGACCCGGCGGAAAAAGCGCGAGGTCCTCTAAAGCCTAGAGGACCTATGAAAAACAGCCTTCCGCGGGCAGTTTTTTCCCGCCCGCCCGAGGGGCGGGCGGAAAAGAACCTTGAGAAAATCCTCTTTATGGATTAAATTGCACTGATATGGATGGCAAGAAAAAAATCCGGGGCGAGCCGCCCGCGGGCCCCCGCCAGGTCAAGTTCGTCATCCTCTGGCTGCTGGCCGGGCTGGTGCTGGTCTACGCCTATCGTCTCTATCTCTTCAGCAAGTCCCCCGCCGACCGCCTCGATTATTCCGACTTCATCGCCCGGATCCGCTCCGGGGAGGTCCTGAAGCTCGAGATCGCCGGCCAGGAAGGACGGGGGCAGTACAAGGACCAGGGAGCCTTCAAGGAGTTCACCGTTGTCCTCCCTCCGGTTCTTCCCGAGAAGGACGTGGTTCTCCTGGAGGCGAAAAAGGTCGCCGTCGCCTTCAAGACCCCGGGCAAGATGATGGAGCTCGTCTCCGCCCTGGTCGGCCCCATCCTCTTCGTCGTCCTCCTCTGGGTCCTCTTCTATTATCAGATGCGCGGAGTGGGGCGGGGGGCGATGTCCTTCGGGAAGTCCCGGGCCCGCCTGGTCAAGGACACCCAGAAGGTCAACTTCAAGGACGTGGCCGGCGTGGAGGAGGCGAAGGAGGAGCTGGAGGAGATCATCGCCTTTCTCAAGGATCCCAAGAAGTTTCAGCGCCTGGGCGGGCGCATCCCCAAGGGCGTGATCCTGATCGGCCCGCCGGGGACGGGCAAGACGCTGCTCGCCCGGGCGGTGGCCGGCGAGGCCGGCGTCCCCTTCTTCTCCATCTCCGGCTCGGACTTCGTGGAGATGTTCGTGGGCGTGGGCGCCTCCCGGGTCCGGGACATGTTCGAGCAGGGGAGGAAAAACGCCCCCTGCATCATCTTCCTGGACGAGATCGACGCGGTCGGCCGCCACCGGGGGTCCGGCCTGGGCGGCGGCCATGACGAGCGGGAGCAGACGCTGAACCAGCTCCTGGTGGAGATGGACGGCTTCGACACCCGGGAGGGCGTGATCCTGGTCGCGGCCACCAACCGTCCCGACGTGCTCGACCCCGCCCTGCTCCGCCCGGGGCGCTTCGACCGCCAGATCGTGATCGACCTTCCCGACATCAAGGGCCGGGAGGCGATCCTCAAGGTCCACGCCGCCAAGGTGGTGGTCGACCCGGACGTGGATCTGGGCCGGATCGCCCGGGGGACGCCCTGGTTCTCCGGCGCCGATCTCGCGAACCTGGTCAACGAGGCCGCCCTCCTCGCCGCGCGGCGGGAGAAGAAGACCGTGACCATGGACGAGATGGAGGAGGCGCGGGACAAGGTCCGCTGGGGACGGGAGCGGCGCAGCCGGGTGATGGACGAGGAGGACCGCAAGGTCACCGCCTTCCACGAGGCCGGCCACGCGCTGGTTCTCAGCCTGATCCCGGACACCGAGCCGCTCCACAAGGTCACCATCATCCCCCGGGGGATCGCCTACCTGGGGGCGACGATGCAGCTGCCGGAGAAGGACCGCTATCACGAGTTCCGGAAAAAGATTCTCGGCGAGCTGGCCGGTTGCATGGGCGGGCGGGTGGCCGAGGAGATGATCTTCGGGGACATCACCGCCGGCGCCCGGAGCGACATCAAATACGCGACCAAGATCGCCCGCCGGATGGTCTGCGAATGGGGGATGAGCGAGAAGATGGGGCCCATGACCTTCGGCGAGAGGGAGGAGCACCTCTTCCTGGGCCGGGAGATCTCCCGGGCCATCGACTACAGCGAGGTGACCGCCCAGGAGATCGACCAGGAGGTGCGCCGGATCATCGACCTGTCCTACGGCCGGGCGCGCTCCATCCTGGAGGCCAACCGGGACAAGCTGGTCGTCCTGGCCGAGGCCCTGCTCGAACACGAGGTCCTGACCGGGGACGAGGTGGACGAGATCATCAAGAACGGCGTCTTTTCGAAGAAGAAAAGAGAGAAGGCTCCGTCGGTCGAACCGGCCGCCCCCGCTCCCGCTTCGGTCCCGCCGGCTGCCCAAGCCTAAGAACGCCGTGCTCGGCCTATTTAACAGACGATTGAATAGGATGGGCTGGCTTGACTAGTCTGTTTTTATCCTATCCAATCCTATTCAATCGTCTGTTGAAAATCGCCAGCCAAGCTAGGACCATTCGCGGAGATTCCCGCCTCCGCCCCGACAAGTCGGGGCTATGGCGGGCCGGCGCGCTTTATTCGCGTATATTCGCGGTTAAAAGGCCGAGCCAAGCCGGGCCCATTCGGGGTTGGAATGTCGTGACGACCGCCGTCGATCGGTCATGAGAGGGGAGGGGACACCCACGTTTGCCCGCCCGCGTTTTACCCTGACTTGGAAAGGGGCGGGGGGGGAGGAGCGCCGCTGGGAACTGGGGAGCCGGACTTTGCTCATGGGGGTGGTGAACGTCACGCCCGATTCCTTCTACGACGGCGGACGCTGGCTCGATCCCGCGGCGGCGGCGGAGCGGGCGCTCGCTCTGGAAGCGGCGGGAGCGGATGTCGTCGACATCGGAGGGGAGTCGAGCCGCCCGGGCTCGGCGCCGGTCCCGGCGGAGGAGGAGATCGACCGGGTCATTCCGGTGATCGAGAAGCTTCGGGGAAAGATTCGCATCCCGCTCTCCATAGACACCTGGAAGGCCGCCGTGGCCCGCTTCGCCCTCTCGGCCGGGGCCGAGATCATCAACGACATCAGCGCTCTGAGCTTCGATCCGGAGATGGCCGCCGCGGCGGCCGCTTCCGCCGGACCGCTGGTCCTGATGCACATCAAGGGAACTCCGCGCGATATGCAGGAGTCTCCATCCTATGGCGACGTGGTCGAGGAGATTGGAGCCTTTTTCCGGGAGAGGATCGCCTGGGCCAAGGGCCGGTTGATCGCGCCGGAACGGGTGATCGTCGATCCCGGGATCGGATTCGGCAAGACCGTCGGCCACAACCTGGAGATTCTCCGGCGGCTTCCCGAACTGGCCCGTCTCGGCCGGCCGGTGCTGATCGGTCCGTCGCGGAAATCTTTTCTGGGCGCCCTCCTCGACCGTCCTCCCGAGGGGAGGCTGCTGGGGACGGCGGCGGCGGTGGCGGCGGCGATTCTGGGCGGGGCGCATATCGTCCGGGTGCACGATGTCCGGGAGATGAGGGATGTCGCCGCGGTGACCGACCGGATCATGGATGCCGGGTCCGGCCCCGGCAACTGAAGCCGCGGATTCCGCGGATTAAAATCAGAACAAAATGAGTGTGTTTTATCGAGGTGGGGAGTTTAATCTAAAGACTGACTTTTCAAGATCATGTGACCTTTCGTGGCGGGCATGACGAACAATCCGCTCTCTAAACCTCAGTCTCGTGTAGATTCGATTATATTCTTAATCAGCGGAATCCGCGAAATCCGCGGCTGGTTTGAATCAGTCGCAGGTCGGGAGAGATCATGATCAGGTTCATCACCGCCGGAGTGGAGATATTCGTTCTCTCCGTCGTTTTCTACTACACGCTGATCTTCTTCCGCCAGACCGGGGCGGTCCAGGCGCTCAGAGGGTTGGCGATCCTGGGATTCGGCTTCGTCCTGGCCCGGGTCTTCCGCCTGGACGTCCTCTCGTCCCTGTTCGTCCGCGGATTCCCCTTCCTCTTCCTGGCGGTCGTGATCATCTTCCAGGGGGAACTGCGCCGCGCGCTCTCGGAACTCGGGCGCCGGCGGCGCTTCTCCGGCGTTTCCGCCGTCGCGGCCAAGGAGGTGATCGGGGCGGTGGAGGGGCTCTCCCGGAAGAAGATCGGGGCCCTGATCGCGATCGAGCGAGACATCGGCCTGGGGGACTACGCCCGGGCGGGGGTGCCGATCAACGGGCGGGTGACCAAGGAACTGCTCATGTCCATCTTCGTCCCCTCCGGCCCCCTGCACGATGGAGGGGTGATCATCCGGGGCGACACCGTCGTCGCCGCCGCCTGCCAGTTCCCCTTTGCCAAGAAGCGCGAGATCGGGTCCTCGCTGGGGATGCGCCACAACTCCGCCCTGGGTCTGTCCGAGGCAACCGATGCCGTGCTCATCGTGGTTTCCGAGGAAACCGGAACGATTTCGTCGGCGGTGGCCGGCCACCTGGACCGCAGCCTGGACGAGGAGAAGCTCAATAACCTCCTGGGGAAAAATCTCCATCCCCCGAAAGGGCGCCCCCGGTGGGGCTAGGACGCGCCATGCGATTTCCGCTCGCGACATTCCCGCGGCTCCGCCGCTGGTTCCAGGGCCGGGATAATCTCTGGCTCAAGGTCGTTTCTCTCGTTTTCGCACTGGTGGTCTGGCTCTGGGCCTCCAACTGGGTCTACAACCGGGTCACCCGGACGGCGCGCGTGACCGTGAAACTCGCCCCCCAGATGACGCTCAAATCGGTCAATCCCCCGTCGGTCGAGGTGATCCTGGAGACCCCCGGCCAGCTGATGAGCCTGGGCGCCGCCTCCGATGAGACCCCCCTGGTGGCCTGCGACCTGACGGACAAGCGGGAGCCGGGAACTTTTCCGGTCGCCCTGGGCGAAGGCGACGTCCGCCTCCCGTTCCGGGCCAGCGTGGTGAGCGTGAATCCGGACCGGGCCGTGGTCGAGATCGACCGTCTCTCCGACAAGGTTCTGCCGGTGAAGGTGCTCTACCGCGGCGATCCCCATCCCGGATACCGCATCTCCGGGGCGGTGGTCGTCCCGCCCGAGGTTCTGATCCCCGGCCCCGATTCCGTGCTTAACAACATGACCGTGATCGAGACCGAGCCGATCAATGTCGCCGGGAGGAGGGAGTCGTTTCCCGAGGACGCGCTCCTGAAGCCGGTGAGCCCCGATCCGGAGATCCAGCCCCGTCCCGTCCGGGTGCGGGTGGAGATCGAGCCGATCCCGGAGAAGCGCCGGATCTCCTCCATCCCGGTCGTCCTGCTCCGGGAGCCCCGGCAATCCGACGAGGTGACGATCGTTCCGGCGGAGATCGCGGTCGTCCTGCGCGGGCAGAAGGTTCCGCTGGAGTCGGTGATGCCCCGGGACATCAGGGCCTACGTGGATCTTTCGGGTCTGGCCCCCGGTCTGTATCAACTTCCGGTGCAGACCAGGATTCCCGCCTCCGTCGCCCTGGACGCTGCCGATCCCGCTGTGGTCAAGGTGACGGTGGGGCAGACCGTCCCGGCCCTGCCGCCGGAGGGAAAATAGCGTGCCTCGCCCATCCCCTTGCCGCGTTATATGCGGATTATTCTCGGGATGTTGCGACGCAAGTTGCCATCGATGGGTAAGGGTTAGGAAGTGGGTTTAGTTGATAGGTCAAGTTGATGGTGCGGCACGCTTGGCGTCCGGCCGCACCACTTCCCTGACCCATCTACCAAACCCACTTCCTAACCCACCACCCATCGACTAGAATAATCTAAACTGAAAATGGACAAAAAGTGATCAAATTGGGCGTCAACATCGACCACGTAGCCACCGTTCGCCAGGCCCGGCGGGGGCGCGAGCCCGACCCGGTCTGGGCGGCGGCCCTCTGCGAGCTCTCCGGGGCGGACATCATCACCGTCCACCTGCGCGAGGACCGGCGACATATCCAGGACCGCGATCTGGCCATCCTCCGTCGGACTGTCGGAGTGAAGCTCAACCTGGAGATGGCGAACGTGGTCGAGATCGTCGAAATCGCCCTGAAGACGGCCCCCGATCAGGTCACGCTGGTTCCCGAGAAACGCCAGGAGGTCACCACCGAGGGCGGCCTCGACGTCAAGGGAAACCTGACCGCCCTGAAAAAAACGGCCGGCCGTTTGCGGGCCGCGGGGATCCTCGTGAGCTATTTCATCGACCCGGAAGTTTCCCAGATCGAGGCGAGCCGGAAGGCGGGAGCGGATTTTATCGAGCTCCACACCGGCGCCTACGCCAACGCCCGGACCGAAGCCGCCGTCGCGAAAGAGCTGCGGGCACTGGTCGCGGCGGCGGAGAAAGGGAGGAAGCTCGGGCTGCGGATCAACGCCGGCCACGGTTTGAACTATCTGAACGTGCGCCCGATACTCGCTCTGGCCGGACTCGAAGAGCTTCATATCGGCCACAGCATCATCTCCCGGGCGATCTTCGTGGGACTGGAGAAGGCGGTCCGGGAGATGGCGGCGATCATCCGCGAACTATAAAAATTTGGCAGGCGGACACGGCCAAACCATCATGCCACAAAGGCACGAAGGCACTAAGATGACAGAATGTTGTTGGGGGTGGTTATTCCAGCCCCTATCCGTTTTCTTCGTGCCTTGGTGCCTTAGTGGCAAGATCATTGAGCCATGATCATCGGGGTCGGCATCGACATCGTCGAGGTGAGGCGGGTGGAATTCCTCCTCAAGAAATGGGGGGAGCGCTTTCTCGCCCGCGTCTTCCTTCCCCAGGAGGTCGCTTACTGCCAGGGGAAGAAATACGCGGCGGAGCACTTCGCCGCCCGGATCGCGGTCAAGGAGGCGGTGCTCAAGGCCTTCGGGGAGGGCTGGACGGAGCGGATCGACTGGAAGGACATCCTGGTGAAGAGGACGCGGAAGGGCCAGCCCGAGATCCAGCTTTTGGGGAAAGGCGATAAGCTTCGGAAGAAGCTCAAGGTCGGCAAGGTTTTGGTCAGCATCTCCCACGCCCGGGAGTATTCGGTGGCCCAGGCGATCCTGGTCAGCGCAGTGGAAAAGTAACCGCGAATCGCGGGAATCTTCGCGAATATAAATTGGGCGAAGGGTCATTGACCCTTCGCCCAATTTTTTTACTCTATGCTCTATGCCCTCTGCTCTATGCTTTGTTCATAGTCCGTTTACCTGCTTGTCCTTCGGATACTCCACCTGGAACGAGAAGACGATCGTCTTCTTCGCCCCCGGGGTGAGGTCGAATTTCCAGGCGAGGAGACCCGGCTTCTCCTTGTCCTCGATCTTCATCGGCGCCGGATCGGCCTTCTCCAGCTCCACATCGATGTCCGAAGACTGGGAGACGGGGATCTGGTCGTAGACGGTCATCCGGTCCTTCGTTTTGCGGAAGGATTCGACCGTGATTCGGTATTTGAACATCTTCTGGCCGGGCCGCCCTTTGAAGAGACCGCCGGTCTCGGTGGACTCGGAGACGAGCTCACGCTTGACCTTGACCTCCTCGTCGATCCCGAAGTGGACCTCGGCCTTCTCGCCGGGGGCGATCGTCTCGAGATCGCTCGTCCCGACGAAGTCCTGGCCGAGGAAGAGGTTGATCTTCCCGGCGAGGAGGGGATAGGTCTCGGCGTTCTGGAAGCGGGCGAGGAGGTAGGCAAACTCGGCGAGCTTGGGCGTGGAGACGTATTCGAACTCCGCCCCCGCCTGTTTCTCCGCGATGGCCGCGCCGTGGAACTGGCCGTCGGAGGGGATGTCCTGGGGGCGGGCGATGGCGAAAGTCACCGCCGACCCGGCTTTCTGGGCTGTGGCCTGGAGAGTCTCACTCGGGATGAACTTTTTGTAGGCATCAGTATCCCCCCCGGCCGGCATCGCCTCCGGCGCCGCCGCGAACAACGCCATCTCCGATCTTCCCTCAGCCTGCGACAGTTCCCAAATATTCAAATACCAGGGCGAGAGCTCGGCCATCCGCCCCCCCACCGACGGACGGGCGGTGGAGAGGGCGAGTTCGACGCCTTTCCAATCCTCCCCCGTCTGCTGCCGGATCTCCGATCGATAGGTCAGATCGATCTTCCCTCCGTCGTGGTCGGCGCGGGCGTCGTAGACCGGGCGCCAGGTGGCCTGGGAAACGACATAGGAGACTTCGAGCTGGAGCGTCGCGGGCTTCTCCGCCTCGACGGTGACGACAACGCTCTTCGCGTCCCGCGCGCCGCCGGACCTCAACTGGCCGAGCTCCTTCTCCGCCGCCTCGATCTTCCGGGCGAGCGCCTTCTTTTCGACGCCGATCTTCCTCTCCTCGTCGGCGGCCCGGAGGCTCCCCTGGTAGATGAAATCGGCAACTTTCGACCAGCTCTCCGGGGCGGGAGCGGCGATGAGCATCTCCTTCGAGATCTTCTCCGACATCGAGGACTGGATGGAGGCGACGAACTTCTTCTGGAGATCGAGAGCGGCCAGGCGGTCATCCAGCGCCGAATTCTCCAGGCGCAGGCTATCGAGTTTGTTCTCCATCTCCTCGAACTCTTTCTGGCGGGGATCGGCGAGGAAGGCCTTCGACACCTCCGTCCCCACGATCAGGACCTGGGACTGGGCTTCGCCTTTCACTCGCACCGAGTCGTCCAGGAGGAGGGGAGGAAGGCCATTGAGGGTCACCTGGGATGAGCCGGCCTCGACCGGGACCGTCCCCGACCGCGTCACCATCGCCCGGTCTTCGTAGACGACGACCCGTTTGATGGGAGCGTCCATGTTCACCGCCGCTCCGGGGGCGATGAGCGCTCCCGCCAGAGCCAATCCGATCAATGGGTGCATAGTCCCTCCTTATTTGTAGGTTCCGTTCCGACAGTTTATTCTCCCACCCGGCCGGTCAGGGAACAACGGGTTTCGGTTGCCACTGAGTCGGGGCTGGATGTTGTACGCCTCCACATGGCGTCGACCGGGACGCCCGATCACAGATCGGGCCTACAGAGGCAGACCGCGCCTCCGGTGAGCTTGTAGGCCGGTTCTCCTCCTCCGCCCTTCGGGCTGCGGCGGACAGGTATGAACCGGCGGCCGAGCCTCCCGGTCGCGCCCGATCACAGATCGGGCCTACAAACTGTCCTCCGGATAATGCCGGGTGCGCGTCTAACCCTTGGGATGTATAATAATGATCTGATCTTCCCCCGGAACATTGCATAGGTTCATCTTGAATTCGCGCAATTTGTAGTTTCCAATTCGCGTAATTCGTAGTCATGAAGATTGTCACGCCATCCCAGATGAAGGAGATCGACCGCCGGGCGATCGAGGACTTCCAGGTCCCCTCTCTCGACCTGATGGAGCGGGCCGGATCCGCCGTGGCGGAGAGGGTGAAGAAGCTCCTCTCCTCCTCCGGCCCCGAGCCGCTCGTCACTATCCTCGCCGGGAAGGGGAACAACGGCGGGGACGCGCTGGTCGCCGCCCGCCTTCTCCGGGAGGAGGGGATCTCCGCCGAAACCTTTCTTCTCGCCCATTCCGCCGATCTGACCGGCGACGGCGCCGCCAACCTGGCCCGTCTCCGCGCCGCGGGCGGACCGGTTCGGGAAGTTCTCTCCGACCGCGATCTGGCCGCCCTGCGCCAGTCCTTCTCCCGGACGGTCGTCGCCGTGGACGGGATTTTCGGGACCGGCTTCTCCGGCGCGGCGAGCGGTCTCATCGCCTCCGCGATCGAGCTTCTCAACTCTTTCGACGGCTGGACGGTGGCGATCGACATCCCCTCGGGTCTGGACGGGGAGTCCGGCGCCGTCACCGGGCCCGCGGTCGCGGCCGACTGGACGGTGACCATGGGGGCCCCCAAGACCGGTCTCATCCGACGGAACGGACCGGACCTCTGCGGACGGATCGAGGTCGCGGAGATCGGCCTTCCGCCCGCTCTTCTGGAGAATCTTTCCGTCGATCTGGAGATGATCGACCGCGCGGAGCTGTCCGGGATCATGCCGCCCCGCCGCCGTTCGTCGCACAAGGGGGATTTCGGGCATCTTCTGGTTCTGGCCGGATCGCCCGGTTTCACCGGGGCGGCCGCGCTCTGCGCCTCCGCCGCCCTGCGGGCGGGAGCGGGTCTGGTGACGGTCGCCGTTCCCCAAAGCCTGGCCCCGATTATGGCGGGGAAATACACCGAGGCGATGACTCTGGCCCTGCCCGAGACGCCGGAGGGGACGCTCTCGGTCAAGGCGAGGGAGCCGATTCTGGAGTTTCTAAAAAAAGCGGATGCTTGGGCCCTGGGACCGGGCTTGTCGCGGAACGACGCCACCGGAGAACTGGTCCGTCAGGTCATCACGGCCTGTTCGCTCCCCCTGGTGATCGATGCCGACGGATTGAACCTGATCGCCCGCGATTCGAAGGTCCTGCGCCGTCTCCGGGGGACCGCGATCCTCACCCCCCATCCCGGAGAGATGGGTCGGTTGATCGGAAAGGGGACCAAGGACGTTCTGGACGACCGGGAGGGGGTGGCCCGTGATTTTGCCCGTTCCTTTAAACTGACGCTGGTTTTAAAAGGAGCCGGGACTTTGATCGCCTCTCCCCGGGGGCCTCTTCTCGTCAACCCGACCGGCAATCCGGGGATGGCGACCGGGGGGACCGGCGACGTTCTCACCGGCCTGATCGGCGGTTTCCTGGCCCAGAAGGTCTCCCCCCTCGACGCCGCCCGCCTGGCGGTCTTCGTCCACGGCGCGGCCGGGGACCGGGCGGCGGAAAAGGTCGGCCAGCTGAGCCTCATCGCCTCGGACCTGCTGGCCGAGGTTCCGGCGGTATTAAAGGAGATTTTCCCCTGGGACTGACAGAGAAGAGGTGAGTCGGTATCCAGCCCCAACGGGGCTAGGTGATGGGATCCCGTTGGGATTCAGGAAATTTGGATTGCATTCTTACAACACCGTCGTAAGAATGCAATCTGGCTAGATAAAGCCGACGTAGCTCAGGGGCAGAGCGGCTGATTTGTAATCAGTCGGTCGGGGGTTCGAATCCCTCCGTCGGCTTGGAATGTCCCCGGCGCATTTCCATTGCGCCGGAAATATCTTAGGCTATAGTATCCCGTCTGAAATCGCCCGATCGGGGTGGTATATTAATTAGGGGGGATATCCCCGGTCGCGGATCAAAACTAAAAATATTCACTCGGAATATTTTTATCGGAGAGATACCGAAGCGGTCAAACGGGGCAGACTGTAAATCTGCTGGCTAACGCCTTCGAAGGTTCAAATCCTTCTCTCTCCATTCTCCGCCCCGCCTCCCGGGGCGGAGAATATTTTATGCGGGCGTAGTTCAATGGTAGAACACGAGCCTTCCAAGCTCGTTGCGTGGGTTCGATTCCCATCTCCCGCTCCATCCTACATAAAGCATGCGCATGCCAAAAAACAGCGAACCTACCATCTGCAGTATTCTGACTGTCGATGACGAGATCGGCATCGACTCTTTCTTTTACGATTTTTTTACGGCGCGCCATTATGAAGTTTTCGTCGCTTCAAGCGGCAAAGAAGCGCTGGATATCGTCGCGAAGAAGCACCCGCGCATCGTCCTTCTCGATATCAAT
>CAZKCI010000013.1:0-65016 GCA_964551475.1 uncultured bacterium | reverse complement strand
ATCGCCTACCTCACCGTCGGCTTTCCCGATCTCGATACCAATTTCCGCCTGATCCGGGAGATGGTGAAACGGGGTGTGAGCCTGGTGGAACTCGGCGTCCCCTTCTCCGACCCGATCGCCGACGGCCCGACGATCCAGGCCTCCTCCCAGGCGGCCCTGGAACGGGGGACGACCTTCTCCGACGCCCTCCACCTCGCCCGCCGCGTCCGCGAAAACTCCGACCTCCCCCTCGTCCTGATGGGCTATCTGAACCCCTTCCTGAGCCGGGGCCAGCGCCTGGCCGGCGAGCTGGCCCAGGCGGAGATCGACGGCGTCATCATACCCGACCTCCCTCCGGAGGAAGGCGGATCTCTCGGCGCCGCGCTCCGCCGGCGCGGTGTCTACCCCATCTTCCTGCTCGCGCCGACCAGTCCCCCGGAACGGATCCGGACGGTGGCGCGGACGGGAAAGGGGTTCATCTATTACGTCTCTCGCGCCGGTGTCACGGGTGAGAGAAAGGACCTGGCCGGGGGGCTCGCGGCCAAGGTGCGGGAGATCAAAAATGCGTCTGATCTCCCCGTCTGTGTCGGCTTCGGCGTCTCGAGCCGGCGGCAGGTTGAAGAGATCGGCCTTATCGCCGATGGCGTGATCGTGGGATCCGCCCTGATCCGCCCCTTCCTGGAGGAGCGGACAGTCCGGGCGGGCATGCGCAAGGTCCTATCTCTTCTCGACCGACTCCTTGGATGAGTCGGAGGAGGGACGGTGTCAAATTGTTAAGTTCAATTTGACAATTTGACACCGTCCCTCCTGTTGCTCCTATTGGGCGCCGGTGCGATTGCGCAGGGCGCGGGAGAGCTGGGCTGAAAAAGAGCCTTTCTTGAAATCGGCGGTCCAGCGGCGCAGGATCATCCAGCCGCCGAAGCGGATGAGGTCGTTCCGCCAGGCCCGATACCACTTCCGCCAGCCGAACTTGATGTTGAAAATGGAGAAGATCATGGCCGGGAAGATGAGCACGTTCCGGGCGATGTTGAACATGGAGCGGAATCGGTAGAAGCGGCCCATGATCCGCCGGATGGCGAACTGCATGTCCTGCGGGCTGAGCGGCGCGTCCGGCTGGAAGAGGGGAAAGTTGCCGTCGTAATACTCCCAGCCGACGCAGTCGGTCGGAAAGATCCGGTCCCGGGCGGCCAGGCGGGCGGTCATCTCCGTCCCGGGAAGGGGGACGGGGAGGAGAACCTGGATGGTGTCGATCCCGGCCTTCCGGATGAACGAGCGAAAGCGCCGGATGCGCTCCCGGAGCGGCAGTTCCAGGCGGATGCCCGGGGGCAGCGGGTAGCCGAAGATAAACATGCCGTGCACCAGGAATCCGGCTTGATGATACAGGCGGGTCAGGGCCACCATCTCCTCCGGCCTGACCTTCTTGTCCATGGCCATGAGCTCCTCGGCAATCGGCGACTCGAAGCCGATGCAGACGTTGTTGATGCACGCCTCGCGCATAGCCTGGAGGAGCTCCGCGTCCCGGGCCCGGTCCAGGCGGATCTGCACGGTGATGCTCAGCCTGACCCCGACGGCCTTCTGATAGTCGGCCAGCAGGCGGCAGAGGCGCAGCGCGTCCTCCCGCCGGTTCCCGAACAGATCGTCGACAATGAAGAAAGACCGGGCGTTGTGGGTTTCCAGGGCCGAGGCGATCTGCTCGACCACCCGTTCGACCGACGAGGGGCGCGGCGTCCCCTTCACCGTGCAGAACTCGCAGTTCATGGCGCAGCCGCGAATCCAGGCGATCGGGTAGAGTTTGATTTTCGCGTAGCGCACCAGGTTGAAGTCGGGCAGGGGCAGTCGTTCGAAATCGGTGATGGGGGGGCGCTCGCGGGTCCGGATTACCTCCCCGTTCTTGAAAAAAGCGACGCCGGGGACCGCCTCGGCGCCGCGCCCTTCCCGGATCGCCGCCAGCAGCTCCCGGATGGCGTCCTCCCCTTCCCCGAAGACCACGTAGTCGATCCCGTGCGTGAGCCCGTCCCGGATATTGGCGCCGACGAAATGCTGCCCCCCCGCGATCGTGACCGTCCCCTGCTCCTGGTAGAAACGGGCGATCTCGTAGAGCCTCGGGATGGTGCTGCTCAGGCCGCCGTAGAGGCCGATGACAGCCGCCGGCCGGATGGCCTGCAGTGTGGCGTGATCGGGCAGCCCCCGACGGTCGCGGGGGCCGAGCGAGCGGTAGTTGTTCTCGTCGATTACCTCGACGTCCCAACCGCCCATCGCGTGGACGGCCGTGGCCACCGAGACCGGTCCCAGGGCGGTGGTCACCCGGGCGATGTTCGAATAGATGTTAAAAGCGGGGTAGGACGGGGCGACCATCCGGAAACGCATTCGGCGGATGCTTGTCGTCATTGGATACGGCCGCCGCGGACGGCGCGCAGGGGGCAGGGGAAAGACTTATCCTGGGGAGAAAGCGCGCCGGTGTTGAAATCCACAGCCCAAGCCTGGTTGTTCTGATCGACATACAACGCTGTCGATGTCCAATAATAATCGGAAATCGTCTCCGGAAAATAATTCATATCTATTGCGGCGCTATTCAGGCCGAAATCGACGATGGACTGGAGCTCCTTGGCGTTGGGCAGGCGCCAATCGTCATAACCGGCGAAGTAGAGCCCGTTGCAGTAATCCAGCGCCGACTCCCAGTCGGTGAAGACCCCCCAGTTGCAGCCCTGCCAGTCCCCTTCCGACGCCCACATAAGGCCCGTCGTCCTGTGCACAACGACGAGATCGCCCATGA
Source organism: uncultured bacterium (assembly GCA_964551475.1). Classification (GTDB taxonomy): domain Bacteria; phylum Auribacterota; class Erginobacteria; order Erginobacterales; family CAZKCI01; genus CAZKCI01. Next base: position 62,264 of record CAZKCI010000013.1, on the reverse strand, counting down.
TCACCTCGGTCTGGAAGTCGAAGTCCGAGCCGGCCCGATAGTCGCCGTCATCGCCGGCATGGAGCTGGAACTGTTGGCCGGTCACTGGCAGGTAGAACCGGAGATAATATTTCCCCGCTTCAATCGGATCGTCCCCGGACATTCCATGATAGAAACGGGTGCGGGAGCGGACCGCCCAGAGGCCGGAGCTCTCCCGAAAAACGGCGAAGTCAAAGGCCCCGTCGCCGTCGTAGTCGCCGGGGACGGGACGGTCACCGGCCGAACCGTGATATACGCGGGTCAGATTCCGCACTGCCCACATGCCATTGGAAGGACGGAAAAGGGCGGGGATGTCGGAGCCGTTTCCCGAGTAGTCGGCGGGGACGGGGAGGTCGCCGGCGGTGCCGAAATAGAGCGTGGTCAGTCCCCGGACCGACCAGAGGCCGGCGGCGGCGCGGAAGACGGCGATGTCGCCGAGGCCGTCGCCGTTGAAGTCGGCGCCGGCCGCGGGCGCGGACACGACCAGGGAAACCAGGAATATCCCGAAACCGGATTGTTTCATGCTGTCACTATTTTACCACATGCCGGTCGGTGGATCGGGGCAGGAATGCCCCTCCCACAGAGAACCAGCGGAAGCAGACGCAGCGATCAGCTCTCAGCGATCAGCGCTTCCCTCCCCGGCGATGCATCCTGTTTCGGTTAGAAAGCGGGATAGGAACGCCGGATGAAAGCCAGCGCCTCTTTCCGCGTCGGCAGTGTCTTCCGCCCGCCCAGGCCGCGGCAGACCAGTGCGCCCAGGGCGTTGGCGAAGACCAGTGTCCGGTCGATCGGCCAGCCCTGGAAGACGCCGTAGGCGAAACCGGCGTGGAAGGCATCGCCGGCGGCGGTCGAGTCGACCACGTCGACACGGAAGGCCGGTGTGCGGACAAAGCCGGCCGGAGAGAGGGCGATGCACCCCCCCTTCCCCAGCGTGACCACGGCGGCCCGGGGACCGAAGGAATAGAGCTTTTTCAGCGCCGCCCGGGACGTCTTCGCGCCGAGCGTCGAAGAGACGTCCCGCGAGGCGACCAGATAATCGGCGAGAGAGAGCATCCGGGAGAATCCCCCCGTCTCCTGCTCGGCGTCGTAGACGGTGACGATCCCCCTTTCCTTGATCTCCCTGGCGATCTCCACCGCCAGGCGCGTACCGTAAGGATCGACCATCAGGAGACGGGAGGAGAGGACGACGTCCAGATCGGCGGTCTTCCGGTTCAATCGCCCTTCCATGCTGTCGAGATAGGCGATCGTCCGCGTCCCCTTCTTCTCCTCGACCAGGATGAGAGCGACCGGCGTGGGGACTTTCGCGATCGCCTTCACCCCCGAGGTGTCCACCCCCTCGGACTTGAGCTCGGCGACGATCATCTCGCCCAGAGCGTCGTCGCCCACCACGCCGACAAAGGCTGTCTTCAGTCCCAGGCGGGCAAGAGCGACCATCGCGGTCGAGGACTGGCCGCCGCCCGCCATCGCATAGCGGACGACCGGGACCTTGGTATCCACCCGGGGGAGCGATTTCAGGATCGCGATGTGATCGATACAGGAGCGGCCGATGCCGACGACGTCGAACATATAAAATTTCCTTCGGAAATTTTATGAATTGGCTTCCGGATGATCATATCAGGAAGCCGAATCCTTCGCGATAGCGCAAGCATCCCCGGTGAAAAAAGCCGCGGACCCGAAAGGGTCCGCGGCTACGAAAACATGCCTCCTGAAATCCGTAGACGCGGACCTTTCAGGTCCGCGTATCTCCACGGAGATCAGCGGCAGGAGAAGACCAGTTTGATCTCGATGTTCTCCCCCTTCGGATTCTCGAAGGTGACAACCCCCTTCTCGAGATCGACCGAGCCCGACGGGGAGGCGCTCGCCACCGAGCATCCCTCGGGGATGGCGACGGCGATATGGCCGAGGTTGGTCTTCCGGACAAAATTCAGGGCGCCGGCGTCCTCGAAATACGAGGCGGGGTCGGAGAAGACGGACTCCATCACGTAGCGCCCGTCCTGCTCGACGTAGCTTTTCCCCTCGACGCCCCGGATATCCACCGAGGCGGGCGTCTCGCCGGTCAGGCTGTTCAATAGGTCCTCGTTGCTCACGGCATCGAAGGCGCTGACCTGGTCGATCGCCGTGGACGGCGCGGAAGAGGTGATCTTGAAGGCAGCGCGGCTCGACTTCACCGTGACCAGGAAGGAGCCGACGCGGTCGGAGAGTTCATAGAGGATGGAGGAGACCGCGGCGCCTCTCTTGGCCCGGACCGTTTCCACCAGTGACTGGCCGAGCGCGACATCGACCTCGTACGAGAGGTCGGCGCCGACGCGGGCGGCAAGTTCGGCGGGGATGCCCTCCACCGGCGTCCCCAGCGTCCGGAGCGGCGATTCCTCGGGCAGGCTGAAGTCGCGGAGATCGATGCCGGCGAAGAGGGGGTTGTCGTAGAGGCAACGCCCTCCGACCGGGGAGGGGTCGAAGTCCCGGGTGTTCGACCAGAAATCGTTGTTGTCGATCTCCGGCGTCGAGGTTTCGAGGAGAAGGCCCGCCCCGTTCAGGGCCAGGATGTTGTTCGCGAGCTTCGCGGACGGCGTGTTCCAGAACATCACGCCCGCCGTGTTCCCGCAGATCGTGTTGTTGGAGGCGAGGATGTAGGAGCGGGAGGCCTCGATGCCGGCCTTGCCCTGGTTGTCGCGGACGACGTTGTTGACAATGACCGCGTCGCCCCCGCCGGTGCAGATGCCCACGCCGGCGTTCCCGGCCACGACGCAGTTGAAGACGCCCATCAGGTGGCCGTTGGTCTTGATCCCCTCGACGCCGCGGGTGACGGTGAAACCTTTGACGATCGCCCCGTCCGCGCCGTCGATCACGGGGCCCATCAGGTTCCCGTCGAGAACGGTGGAGGAGGCGCCGGCGCCGGAGAGAACCACGCCGTCCCGCATCTTGTAGTTGCCCTGGTAGGCGCCGGCCGGGACCTGGATCACGTCGCCCGGGTTGGCCCGGTCGATCGCGGACTGAATGTCGAAAGGCTCGCTCTTCGCCGGCGACGCGGCGATCACCATGGCGATGGACACGATGGCGCTGATCAGTATCTTTCTCATCTCTTGCCTCCTTATCCGTGCGTTAGCAACCCATCTATAATAGCATAGTCTATCCGGGGTGTCCAGATGCGGCGGGGGAAGGGGGGAAGGTTATCTTAGTCCATTGTGGGAGCGGCGTCCCCGCCGCGATCCGGGACGGCTTGGATCGGGCCGAGACGGCCCTCCCACAAGAACCAGTAAAAGAAAAAGCAGTGATCAGTAAACAGTGATCAGTTACTGATCACTGATGACTGATTACTGATCACTGTCGTTTTGTGGGAGCGGCGTCCCCGCCGCGATCCGGGACGGCCTGGATCGGGGCCCCGATTTTTATATACATGTAATCGTAATCGGGGCAGGCAGGAATGCCCCTCCCACAGGGAAGAAGTAACAGAAGAAGAAGTAATCAGTAACCGATCATCATCTCCTTCATGCCCTCTATGCCTATATGTGAAATTCCCTGCGATCAGAACTCCATCTTCCGGATCATCTCGTCGTAATCCCACGGGGGCATGACGATCTCGACCTCGTCGGTCGCCCCACCCTCTTTGCGCCGGACCGTGAGCTTGACCTTGGTCCCCGGCCGGGCGAAGATCCCGCGCCAGAAAGCCCCCGGGTCTTCCGCGAAATCCTTCCCGTCGACCTGGACGATGGTGTCACCGGGACGGATGCCGGCCTTCTCGGCGGCCGATCCGCTCTTCACCTCGCCCACCGGGAACCCTCCGCTCTTGTTGAACGAGGAGTCCGCCCAGGCGATGCCGAGGGAGGGGAGGAAACGGTTCCGCGCCTTCTCCTGCTCCTTCTCCTCCGGCGTCAGATCCCTGAGGACGACCGGGGGGAACTCCTTCTTCTCCCCGGCGGAGAGTGAGATCCCGGCGATCTCCTCGCGCCGGCAGTTCGGGGCGGAGACGGTCAGCGTGTAGTTCCCCGCGGGGAGCCTCCCCAGTTCGAAGCGGCCGGTGTCGTCGTCGGCGGCGGCGAAGAAGCGGGAGGAGAGGGGGCCCTTGAGCGAGGCCATGGCCTTGCCCAGCGGCTGCAGAGCCGGGTCGAGGACCGTCCCGGAGAGAAGAGCCTCCGGCTCGAGGCGGAACTCGCCCGCCTCGGCCGTCTCCCCGGCTTGGACCACCAGTCCGCCGATCGTCTTCCGTCCCCAGCCGTCCGCGTCGACGACGAGATCGTAGGGACCGGGCTCCAGGCCTTCGATCCGGAAACGCCCCTCGCCCAAATCCCGCTTCTCGCCGCCTTGGAAGCCGAAGTCGAAGGGGTCCTCCCTCTTCTTCTGGGCGCTGGCGTGTACCCATTTCGGGGGGTTCCCCTCGGCGGTCAGGGCCCGCCCGGCGATCGCCCCTCCCGCCGCCAGGACCACCGCGGCCGATTCCTCATCCGGAGCGACACGGATTCTGGTCAAGGCGACATACCCCTCCGCCGAAACCGAAACCCGCAAGGGTCCGGCGGGGAGGTTCTCGATCCGGCAGACGCCCGCCGCGTCAGTCTCGTGTCCGGACCGTTGGCTCAGGTAGAGCACGGACTTCCTGTCGTCTTCCGCGGCGGCGGAGACACGGGCCCCGGCGATCGGCTCGCCGGCGGCGTCCGCAACCGTGACGGTCACCGCTCTCCCCGCCTGGAGCGCCACCGCCACCTTTTTCCCGGTCTCGCCGGGGGCGAAGGTCACCTTCTCCGTGTGCTCGACGAAACCCTTCCGGTTCACGGTCAGGGAATAGGGGAGGGGGGCGAGGTGGTCGAAAAGGCAGCGGCCGTGGGCGTCGGCGAGCTTCTTCTCCCGAAAAAAGGGCGAGGCCCAATCAGAGCGGTTGCCGTCCCGGACGGAGTCCTTTTCCAGCTCGACCCGGGCCTGGTACACGGGCATCCCCTCCGCGTCCGAAACCTCGACCTCGAAGGAAAGGCCGGCGTCGAAGACCAGAACCGCGCCGGCGGCGGAGGGGGAGTCGGGTGAGAGGACGAGGGGATCGCTCCGGGCGGGGGCGAAGCCGTCCTTCTCGGCGGAGAGGACGAACTCGGTGGCGCGGGAGATATAGTCCGCGACCAGGAAATCACCGGCCGCGTCCGCTTCCGCCGCCTCTCCCGCCATCTGCATCCGTCCGCCCTTCGCCCCGGCCTCGCGGGAATAGAGGCGGACTTTGGCTCCGGCCACGGGCTCTCCCCTCTCGTCCATCGTCGTCCCGCTGATGGACGCCTTTCGCCCCGGGTCGATCCGGAAGTCGACTCCCTTCAACTCTTCTCCGGCCTTGACGGCCACCTCCCGGGAGGCAAGCGGCTTATCGAAAGAGAAGTCCATCGACACCCGCAGGTCGTAAGCGCCCGGAAGGAGCGAGAAGAAGGTGTATTCCCCCGTGTCGTCGCGCCGGGAGGCGATGCTCGGCCAGGTCAAATCGTCCTGGCCGAGCTTGAGGTATGCGTTTCGAATGATTTCGCCGGTCCGCGAATCGATCACACGCCCCGATATCTTCGCCGCCTTGAAGACTTCGATCGCGATCGGCCGGGCCCGGCTTTCCTCCTCGGCTTTGACCTGGCGCGACCAGTCGGAGACCCATTCATCGCCGTGGATCCTGATGTCGTACGTGCCGTTCTCGAGGTCGTTGAGGGCGAAATTCCCCTCCCCGTCGCAGGTCATCCGCTTGTAGTCGTACGACCGGTCCCGCTTGAGATCCACTTCCAGCTCCTGGCTCAAGCCGGGGGGAAAGCCGGCCAGTCGGCCCTTGATCGTCCATCCTTTTTTCAATACCAGGGCGAGGTCCTCGGCCCCGGTGGCGACGTCGTCGAGCGAAACCCCCACCCGCCCCTCCATCGACGCCTTCACCCGATGAAGCCCCTCGGCGAGGCTGGAGAGACGGAAGCGGCCGTCCCCATCGGTCGTCGCTTGTTCCGCGTCCGACATGAACCAGGTGCGCCCTTTCCCTCGGAAACTCACGGAAACCGACGCCCCGGCCAGGGGGAGGCCGCCCTCGTCGGTCACCTGTCCGGCGATAACGAAACCCGGCTCCAGGCGGAGCGGGACTTTCTTCTTCTCTCCGGGCGAAAGGGCCAGCTCCTCCTCCACCGCCCCCTGCCAGCCGTCGGCGACGATCTCCAGGCGATAGAGTCCGGACGGGAGGTCCTGGGCCAGCTTCCCCTCGGAGAACTCGACCGCCGGGAGCTCCTGGTAGCCCGCGCAGGGCGGGAGGTCCTCCCCGGTCTGGATCGAGAAGAGGACCGCCTTGCCCCGGGGGATGGGTTTGCCCAGGGGGGAGAGGATCTCGACCTCCAGCGCGGCGAGGGCGGGGGAAGCGGAAGGAGCGGGCGCCGGCGCGGCAGGAGCAAGGCTGACGACGAGAAGAGCGACCAGGAACACGGCGGGGATCATCGCAGTCTTCACTCTTCGCCTTCTTAACCCGCGCCGGAACGCAGTTCCGGCCTACAACAAAATCCGAGTGCCTTTTGTAGCGTCGTCACTCCCGTGACGACGCCGTCCCTCTGGAGAGGCGACGCTACAAAACGAAAAGCATCGAAGGACGTTCCATCTGCTTCAACGGCTTCAACGGCTTCATCGATTTCAACGTCTTCAACGATTTCAACGTCTTGAACCGTCCTCCTATTTCGCCCCTTCGCCCTTCCCTTTGGGCGGCTGCTGGCCGCTAGATTTCTTCGCCTCCTCCGTGAGCTTTCCTAAATACTCGGGGAGATCGAGGCCGACCTGCTTGGCGAGCTCGTGCATGGGGGGGAGCACGCCCATCAGCTTCTTGCCCAGGTTCGACATCCCGCCCGCCTCTCCGCCGCCGTCCCAGACGACGATCTTCTGGATGGGCAGGTCCTGGATCGCCTGGGCCTGGATGTGGGCGATCTCGACAAGCTTCTCGATCAGGAGGAGGGAGGCGGCCATCTGGGGCTCACCCGCCGACTGGACCAGGTTGCGGTAGCCTTCGGCCTTGCCGTCGAGGACCGCCTGCTGTCCCTTCCCTTCCGCGGTCATCTTGGCGAGAAGGGCGTCGGCCTGTCCCTTGGCGATCAGGACCGACTGGTCGCGCTGGGCCTCGGATTCGATGATCAGGCGTTTCCTGGCCGCGTCGGCGGGGACGACGACCTCGGCGTTCAAGCGCGACTGCTCGCGCAGCGCCTTGGCGTCTTCGGCCTTCTTCTCGGCGATCTCCTGCGCGACACGGATGGCCCCGGAGGCCTCGCGGGCGGCGGACTCCCCCCGGTTGCGGGCTTCCTCCTCGGCCACCTTCTGGTTGGCGTGGTAGGAGGCCTTGTTGGCGTTGGCCACGGTCTCCGACTGCACCGCCTCGGCGTCGAGCTTGGCCACTTGCTGGCGCTTGGAGCGGTCGGCGTTCGCCTCGCCCACTTGCGCGTCGGCGGTGGCCGCGGCCACGGCGATCCGCTGGTCGCGCTGGCGCGTCGCCACGCCCATTTGGCCGAGTTTGTCCTGTTCGGCGACGTCGATGTTGGCCTGGTTGACCGCCTCGGCGGCGGCCTGGCGCCCGATCGCCTTGATGTAGCCCGACTCGTCGTCCAGGTCGCGGATGTTGACGTTGATCACCGCCAACCCGATCTTCTCGAGCTCCACCGCGACCGCTTCGTTGACCTTGGCCATGAAGGCCTGGCGGTCGCGGTTGATGTCCACGATCTTCATCGTGGCGATGATGGCGCGCATCTGGCCGATGATGATGTCCTGGGCCAGCGTCTGGATCTGCTGGGCGGAGAGTCCCAGGAGGCGGATGGCCGCGTTCTGCATGATCCCGGCTTCGTTGGAGATCGCGGCGGTGACCGTGGTCGGCACGCTGACCCGGATGTTCTCCTGGGAGAGGGCGTTGGAGAGGTCGATGGGGACGACGAAGGGCTCCAGGTCCAGGTAGTCGTAGGCCTGGATCAGGGGCCAGATGAAGGCCGCCCCGCCGTGGATGCAGCGGGAGGCGCCGCCGGCGGTCTTCCCGTAGATGACCAGGATCTTGTTGGAGGGGCACCTCTTGTAGCGCCGGAGGATCGTGGTGAGGATGACGATGAGGATCAGGGCGAAGATGACGGTGAGGAAGAGGCCGGCGGTGGCCGACCCGCCGCTCGCGGCTGGGTTCATGGCGATCTCCTTAGGGATTGAGGATTGAGGATTTCGAATCGCGGATTGTGGATCTCTGATCTCTCATTTCAGATCTCAGATTTGAGATTTCAGATCGTGGATCGCGAATCATGGATTTCAGCCCTCAGATTTCAGATTTGAAATCTCAGATCTGAAATCTGAGATCGCGCGGCGGGCTACTCCGGTTCGACCTCGATGGTGTTGGGGCCGACCACCCGGGCGACGCGCACCGATCTTCCCGCCTTGAGGGCGATACCGGCGGCGGAGCGGGCCCGGAGGACCGTCATCACGCCCCCGCAGAGGAGGCGGACCTCCCCCTGTCCCTTCTCGGGGATGTCGAGGTACACGGTCCCGGAGGCGCCGAGGCAGGACTCGATTTTCATATTCCCCGTCTCGGTCAGGCGGGAGAGAAAATGCATGAGCAAGGCGACCACGAAGAAGCCGGCGATCCCCCAGGCGAAGGCGTAGGTCAGGGAAACGGGGGCGGTTTTTCCCTGGGAGAGGTAGAGGGCCCCCGCCCAGGAGAAGAGGGTGAAAAACGCCAGCAGCGACCGGACGGAGAGGAGCTTGAAGGCGAGCATCGTCTGATCGGCATCCTCCGGGGCGTGGTGGACGCCGGAATCGTCCACGCCGGAGTCCAGGTCGTGGTCGGCGGCCAGGCCGAAGAGGGACATGACAAGCTGCCAGAGGAAGAGGATGCTGAAAAAGACGGCGCCGATGGAGAAGTACCGGGCGAGGGGCGCCAGGCCGGCCCACCAGTTGTTCAGAGATTCCATAACGCACCTCCCGCGAACGCGCCTGTGGCAATCGCCGAGCACGAGCCACACGCCCGCTAGCTGATATTATCCGATACCTCGCCCGCGGGCAAACAATTCCGCAGAGAGAACATTGGCCGGTCCCACCGTTCCGATAAGGACACGAATAACTATTTAACACGGTCCCCCATTCCTGATAGCCTCCTCGCGTGAAGACGGTCTCCATCGAGAGATGCCCCGACTACTCCCGCCCGGGACTGCGGGAGGCGATGGAGAAAGCGCTCGGCCGGATCGGGGGGATGGGGAAATTCGTCCGCCCCGGCCAGACCGTCCTCCTCAAGCCCAACCTCCTCCGGAGAGAGACGCCGGAGACGGCGGTAGTCACCCATCCCGAATTCGTGCGGGCGGCGGCGGAGCTGGTGCGGGAAGCCGGGGGCAAGGCGCTGATCGGCGACAGCCCGGGGGCCGCCCTCCCCCACACCCGCCGGACGCTCCTCCACCTCTACCGGGCCTGCGGGCTGGAGCGGGTAGCGGAGGAGACCGGGGCGGAGCTGATGCTGGAGACCTCCCACGCGATCGTCAACTGCCCCAGCGGGCGCATGGTGAAGAGGCTGGAGATGGTCACCCCGGCGATCGAAGCCGATGTCATCCTGAACCTCCCCAAGTTCAAGACCCACGTCTACACCCGTCTCACCGGCGCGGTGAAAAACCTCTTCGGCCTCATCCCGGGGTTGATCAAGCCCGCCTACCACGCCAAGCTCGGCGACGTGAGGCGCTTCTCGGCCATGCTGGTCGACGTGATGGAGGCGGCCGATCCCGATCTCTCGATCGTCGACGGAATCTGGGCGATGGAGGGGGACGGACCCGGCGCGGGGAGACGGCGGGACCTGGGCCTGATCGTAGCCGGGGAGTCGCCGGCGGCGGTCGACGCGGTCCTCGGCCGGATCATGGGGATCGACCCCTTCTCCGTGCTCACCACCGCCGAGTGCGCCCAGCGGGGCCTGCTCCGGCCGGACCTCTCCGACGTCGCGACCGTCGGCCTCGCCGAGGCGGAATTCCGCGCGGAGGGGATGGCCGTCCCCGAGCTCGGGGAGGCCGCGGTATCCTTCGCCCGCTTTCCCTTCTGGCTGAAGCCCGCCCTGCCGGCCGCCAAATGGCTTCTCACCACGCGGCCGGAGGTCGAGAAATCATCCTGCGTCGGCTGCGGTGACTGCGTCCGGGTCTGCCCGGTGGAGGCGATCCGTCTGCGGGGAGGCCAAGCGCGGATCGGCTACGCGCGCTGCCTCCGCTGCTACTGTTGCCACGAGACCTGCCCGCGGCGGGCGATCGTCCTGAGAAGACCTCTCTTCCAGAAGATCTTCGTGTGAGCGAACGGACGCTTTCGCAAGAACAGAACGCAGGCTGAAGCCGGCGGCTACCCCGCCGGCGGGTCCGCCAGGGCCTTCTCGATCAAGGGCATCAGGTCGGGGATGTCGAAGGGTTTCTCGACGCAGGCGAAGATCCCGATCTTCAGCGCCCGCTCCTGCAGATGCTGGGTTTGGTCCCAGTAGCCGGTCATCAGGATGAAGCGGGCGGAGGGCTGGAGAGCCTTCATCTTCTCCAGGGCGTCCACGCCGTCCATCCCCGGCATCCGGATGTCGAGAAAGATCAGGTCGTAAACGGTCCCGGCGGTGAGCTCCAGGGCCTGGAAGGCGTTGGGGGAGACCGTGACGGTGAAGCCCTGCTCGGTCAGATAGTCGGCGAAGACCTCCCCGATCAGAGGCTCGTCGTCGACCACTAGAATGTTGGCTCGGGCCATGTCAGTTTCTCTTGAGCGCTCCTCCCGCCGATAGGCGGGTTCCGCGTTAAAGAGGGAGGAGGACGGTGAATACGCTTCCTTTTCCCGGCTCGCTCGCCGCCTCGATCCTCCCGCCGAATTTGGAGACTATCCCCTGGCAAACCGCCAGCCCCATGCCCGAACCCCGTCCCGCCTCCTTGGTGGTGAAAAACGGCTCAAAAAGGCGGGAAAGGTTCTCCGGGGGGATTCCCCGGCCGTTGTCCGCCACGGCGATCGTCACCATGCCCTCGTTCCGGCCGGTCGCGATCTCGATCGTCGCCTCCTTCTTCCCCTCCAGGCTTTCCAGGGCATTGAGCAGAATGTTCAGGAAAACCTGGCCAAGCTGCCCCGGGTTGGCTTTCACCTCGGGAAGACGGTGGGCCAGGCGCGGGGTCACCGTCACGCCGGAGAGCGAGAACTGGTAGTCCATCAGAGCGAGCGTCTTTTCTATGATCTCGTTGACGTCGAGGGGAGCGACCACGCCGGACACCTCCCGGGTGAAGACCAGCAGGTCCTTGATGATCCGGGCACAGCGGCGGACTTGCTCCTGGATCTTGATCAGGCGGGTCGCCCGAACCGAGCCGGGGGTTTCGTTTTCGAGCAGGAGAGTGACCATGCCCAGGATCCCGGTCAGGGGGTTGTTCAGCTCATGGGCGATCCCCCCGCCCAGCGTGGTCAAGGCCGCCTGCTTCTCCGAGGCGACCAGGCGACAGGTCATGGACTCCAGCTTCCGGCAGGTTTGTTCCAGCTCCTCGTTCTTCCGGGTGAGATCCCGGAGCAGGCGGGCGTTCTCATCCTCCAGGGCTCGCTTGTCCAGGGCGCGCCGGGCCGCCAGACGGACCTCGGCCGGCTGAAACGGCTTGATGATGTAGCTCAGGGCGCCCTGGTTGAGCGCCTCGATCGAGGACTGCAGGGAGGCGTAGGCAGTCTGCATGATCACCTCGGTCTTCCGGCCGCTCTTCTTCAGGGCGGCCAGCAGATCGAGGCCGTTGAAATCGGGGAGACGGATGTCCAGGAAAGCGAGCTGATACTCGTTCTTCCGGAAGAGTTCCAGGGCCTCCCGGCCGGTGCCGGCCTGGTCCGCGCGGTAACCCTCGCCCTCGAGAATCCGGACGAGGAGCCGGCGGGTGGGGGCGTCGTCGTCCACGACCAGAACGGCGGCGGATGACGAGGGCAGGGTCATCTATTTGGCGTAGCGAGCGGGATAGAGGCAGACCAGGATTTCGGCGGGACGCTTCCCGACCACCGTATAGGAGCGCTCTTCCCGGGTGGAGTAGTAGATGCTGTCTCCGGGGCGGAGCAGGTAGACCTCCCTGGCCAGCGTGAGCTCGATCGAGCCCCGCCGGACCAGCAGGCAGGCCTGACCCGTCTGCCGGGGGAGCTTGATCTCGGCCCCGGCCGGATGGGCGACGGTGAAGCATTCGAACGAGGGGTCCCGATACTTGATGTTGGCATACGGGTAGAAGCGGGCCTGCCCCCCGAAGAGGGGGACGGCGCGGCGGTCTCTCCCCTTGAGCACGCGCGTCTTCTCGTCGCTGATCTCGTCCTTTCGGAAAAAGAAGGAAACGTCCAAACCGAAGAAGGCGGCGAGGTCGTAAAGCGTCTCCAGGGCCGGGTAGCAGAGGTTTCGCTCCAGGCGGGAGATGTAGCTGGGGGTCAGCTTCATCCGGTCGGCGAGCTTCTGCAGCGTAAGCTCCCTCTCCTTCCGAAGCCGCTTGATCTTTCCCCCGAGGTCCACTTTGACTTGGGTCATGAGAGTCTCCTCACTTGAAATAGACGGGCGGATAGAGGACGGAGATGTAGGCGGCGTCCTTCCGGCCCAGGTTGGTGATCCGGCGATACTGCTCGGTGGTGTAGTAGATGCTGTCGCCCGGGTTGAGGCGGAATCGTTCCTGCCCGAGAACCAGGGAGATCCTTCCTTCCCGCATGATCAGCAGGCACTCCCCCGGACGAGTGGGGAAGACCACCTCGCCTCCCTTCTTCAGGGCGACCAGGGTGACTTCCAGGACCGGGCGCTTGAAGAGGGTATGGGCCAGCGGCTTGATCCGGAGAGCGCCCCCGTGGGCGATCACTTCCACCTGATCGGCCGGGGAGAGCACCCGCTTCGGCCGCGATTCGGACACCCGCCGCTCGAAGAAGGTGGCCACGTCGACGTCGAAGATGTCGGCGAAGGACTGGAGCGAGGGCAAGGAGGGACGGCAGAGATTTCTCTCCAGCCGCGAGATGTAGCTGGCCGTCATCTTGAGCTTCTTCGCCAACCCCTGGAGCGTCAGCCGGCGCGTTTTTCTCAAAGCGCGCAGCTTGCCGCCGATATCATGCTCTAAAAGACCCATATTTGTTCCTCCCGGTTAATGATTCTGTGTGACACTATAGCACAATTCCCGGGCCACGTCAATCGTCCCGGCCGAACCGCGGCCGGAAATCCCGGTGCATATTGTAATATAATTACATTTTCGATATTTATTGTGTATATATTGCACAAAGCGCCTGGCCACCAAATGTTCTATACATGAAATATCGGCCGGCAATATAGGCGGAGAGCGGCGAGGCGGCATCAGGGTCGCAGGCCCTGGCGCAGGGAGACCAGGGAGAGATGCTTGCCCGGGCATTTGGTGTGGGTGCCCTTGACCTCGCGGTGGCCGATCACCCGGGACCGGGGAACCCGGTACTTCCCCTGCAGGTAGCGGAGGAGGCCGGTGAGGGACTGCATCTGCTTCGCGGTGGGGGGGGACTTGTCGAAGTTCCCGACCAGGCAGATCCCGATCGCCACCTCGTTCATCTGCTCGGAGCGGACATGGCCGCCCGGCTGCTGAAGAAGCCAGCGCGAACCGGGCTGGATGGCCCCGTCTCCCAACCCCCGGCCGTTCCCGATCAGGAAGTGGTAGGCCATCCCCCGCTCCATATGGCGGACCTTGCGGTGGAAGTAATCGAAACGGAAGGCGTTCCCGCTGGAGGTGGCGCTGTGGTGGACGACAATATACTTCCAGTTCCTCGCCTTCACCCCGCGTTTGACCGCGCAGAGGCGGGCCAAGTAGCCGGAGTCGCCGGGAGGGATCGCCAGCGTCTGTCCCACCCGGATCAGGGCCGTGTCGGAGAGGTCGTTGGCCTTCTTCAAATCCTCCGGGCTGATCCCGCGGGAGCGGGCGATCGACCAGAGGCTGTCCCCCTTCCGGACCTGATAACTCTCGAAACCGGCGGCGGGGGCCGCCGAGACGGCCGGGAGCGACGCCGGGGGAAAGGCGCTGAGCGCCGCCAGCAGAATCCAGAAGGCTTTCGCGTTGGTATGGCCTGTCATCCGATTATCAACCGCGCCGACGATGCCGTTCGCCTCGCCGCCGCAAAAATATTCTTGAGATTGCTGGTTCCCCCGGAATATTCTGCGCTAGAATGCTCAGGGAGACACCTGCTGTCAACCATTTTATGCGGCGAAAATCCCGCACCAATGAAAATATTTATTTCCCGCGCCATCCCCGAAGCCGCCGTCCGAATCCTGCGGAAGGCGAAACTCCGGGTCGCGGTCAATCCTCATGACCGCGTCCTCTCACCGGGGGAGCTCGTCCGGGCCTCCCGGGGAAAAGACGGCCTGCTCTGCCTTCTCACCGACGCCGTCGATCGTCGTTTCCTCGACGCCGCTCCCTCGCTCCAGGGGATCGCCCTGATGGCGGTCGGCTTCAACAACGTCGATCTCGCCGCCGCGACCGTTCGGTCGATCCCGGTCAGCAACACGCCCGGGGTCCTGACCGACGCCGTCGCCGACCTCGCCTGGGCGCTCCTGCTCTCCGCCGCCCGCCGGCTCCCGGAGGCGGAGAGGTTCTTGCGCCGGGGGCGCTTCCGCGCCTGGGGACCGATGCTTTTCCTGGGCGGCGATCTGCGCGGGAAAACCCTGGGGATCGTGGGGGCGGGGCGGATCGGAACGGCGGTGGGTCTGCGGTCCCGCGGCTTCGGGCTCAACGTGATCTATGCCGACGGGAAACGGAACGCGGCGCTGGAGAAGGCGGCCGGAGCGCGGCGCGTCTCCCTGCCCGCTCTCCTGGCCGAGTCCGATTACGTCACACTCCACGTTCCACTCACGCTAAAAACCCGCCACCTGATCGGTCCCCGGGAACTGGGGCGCATGAAGCGATCCGCCTTCCTCATCAACACCTCCCGCGGGCCGGTGGTGGACGAGGCCGCCCTGGCCCGCGCGCTCAGACTCGGCCGGATCGCCGGCGCGGGCCTGGACGTCTTCGAGAACGAGCCCCGCGTTCATCCGGCCCTGCTCCAGCTCGAGAATGTCGTTCTCCTCCCCCACATTGGCTCCGCCACGGTCGAGACGCGGACGCGGATGGCGGTGACGGCGGCGGAGAACCTCATCGCCATGATGCGGGGAGAGCGGGCGCCGAACTGCGTCAACCCGGAAGTGTACTTTACTCCCCCAGCGCTCCCCGTATCTCCGCGAGCAGCGTGGCGGAGGGGAAGGGCTTGGCGAAAACGGCGCGGGCGCCCAGGCGCAGGGCCTTCTGGCGAAGATGGGTGGAGTCGTGGGCGGTCAGGATGACCGCGGGGAGACCGGGGGCGATTGCTTGCGCCTTGCCCATCACCATCACCCCGTCCCCTTCCGGCATCTGGTAGTCCACGACCAGGAAATCCGGCCTCCGGAGGCGCAGGAGATCGACGGCCTCCGCGCCGGAGCAGGCGGTTATGATCTCATAACCCGCCCGGGTGAGCTCCAGGGTCAGGACCCGCAGGATCTCCGGATCGTCGTCGGCAATGAGGATCGTTTTGGCCATGTCCGATCTCCCAGCAGCGGGTTACGTGAGGTTACGCAAAGTTACTTCCGCTTCTCTCCCAGCACGTTCCCCATGACCCGCCCCAGCACGTGGATGGTGAAGGGCTTGGCCAGGGCGGCGCGGAAACCGTATTTCCCATAGTCGGCCAGAATCGGATCATTGGAGTAGCCGCTGGAGACCACGGCCTTGATGTCCGGATCGAGTTTCCGTAAAGCGACGATCGCCTCTCGTCCTCCCATCCCCCCGGGGATGGTCAGATCGACGATCGCGGCGTCGAACGGCCGACCGGCTTCCCGCTCCCGGGCATATATCTCCACCCCTTCCCGGCCGTCATGGGCCCATTCGCTGGAGTAGCCCAACCGCTCGAGCATCCGTCCGACCGCCACCGCCACCAGTTCCTCGTCGTCGATGAGCAGGATCCGTCCCCGGCCGGAGACCGGGAAGGGAAGCCAGGGTTCCTCCGGAACCGAGGCCTCCGGGGAGGCCGGAAGGAAGAAGCTGAAGGTGGACCCCCGTCCCGGGCGGGACTCGACGGTGAGCCGGCCGCCGTGATTTTTAATGATCGAGTAGCAGACCGCCAGTCCCAGGCCGGTCCCCCGGGGCTTGGTGCTGAAGAAGGGATCAAAGACGCTGCCCAGAATCTCGGCGGGGATGCCGACACCCGGGTCGGAGACAGAGACCCGGGCATATCTCCCCGGCGCGAGAAGAGGATCGGCAGAGCGGGCGGTGACCACGCGGTTCTCGGCCTGAACCCGGACCACACCCGCCTGGGGCATGGCCTGGACGGCGTTGAGGAGGAGGTTGTGGGCGACCTGGGAGATCTGCCCGGAGTCGGCCGACACGGGCCAGAGATCGGGGGGGAGGGAGAACTCGCAGGTGGCCGCCGAGCCCCGAAGCGCGAAACGGGCGGTTTCCTCCAGCAGCGGACCCAGATCGACGACCTTCTTCACCGGAGCGCCGCCTCGGGCGAAGGTGAGCAGCTGGCGGGTGAGATCCTGCGCCCGCAGGCAGGCCTTTTCGGCCTGGGCCAGCACGGCGCTGACGTCGGTTGATCCGAGACGGGCCAGGGAGATGTTGCCCAGGATGCCCATGAGCAGGTTGTTGAAATCGTGGGCGATCCCTCCGGCCAGCACGCCGAGCGATTCCAGCTTCTGGGCCTTGATCATCTCCGCCTCCAGCTTTTTATCGACGGTGATGTCGCGGTTGATCCCGACCGAACCGATCCGTTCGCCCGCCTGGTCGCAGAGGCAGGAGACGATGGTGGAGGCGGTCCGGATCTCGCCGGAAGCGGTCAGCAGGGGGACCTCTCCCCGCCACACCTTCTTCGCCCGCAGCGTCCGAATGATCTCAGCGCTGATCTTTTCTCCCCGGCCGGGCGGATTCAGATAGGGGGCGGGCCGGCCGACCAGGTCCTCCCGGGATCGGCCGAGGATCTTCTCCGCCGCCGGGTTGACGTCGACGATCAGGCCCGCGCGGTCGAAGACGAAGACCGCCTCCTGCATCGCGTTGTAGACCAGGGAGTGCCGCTGGAGGATGTCCTCCCCGCGCCGCTGTTCGGTGACGTCGGCGGCCACGATCAGGACGCCGTGGGTCCCGTCCGGAAAACGGATCCGGGTCTCGTTCAGGTCGAGGAAGCACTCCTCGCCGCTCCGGCGCGCGTTCTTCACCACGTGGCGCAGATTTTCCCCGTTGAGGATGCGGCGGATGTGATCCTTGATCTGGGCGGAAGAGTCCGAGAGGGCGATCCGGTCGATCGAGAAACCGACCACCTCGTCCCGGGAGTAGCCGAAGATGGAGCAGAAAGCGGGGTTGACGTCGAGGACGGTTCCGCGTTCGTCCAGGAGCATGATGGAGGCGGGAGAGATCTCGAAGAGTGTCCGGTAATCCCCTCCCCCTTCCGGCGACCGGGAGGCGACCTCCGCGACGGAGAGGGGACGGCGGATCTTCTTCGGGAGGTCCGATTGGACAGGCTTCGCGGCGGAGGAAGCTTTCCTGGGTCGGGGGGCGGGCATGGCGCGCATCCAATAGCCATATTTAGTATATACCTTCTCACCGATTTTCAACAAGGGGAGCGAGAACCGGGCAGGATGGACGCCAGGGACTGGATGCCCCGCACGCCAAAACGGAATAGCTACGGGATCATTATCGCCGCAGTGGCATGCTCGAAATCCCCGAAAACCGACGGTTTTCGGGGATTTCGGTGATATAATGCGCCCATGACAGAAAAAACTACCGTTCATATCCCCGCCCCGGCCGCTCCCGCCGGGGCGGATTCCTTCATCCGTCTGGGCCTCAGCCCGCGGGCGATCGCGGCGGTGAACCGGATCGGCTTCTCTTGTCCGACCGAGATCCAGGTCCAGTTCATCCCGGCCGCCCTGACCGCCCGCGACTGCGTGGGGCGGGCCAAGACCGGCACGGGAAAGACCGCCGCCTTCCTCCTCCCCATCTTCGAGCATTTCTTCCGGGGCGAGAAGATCCGCGCCCTCATCCTCGCCCCCACCCGCGAGCTGACCGAGCAGATCGTCGCCGAGGCCGCCCGGCTCGCCGGTGAAGAGCGGCCCCGGGCGGTCGCCGTGGTCGGGGGCAAGTCCATCGAGGCCCAGACCGCAAAGCTCCGCGGCCAGCCCGAGATCGTGGCCGCGACACCCGGGCGGCTGCTCGACCTGAGCCAGCGCCGGGTGATCGACCTCTCCTCCTTCTCCATCGTCGTCCTCGACGAGGTGGACCGGATGTTCGACATGGGCTTCCGCAAGGACATCCGCGAGATCCTGAACCGCTGCGCCGGCCGCAAGCAGACCCTCTTCCTCTCCGCCACCCTCCCCGAAGAAATCATGCGCATGGCCAACCGCTTCCTCCACGACCCGATCGGGATCTCGGTGGTCTCGGACGATGATCCCTCGGTGGGGACGCTGGACCAGCGTTATTTCGCCGTCGCCCCCAACCGGAAGCTCACCCTCCTCGTCAAGCTCCTGGAGCGGGACAAGCCCGAGCTGGCCCTGATCTTCACCCGGACCAAGCGGGGGGCGGAGCGCCTGGGACAGCATCTCCAGAAGCGGGGCTGGCACGCCCTCTACATCCACGGGGGGCTCCCCCAGAACCAGCGGGACCAGGCGGTGGCCGACTTCCGCCGGAAGAAGATCCCGATCCTGGTCGCCACCGACGTGATGGGGAGGGGGATCGACGTGGCGGGGATATCCCACGTCATCAACTACGACGTCCCCGAGAACCCGGAGGACTACCTCCACCGGGTCGGCCGCTCCGCCCGGATGGACGCCCCCGGCAAGGCCTTCACCTTCGTCATCCCCGACCAGGCCGAGCTGTTGACCGCGATCGAGATCCTGGTCAACCGCGAGATCGCGGCCGACTTCATACCGGGGTGCGAAGGCGACGGGGAAGAAAGCCGCGGCGGCCGCCGGCGCTGACGTGGTGAATAGTGAATGGTGAATGGAAACCGCGCCGGGACAAACACTGGTCCTTCCTGAGAACGATGTCTAGGTCAGACGCAGTGTAGACCCGATCTGTGATCGGGCGGCCTACAGCTCATCCGGGATCCTTCGCCGCGATTCGCAATTATCCATTCCCCATTCACTATTCACCATTCACCATACCCCATTCCCTAGTTCAGCGCCTTCAGCTCGGGGAGCAGAAAGACCCCCCCCTTCTGGACCAGGACCCCGTCCAGCCAGACCTCCCCGTCGGTCATCAGGCGGATCATGTCCCAGTGGATGGCGGAGCGGTTGCCGTTGTCGCAGACCTGGTAGGCCGCCCCGGCGGCCAGATGGATGGAGCCCGCGATCTTCTCATCGAAGAGAATGGAGCGCATCGGCCGCGTGATGGCGCGGTTGAGGCCGAAGGAAAACTCGCCCACATAGCGGGCGCCGCCGTCCACGTCGAGAATGTCGGCGAGATGCTCCCCCCCCTGCTCGGCGGCGGCCTTGACGATCTTCCCCTTTTTGAACTCCAGGGCGATCCCGGCGAAGATCTTCCCCTGGTAGACGGTGGGCGCGTTGAAGCGAATTTTTCCCTCGGCCGAGTTTTTGACCGGGGCGGTGTAGACCTCGCCGTCGGGCATGTTGCGCTTGCCGTCGCATTTGACCGCGGGCATCCCGGCGATCGAGAAGGAGAGGTCGGTGTCGGGCGCGAGCAGGCGCACCTGCTTGGTCCGGGACATCAGCCGTTTCAGGGCGTCCTGCCGGTCCGACTCCTTGGCCCAGTCCACGTTGCAGGCCCGGAAATAGAAATCCTCGAAATCCAGGAAGGACATCCCCGCGTCCTGGGCCTGGGACTGGGTGGGATAGCGGGTGATCACCCAGCGGGTGCGGTTGACGCGCTCATCGAGGATGGGGCGCAGGAGCCGCTGGCGGGCGGAGAGGACCTTGGCCGGGACGGCGGAGAGGGCCTGGCTGTTCAAGGGCGAGCCGATCCCGATGTAGGCGTCGGCGGTCTTCATGAAATCGAGCTCGTGCTGGGGAAAGTAGCCGAGCTGTTCGCGGCCGGCGTGGCGGAAGAAGTTGGCGACCAGATCGCTGTGGGAATAGGAGAGGCGGACATACTTCGCCCCCCGCTCCAGGCAGGCGGTCTGGATCTCCCGGACGAACTCGAGCGGGGTTCCGTCCGCCCAGTCCACCATCACCACGTCTCCCTTCTTCACCTCGGCCGAGTATCCGGCCAGAATCCGCGCCAGCTTTTCCTGTCGGGGGTCCTTCATTGTTTTTTCTTCCTTTTCCCGGCGTTAGTTTTTATGCTGGTCGAAAAAGATGATGGCCCATGCCCCGAGGCCGATCATAGCAGCGGAAGAAAAAATATACTGGGATAAAATTGCGGCTGGCCGGGACGGAGCCCTCGCCGGTTTCGCTAAACAATTCCGCGATCGAGACGTTATATAATCACAGAGGAGGCGTAACCATGATCCGATGGCATCTGATCGCCCTGCTCGCAGCGGGCATCCTATTCGCGGCCGTCCCGGCCGACGGGAACGCCGCCCCCCCGAACCAGGTGTGGGTGGCCCCCCACACCCTTCCCAACGGCACGGTCGTCCCCGGTTTCTGGCGGGCGACGGCCTCGCCCGGCTACGTCTGGATCGAGGGGCGCTCCGACGCCCAGGGACGCTGGATCCCCGGCCACTGGCGGCCGGTGGGAGACCCCGCCCGGGACAAGGCCTGGGCGGCCGGCTACTGGGAAGAAGGGGTCTGGCACCCCGGACGCTGGGTGACGTCGAAACCCGATCAGATCTGGGTTGCGGGGCACTACGACGCCCGCCACCGGCGTTTCGCGCCCGGCCGCTGGCGGTAACAAGCAGAGCGCATAGAGCAAAGCGCATAGCGTTGCGAGCGGCCCAGCCGGGCTGTTTTCAGGCGCTATGCTCTTTGCGCTCTGCGATTGATCAACGATTGAGAACCCGCTCCGCCCGTTTGGCCATCGCTCCTATCTCCCCCCGCCGAAGGTGATCTCCACTAGCACGATCTCCGGCCCGTTTCCCACCCGCACGGGAGGCCCCCAGGTCCCCGCGCCGGAGGTCACGTAAACCGCCGTGGACCCCTCCCGGTAAAGCCCGTAGATCTTGTCGAAGAAGATCCGGACCGCCCAGTTCCAGGGGAAGAGCTGGCCGGCATGGGTGTGGCCGGAGAGCATCAAGTCGGCGCCGGCCTGGACCGCCTCCGCCACCGCAGCTTGGGCCGGCTGGTGGTCGACGACGATCAGCGGACAGCGCTCGTCTCTCCCCGAGAGTATTTCGGCCAGTGTCTTCCTCTCCCCCGTCCGCCATCTCCGGGAGAGATCGTCGCGGCCGGCGAGATAGAGGTTGGGGACCGGACGCGCCACCTCGTCCCGGAGGAGGGTCGCCCCCGCCCGCATGAGCAGCTCGGCGGAACGGTCGGCGCCGCAGATGTATTCGTGGTTGCCCAGAACGGCGTAGAGGCCGTGCGCAGGCTTCAGCCGGGAGAGGCCTTCGACCAGCGTCCGGGCGGTCTCCTCGTCGAGCTCCACGTCCAGGACGTCCCCCCCCAGCACCACCAGGTCGGGGCGCAGCGCCTCCAGGCGGGCCACCACCCGGCGCAGCAAATCCTCCCCCCGCATCTCGCCCAGGTGCAGGTCGGAGAGATAGGCGAGCCGGATCCGTTCGACGCCGGCGCCGGGCTGGTCAATCCTTAACGGCACCGTGGTCACACGGAGAACGGTGGCGTTATCGGCGCCGTAGACGAGCAGCGCCAGTGTGACCGCGACGATCAGGAGGGCGACCAGCCTCCGCTGGCGCAGGCGGATCTCCTTCGTCCCCGGGGGCAGGAAGGAGACGAAGCGGTTCAGGAGCATGACCAGGTCGGCCAGCAGGGTGAAGAAGAGAAGGTAGATGACGGCGCCGATCCACCAGGAGCCGATCCCGGAGAGTCCGGAGGCGACGACGGGAATAATCCGGGCGAGCACGTAAGCGGACATGAGAAAAAGTCCAGCGAGAACGTAGGCGAGACGGACGAAGGCTGACCGGGGCAGAACCGTCCAGCCCCGGGCGAAGACATAGAAGTTGGCCAGGGCATAGAGGCCTAAGACAATGCTGAGAAACATCGGCATGGGATACTCCTGGAGATAGGGTTGAATGAGATAGCAATGAGAAAAGCCGGAGCTACGGGGAAATCCGCAAGGTCAAAAATGCGGGCGTAGAGTTATCCCCGTGGGAGCGGCGTCCCGCCGCGATCCCAGCCAACCCGGATCGGGGCGAGACGCCCCTCCCACTTTTGTCTCCCGCTTCCTCACCGGCCCGAAAACAAAAATCGCCCCGCGGGGGCCAGGGCGATTCCCGGCGATAAAAGGTATGAACTCCTCGTCTATTTCTTGTCGTCCTGGAGAACCGGGGCCGAGCGGCAGGACCCGGCGGGGGTCTTGGTGATCCAGTTGTCGATCGCCGGCTTCTTCTTCAGCGCCCGCCAGACGTCCTCGAAACGGATCGGCATGTGGGTGAGCTCGATCCCGAGGGCGTTCTTCAGGGCGTTGCCGAGCGCGGCGCAGACCGCGATCATCGAGTGCTCGCCCACCCCGCGCGCCCCGTAGGGCCCGTCGGTCTGGGGCGTCTCCACCACCATCGACTCCACCTCCTCGGGCAAATCCATCGAGGTGGGGATTTTGTTGTCGGTGAAGGAGGGGTTCAGGAGATGGCCCTGCTTGTCGTAGATATAGCCCTCGCACATCGCGGTCCCGAGCCCCTGGAGCATCCCCCCGATCGCCTGGCCCCGGACCGCGGCCGGGTTGATCGCCCGGCCGACGTCGAAGGCGGAGGCGACCTTGATCACGTTGTATTCGCCGGTCTTCGGGTTCGCCTCGACGATCAATCCGTGTGCCCCGTAGGTCCAGTCGAGGGCGGGGAGCCCCTGCCCGGTCTCCTTGTTGAGATTGCTGAGCCCCTGGGCGATGTAGCGGCCGACGCCGACCAGGGGTCCGCCGATCGCGTTCCCGTCCGGAAAGGCGTAGCCGACCGCGATCTCCTTGAAGGACACCGCCTTCTCCCGGTGGTGGCGGACGAAGATCTTCTCGTCGTCGTGGTCGAGGTCGCAGGGCTGGGCCCGCAAGACCGCCCCGGCCACCTCGTAGGCCTTGGCGATCAGGTCGTCGGCGGCCAGGATCCCGGCGTTCCCGGAGAGAAAAAGCCCCTTGGAGGCGACGGTCTGCCAGTCGTAGGGGTCGCGGTCGGTGTCGATCTCGAAGGCGATCTTGAGCTTGGAGAGGGGGAAGCGGAGGCGCTCGGCGATGATCTGGGCCACCGAGGTGTAGGTCCCGGCCCCGATCTCGGTGAGCGAGAAGTTCGCGATCACCGTCCCGTCCTCGTTCATCTTGAGGATGACTACGGTGCCGGTGTAGGGGGGCATGGCCGGGGCCTTCTGGAGGGCGGCCACCGCCTTGCCGATCTTCATCCCGGTCCGCTTCTCCCGGGCCTTCTCGGCCGCGGTCAGCGTCCCGTAGTTGACCGCTTTCGCCGCCGCGGCCAGGCACTTGGTGACGGAGCCGGTGTGCTCCCGAATCTTCTCCCCGGTCAGCGTGATCGATCCCGGCTTCAGGGCGTTGAGCAGGCGGAACTGGAGGGGATCCATCCCGATCGCCTGGGCGACCAGGTCCATCTGCCGCTCCGCCCCCCAGGAGAACTCGACGTGGCCGAAGCCCCGGTAGGCGGTCCCGTAGGCCTTGTTGGTGTACATGCTGTAGGCGTCCACCCAGGCGTTGGGGATCTCGTAGGGGCCGGAGGCGGAGTAGCCGGAGGCCCGGGTGACGTTGACCGCGTAGTCGGCGTAGGCGCCGGAGTCCCAGAACATGGTCATCTTCTGGGCGATGATCTTCCCGTCTTTGGCCACGCCGGTCTTCAGCCGGTAGGTGAGTCCGGAGCGGCAGGGGAGGAGGCTGAACTCCTCCTCGCGGGTGGCCTGGAGCTTGACCGGGCGGCCCCCGGCCTTGCGGGAGAGGCAGGCGACCAGCGGCTCCAAACCGACGCCCGCCTTGCCCCCGAAGCCGCCCCCGACGTAGGGGATGTGCACCCGCACCTGGTGGCGGGGGAGCTGGAAGGCGTGGCAGAAGAGGTTGCGGACGGTGAAGGCGGACTGGGCCGAGGTCCAGATCGTGACCCGGTCGCCCGCCTGCCAGGCGGCGATGGCGATGTGGGTCTCCATCGGGACGTGCTGGACGGAGGGGTTGGTGTACTCCCTCTCCACGATCAGGTGCGAAAGCTTGAATCCCGCCTCCACGTCCCCCTTGCGGAGCTTGGTGTGGTTGGCGATGTTCGTCCCCGGGACGGGCGTGAAGACGGCCCGAACGAACTCGTAGTCGCCGAGATCCGGGTGGACCAGCGGCGCGTCCTTGCGGAAGGCCTCCACCGGGTCGAGGACGGGGGGGAGGATTTCATAGTCAACCGTGATCAGCTCCACGGCCTGGCGGGCGATGAGCAGCGTGTCGGCCGCCACCGCCGCCACCGCCTCGCCGTAGTGGCGGACCACGCCGCGGGCCAGGACGTACTTGTCGACGACATAGAGGCCGATCCGGTAGGAGAGCTCATCCCCGGTCAGTATGGCGCGCACACCCGGGAGCTTGGCCGCCCGGGAGGCGTCGATCTTGAGGATCTTCGCCCGAGCGTGGGGGGAGCGCTTGACCGCGGCGGAGAGCATCCCCGGCATCCGCAGGTCGCCGGTGTAGAGGGCCTCCCCGGTCAGCTTTTCGGTCGCATCGATCCGGGGGACGCCGTGGCCGACCACGGCCAGATCGCGCGGGTCGAGGTTCTCAAACATGGCGGAGCTCCCCCGGTTTCTTGAGCTGTCCGGTGACGTCCTGGACGGCCTCGATGATCTGCTGGTAGCCGGTGCAGCGGCAGAAGTTCCCCTCGATCGCCCGGCGGATTTCCTCTTCCGAAGGTTTGGGGTTGTGGCGGAGGAGATGCTTCAAGGACATCAGCATCCCCGGAGTGCAGAAGCCGCACTGGACGGCGTGATGGCGGTCGAAGGCCTTCTGGAGAGGTGAGAGCTTGCCGTCTCTGGCCTCGCCTTCCACCGTCTCCACCTCCGCTCCGTCCGCTTCGACGGCCAGCACCAGGCAGGAGTTGACTGTGCGGCCGTTCAGGATGACGGTGCAGGCGCCGCACTCCCCCGCCCCGCAGCCTTCCTTGGTCCCGGTGAGTCCCAGGTCGTCGCGGAGGAACCGGAGAAGCGTCTTGTTCTCCTCCGTCTCCCGGACGTAGAGCTGGCCGTTTACCTTGAGTTGAACGTGGATCATGGTATCCCCAGGTTCAACGGTTCACGGTTCAGCGGTTCACGGTTAGAAAGAGCATGTCAACCGTTGAACCGTGAACCACTGAACCTCCGAACCGCTTGCTTAATTTCTCTCCAGGAGTCTCTTAATGAAGACTCCCACCATGAACTCCCGGTACTCCCGGGTGCAGCGGACGTCGTCGATCGGCTTGATCGCCTTCAGGGCTTCCCGGGTGACGGCTTCCGCCGAAGCGGACGCGGGCAGTTCGGGGAGAAGGACGGGCGTGGGCGCGGCCGATCCGATCGCCACCCGCAGGACTTTTCCCTGGCGGACCAGGGCGACGGAGATGATGCCGAGGTCGTGCCCCTTGATCCGCTTCAGCTTCAGGAAGCCGCCCCGGCAGCCGGCCGTCTCGGCCGGAATGAGGATCCGCTCCATCAGCTCGCCGGGCTTCAGCACCGTCTTCTTCACGCCGGTGAAGAAATCGGCGAGCCGGACCTCCCGCACTCCGGAGGCGGAGGCGATGATCGCCGAAGCCTTGAGGCAGAGAAGCGGGGGCGCCATGTCGGCGCAGGGGGAGGCGTTGACGATATTTCCGACGACGGTGGCGCGGTTCCGGAGCTGCACGGAGGCGAGCTCGGAAGCGGCCGCGGCGAGAACGGGGAATTTCCCGGGAACGACCGGATCTTCCAAAAGGGCGTTGATCGTCACCGCCGGGCCGATGGAGAGGCCGGTCTTCGGGTCGAAAGCGAGGCGGGCGAACCCGGGAACCTTCTTGATGTCGATCACCAGGGACGGGCGGGAGGAGCCGTCGCGGATGCCGACCAGGAGGTCGGTCCCGCCGGCCATGATCCTCCCCTTCCCGGCGGTCTCGGCGAGGAGGCGCCAGAGCTCGTCGCGTGAGCGGGGGGCCCGATAGAAGAATTCAGCGAGCATGGCTAAAAGTTCCGGAGTGTTGGGATTTTTTTACCACCTTCGCCGCGACCGTGTCAACTCTACAAAACGGCCAATTGGCGGAATTCTTCGTCATTCGCGCAATTCGTAGTTCTAATTCTCGTAATTCGTAGTTAGCGATCCTCGATCCTCTTCTGCGCCTCCCTCGCCTCGAGCCCCGTCGGGTGGGTGGAAAGAAACTTCGTATACAGTTCCCGCGCCGTCTTCTTGTCACCCAGCGCCTCGTAGTTCACCGCCAGGTAATAGTCGACCGGGAAGGTGGTCTGGGGATAACGCCGGCGCAGGGACAGCAAAGCTTCGTTGGACTTCTTGAGCTGATTCAGTCTCTCGGGACCGTAGATCCGGGCGAGCTCGATCAGCGCCCCCGCCACCTCCGGGCAGCGGGGATAGTCACGGGTGAGCTTCTCCAGGCTCAGGACCGCCGCCTGGTCGGAGACGGCCCCTGACGAGGAGAATATTTCTTCGATAAAGTTGGAATCCGGCTCCTTCTGCAAAAGGGCGAGCTGAAAGAGGGCCCGCGGGGCGAAGGCGGACTCCGGATATCCCTCCACAACCCGCTGCAGGGCGCTGATCGCTTTCTCCCGATCCTTGATCCGGTGCTGATAGATGACGGCCGTCTGGTAGGCGGCCTGGGGGGCGCGGGAGGATTTCGGATAGAGAGAGACGAGCTTGAGATAATCCGCTACCGCCTGATCGTGATTTCCCATGCCTTCGCGAATTTGAGCAGCCCGGAAAAGCGCCTCGGCGGCGTGGGAGGAGTCGGGATTCTCCTCGACGATCTTCCGGAGCTCATCGAGCGCCTGGGAGGCCATCCCGTCCCTGACCATGGTTTCGACATACGCGAGCTTCTTCTGGATCGCCGCGGAACCTCCCCGCGCCGGGAGAGCAGGGAGCGGGCTTCCCCCGGTCCCGCGGAACAGGAACCAGAGCGCGGCGGCGAGGACGAGAGCCGCCGCGGACCAGGGGAGACAACGGCGGAGGGCCGGTCCGCGAGACGGATCGAACCCCTCCCGGCGATGGGTCAGGCGGGAAAAAGCGGAGCGCAGTTCCTCCTTGAGCGGAACCTCCCGGGGCCGTTCCAGAGCGAGATCCTTGAGGAGTTCCCCGGCGGAGGCGTAGCGCTCCTCCGGGCGTGCGCGCAGGCATTTCACGATGATCCCGTCGATCCGGGGCGAAATCCGCCGGTCGCGGTGGCTGGGGAGGCGAAAGGACCCCAGGGGGAGCTCGCCGGTCAGCATCTGGTAGAAGACCACGCCCAGGGAGTAGATGTCCGAGCGGCGGTCGACCGTCCCGGCGTCCCGCCTCTGCTCCGGGGACATGTAGTTCATCGTCCCCAGCGACCGCTGGGACTGAGTGATCGTGCTGTCCATCCCCTCGGCGGCCAGCCGGGCGATCCCGAAATCGGCAAGCTTGGCGACGGCGCGGTTCCGGTTGAGGAGGATGTTCGAGGGCTTGATGTCCCGGTGGATCACCCCGTGGGCGTGGGCGAACTCGAGCGCCCGGGCCACCTGGCAGACGATCTCCACCGCCCGGGGAGCGGGAAGCTTCCCCTCTTTCAGGAGCGACTCCAGCGACGGGCCGTCCATGAACTCCATCACGAAATAGTAGAGCCCTTTCTCTTCCCCCCGGTCGATGATCTGGATGATGTGGGGATGGTTGAGGGAGGCGATCGCCGCCGACTCGCGGAGGAAGCGGGCAAGGAGCTCCGCGTCGGAGGAGAAGCCGCGGGGGAGGATCTTGATGGCGACCTCCCGGTTCAGCGAGGGCTGGAGGCCTTTGTAGACGGTCCCCATCCCCCCGCTGCCCAGTTCGGCGAGGATCTGGTAGCGGCCGATGGCGGCGAGTTTTTCCGGGGAGGACATGGGCAGACAATCGCGATCGGCTTAATTCATTTAACCGCGAATCTTCGCGAATGGCTCGGCGGACCGGGCTGAGGACGTCCACGAATTTTCACGACTGGACCGACTGATCACTGATAACTGATCACTATTTTTCTGCGGGAGCGGCGTCTGGCCGCGATCCGAGCCGAAATGGATCGGGGCGAGGACGCCCCTCCCACAAAATATTCCCTGTCTTTCTTCGCCTCTTGGTGCCTTGGTGGCAAAAGGGGGTCTAGACTTCGAAGAGAAAAACGGCCGAGCCGATCCGGATCTCGTCACCGGGCTGAAGTTTCTGTCGCTGGATGGGGGAACCGTTGAGGATTGTCCCCGATTTGGACCCGAGGTCCTCGATGTAGACCCCGTCCTCGGCGCTGAGGAGGCGGGCGTGGCGTTTGGAGACCGAGGGCTCGGCGATGACCACCGTGTTCCCCTCTTCCCTTCCCAACGACAGCTCGCCCGCCAGTTCGACGGATTTGCCCGCCGAGGGTCCGGCGAACGCGATCAGGCGGGGAGCGGGCGCCGCGGCCGCTCTTTCCGTCCGCAGATGCACCTCCCGGACCGGGAAGGGTATCTTCAATCCCGCCCGTTTCAAGACGTCGTAGACCTCGCCGCGGACGGCGCTCGCCACGTCGGGGACTTTCTCGTAATCGGGAAGCCAGTAGCGAAGCTCGTAGACCACGCTGAAGTCGGCGAAATCCGCGATCAGGGCCTGGGGCGGAGGATTCTCCAGGACCGGCTCCACCCTTCGGGCCGCTTCCTCGAGAGCGGGGATGACGACTCGGGGGGAATGCGCATAGGCCACTCCCACCCGGATCGATTTGCGGTGGAGGCGGGAGGGCTCATTGAAGTTGAGAACAACCTCTTTGGAGAGAGCGCTGTTGGGGATGACCAGAAGATTGTTATCCCGCATCCTCAGACGCGTGGAGCGCCAGGTGATCTCCGTGACCAGCCCCTCCTTCCCCCCCACCAGAACCCAGTCGCCGATCCGCAGGGGCTTCTCCACCGCCAGCGCGATCCCGGCGAAGAAGTTGCCGAGCATGTCCTGGAGGGCCAAACCGACGATGGCGGAAAATACCGTGGAGCCGATGACCACGCCGGTCAGGCTGAGCTCCGGATAGAAAATCTTCAGGACGACGAAGAAGGCCAGGGCGTAAACCACGCCCATGATCAGGTGGCGCAGAAGCGGCGGGACCACCGCCTCCTCTCGTTCGCCCTGCAGGCGGCTGAAAAAGAAAAAACCCAGCGTCCGGAGGACGGCCCAGATGGCGACCACGATCAACGCCAAAAGCAGGACCGCATTCCAACCCTCGGGGAGGGAGACGGCGGCGCGGGGCGAGAGGAAGAGGAGTCCGGCAAGGCCCAGGAGGATGAAGGCGTGGGGGAGAAGGATCTTCACCAGGCGAATGGAGCGGGAAAGAAAGAGCAGCGCCGCCGCGGCGACGGCCCAGAAGCCGAGCGTGAGGAGAAGGGGAAACCAGATGGAATTCACGGAGAAAAGCTTACGCCCGGCGCCGGGGCGAGGGCAAGGATCAAAAACGAGGAGGACGTCCGCCCCCACTCAACCCAGTGTCTTGAAACCGTCCAGCCAGACCGGCGGTCCCGCGGCGGCCGCCTTGTCGCGGAGGCTCTTCTTCATCGCCTCGGTCAAGAGGCGTATAAGCTCGCCGGGATCGCCGGAGGAAACCAGGTGACCGTCGGCCTGGACGGTCTTGCCCCGCTCCGGCTCGTAGGGATGCGACCGCGAGGAGAGGAGAAAAATGGGGATGTGACGACAGCGCGCGTCGAACTTGATGAGGAGGCAGAAGGTATAGCCGTCCATCCCGGGAAGATGGGTGGAGGCGATCACGCAGACCCGGTCCTTCGACCGGACGACCGGCAGGGCCTCCTCGGCGCGGGGGAAGAAGAGCACATCGAAGCCCGCTCCCTTCAGAGCCCCCTCCAGTCGGCCGGAGGCCATCTCCTCCGCGCCGATCAGGATGAGGAGGGGAGACGCCGGCGCCGGGCGCGACGGCAGCGGAGCGGCGAGACGGTGAGAATATTCCACCACAAAATCGCTTTTTCCGCTCCGGGAGAGGAGGCCGGAGACCAGCTCGCAGAGGCGGGCGGGGTCGAAAGGCTTGGTGACGTAGGTCGCCGCGCCCACTTCCTCGGCCTTCAGGATATCCTGGACAAGTCGGCGGGCGCTGACCATGACCACGGGGAGGGGACGGAAGCGGGGATCGGATTTGAGGAGACGGGCGACCGTGAAGCCGTCCATGCGGGGAAGAAGCGCCTCGAGAACGAGCAGGTCGGGTTGGCGGGAACGGGCCAGGGCCAGCCCCTCCTCCCCGCTGAAGGCCCGGATGATCTCCCAGCCGGCCGCGGCCGGGCCGGCCGCGAGCGCGGAGACGACCCCGGCGTCCGGGTCGATGACCAGGATTGTCTTCGGCGGCGATGACGCGGTCCTTTCATCCATAGGCAAACACCTTTTCCCGGGGGGGAAGAATCCGTAGGCAGTTTTTGAACGAACGATCGACTATTTTACTCCCGGGGATGACAAGCCACAAGCGGAGTCGTAGTCGCCGGGTCGCAGCGGCGCCCGGCCCGAGGCGGCGCTTGTATTGGAGGGCGAGAAAGAGGGGATTCGGGAATGTTTTGGCCGGTTTATCGGATCGAGCATTGATACGCTATCGCAGATATGTCATATTTTGCCACATAACGAAATGGCGGCGGCTATGCAAGACATCATGGATATGCTCAAGGCACTGGCCGACGAGAGACGGATACGGATTCTGCATGCCTTGCAGGGCGGCGAATTGTGCGTCTGTCAGCTCATCGCGCTATTGGAACTGGCACCGTCCACCGTCTCCAAGCATCTGACGATCTTGAGATCCGCGCGCCTCGTGGACAGCCGCAAGGAAGGGCGGTGGATGTCCTACCGGTTATCGAAGGAGTTTAGGCCGCCCTCGGCAGGCAAGGTGCTTGCCGGGCTGTTCCGCGACATGGAAAAGACCCCTGAGATCGTGGAGGATCGGAGGCACATGAAACGGATTTGCGATGAAGGATTGGATGTTCTTTGTCGGAGGCTCTTCTGTAAGCCGCGAAAGATCGCCGGGCGCAACAACACTTGACACCAGGAGGCATGAGAGATGAAACCACCGAGCGAAAACCAGGGAAGTTTAGACAGCAGAGAATCCCTGATGCCGGAGGCACCGTCCTGTGGTCTTGGGTGCGGCGGCAAGAGCTCCAACCCGTCTTCGCGAATCCGGGTGTTTCTGGGTGTGGTCATTCTTGTCGCCGCCGCAGTTTTGACGGTGCGCGCTCTGACAAAAGACCAGGGGAGTTCCCCCGATAAGACTGAGGCTACATTTGCGGCCGCGCCGGTATCGGAAGGATCGTCTGCCCCTGCCTCCGGCGGCGGGAACGCGACGAGTAATTCGTCCCGCGTTGATAAGCCGGTCGGCGAAGAGGAAATCAATGCCCTGGCCGATCTGAACGCCGTCGCCGCCGCCACGGGCGGTGTGTTCGTGTATCTTCCCGGCGAAGACAATGCGTCCGGGGGAACCACCCTGTCCGCGATGCGGAGCGCCGCGAAGACAATCGAAGACCAGTCGCGCGTCAAAATCGGAGTCTTCACGCTGAAAACGGCTTCGCGCGACTATGGCCAGATCGCGGCGCAGATGGCCGTGCCGGGGGTGCTCGCGATAGTCAAGGGGAAGGGGGCAATCCCAGTGACCGGGGAGATCACGGAAACGAAGCTCGTCCAGGGGTTCGTCGCCGCTTCGAGCGCGGGCGGATGCGGCCCGGCGGCCCAATCCGGCTGCTGCCCCAAGTGAAGCAGGGGATACGGACATGATGGCGTGGGTGACGGAAACTCTCCAAGAGGTCAGCCAGAGCGCGGCCGCCTTGCCGCTGGCCTTCCTGCTGGGACTCGTCAGCGCGGTGGCCAGCGCCTGCTGCACACTGCCGGCGATGGGGATGCTGGTGGCCTATTCGGGCACGCGGCGGGACACGGACCGTAGAGCGGCCCTCCTCTCGGCGATCTGGTTCCTGATCGGCACCACATTGGCCCTGATCATTCTGGGGTTTGTGGCCGGGTCGGTCGGCCAGACAGCGCAGGCGTTCCTGGGACGGTATTGGAAACTGTTCGCCGGGGTCGTAGCGGTCCTTGTCGGACTGGCGGCCTTGAAACTGATTCCCGTAAGACTGCCTCGCCGCGCCCGGCAGGACGACGCACTTTCGGCCGTGAGAGGGAAGACGGGGGCCGCCCTGGGCGGATTATTCCTCGGGGGGGGCGTGGCGGCCTGCTCGTTGCCGTGCAATCCCGGGATCTTTATCGTCATCGGCGCCAGCCTGCTGATGGGCCGGATACTATGGGGGGTAGCGTTGATGGCGTCGTTTGCGGTCGGTTTCAGTCTACCGCTCAGCGCCATCCTGTTCGGCGTGTCGTTCGGGAAGGTTTCTCTCAAAGCGCAAAAGGCGGAGGCTGTGATGCGAACCGTCGCGGGTGTTCTTCTCGTCTGCGCGGGATTCTATTTGTTGGCAACATTCTAATGGAGCGGGTGAGGAAGATGATGAGGAAAACAATACTCCGAGAGGGAGAGTGCCATGCAAGGCAGCGAAGAGACTAAGGATGGAATTCGCATACGAGAGGTTGTGCGCAAGGCATACGCGAAGGTGGCGAAGGGGAAGGGATCGTGCTGTGGCACTTCGTCCCCCTGCTGTTCGGGGTCCTCGGCCGAGGCCATCAGCGGCCGCATCGGCTACTCGGAAGAGGATCTCCGCGCCGCGCCCCAGGGGGCGAACCTCGGACTCGGTTGCGGGAACCCGCTGGCCCAGGCGTCGCTGAAAAGCGGCGAGGCCGTCCTCGACCTCGGCTCGGGCGCGGGCTTCGACTGCTTCCTCGCCGCCCGCCGGGTGGGGAAGAGCGGGAAGGTCATCGGCGTGGACATGACGCCCGAGATGGTCGAGAAGGCGCGGGAGAACGCGCGCCCGGGCGGCGCGGATAACGTGGAATTCCGCCTCGGGGAGATCGAGATACTCCCCGTTGAGGACGAATCGATGGACATCGTCATTTCCAACTGCGTGATCAATCTGTCGCCGGACAAGCCGCGGGTATTCCGGGAGGCGTTCCGGGTCCTGAAGCCCGGCGGGAGGCTTATGGTCTCCGATATTGTCCTGGCCAGGGAGCTCCCGGAGACGATCCGGAACGACGGCGCGGCCTATGCCGGCTGCATCTCGGGAGCGGTGCTGAAGGACAAATATCTCGGCGCCATCAAAGCCGCGGGATTCGATAGGATCGAGGTCCTCGAGGAGCGTGCATTCCCGATCGGGGACATGGCGCACGATGTGACGGCCCAGGCCGTCGTCGCCGCGGTCGGAGCCAACCCGACAACCATTCAGGATCTCGAAGATTCCGTCGCCAGCATCAAGGTCAAAGCCATCAAACCCCGATAGAATTCAGGGTATGAAGGAGGGCGCGATGAGCACGGGAGAAAGTCAGGTCAAGAGAGGCTTGGGTCTCTTCGAGAAGTACCTCACGGTCCGGGTCATCCTCTGCCTCGGGGCGGGGATTCTCCTGGGGAAAATCGCCCCGGGGGCGGCCCGGTTTCTCGACGGTCTCTCCGTCTTCGCCCCCGGAGGCGGGTGAGCCCGGCCATGTATGTCGAACGGATAACCATCGAGCACATCCTCCCCTGCCTCGCCGACTCGGCGAGAATCCGCTTCAAGGCCGAGATCGACCGGGACGCCTCCGAGATGTACCCCTATCTGAACACGATCCTGGAAGGGGCCATCTACAACCACGAGGGGCGCACGCTCACCATCAAGAAGGAAGGCCGTCTCATCACCCTGCACCCCCGCCAGATCGCGGCGGGGAAGGTCCTGGACGAGAAGGACGCCCAGGAGATCATCGAGTGGCTCCAGGGCCTGATCAACCACTGCTACGACAACCGGGGGAAAATCACGCCCAGCTTCGAGCGGAGGCAGCGGCTGGTCGCGCTCGACATCTTCAAGCTCCTGCCGGGGACGAACTGCCGGTCCTGCGGACAACTCACCTGCCTCGCCTTCGCGGTGAAACTGGGAGAGGAGCAAACCGAGGTGACGAAGTGCGGGCCCCTTTTTTCCGGCGCAGAGCCGGAGAAGCGGCGTATACTCCTCAAGCTCCTCAAGGATTCCGGCTACCGCGTCCCCCCCGCCTTCTCCGAATGACGGATTATTGCCACCGAAAACACTGAAGGCGCTGAAAGGGAACACATAAATATTTCCGTGCCTCCAGTGTTCTCAGTGGCTAAAATTATTCCCATGCGCACCTGGAAACGCCGTCTCGGGATCGGGCTGATCTCCTTCAACGTCCTTTCCTACACCGTCATCGCCCTCCTCCCCCTCCTGGGCGTCTCGGGCGGGACGTTCGCCTCCGTCTCCGGCGTCCTGGTCGTCGCCGCCGAGCTGGCCTTCCTCGGCGGTGTCGCCCTGCTGGGCAAGGAGTTCCTCGAGAAGATCAAGGGACGGGTCAAGTCCTGGTTCGCCCGGCCGTCCGCTCCGGCCCGGCCGGTGAGCCGGGGACGCCACCGGGCCGGCGTGATCGTCCTGCTCTTGAGCTTCCTCCCCTACTTCGCGGCGGAAGCCTCTCTCTTCCTCGGGGTACCCCGCTCCCATCACACCGCCTGGATCGTCGGCCTGCTTCTGGCGAGCGACCTCCTTTTCGTCTCCGGCCTCTTCGTCCTGGGCGGCGAGTTCTGGGAGAGGCTCAAGAAGCTCTTCGAGTGGCCGGGGGGCGAAAGCAGGCCACAGACAACGCAATAGCCGCCGCCCAGGTAGGTCGAGTAGCCGAGATCCCAATGGCAGACGTAGTTTATGGGCGTAGGCGTGGGGACTTGGGCCGGAAGAAGGGCGGGGAGGACGAAAGCGACGAGAGCGAGCAGGACAAACAGACTCCGTGCTTTCATGTGGTTTCTCCTTGTGAATGAGGGATCGGCGGGAGACAAATATTAGGCTTTGGCCGTCATTGGTCGGTGCTGTCTTGAAATATTTTCTATATAACACTTTCATTCCGATCGGAATGAAAGTGTTATAGCGACCGAGAGAGGGGTTCAACATATGGAGGATGCCCTGATTAGGATGTTCCTGATCGCGATCGGCCTGTCTGCCCTTCTCCTCTCTTCCTGCGCCGAAGAGAGAAAAGGCGAGGACCGGACGGAGGAGAATCCCACGGGGATGTCGAAGCCGGCGCTCGGAGTGCTGGACGCGGGGGCGCGGACCCGGAAGGCGGCGAACCGGGCGGTGGAGAGCCAGGACAGTCGCCTGGAACAGGCCCGCGATCTTTCCGGTGGAGGAAATCCGACGGGCGAATGACCGCTGGCCGTTGTCGGCCGGAACTGCGTTCCGGCGGCCAGGCCGTCACTTTGGCTGGGCCGGCTCGGCATTTTCAACAGCCGATTGGATAGGATGGAGTAGGATACAGACGGCCCGCCTGCCCCATCCTATTCGATCGTCTGTTAAATTATTTGCCGGGCCAATCCTCGGGCATCATTCGCCGAGCTTCTCGATCAAGTCGCGGAGGGCAAGCGCGGTCTCGACGAGCTTTTTCGGGTCGATGAGATCGGGCGTGTCCCTGGCCGTATGGGTCACCGTCGCCATCAGCTCCACCATCTTCTCGGCGGTGAAGGCGATCGCCGGGGTCCCTCCCTGGACGAAGATCATGTGATCGCCCTGGAACCAGGGCGGCCCTTCCATCAATCCCCCGTAAGAACCGAAGGCGGCTTTCACCTTCTTTTGGATCGCTTCCGGACACTCATAGAAGGAGAAGGCGGTCTTCCCCTCCCGGTAGCCCACGTCGTCGATGTTGACGGCGACCAGCGCGGTCTTCAATCCGGTGCCGAAGCGGCGGAGGTAGTCCTTCTCGCCTGCCGCGCTGTAGTTGTCCTCCCCGTTGAAGGCGACGATCTCGATCCCGAGGGGACCCCGGTAATCCCGGAAGAGGCGGGCGAGCAGGAGCAGGACCACCGTCCCCGAACCGTCGTCGGAAGCCCCCACCGTCCCTTCCCTGGTGTCGATGTGGGCGCTGACGACGACCTTCCGCCCGGCTTTCGGGTTCTTCCGGAGAAGCACGTTAGAGGCGGTCGATGGTATGCGTCGGGCTTCGATCTTCAGGCTGAAGGCTTCACCGCTATGAGCGGCGATCTCGTCGCCCGTCGCGGCCGCGCAGTAGGCCGAGGGGAGGTCGAAATCGCCGTCCTCGATCAGGGGGAAGGGATAGATCGCCCCTACCATCTCCGGGTTCTTCGGCGGGGCGGTGACAACGGCGGCGGGTCTTTTCTCCTCGATCAGGGAGTAGATCTTCTTGTGATGGTCGGGGTTGTAGAAGGGGAAGTTCTTCGGCATCAGGGGCTCGGAACAGATCTCTCCGCGCAGAAGCAGGATCTTCCCTGGGCAGGAAATCTTCTCCAACTCCTCCCCGGTGGAAACCGGGACCAATTGGGCGCTGATGTCGCAACCGGGCGAGTAAGGTCCGATCTCGACGGGGAAAGAGTCCTTGCCCGAGGTCAGCGAGACCTTCCCGCTCCGGTGATCGAGACAGGCGAAGGTAGCGACATCGATCTCGTAGCCCCAGTCTTTCGCGGTCCGGGCGAAATAATCGGTCGCGGCGCGGTTTCCCGCCGAACCCGTGCGCCGGTGAGGAGCCAGCGCGCAGAGCTCCTGCAGATAGGCCTGGGCGGTGTTGACGTACTCGCGGACTTCCGCTGCCTGATCCATCATGGTCGCCTCCATGACGATTATAGCAGGATCATGGACGCAATGGACGAAATGGACCTGATGGACGATATGGACGGACAAGATAAACCAGGCCCGCCGCGATCATCCCTGAACGGCATTACCGGGACGGGCCTCTTCCCCGGGGCGAATTATCTGTGCGCCGTTGTAATCCGTGAAATCCGTGAAATCCCTGCCCGCCGCAGTGCGCAGCA
The DNA here is from genome assembly GCA_964551475.1 of uncultured bacterium. Taxonomy (GTDB): domain Bacteria; phylum Auribacterota; class Erginobacteria; order Erginobacterales; family CAZKCI01; genus CAZKCI01. Next base: position 25,289 of record CAZKCI010000013.1, on the reverse strand, counting down.
CGGAGGCGGGCGCGGCTCCGCTTTCGATCCGGGGGAGAAACCTCTTCTACTTCGGAGCCGGGGGCGACATCCCGTTGAGCAGATAGGACAAAAAAGGGACCGAAGGAACTCTCTCGTCCCTTTGGTCCCTTAGTCTTTGGCCGGCTCAGCGGGGAGCTTTCCTGATTTTCCCTTCGAGGAAGGAGAGGGTCTTGGCCAAATCGCCGTCGAGCCCCTTGCGGCTCTCGATCAGCGAGCAGGCGTGCAAAACCGTGGTGTGGTCACGCCCCCCGAACGACTCGCCGACCTCGTTGAGCGAGGAGCGGGTCAGTCCGCGGGAGAGGTACATGGCCACCTGGCGGGGGAAGGCGATGCTCTTGGGCCGGCGCGAGGACTTCATGTCCGCCACCCGGATGTCGAAAAACTCGGCCACCGTGCGCTGGATCTCGTCGATGGTCACCGCCCGCTCCACCTCGTCCTCCATGATCCCCCCCAGGACCATCTCGGCCACCTCCCGGGAGAGCGGAACGTTGGTGAGGGAAGCGTAGGAGGCGACCTGGATGAAGGCGCCTTCCAGCTTGCGGATGTTCGACTTTATCCGGTCGGCGATGAAATCGATGATCTCGTCGGGCATGGCGATCCCGGACCACTCGGCCTCCTTGCGCAGGATGGCGATCCTCGTCTCCCGCTCGGCCGGCTGGAGGTCCACCACCAGGCCCCATTCGAAGCGCGAGATCAGCCGCTCCTCGACGTCGGGGATCTCCTTGGGCGGACGGTCGGAGCAGAGGACGATCTGCTTGTGGGAGTCCCAGAGGGCGTTGAAGGTGTGGAAGAACTGCTCCTGGGTCCGCGGCTGGCCGCTCATAAAATGGATGTCGTCGATCAGGAGCAGGTCCACCGAGCGATATTTTTTCCGGAAACGGTCGGTGGTGTTCTTGGCGATGGCGTTGATGAACTCGTTGGTGAAGGACTCGCTGGAGAGATAGAGGACCGTGGCGGCGGGGTTGCCCTTGATCACTTCCTGGGCGATCGCCTGCATCAGGTGGGTTTTGCCCAACCCCACCCCGCCGTAAATGAAGAGCGGGTTGTAGGACTTTCCCGGCCGCTGGGCCACCGCCAGTGCCGCCGCGTGGGCGAAGCTGTTGCAGGGGCCGACCACGAAGCGGTTGAAGGAATACTTGGGGTTGAGCTCGCAGAGGCGAAGCGGCCCGGGAACGGCGTGGGCGGGACGGGCGACCGGCTCTTCCGTGAGCTCGGGCGGATGCGCGCCGATCAGGAAGTTGACCGCCACCGGGCGGTTCATGATGCCGCGGCCGGTCTCTTCGATCAGCCCCCGGTAATGCTCCTCGAGCCAATCGCGGAAAAACTTGCTCGGAACCTCGATGGTGAGGACGCCGTCCTTCCAGTCGGTCAGACGGATGGGGGAGATCCAGGTCTGAAAATTCTGCTCCCCCAGACGCGCCCGCAAATGACCCAGGAGCTCCTTGGTCAGCGTCTGCACAATCATTTTCTCCCGGGGAAAGGGCGCGGCAATTCTTGCTTTTATCCACACCCACCGCCGCCGGCGCAGCGACAGCCCCTTCCCGACCTATTCCTTCGGCCTGACGGCCGCGATTTTCAGCCTTTTCCCATCGACGGGAAACCCCCTGCCCCCCGTCGCTGTATGTTCCGATCTATTTGCCGTCCAAAGCGATACGATAGCGCGCCGACGGCGCAATTTCATATTTCTGACACTCGGACCGGCCAATAAAACGTCCCCATCTTATCCTCTTGCTTCTAGTCACTTACGATGACGCGGGCGGGGGCGGCCGACATTATCAACAAGTTATCCACAAGCCCCCTGTACTCCCCGCGAAAGCGCGCCGATGATAGCCGCCCCTGGAAAAGGATTCAAGACAATTCCGCTTCTTCCGTCGACAAATATATTTTCGTTTCCGCGGATCAATCGAGCCGGCGGCGCTTCTCCCGGAGAACCTCGACGAGCTTTTTCTTCCACTCCTCCGCCCGCGGTCCCAGCGCGGCGATTTTCTCGTCGAAGGCGCGGCTCAGGTCGATCCCGTAGACGTTGGCCAGCTCGCAGAGGCTGACCAGGACATCCGCCATCTCCCCCGCGAGATCCGCCGTGTCCTTCTTCTCGTCGTAAATCTCGATCTTCATCACCTGGTCGGCGATCTCCCCGACCTCCTCGACCAGGGCGGTGAAGGAGCCGAGGCGGGGATGGGCCATCTCTCCGAGGAGAAAGGCGATTTTTTTCTGGGCGTCGCGGATTTCCATGGCCGTGATGAATTGTCCGCTACTGTAGCCGAACTCGGGCGCGGAAGGAATTTAAAACGGGACAGGGGCGCCCGGTCCCGTCAACGATGCCCCGCCCCCGACGAAGCGGCCAGGGCGGCGGCCCGGCGGACGAGGGCGAGTGTCTTCTTCGCCTCCGACGCTCCGACCCGGGCGATGGCGAAGCCCGCGTGGACCAGCACGTAGTCCCCCCGGCGGGGCCGGTCGAGGAACCGGACGTCGATCTCCTTCCTCAATCCGGAGAGCGAGACGACAGCCGCGGTTCCCTTCACCGCGACGATCTTCATGGGGACGGCGAGACACATCGCAAGCGTTGGTCCTTGGTTTCGGATTTCGATAGTCGGGTTTCGGATTTTTGGCATGCCACCCAGGCTTGTCCAACGGCGATTCCTCCGTCGTGGACGGGGATCGCTTCCGGCAACATAACCTCGAATCCCTTCCCCCGCAACCGTTGGCATAATCCTTCCCGGACGATCCGGTTCTGAAAAACGCCGCCGGCCAACGCGACCCGCCGGAGGCCGCCTTTCCCCGCCGCCACCGAGGCCGCTCCTATCTCTATCACCGTCCGGTGGAAACGGGCGGCGACGACCGGCCGGGAAACGCCCCGGCGCAAATCGCCGACGATCGCCTGGAAAAGCGGACGGCAATCGACGGTGAAGGGGACTCGACGGCACGCGAGAGTGAAAGGGTAGGCCTGGTATTCGCCTGGCGCGCTTGATTTCTCCAGCGCCGGCGCCGCCGCTCCTCCATCGGTTTGTCGCGGCGCCTCTCCCGCCTTCGCGCCGGGCGCTCCGGCGGGCAGGCCTGAGGCGACGCCGCCGTCGAGGCCGAGGAGGGCTGCGACCGCGTCGAAGAGGCGGCCCATGCTGGAGCACCGAGGCGCGTTGATCCCTTTCTCCAGCGCCGAGAGGAGAAGGGAGGACGAGCGGCGCGGGAGGCGGCGGACGAAGGGGATATCGAGGTCTAGAAATTCACCCCCAAAAGCGCGGTAGAGATAAGAGACGGCCATCCGCCAGGGTTCCTCCACCGCCTTCTCCCCTCCCGGCATCGGCACGGCCGCAAGACCGCCGACCCGCCGATAGCCGCCGCGGTCGACAATCAGCGTTTCCCCGCCCCAGACCGTCCCGTCTTCCCCGTAGCCGGTCCCGTCCCAGGCCAGTCCGACGACCGGCCTCCTCTCTCCCCTCTCGGCCAGGACGGCGGCGATGTGGGCGTGGTGATGCTGGACGCCGGTGAGAGCGGCGGAAGGAAAACGGGACAAGGCGAGTTTCCGGGCAAAGCGGGTGGCGAGATAATCGGGGTGCAGGTCGTGGGCGATGATCTCCGGGCGAAAGGCGAGCGAGCGGACGATCGCGAAAAGAGACTTCCGATAGCGAACAAAATTCCTCGTCTCCTCCAGGCTTCCGAAATCGGCGCTGAGAAAGGCCTCGCCTCCGCGCGCCAAGCAGAAACGCCCCTTCTCACCCCCGAGGGCGAGGATGGCGGCGGAAGGGGGAAATTCGATAAGCTGAAACGCCGTCGTGTCCCCGGTCTTTCTCATTCCCGCCCTGCGAGGGAGGATACCCTCCGGGCGGAGAATATCCACCCTATTCCCAATGTCTCTCCCAGAGACGCTCGAACTCCTCCAGGAATTTCCGCGCCACGCCGGGATGGCGGATGATCAGGAGGTTCTCGTCGTTGGCCGCCTGGGCGTGCCGGGAGGGGTTGAAGGATCCGGTGATCACGGTCGTCTCGTCGATCACGAAGAACTTGTGATGGAGATAGTGGAGGTTCTGGTCCCAGCGGACCGGGACGCCGCACTCTTCGAGGATGCGGAAACAGCAGTAGGGGCTCTCCTGCCCTTTCTCGAAAACGCCCTTCACGTCCGCCCCCTCGGCGTGCTTCTTCACCAGCTCCTCGGCCACCGGGACGAGCGTGAAGGCGAAGACGGCGAAGCGGACGGACTCGCGCGCCTCGCGGATGAGGGCGATCAACCGCCCCGCGCAGTCGTCCTCGGGAGAGAACCGGCATTCCACGAGAACGCCCCCGGCTTCCCGCTCCGGAAAACGGGTCGGCCGCATCGACGATTTGCCGAATTTTCCGCTCCACATCTCCAGGAATTCCTCCTCGTAAAGCTGGGCGATCTCCCGGGACGCGAGCACGACCACGTTGTTGTCGTCATAGAGGCTCCCGGTGGCGGTCGGGTTGTAGGATCCGGTCCAGGAGAGAAAGCCGTCGATGACCATGAACTTGTCGTGCATGAAGTCCGCCGGCGACGAATCGACGGCGAGGCAGTCTCCCGCGCGCAGCCGCTCCGCCTCCGGGGAGGCCGCCTCCCGGTCGTCCATCACCACCCGCACGTCCACTCCCCGCTTCTTCGCCCGCAGGAAGGAATCGGCCACCTCCGGCAGCGTGAGGCTGTAGAAAGCGGCGTAAACCTTCTCCCGGGCGGCGTCGAGCAGCGCCGCCAAATAGTCGCCCGCCGGGTCGCGGGGCGTGAAATAGACCCGGCACCAGGGGAGAAGAGCGGGACCTGATTCCTTCCGCCTCTGCTCGCACGTCGAACCTGCCAGCGCCAGAGCGATGAAGACGACGGAAGATATTCGTTTCATCTTCCCCCACCCTTGAACCGTTGAACCTTTGCACCCTTGAACCTACTTATCATTTCTCTCCCCCCATACCTTCTCCCCGTCGCTCCGGACGATGACGCACCCCTCCTCGCCCGTCCGGTGGACATCCGCGCCGAGTCTTGCGAGATAATCCCCGCAGTCGGCGGGGTATCTCCCGAAATACTTCTTCCCCTGCGAGAGGACGGCGAGACGGGGCGATACCGCCTTCAGAAACATCTCGTCCGTCCGGGAGCGGCTTCCCCGCGCGGGCGCCGCCAGGACAGCCGCTTTCAGATCGGGATGCCGGCGGACCATCTCCTCCTGCGCCGCCTTCCCCGCCTGCGCCGGGAAGAGGAACGCGGTCTTCCGGAACGTGAGTGAAAAGACGAGCGACAGGTCGTTCGTGAAAACGGGCGGTTTCTCGGCGGACGGCCAGAGCACGGAAACTTCCGCCCCGCCGATCGGGAGCCGATCCCCCGCGCGCAGTCTTCGATAGCGAATCCCCTCCTCCCGCACGCGGCGCAGAAAGGCGGGATGGGAGAGCGCCGATGCTCCGTAGGGATGATCCCAGATCTCGTCCACCGCGGCGAAGCGGAGGATGCCGTTCAGCATGCCCAGCCGTCCGGTGTTGGCCTGGGTGAGGATGAGCAGGTCGAGCCGCCTGATCCCGCGCTCGGTGAAAAAGGGGCGCAGGATCCCGTCGGCCTCCCGGAAAGGATCGGCGTCGGGAGCGATCAGGATTCCCTTCCCTCCGGGGAGCGAGACGAAGACGATATCCCCGCTCTCGCCGCTGAAAAAGACCGCTTCCATCCCCGCCGCGGGACGGCGGAGCAACCCCCCGGACAAAGCGATGAGGACAATCCCCGCCGCCGCGGCGGCGCCGACCTTCCGGCGTCCGGCGAAATATCTCCAGCGGGAGAGTCCCAGGAGGCCCAGGTACCAGGCGAGAACGAACGAAGGATCGGCGAAAGAGGCGGAAAAGGAGGCGCCGGGGAGACGGGAGAGTGAGGAGACGATCGCGAGGTTGAGCGCGAGCAGGGCACGGTTCGGATAATTGAGGAGCAGGGCGAGCGTGGGCGAGATCAGCCCCGCCAGCAGGGCGATGAACCCCATGTTCACGATGACGCCGACCAGGGGGATGACCAGCAAGTTGGCGAGGAGAGACAGGGGCGAGAAGGACTGGAAATAGTGGGCGGTCAGGGGCAGCGAGCCGAGCTGGGCGGCCAGGGGGACGGCCAGCCAGAGACGGAAAGAGGGGGGAAGGAACACCATCCCGGAAGCGAAAACGGGAGAGAGGGCGATGATGGACAGGACGATGAGATAGGAGAGCTGGAAGCCGGCCTGGAAGAGAACCAAGGGGTTGATGACGGTCAGGCAGAGGGCCGAGAAGGCGATCGCCGTCCAGGCGTGGCGGGGCTGGTTAAACACGTAGGAGAGCGAGAAGGCGGTCGCCATCAACCCCGCCCGCGCCGCGGGGCTCCCCGCCCCCGTGGTCATGACATATTGATAACCATTACAACTGGACCTCGTCCTCCGATCTGGAGTTCAAGTTTCAACTCCTTGTAGGACAGTCTGTTGTATAAACACACTATCTGGCATGAATCCGATAAGAAAGACCCAGATCAAGCATTTTACCAGCCTGGAAGAGGAACAGTTTAGACAAGCGGTGAAGTCTGGAGGGAACGATAGGGACATCCTGATCTTTACCCTCTTGTTCGACACCGGCATCCGTCTTGGGGAACTGACGGGATTGAACGTAGGGGATGTAGCGGGCAAGGATTACCTGACCATCGTGGGCAAGGGGAGGAAGGAGAGAACACTCCCGATCGGCTCTGTAAACGGGCTTACGTGGAAGATCCGGGCCTTCCTGGTGTGGAAGGCAACCCATGGTGAGGATATCCACCCCAGAGCCCCGTTATTCTGCAGCAGGCCGGCAAAGGGAAGGGTAAACCACCGAATCACCGACCGTGCGGTTCAGTACCTGGTTAGCCGATATGCCGGGAAAACCGGTCTGGAACGGAAATTTCACCCCCATTCCTGTCGTCACTCATTTGGTTTCAAGCTGGGGAGGAAGGGGGTTCCCATCCAGGTGATCAAGAAACTGATGGGGCACTCCAAGATCGAGACCACTGCGATCTACGTTGAACCGGACATGGACCAACTGGGGAAGGCGTTGGAAACTATTTCGTAAAAGGGCTGTTTTACGAAGTGTTTGATACAACCAACAGATGGGCAACATAAAAGGGAGGCCTCCATGCCGGAGGCTCCCCTTCCTTTCCATTCAGACTGAGTTTTTCGGGTCTCCTGGATATCGGTAACCCCGCTGAAGTAAACCAAAGTCCCCCCCATTGTCCTTCACTGGCTCAAGGGATCAAATGAAAGCGGAGGATCGTTTTCTCTCTTCTCGTTGAAGTCAGCCTGTAACGGATAATCCCGGCAGTGACCGAAGAGCCCCCCGGCCGAGATCCTTGACCACCCACATCGTCGCCCTGGAGAGTGAATGTCCCACTCCCCGTCGAAGGCAGCGTCGTCGCCGACGTGGAAGCAACAGCCGGCGGGAGATTGGCTCACTCAGATCCCCGACGTGAGACGGAAATATTTGATTTGGATTCTCTCGTAGTCGACAAAACCGTCAGGATCGACGAGCCATTCCGTTGGTTCGGCCTTCGGTCTATATCCCAGTCTGGGGTCATCCCATGAAAACCCCGATATCTTTGTGCATTTTCTATGTATTGCTGTCACGGATATATTCGCCAACAGTCTGGACTACAATGGAATAGAGCATTTGTGGATTTTGAGAGATTTCTCTTGACCGATATTGAATGAGTGGTAACATCGAGCAAGTTTTCAGATACCGTGGTCGCACATGGGGGAAGTTGTGAGAGATGCGCGTGATCTGAAGTCGCTTTTGTTCCTTGGTCTTGGGGACACACCCGTAACCCTGCTTAACCAGCAGGGTTTTTTATTGCCCAATACCAGTCGGCCCAGTTGATTGGATGCTCGAACACGAGCAGAAACCAAGCACGTTCTCCCGATAATCGATGAAAAGATCGCTCCAAATCCTCCTTGTGGGCATCGGTTTCGCCGCTCTCTTGGAATCCACCCTGTTCGCTCAGAACATCGTCAGGGTCACCGAATCGGTAGAACTGCGTAACGACCATACCAAGGTGTTCGATGTAATAAAGGAAGTTCCTGTCCTGGATCCTTTGACTTCAGCGCCAACGGGAGAAACCGAGGAGGTCACATACCAGATCATCGAAAAGGGCGACAACCTTCACTATAACGCGGGGACGGTTGAGCGCCCGATATGGATGGACACGGACCCAACCTTCATTCTTTCTGAGTCCGGCGTCTGGGAATCGCTTAAAGGGCGACACACGACAAGCCTTCCCCGAGAACTGACATCGAAATCGGAAATTGTTTTTCGAGTAGGGGACGGCCTTTTCAGGACCGTCCCGCTGAAGGCGATGTACGTCGAGCGGGGATCGGGCAAAACATATGACATCGGATGGTTAAAGTCCTCGCAAGCAGTGGCAGATGGCTCTGTGGTCACCTATCCGGACGCCTTCACGGGCATTTCCGCCGATTTGCGCTACACCAACACCAGGTCATGCCTTAAGCAGGATTTTCTCCTTCGGAGCCTCCCCCCTTCGCCTGAAGAGCTTGGGTTAAATCCCCACCGAACGTATTTAGTGATCGTCACGGAACTCACCGGGCTGAGCGATTACGTCGGGGCCGCAGTTGGAATATGGGGGGATGATCATCCGATCGATCTTGGCGGCATCTCCAGCGCGGGGTTAGAGGCCTCGACGATCGCCTTTTATCGTAACGCGGAACGGAAGGAGTTCCTCCACGCCTTCACGCCGGGGATCGCCTTCGAAGGGGAAGGGCTGAAGGAGAGGAGGTCTTTCTCATCGATCCCCGTTCGGAAGAAGATATGGAAAGACCAGGGGAAATACTTCTTATGGGAAGAGACCCCCTACTCGTTCCTGCGGACTGCGGTTCTCCCGGTCACGATCGATTACACCAACCGATCGGGAAACATCACCGCGAACCAGATCTGGACGGCCGGCCCGACGTATTACGTCCCGGGGACCGTTACCCTGGCGGCGGGGGTTACTCTCCATCTCGACCCCGGCGCGATCGTCAAATTCGCCAACGACACGTATGGAGAGAGTGGGATTAAGGTTAGCGGGACGGGGAGCAAGATAATCGCTACGGGTCTCTCCAATAACCCGATTCTCTTCACTTCTGTCAATGACGATTCCACCGGCGAGGAAATCTCCGGCAGCACCGGGACGCCTGTCGCCGGGGACTATCACAACGCGATTACAGTGGGCTGGAACTCAGCTTCGACCAGCGCGATTTCATATTGCCGTGTCCGATACGCCTCTCAGGGGATAGAGATCGGGGCCAAGCTCAGCAATCCCATACAGCACAACGTCTTTTCGGAGGCGAGCGAAACGGGGATCGGCAGCTGGTCCGAGGAGACGCTAGATTTCGAGCTCCGGAACAACTTGTTTTCCGATTCGGAGAATGGCATCTCCCTCGACCTCAATCATTCCTTGGTTCAGATAGAGAACTGCACGCTGGATCAGTGCCAGGGAAATGCTCTTAGCCTGGAAGGCACGACTGAGAACGTCGCGGTCCGGAATAATCTCTTCAGCCGTTGCGCCACGGCTTTTAAGGCAGAGACCATCCCGGATGCCTGCCACGACTATAACGCCTTCTTCTCCAATTCAACCGATCGCGATGGACCATCGGCAGAAAACCACGCCGTCTCGTTAAGCGCCCTGCCGTTTGAGGGAAGCACGGCCGAGCCCTACTATCTCGACCAGGATTGCGACCTGATCGATGCCGGGAGCTGGAGTTCCTCCTCAGCCGGCCTCTCCGGATTCTTCACCACCAAATATTCCTTCCCGCGCAACTCCGATTCAGGAGCGGTGGACATCGGTTTTCACTATCCCACCTTCGATGCCGATAACGACGGGATGCCGGACACCTGGGAGCAGACTTACACCCTCAACCCATACAGTAACGATGCTGCAACGGATTCAGACAGCGACGGCTACACCAACATCACCGAGTATCGCGGGGGGAGCCGTCCCAAGACCGCGAGTTCCATCCCTTTAAGATTCTCGCTTCGGGAAGGGGATTTCACCGGCGATGGAGCCTCTGAGATCTGCGTTTTTCGCTCGTATTACGGCATCTGGTACATCCGAGGCATCTCGAACATCCAATACGGCCAGAACAAGGATATCCCCGCGCCCGGCGATTACGATGGAAACGGCACGGGGGATATCACGATATGGCGGCCGGCCACGGGAACCTGGTACATCAGAAACCAGACATCCATCGCCTACGGGATAGACGGCGATATTCCCGTCCAGGCCGACTACGATGGGAACGGCACCACGGATAAAGCGGTATGGCGGCCGGGCTCAGCCTATTGGTACGTATGGAACCTGACGAGGTTCATTTACGGGACTTCGGGCGATATCCCGATATCGGGGGACTACAGCGGGGATGGGACGAGCCAGATGGCGGTTTTCCGACCGTCGACCGCGACCTGGTATATCCGGAATCTGACCCAGTTGGCCTGGGGCGCTTCAAACGACTCTCCCGTTTCGGGTGATTACGACGGCGACGGTACGGGCGATCTGATCCTCTTTTCGACCCAGACTTGCTCTCCGAACCCCGCCCTCTGGAAGATCAAATACCTGTCCGGCGGGTATGAGAACGTGTCTTTCGGGTGGTATGGAGATATCCCGTCTGCCGGGGATTACAACGGCGACGGGTCCACCGAGCTGTGCACCTTCCGGCCGTATTACACCTCCTATAATTGGAATATCCGTGATTTTACGAAGGTGACCTATGGCTTGACCGGAGATACCCCCGTACCGGGGTTCTGGCTTGGCTCCGATTCGGACAATGACCGCCTTTTCGACGATTGGGAGGAGTTCTATTTCGGCAATCTTCTGCAACGGCCGCAGAGCGATCATCCCGATTATGACGATTTGATCAACCTCGATGAATATCAACATGGGACTAGCCCTCTTCTGGCGGATAGCGACGGCGACGGCTTGCCCGATGAAAAAGAGATCAACGATTATCTAACCAATCCTCTCGATCCCGATTCCGATGACGACGGGCTCAACGATTACCAGGAAGTTAAGGTGTATGACTCCGACCCCAACAATCCAGACAGCGACGGCGACGGGTTCAACGACGCCTGGGAGGTAGCCTACGGCACCGATCCCAACCAAGCCGATACGGACGGCGACGGATCAACCGATTGGGACGAATACTATTTCTGGACCAACCAGGGTTGGTCTCCCCAGTCGGATATCGACGCGGATTTTGTCCCCAATATCCTGGATTGGGACGCCGATGGCGACGGCATGCCCGATGGATGGGAGGCATACTACTGGTGCGTCGACGCGGTGTCTTTCGACAGTTATTCCGACCCCGATCAGGATGGCTTCCTCAATGTAGCCGAATACCTGGCGAAAACCGATCCCTGCGATCCCTTGAGCGCACCCGCAGGCTCGCCCCCCGCGGCCTATCCCGCCGGTTGCGTGGTCATAAACGAGCTGGTGACTGATCCTCAAGCCGATTGGAACGACTCCTCGTCGCCGCCCGAGGGGAAGATTAAATTCAATGCTGTTCCTGGAATAGGGACCATAAACAACGACGACCAGTGGGTAGAGCTTTTCAATACCCAGACCACCGCTTCTCCTATCGACCTCACTGGCTGGGCGTTGTACATGAACGATATCTCCTACTGCCGTTATGGGCTGGGGGACGATATTTCTACGATAACGCTGCGTTTCAGCGCATTCAGCTCTCTTACCGGTTTCGCAAATGGGGGGTATCTTGTCATCGGCGATCCTCCCGGAGCCATGGACCAAAAGGTGTTTCTGGAGCTGAGAGACGCCGCGGGGACGATTATCGATACTGTGGAGCTGGGGGACGATCCCGAGGACGATGGTAACGGGGACAGCGCTCCCGATGGGAGCGTTTTGGGCGGATCGTCATCCGGCCTAGCCACGGAAGCGATAGCTCGAGTCCCCAATGGACATGACAGCGATCCGGATGAGGACGCCAGTCCTTCTCAAGCGGATGTGACTGATTTTGCCCGGCAGTCGTCGAGCATCGGCCAGGCCAATCCCTCACCTGCAAGCTACCCTTCCGGATCGGTGGTCATCAATGAGGTCGTAGCCGATCCCCAATCCGATTGGAATGATTCTACTGGAGGCAACGGCATCGCATTCGATGATCTGCCGGGGCAGGGAGATATAACCATTTCCGATCAGTGGGTAGAGCTCTTCAACACTAACCCCACATCCATAGATCTGAGCGGCTGGAGCCTGGAGATTATCTCGGGCGAGCCGCTGTCCACCGCCGTCCAATCCCTAGGCAGCGGCCAAGCCGTTTTCCGTTTCAGCTCGGGAGGAGATATCGACGATTTCCACTCGGGAGAGTTCCTCATTATCGGCAATCCCGAGGGTATCCTGCGTGATGCCTGCTGGTTGCGTCTTAAGGACGCGACAGGGGTAGTCATCGATCAGGTTGAAATAGGCGACGATCCGGAAGAAGACGGGGCCGGAGACGGCGCTCCAGACGGCACCAGCCGGGGCGGGGAAGCCACTGGTCCGACCGATGAGTCGATCTTCCGCTATCCCGATGGCACGGATACCGGTAACGATGTCGTCGATTTCTTCCGCGGTCCCTCCAGCGTTACCGGGGCCAATTTCTCCCCTCAGACAGTATCCGCCGGAGCGGTAGTTATCAACGAAGTGGTGACTGATCCTAAGGCGGATTGGAACGATTCGACCGGGGGGGATAGCCTGAAATTCAACTCCCAACCCGGTTATGGGACGATCAATACCGACGATCAATGGATCGAGTTCTATAACGCTTCCGCCGTCTCGCTCGATCTGACCGGCTGGTCCCTTCTCATGGTGGACGCCGAGTCCTGCTATTACTGGACGGAAGAGGTCCTGGGAGAGGTCTCGGCTTCACTGGTCTTCAGCGGTTTCAGTTCTCTTACCGCCTTTGCAGCCGGCGAGTATCTTGTTGTTGGGGATCCCGTAGGTTCGCTGAACGACCGGGTATGGATAGAATTGTTCGACCGGGAAGGGGTCTTGGTCGACCAGGTGGAGTTAGGAGACGACCCGCGCGGGGACGGTGCAGGCAATGGGGCTTCCGATGGCGGATCGGTCGGCGGGTATGCGGCCACGTCATCGGTCGAATCCGTTGCGAGGATCCCGGTCGCGGTGGATACGGATAACGATCCCGCCGATTTCGTCCGTCAATCCGCCACAATCGGCGCCGTAAACCTCTCCCCCTATTCGTCCTCTCCCGGTGCGGTGGTGATCAATGAGATTGTCACCTCCCCCCAGCAGGATTGGAGCGATTCCACCGGCGGGAATTCCATTGCCTTTGACGCCACCCCCGGGACGGCTCAGCCGGGCAGTGAAGACGAATGGATCGAGTTCTTCAATCAGTCGGCTGTGGTGATCGACCTTTCGGGCTGGTATCTGCGGGTCTGGAGTTCGGCAACCGAATCCGATGTGGAGACCCTGGGAGGCAGCGCCTCTACTCTGGTTTTTAGTTCGGGTAGCTCGTTAAGCGCCCTTCAACCTGAAGGTTACATGGTCATCGGCAGCCCGAGCATTCCTCTGCCGGATCGGGCTTATTGCGAGCTTATGGACCCCTCGGGCAATGTTATCGACGAGGTGGAACTCGGCGACGATCCGGAAGGCGATGGCGAAGGTGACGGCGCTCCCAATGGTCTCGCCGTGGGCGGTTTCTCGCGTGGGATACCGGAGGAGAGCGTCGCCCGTTGTCCGAACGGATGGGACGAGGAGAGCGATCCTGGAGATTTTGTCCGCCGGTCTGCCACCATTGGCTCGGCTAATCCTTCCACACCTCCCTCTCCCGTGGTCACCGGCATTTCGCCCGCCGAAGGCTACTATACAGGCGGGACACTGGTGGAAATTTCGGGCTACCATTTCGGAAGCGATGCGGAGACGACAGCCTGGGTCGGGGAGACCATCCTTGTCGACCAGGAAGTTGTCAGCCCTTATAAGATTACCGGGGAAACCGGCTGGTCAGCCACTACCGGCCCGGCGGACGTGAAGGTTGAAGTCTCCGGCCGGGAGGGCACCATCTCCGACGCGTTTACCTATCTCGGGCTTCCTTCCTTCCAGATATTGACCATAGATAGCGATAGCGACGGCCTCAATCTTGCTGAAGAGACCGAGCTCGGCACCAACCCGGCGCTCACGGACACCGATGGAGACGGGATCGGCGATGGGGCCGAGAGCAGCTACTGGACAAACAGGGATATAGATCCCTTGGACGATTGTGACGGAGACTCGATAGCCAATATCCTTGACGCCGATTCCGACAACGACGGCATTTCCGATGGGGATGAAATCGCCCAGGGGACTGATCCCTGCAACGACGATATCGTTGCCCCTTCGATCCAGATGACTAACCCGCAGAACGGCCAGATATTCTACTAAGACGACATGAAGCTCGGTTTTACATCCAGAATCCTGCCTTGGTTAATCGCGGTCGGGACGTCCGCTTCGTTCGCTCTTTCGCCTCTGTGCGCCCAGGAAGTTGCCACCCCGGACCAGACCTACCGCAAGGATATGGGCGAGCCTAGGTTCGATTCCAATGCCGTTACTCGCTACCAGGTGAATGAAACCAATGGGAATCTCTATCTTTACCATCACCTGATGACCTTGCCCAACCAGAGAGGGTTGCCTCTGGCGATATCGCTCACCTATAACAGCAAGAACTCCGACGCCCCCCATCTTCTTGGCAAGGCCTGCTGGTCGCTCTCCCTGGAGAAGCGTCTGGAGGTAAAGACGTTCTATATCGTGGAAGATCCCGGGGACTGGGAAGAAGTGCAGCCCGGCGATTTGCTCTCCGACCCACCCGATGAGAACTTCGGGGACATAAATGGGGATATCGCCGGCCTCATCACCGGCGCCGAGCAGTCCCTATCGGATTTGAACGGCGACAAAACTGCGCTAGAGACCTCGCAGGGGGTGATTGACGAACAAATCACAGCTCTTAAAGAATTTTGCTATGATACTGGCCCAGACGATTTGTCGAAGCTGCAAGAAAGTCTGGACACCCTCGTAAATGATACTATCCCGGGCGCCGAAGCACAGCAGCAGGAACTGGAAGGCTTGGAATTCCAATGGGATGAACTTTGGGCGAAGCCGAACTGCGAGCGCGACGGATGGGAGAATTTTCCGGATTGTTACATGCCGGATGAGGATTGGGCGATATATCAGTCGCTAGGCGGTAATGAAGGCTTCATCTATGTCGGCGAGTTAGCCGATATCATATCAGAGGTCCGCAAGCTGAACGATGATCGCGTGAAGTTGGAAACTGATGTCTACGATCTTGATAGACAAATATCCGAGACACCGGGGATTATCGGCGAGCTTCAGGGTGATTGGGATGACCTCGATATACTGATTAAAGATCTCGACCCGCTCATCACAGAGGCCGATAGCTATCTGACGGAGCTTCTGGAATCCCAAGAGTATTACGGCAACTTCAACGGAATGCAGTACCAGTCAAGAGATGGAGCAACGCTGATCGATGGGGAAGGGGACGGATTTTTCATCCTGGAAGATTACTACGAGCCCGCTTCCAATTCCCTCCATGTCGATATCAATACCGATTTCAGCTGGGATACGAGCACCGTCACGTTCAAAGACGGCAGGACCTACATATTCGATTCCGGATCCGGCTCTGACGGCCGGATACTCGCCGCCAGAGACCGTTATGGGAACACGAATTCCTACTACTATACTACCATCTCCGACAAGAACTGCCTTTCGGCCGTGCAGGACAACGTGGGAAGAAGGGTTGAGCTGACCTACGATGGGGACAGGATATCGGCGATAGCCGTCAAATACGGGGATCAAACTCGGACCTTTGCGTTGGGATACAACGACGAGAGCAACCTGACCAGCATAACCAACCCCGAGAACCAGACGACATATTTCGAATATTATCCCCCGGAGATGTATCAGCCTCCTGCCGTGTTTCGCGCCAGACCAATAAAAATCAGCCGCCATCTCTTGTCGAAAGTCATTGACGCAAGAGAGAATACAATCAATTTCGAATATAGTAGCCCCACCTATTCTTGCGCGCGTATTTGGAAGGATGGTGTCAACGAGCCACCATCCCGCGAATGCACATATTATTGGCTGAGCAATCCGAAAGACGGCCTGCATCCGAATGTCCTGGTCACCGATTCGAATGGCAATACGCTAACCAAGTATCTTACTGAACTCAGATTGGACGCGCCGAATGGACGAATGGAACGCACTTTGATCACCCGGATCGACGATCCTTATAGTGAACCTACTTATTATGAGTTCGACGAATATTACTTTAATCTGACCAAGACGACGGATACCAATAACCTTGTGCATAGCATGGATTACGACGAGATGGGGAACCTCGTCCGGAAAATCGCCGATCCGGCAGGTGAGGCCTACGAGTCGACTTTTACTTATGAGACGATGTTCAATCAAGTTCTCACCTCCGCCGATTTCAACAATCATACGAAATGGAACTACTATGTCGCCAATGGGTCTCCCGCAGGTTATGGTTCCGACGGGGTGCTCTGGAAGGAAATCGATGCCGAGGGGAATGAGACAAAGCATTGGTATAACCAGTATGGACAACGGATCAAGACGGAGGATCCCCGCGGCAAAATCACCGAATTTGAGTATGACAACGATTGGGGATTCTTAAGTAGGATCAGGAAGTATACGGATAATCCCTCAGTATATTTTGATAAGACATTCACCTACGATTGCTTCGGTAATAAGCTATCAGAAACCGACTTCAATGGCAACCTGACCGAATATTCCTATGACGTGATGAACCGCCTCACGGGCGAGACTGTCCACGACGGTGCGGCGGAATATCCCGCAACCTATTATTACGACACCGTAGGGAACCGGACTGGCATGGTCAATCCGAGAGGGGTAATCACCCAATATGGCTATGATGGTTATGATCGCTTGATTACGGTAACGGAAGCCCTCGGCCTCACGGAGGAACGCTCCAAGCATTATGGTTACGACAAAGAGGATAATAAGAACTCCGAAACGGATTTCAATGGGAACACGACCACGTTCACTCATGACGCATTGAATCGCCTCAAAAGGCAGATAGATCCGGAGAACAAAGTTACCGTGTACCATTATGGAGGAGACGGGGATTCATCCACCAACGGAGGTACCCATCAATACGACCGCTCGAGAGACCGCTATACAAGCATGGTCCAGTTTAACAAGTCTTATCGAGGTGAAGAAGAATATCTGACTACCCAATACTCGTATGATTTGCTCTATCGTCTGGAGAAGGTCACCGATCCCAAGAGCTGCGAGAAGGAGTATTACTACGACCCCGTGGGGAACAAGCTCTGGGAAGAGGACGCCAACAACAATCGAACCTATTTCGAGTACGACAAGGACAACCGCCTCAAGAAGGTGACTGACCCGTATACGGCATATGTCGAGTATTGGTATGACGCGAGCGGGAATAAATACAGAGAACGCGACAAAAACGGTCACGATACATACTACGAATATGACGCCTTTAACCGCTTGACCAAGACGACCGACGCCGAAAATGGGGAGGCTTATGCCCTATACGATGGGATGAATAAGGTCGCGGAAAGGGACAAGAACGCTAACTGGACGGCATTCAGCTATAACGGCCGCAACCTGCTCACCGAGACGCATTACGCCATATCGAGCATCGTTTCCCATGCCGATTACGACGGGTCAGGCAACAAGGTATCCGAGATCGATCCGAACGGAAATGTCACCCACTTCGTATATAACGGTCTCAACCAGATGACGAGCAAGATACAGGACTACGGAACGCTCAACCTTGAAACTGCATACACATACGACGACAACGGCAACCGGACATCTATAGAGGACGCCGAGAACAATATCACTTACTATGAATACGACTCACTCAATCGTTTGATCGAAGTGGAAGACCCGATCAACGGGGAAAACAATACCACCGATTATGATTATGATCTCCTGGGGAACAAGGTAAAGACCACCGACGCTAAGGGGAACATAACCGAGTATTTCTACGACGATATTAGCCGCCTAATCAGCACGAAGAATGCACTCGCAAAAGTAACCGCCTATGAGTATGACTGCGTCGGCAACCGGATATCCCAAATAGACGCGAAGTCTCAGGAGATCGAATATAGTTACGATTACCTGAACCGCCTCAAACTCAGGACCTTCGTAGGAGAATCGTCCTGGGTCGAATATAGCTACGATTCCTCCGGCAACCGTATCTGGATGGAGGACTCCACGGGGGAGACTTCCTATACATACGACGATATCAACCGTCTCCTGTCCGTGACCTCTCCCGGTCCGGCGGGGAACAAGGCCGTCGCCTATACCTATTATGCGAACGGCGAGCGGGAGACGATGACCGTTTCGGATAGTGGCGTTACAAGCTATTTCTATGACGATCTGAACCGCTTGGAACGCATCCTCGATCCCGACGATGGAGAAACCGGATACGGCTACGATTACGGATCGCGTTTTACCTGCATGACCTATCCCAACGGGGCGGTGGCTCATTACGACGTTTACGACGGGGCAAACCGATTGATCCACCTGAAGAGCACGGATTCAACCGGAAACACCACCTTAACGGAGTTTTCATATGCCTATGACAAGGTCGGCAATCGGACGGATATGATCGAAGCTTCGGGTACGACCCACTACGATTATGACGATCTATATCGTTTGACCCGCGTCTCATATCCTAATTCCCCGGCGGTGAGTTATTATTACGACGCAGTTGGTAACCGTAAAGACGAGCTCTGTAACGGCGTTACCAAGGATTACAACTACAACGACCTTAACCAGCTGATCTCGTGGTCTTCGGGAGGGACGGGAACGCCCACTAAGCTGATCAACGTCACCGGCTGGGTCGCCGACAGCGATCTCGAAATGGTAACGGTCAACGGCGTTCTGGCTTCGCTCAACCAGCAGACTTTCACGGCCCAGGGGGTGAAGCTCACCTTCGGGACCAATACCCTCACGGCTACCGCCTGGGATTCAGCGAGCAATGTCTCCCAGCATCAGATCGACATCTCTTACCAGCCCAATCTGGCCTCGTTTGTCGAGTATTCGTATGACGCCAATGGTTGTCTGCAGGGAAAGACGGTCGACGGCAGCACGGTGACGAGCTACGAATACGACTTCGAGAACCGCCTGACGAAGGTCAACCTCCCAGGGAGCCTCTCTAATGAGTTCACTTACGACGGGGACAAGAGGAGGGTTGCGAGCAAGAACTCGGCTGGGGCGGAAACGTGGTATCTCTTCGACGGCCTGAACGTCCTTCAGGACCTCGCCACGGACGGTACGCCCTGGGCAACATATGTCCAGGGGATCGGGATCGACAAGCTTATCAGTAGGAAATCCTCCGGCAACCGCGTATACTACCACTGTGACGCGATCGGCTCCGCCCGCTCCTTGACAAACGACGCCGAGTTCCAGGTCGGGACATATGTCTACAATGCCTGGGGAAAGATCACGCTGGAGACGGGGACCTCGGGGAACGACTACAAGTTCACGAGCCGGGAGTGGGAAGACGAGATCGGCCTCCAGTTCAACCGGGCGAGGTTCTATGATCCGGAGACGGGGAGGTTCACGACCCCTGATTTCCTGACCGGCGGGCCGGATGATCCGAGGATATCGTATTTCAGCGGGGTGTACTCCTCATTTCATCGGTTTATCAAGGAATACGTCGACGCCCTTCAGCCGGATAGGCATAATCGGTATGTTTATTGCTATAATAATCCCATTAATCTTGTCGATCCCCTCGGTCTGAGCGCTGACGAAGAGGCCACTGCCGATGTCCAGGCAGAAGCCCAACAAGCGGAAACGGGACAGAAAGAAGGTGAGAAAGCGGGTCAAGCACAGGGAACGGGGACCGAACAAGCAGGACAAACCGCACAGGATGTTGCAGAGGAACGAACCGGATTTGATTGGGATAGAAGCCGTCCAACTGTATATAGACTTAAGGACCGAAGAGACGCAAGAGAACGGAAGAAATATGAAGCTGAGTGGGAAAATCTGTCTAACCACGATAAGTGGGAATGCATACAACATAACTATGACAAAGCATTGGATAGCCTAAATAAGAAAAAACGCGAGAGCAAAGGGAACCCCGTTCCGATCACACGCAGTGAGCTTATGTCGATAATGATTCTTGATGTTAGCGAGGCGAAAAGTCGTGGTTATGATACGATGGGATTTATCGAATATCAGATCCAACTACATGGGACTGCCGATGGCACATTTCTTGATTATGCTTCTACTAGATTTTCAATTAACTACCAATTTGGTTATGTGCCGCCTGGGATCTACAAGGGTTCCGATATCAACTATTACTTCCAAGGATTTGCAAGTTCCGCTCGCGGACTGACAGGTTATGGAAATACGCCAAGGATATATGGATATAATGCGATTCAGTCATTTACACGTTTGAGTCTAACTGATCTTAAGCAAATCCCCAAAGCGATTGATTGGGCGAAAACAGGTCGTGATATTTACGAACGGTATCAAGAAGATATTCCATAGTAGTAGTGTGTAAACTTGCAAGGAGGTATACAATGTTCAGGATAATTGCTATCCTAACCCTATTTATGGTGACAAGCATGGGCTGCTTCGGATGGATGAAGAACCAATTTTGTGAGTCGAAAAAGGTTATCATTATGCGAGAAGAGGTAAGGACATACTTGCTGTCATGGATTAGAGATAACGTGACTAAGGCTCATGATTTAGATTCAAGATTTAAGCGCTATGGCTCTCCTGGACGATATAAACTAACTGATAGCATTGAATTTGACTGGGAGATGCTGGGATTCAATGAATATGGGATAATATATATATTTGGCGATAATCTTCAGCATATCGAAGCTGTATGGTTTGGAGAAGGCATGAGACATGGTATCCTGGTATCACTACGTGAAGACAGGCAATTCCCGGCGCGTTTTCGAAAACAAGATATATGCTATCAGCTAGGAGAGTTCGCTGTATATTATTGGAATGATGATAGTAATGCGGACGAGGATTTGAAGGAATAGGATAGCACTGCCGGCCCGAGGTATCAGCAAAGAACCGAATGGACTGTTACCTGTCCTAACAACCAGATGATGAGACCGAAGAATCAAGAGGAAGGGGTAACACTCCGGATTGTGGTATCACCGGTCGGATCAAATGCTGTTACGCTGCACCCTCATTGATTCATTTCGGAAATATTGCTGAAATCCTAACGAAGGAGAGTGGATTATGAAGATTTCGGGCAGTATGTTATACTGGCTTCTTATCTCGGTGGCTGGGTATCTGTTCAGCAGTCAGTACGTTTCCCTTTGTGAAGCAACTCCGGTAGATTTCAATAATGATGGTGTCTCGGATATTGCTGTCTTCCGACCTTCAATCGGCCTTTGGGCGATTAGAGACATTACAAGGGTGTACTACGGCGCAGATGGCGATATACCCGTTCCGCAGGATTACTATGGATCTGAAGCTACGGATATTGCGGTTTTCCGTCCATCTACAGGTTTGTGGGGGATAAGGGGCTACACTTCTCTTTATTATGGTACAGATGGAGATATACCGGTACCCGCCAACTACATAACTGGGCAGCCGGCACAAATTGCCGTTTTTAGGCCTTCTACAGGATTATGGAGTGTCAGAAGTTATACGTCGTTTTATTTAGGATCAAGCGATTCCGTTCCTGTTCCTGGAGATTATTTTGCTTTAGAAAGAGCAACTGGGGCTGTTTTTAATAGTGGTACTTGGGCGCTACGGCAACCTCTTACTGGCGAAGTGACGTATTCTTCTTTAGGCGATAATAATGATACACCAGTTCCAGGAGATTGGTTCTACCTCGAAAGATTGTCATTAGCCACATTTGACAGTGGAACATGGGCACAAAAACAGCCATATACTGGGGTAGTAAGCTACTATTACCTCGGCCAAGCTAATGACATCCCTGTTCCGGCTGTTCATACCAATCTGGAGCGAATCAATAGAGCGATTTACCGGAATGGACGATGGGATATCCAAAATCCCATCACAGGAACGGTAACTACATGTTGGTTCGGGAGCCAGACGGATATTCCTCTTTCGTCTCTACTGAATGGCTATTATTAATCATTATACATAGTAAACAAACTCACCATTAGCTCATACTTCATCTTATAGCTTATGGAAAGCGGATGCTGATATAGGCGGAAAGCTTCGCGACCTTCGGTCAGAGCGATGACATCCCCTTCCCTCTGGCTGCCGATAGCGACGGTACGGTCGACCGGGCCTTATTCCGACCTTAAGACTTAACCAATTTCATAACTGGGAGGTTGAAGATGGAAATGCAAATGCGTTCTGCCGGGCGGATGGTAGAAATGTTTTCAGCGGATCCTATGCTAGTAGAGAAGTTAAAGAAGGATCCCATTTCAATACTCAAAGATACAGCGACTAAGGCAGAGGCAATAACCCCAGCATATATTGGTGATAGATACCTCTACCGCATAGCAATTGGTGTGCTCAGCTTGCTTGCTCTTTTGACGGCCATTGGTTCCATAGTATTAGTGCTTGGAGGCAAGACTATCCCCGAAGTCT
Organism: uncultured bacterium; assembly: GCA_964551475.1. Taxonomy (GTDB): domain Bacteria; phylum Auribacterota; class Erginobacteria; order Erginobacterales; family CAZKCI01; genus CAZKCI01. Next base: position 2,707 of record CAZKCI010000013.1, on the reverse strand, counting down.
TAGTAGCTCTTGGATCAGCGGCAGTTGGAGCCTTAGTAGGACTATTCGCACCGTCTCCAACGGCTAAATAAATCGGATAGAACAACGATATTTATGACTTTGGCTGCCTTCATCCTGTGATGCACTATCTAGTGATGCTACAGGTGAGGCTGATAACTGACCACTAGCTACAAGAATACAAAACAGCGCGTCATAGCAAATCGCTAGAAGGCTCAAACAAGAGCCCAGACAAATACATTTCACACAGCGCGGATGCGGCATGAAACGATCGTCATGCTCGCTATTAACTAACGAAGGGAGATGCCATGAAACGCGTGAGACGCGTCATCGAAGCATCACTCGCCGCAATGTCACTCGTAGCCCTTGTCGGCTGTGCGTCAACATCCCTTACCCAAGTTAAACAGTTCGGATTGGCGTCTTCTTCGCTCGGTGAGCATGCTCGAAAGGCATTCGATCTAGCCACTGGCGCGAGCGTTGAGCGAAAACTTTACGATGTGGCCAGCGACCCCCAGATAGGGCCAACGGATGCGACCTTCAAAGGGCTTTTCAGCGGAGACAGTGGGGCTCAGAATGGAGCGGAAAAGGCCGAACGATTAACCCTTCGTCTCCGCGTTCTGGATCAGCTATCCAGCTACTCGATCGCCCTGCAGCAGTTGGCGGAGGCTGATTTCGACACCGACATCGACGCGGCGGCCAAAGATCTCGACGGAGCACTTATCGGCCTGCGAGATACCTTCAAGAAAGCGTCGGGCAACGACCTCCCAGTCACTGACGCTGATATTGGAATCATCGCGACCGCTGTTAATGCGATCGGCAAAGTCATTAGTGAGGCTAAGCGCCACGATGCGATCAAAACAACGGTCACGAAAGCTGACCCCGCTGTACAAAAAGCGACAGCGCTGATCGCGGCGGACCTCGGCCAGGACTCGGAACTCGCTAGCTTTGTCAAAGAAGCCATAAGTAACAGCCGTGGATCGATCCAGCAGGCATACAACATCGAACGTTTACGTCCGAACTCTACATTCGATGTTCGCTACTCGATGCTCCTCCGAGCTCGCCAGCTTTATGATGCTGAAGCCAATACACCGGCGTTCTTCGCCGCCGTTAGTAAGGGTGCATCCGCAGTCGGAAAAGCCCACTCTGCTTTGCGCGAGGCCATTGAGGCGAACGAGTTCTCCTCGGCGGAGATGGCAAAGCGGATTGGTGAACTCGAAGTATATGTAAAGTCGGTGCAAGGCTTCTACAAGAGCCTCCAGGAGAGGTAAAACTAGGTCAGCAACGATAACGACGCGACGAAAGGAGAGAGGCTTATGGCTACGACTATTCGCTCGGGCATTAGTGACCTTGTCAACGTCCTCAACAAGGTTCGAAATAACACTACGGTGGCGCAGGAACAGATCGACTTGCAGAAGCTGATCAATGCGCTGTTCATACTTTGGCAGCAGGTCATCTTGGATCAACTGGACAAGACGACCCTGGACTATAAGGCCGCCATACAGTCGTTAGGTGAAGCGGAGAATGTTGCTAAAGCCGCATTCAAGGATCTAAACAAGGTTGCCGAGGCAATCAAGATTGCGACTGCGGCGGCAAAGGCTGTAGACAAGGTGGTCAACTTTGCGATCAAACTCTTGGTGTAACGATCGCCCACACCATTTGTGGTCCTGTGTTGTGGGTTGAGGCGAGAAACTCTCTGACATCGAGTTCAGAGCATTTTGGCGGGTGGCTCCCGATGACACTCCGTCCGGATGGTACGATCGTTTCCTGGACGATGACATCGCCATCCCAATTTCATTTGGAGAGATTTATCATGTTGCTTGGTTCAAAGCACAAGGTTCACCTCACTCCGCCAGTATTTTGTTGATGGAGTTTAAGGAATCTATCTAGGAGCTAACAATTCACACGAGCATTAGTTACTGAGACTGAGAATATCATTTATTTACCGTTGAATTGTTATCGAACCATTTGAAGTACTCAATGACGCCATCCCTCCCTGACTGGATAAGTTTCTCCTTGAGCTGTCCCGAAAGGTCAAACTGCGTTGTCTTAACACCCAAGGTGTCAATATAGATTGTCCGCTGCCAATCATCATTATGCAAATGGCTGCTTTGCTAGGCGTTCATGGTAGTCTCGATCAAAGCCCATGCGAAGCCGAAAAGTCGTCTATTCTATTATGCCCTGATTCTGATTGATCGCGAAATAGGGAGATTTCCTCTCTAGAATCGAGTCGGAATCCAAGGGTTCCCTTGTTATAAACATAGGGTGAAATACTCCGATCAAGCCCTTCGATCTCTCTGTTAATGCATTTGTAGTACTCTGTAAGCGTGCTGGATTCGAGAGCAACATACGTCTGGCGATCGAACAGCTTTACGGGATAATTATCAAGCACCCCTCCGTCCACATATACATCGTCACGGAGGCCGCGCTTTGCTGCAAATAATAGTGGTATAGACATGAAGATTCTCACAGCGTCTGCAATGCATGTGCGCGGTGTGTGCTCTGCCGAAAATACTTCCGAAAACCTCGTAGAGAGATTTGTGGCCATGAAGTACATAGATTTAATACCTTTTGTCACCGGTCGGATCAAAAGGGGCCACTCGCGGTCGGGTCAAAAGGGGCCACCCGCGATTGAATCAAATGCCGCCACCCCCAGCCCTCATTTTTGCTCCTTGGAACCCTTTTTGCAAGTTCGATCGTGTAAGCGGTAGCT
>CAZKCI010000012.1:0-12100 GCA_964551475.1 uncultured bacterium | reverse complement strand
ACTCCGGAGGGGGAGGATACTACATCCTCGACCGGAAGATTACGGTTGTCCACCTGGCGGTGATATTCACGGTGGCGGCAATTTGTATTTGGCTGGCCAGGACGAAGAGCGCGGGCTGGCGGCTCCCAGCGGAGCACAGGGGCGGCATCAGCATCCCGCTCTGGAAGTTCCGGAAGTAGGGGGCCTTCCCCGCGTCACCCGGACTGGTTACACCTGAGTGAATGCGGGATTTTTACTGCGCCGAGAAAGCCGGTCAGGGATATCGTCGGTGGAATATATTTGCTCGCGAAGAAGTTGCCGGATATATTGATCCGATTTATCATGCGAACGGCTGACATGAGACTGTATTTAATCAATCCCTCCAATCCGCTGGTCAGTAGCGTCAAAGTCAAGGAGAGCCGCTGGAATCGATACCGCGTGTGGAAGCCCCTGAGCCTGATGGTGGTGGCGGGACTGACCCCGCCGGACTGGCAGATCTCGATTCTGGACGAAAACCTTGGCCTCCCGGACTATCCCGCCCTGCCCCGTCCGGATCTGGTGGGCATCACCGCGTTCACCTCCCAGGCGAACCGCGCGTATGAAGTGGCCGCGCACTTCCGGCGTCTAGGCGTCCCCGTCATCATGGGCGGCATCCATGCCACCATGTGCCAGGACGAGGCGATGAAGCAGGTGGACTCCGTGGTCACGGGGGAAGCGGAAGGTGTCTGGCCGCAAGTGCTGGAAGATGTCCGGTGCGGTAGTTTGAAGCGCCGTTACGACGGCGGGCACGCGGAAGCAAGCGCTATCGCCCCCGCCCGTCACGATCTCCTGCCCGCCCGCTATGCCTTTGGCGCCATCCAGACCACCCGCGGCTGTCCCTTGAACTGCAGCTTTTGCAGCGTGACGGCGTTCAACGGGGCCCGCTATCGGCAGCGGCCGATTGCGGACGTGGTGCGGGAGTTCCAATCGATCCGGGAGCGCCGCGTCCTGGTGGTGGACGATAACCTTATCGGCACGCGCCCCGAGCACATCGCCCGCGCCAAGGACCTTTTCCGCGCCCTCGCCCGGGCGAAACTGAGGAAGGAATGGGTGGCCCAGGCCACCATCAACTTTGCCGACGACGAGGAACTCCTGGCCCTGGCGGCCCAGGCCGGCGGTCGGGGGGTCTTCATCGGCTTCGAGTCCCCCAACCCCGAAGGGCTTCGGGGCATCGGCCGGAAGTTCGACCTGATGAAAGGCCGGGACGTGCGCGCCTCCGTGCGGCGCATTCAGCGCCACGGCCTGATGGTCGCCGGCTCCTTTATCATGGGGCTGGACGTGGACACCCCGGGCGTCGGCAGGCTCATCGCCGATGCGGCGAGCCGATATGGAGTGGACACCATCAACGTGGGATTCCTGACGCCGTTGCCCGGCACCCGTTTGTGGGGCCTGATGAAAGCCGAAAAACGCATCGCCCTCGATGCGTTTCCCGAGGACTGGAAATACTACACGCTGACCTTCCCTGTCGCCCGGTACAAGCATCTGTCCCTGGACGACATCATCGAGGAAATGCTTATTTGTAACCAAATGTTCTATTCCCGTCGGCGCGTTTTCAGCAGGGTGTGCGTCAACTTCCGGCAGCGCCGAGTGCCGATGGTCAGCCTGGTGGGCAATCTCTCCTACCGCAGGAACTTCGGTCTGGACATCGCGGCGTTCGCGAATTTCAAGCTGCAACGAGCCGGCCAGATCGATCCGCATTGATCCCGTTTACTCCCCAGGACCGCCCCTTTCTACTTCGGTTGAGGGGAGCTCCGCTTTTTATCCCGCCTCGCCCAGACTGGTTACACCCGGGCGAGTGCGGGACTTTTTTCTGCCCGGGCAGTCCCCGGAGTTCCCGCTCTCCTATCGTCCGTCCCCGGGCTCCAGCATCCGTTCCGCTCCCCGGCCATGATAACCACGTTCCGGGCGGGCCGCCGGCACCATCAGGGGGCCTCTCTTCGGTCGATCCGGTCACTTGCAGACTTGAGAACTCCTCATGTTGCGCAATTTGATATTATGTGGTATATGTAAACACAAGTGATATGTAACTTATAAACGATGAGTACATATACTCGACCATTAAAGACCGAACAGCTTGCCGCCTGGCTGCTGATGCTGGCCGCGATCTGCAGCCTGGCTGCCGGTGTCGGCGTCGCCCTGCCGGCCGCGGAATGCTGCGCGGGTTGCGGCTGGGAACGGGGGCATCCGGCCCTCCCCGGAAAGGATTGCCACAGCCGGGATCATGTGTCGGAGACTGTCCCGGTTAGTTGCGACTCCGGATGCGCCGGATGCCTATGCAGTGCCGTGGCCGTCCATCCGTTTCCATTGCCGGATAAGGGTCTCTCTTCCCCTGACTGGGGGCGCGGATATCCGATGTCCACGATATCGGTTCATCCGGCAGCAGCCCCGGAAGTCGACCATCCTCCTCCTCGAACAGCAGCCGGTTGATGAGTGTGGAGTAGCCGGTGAATGCCGGCAGAGATTGAATTCTTCGGATTTTCAAAGGAGGAGAACACGATGATTACAAAAGTTCAGGCCTGGATTCTCATGTGCGGATTTGTCATGCTTCTGGCGGCCGGTTCCGGCCTGGCCAGCGCGTCCTGCGTCAGCCCGATCGGTTCCAAGACCGGCTGCGCGCAGGTCAAGGACGCAGGGAAACCGGAGGCCGCAGCGTGCCGGTGCTGCCAGTGCACCCCGTGCACCTGCCAGAAGTGTGAGTGCTGCAAGTGCGCCCCGTGCGCTTGCAAGTAATCCGCCGAACTGGAACCTAAAACGGGTGCCCATCCGGAAGCGGATGGGCACTCTTTTTAGTGCGCCGAGCATGTTCGGCAGTTGGGGGGTGAAAGTCCCCGACACAGCCTGATGGAGGCGAAGTGTTAGCGAAGCGCCAGGGCGTTGCCGGCAGACTACAATGGAGATGGCCGGGACGATGCGGGAATCTTCCGTGACTCAGCCGGCCTCTGGTCTGTCCGCAGCCTGACGCGGGTGTATTTCGGAGGGACGGGAGACATTCCGGTTACCAGATAGGAACAATCAGAATGGGAAGGAAGGGACGGCTGCTCTCGGGATGGGGGAGCCGTCCTTTCCTATTTCAGTTGAGGGGGGTTCCGCTTTTTATCCCGCCTCGCCCAGACTGGTTGTACCATGACCCCCCTCCGCCTGCCGACTCCCTAAACGGATTGCCTTCCCGCCGTAGCGGTGGGATACTGACCGGCCGGGTGTCCAGAGCATCGGGGCCAGGCCGGATGGTGTCATCCCCCCTGCAGATGCCGGCCGGCTTCTTGACGCGGCAACGGAGGCGGGGATCAAGGATTTTGCCTGCGGGCGCTGTCGCAGGATAACGCTTTCGGGGGTCCATGTTTTCGATCAGGGAGATGAAATGATTTATCAGATTATTATCGCCGTCGTATTGCTTCTCGCGCTGGGTTTTCGCTGGTATGGGCGCTTTTTAGCGAAGAGATTCAATGCCGACGACTCTTCTCCGACGCCTGCCTGTGAGTTCAATGACGGCATAGATTATGTCCCGGCCAAGGCCTCCTTGCTCTTCGGCCAGCATTTCTCCGCCATCGTCGCTGCCGGGCCGATCGTCGGGCCGATCCTGGCCTGTCTTTGGTTCGGCTGGGCGCCTACGCTTCTCTGGATCGTGCTCGGTGCGATATTTATCGGGGGGGCGCATGATTTCGGAAGCTTGATGGCATCGCTCAGGCACCAGGGAGCCTCCATCGGTGAAGTTGTCAAGGATCATATGCCCAAGGCCTATAAGTTCTTCCTGATCTTTGTGTGGCTCGCGCTCGTTTATGTCATCATCGCCTTCACCGATATCACCGCGCATACCTTTAAAACTGTTCTATCCCAGGTAACCTTCGGTCCGGCAGTAGCCGGCTCATCCATCCTTTATCTCTTGGCGGCCATTGCCATGGGGGTTTTATTATACCGCTTCAAGATCAACCTTTTGCTGGCGACATTGATATTCTTGCCCTTGGTGCTGTTCATCATCTGGGTGGGACCGCATCTGCCGCAGCCCCTGTTGACTTTCCTGGGAAGCATATCCATCAAGCAATGGGATGTGATCCTGCTGGTTTACTGCCTGGCGGCGTCTTTGATGCCGGTATGGCTTTTGCTGCAGCCCCGCGGGTACCTGGGCGGTTGTTTATTGTATCTGGTTATTGTCATCGGCTTGATCGGAGCCCTCTTCGGCGGTTTTCACATACAATACCCGGCTTTGAATTTAGTCGGATTAAGAAGCGCGGCCAACGCCAAATTGATTTTCCCCGTATTGTTCATCACGGTGGCCTGCGGCGCCTGCTCCGGGTTTCATGGGGTTGTCAGCTCGGGCACTACTTCGAAACAGATCATCCGGTACCGGGATAGCTATACCATCGGCTACGGCGCGATGCTGCTGGAAGGGTTGGTCGCGGTCTTGGCCATGGCCACGGTGATGATGCTGCCCCGGGGGTCCGAGATCTTGAAATCCGACCCGAATTTGATCTATGCCCAGGGCATTGCCCGGTACTTAGGGTTGTTGAAGGTCGATTATCAAGTGGCGCTATTATTCGCCTTGTTGGCCTTTTCCACCTTTGTCTACGATACCTTGGATGTCTGCACCAGGCTGGCGCGGTATGTTTTTCAGGAATTGATGGGCTGGAAGTCTAAAGCGGGCAATTTCTTCGCGGCGCTCATCAGTCTCCTTATCCCCTTGGCATTTATGATGCTGACCAAGGAGAAGGGTTACTTGGTGGCCTGGCCGATATTCGGCGCCAGCAACCAGTTGCTGGCAAGCCTGATATTGCTGGCGATCTCGGTGTGGCTCATTCAAGGCGGGAGAAAGCCGCTTTATACCATTATCCCGATGTTCTTCATGATGGTGATGACCATCTGGGCGCTCATCGACATGATCGCTCCTTTAATCAATTCATCATCCGGATTGTTGCCAGGCAGAGTCAGCACGGATATTCTGATTTCCGGTATTTGCGGGCTGGGGCTTTTGATTTTGAGCCTGATGTTTCTTTATGAGGCCGCGAGGTCGCTGTGGTTGGCGCACAACAAAATGAAAGCGAAACAAACAGGCGGGCAATCAGCCTATTCGTGAAGTGGCGGCCAGGCTTGGTCGGGGCTGCCTGACCAAGCCAAGGGCGGTTTCCCCATCGGGAAAACCGCCCTTGCCCTTCTGATCAAGCGCGAGCTTATTCCGAACTTTCTTTCTCTCCGCCGGATCTCTCCCCGTCTTCTTTTTCCCCGCCATGTCCCTGCCACCTCTTCCGTCCCTCTTCGTGCCGCTTCTCCTGGAGCTGGGTATACTGCTCCAGCTGGGCGGGTGTCAGCACGGTGGCCAGCTTGGCCTGTAATTCCGTCTTCAGATTCTGCCTCTTCTCACGGCGCTGGGCACGGGCTTCCTCGCTCTCATCCGAACCCGCCGCCCGCAGCGCTTCCGTCTTCTCGTAATAGTCCTGATAGATCGCCAGCAGCTGGGTTTCCTGCGTCGGGTTGAGAGCGAGCTGGGCTTTCAATTTACCCACGGTCGCTTCCGCTCGCTGAGCCGGTGTTTCCTCCTCCGTCTCCCCCGATTTTGGATCGGCCCAGACCGAAGAGACGAACATCAGGGCCATGGCTAACCCGGCCAGCCCCAACCCCATCAGCCCGCGATTCCATCTGCGTTCCATCGATCCCATATCTCCCTCCCGGTTGCAGTGCCCACCTATTGGCTCAACTATATTTATCGATAAATGGAGCAGAAGGTTTAATGCTCAATGATCTCGGCAGATTTTGTTACCGATCAGGCCTGCCCAGAAGAATGTCAGGGATACAGATAGGGGAGTGACGAAAGCGCCTGCTTCAGCAGGAGGCAGGCCTTTCTCATCCTGAGCGGACGTTTTTTACCAGCCTAGCTTGTGGCGTAGGCGCTCCAGATAGGGCTCGGCAGGCTCCATTGCCTGCAGCTGCTCTCCGGGGACGGGCATCTCCCCGGCCATTCCCTCTTTCCCGATCACCGCCACGATGTTGGCGAGCTCGCCCCGGGGGTTGGCGACGGGGAAAAAGAGAATGGTCTCACCGGGTTCCCGAGTCGGAAGGAGGATTAGCCCCTTCTTCACCACCGGGCGCCTGGTCCGTGCCATCTCGGCCCGGACCTCGTCGAAGTTGAGCCCTTCGATCAGGTCGGCCGCCGCCCGGCCGCCGAGGGATGACTGGTCCAGCTGGAGACGGGCGAGCAGGCGCTTGCTGCCCTGGATCACCTGGCCCCGAATGTCCATGATCGCCAGGTCGAGATCGATGTTCTCGGCTAAAAACTTGTTCAGGTTGCTCAGGGTTCCAATCTTCAGCGACTTGGCCTCGTTGAGCTCGGCGAGTTGGGAGTAGATGGTTTCAATCTTGGGGCCCAGGGGACCCAGCCGGCGAAGGTACTCGGGCCCCGGGAACTGACCCTGGCGGGTAAACTCGGCGAGCATGTCCAGATCGCGGAAAAGCCGCCGGGCCCGGAACACGACCGCAGCCCCAGCGAGAAGGATCAGAAGTGTTCCGAGCAAGGAGAGGTGGAGAAAATGCTCCGCCTGGTACTTGGCCTCCCAGCCTTCGCTGCGCCCGGGGGTGGAGAAGACCCGATAGCCGTACCATCCGAGCAGCAGCAGAAGCGCGCAGGCCAAGAGGAGCGAGAACACCAGCCACCCTTTACCGATCAGCTGCATTCAGGATTCCTTCAGCGCATCGATCGCGCGGTCGGGACCCACCACCACCAGAACATCGTTTTCCTGGATGACATCCTGGGGCTGGGGGGAGAGGACAACCTCCTCCTTGACCGGGTTGCCCATGTTGTCCACGTTCAGACGGGTCCGCCGGATGGAGATCACGTTCACGTTGAAACGCTTGCGCAACTCGAGCTTGTGGAGCGAGCTGCCCGCGAAGCTCTTGGGAACGAGCACCTCGGCCAGCGTCTGCTGGGTGGAGATGGGGATGCGATCAACAACGTCGGGCGAGATCAGGCGGGAGGCCACCCGCCGCCCCTCGTCCACCTCGATGATGATCACCTCGGCCGCTCCCACCTGTTTAAGGATCTGAGAGTGGATTTCGGAGATCGCCCGGGCCACGATGTAGGGTACTCCCAGCTTCTTGAGCAGGGCCACGGTCAGGATGCTGGCGCTCAGGTTCTCCCCGATCGCCACCACTGCCGCATCGACGGTGGAAAGCGGGAGCTGCCGGAGCGCATCCTCGTCGGTGCTATCGAGCAACACCGCCTGCTCGACCGCGTCCTTGATCTTGTCCACCAGCTGAGCCGTATGATCCACCGCGATGACCTTCGCTCCCTTTTCCACCAGGGTCCGGCAGACCTCCTCGCCGAAGGTCCCCAGGCCGAAGACCGCGAACACCTTGCTTCTTGCCATGGCCAGCTCCTCCCGGTTCCCGAGAAACCGTCTCCCCGTTTTCAAGACGGGGGTTCTCTCTCTCCGATGCGATTCTCCCCGGCCCGGCTTTTTCAGCCGATGGAAAGGGACTCCTCCGGATACTTTACATGATACACCTTTCGCTGGGGCATAGCTGCGATCACCGTCAGGGGTCCCAAGCGTCCCAGGAACATAACCACAATGATAACGAGCTTTCCGGGAACGGTCAGACTTGGCGTGATCCCGGTGGAGAGCCCGACCGTGCCTAAAGCGGAAACCGTCTCGAACAGAAGGTTGATCGGAGGATCCTTCTCGGTGATCGAAAGCAACAGCGTTCCGGAAAAGACGATCAGGGTAGCGAGCAGGGCTATCACCAGCGCCTTGTTGACCATCTCCCGCGGAAGCGAGTGGCGGCCGAGCAGGACGGACTCCCGGTTCTTGAAAACGGATCGAGCGAAGGCGCCGATGACCGCGACGGTGTTCACCTTGATCCCCCCGGCAGTCGAGCCGGAGGCCCCCCCGATAAACATGAAGAGGATCATCACCAGATACGTGGAGACACGGAGGTTCCCCAGGGGAATGGTGTTGAAACCGGCAGTCCGCAGGGTCACCGATTGGAAAAAGGCCGAGAGGTATTCGGTTTTCAAGTCGTATCGCACCAGGTTGGCGCGATGCTCGAGATTGTAGATCAAGAGCGTTCCGCCGACCAAAAGGATGGCGGTGCCGACGAGAACTACCTTGGTGTTGAGGGTGAGGTGGACGGGTGGGATGTTTCGGCCGGATTTGTCCTTTCCGATACGGCTGGAAACGACGCGGGCGAGGTTGTTGATGACCCCGAAGCTGATTCCTCCCAGAATGATCAAGCCGGCGATGACGAAGTTCAACCCCAGGTCGGAGCGGAAGCTTTCCAGGTTGTCGGTGAAGAGGGCGAAGCCCGCGTTACAGAAGGCGGAGATGGAGTGAAACAGGCTGAAGGCGAGCGGGACAACCGTCCCCCCGAACCGCCCCCGGAAAACAAAAAAGAGCCCGGCCGCGCCCAGAGCCTCGATCAGGAAGGTGATAAGGATGATCCGAAAGACCATCCCGGACAGATTGCGCATATCGCGCGGGTCGAGGACGTACGACACGGTCATTTGCTCCTGCAAGGACATCCGCCGTCTCATCAGGAAGAAGGTAAAGAAGGCGAAGATCATTATCCCCAGGCCGCCGAACTGGATCAGCAGCGCGATCACCGTCTTGCCGAAGGGGGAAAAGGCGGTAGCTGTGTCGACCACGGTCAATCCGGTCACGCAGACGGCGGAGGTGACGGTAAAGAGAGAGTCGACGATCTCCAGACGCCCTTCCCCCGCCCGGGAAAGGGGGAGCAGAAGTAGGAGTGTCCCCAAGAGAATGATCGCCAAGAAGAATAAAACTATAGTCTGAGCAGGATTGCGGGCGAACTCGCTGATAAAGGTTTTCAGTCTCCGGTAACGACTGAGGACCTTGAGAACGACGAAGATGTTCCTGACGACGATCAATCCGACCGCCACGCGCTCCGCTTGATGGAAGGAGACCAGAAAGGCGGTGTACTTGCTGACGATAAAAAGGACTGCTAAGACAGCGAGGAAAATGGCGTCGAAGGCGTGGCGCCGGAGGTAGGCTGGATGGTAGCGTTCCCGGGCGAACCCGACGATAAACTCGCCCGCGATGGCCGCTAGGATGAAGAGATCGAGGGCATAAATGACTACGGTGATGATCAGGTCGTGCCGTACCCCCAACTCCAGGAACAGGGAGACCAAGGCCAAGAAGAGGATAAGAAAGGCCCAGAGGGTTTTTCCAGGTCGGCTCATTCGGAATTAGTATACAGAGGGGCACCCCCAGCGCAATACATTCAGCGACGATCCTCTGACGTGATGCCGGCAACCTTTACCTGCCGCGCCCGCATACCATTTCCGTGCGTCCCTCCTATCGGGTCGACGGCAGGTCGCCCGCAGTCCCAAATATGAACCGCGTCAGACCTCGGATCGACCAAAGACCGGACGAGGGGCGGAAGAGGCCAGCCCGATCACTCCCCGATTCCCACGAGCGGGAGGGAACCGGATAGTCGGAAGCGGTCCCGAAGAAAAAACGGGTGAAGGACCGGACCGCCCACATACCCGCCCCGGGGCGGAAAAGGGCGGGAAGGGAGCGGCCGAGCGAGCCGTAATCGCCGGGGACGGGCAGGTCGGAGGCGTCCCCGAAATGGATAACAGTCAGGCCGCGGATGGCCCACATCCCCAGGGAGGGGCGATAGACGGCGGGGTCCGCCCGCCCATCCCCATCATAGTCGCCGGGCGCGGGGCGGTCGCCCGATATCCCCAGCCAGGCCCGCGTCGTCGACCGGACCGCCCAGAGGCCGGAGGAGGCCCGAAAAACGGCGAGGTCGCAGGTCCCGTCTCCATCATAATCCGCCGGGACCGGCAGATCGGACGGGCCACCGAAATATTCGATACCCAGCCCGCGAATCGACCAACGAGCGGGCGAGACGGAACGGCTGAAAACGGTAGCTTCAGCCGTACTGTCGCCATCGTAATCGCCGCTCGCGGGGATATCCGCGGCCTGCCCGAAATAGAAACGCGATATCCCCCGGACCGCCCAGAGGCCGGCGGAGGGGCGGTAGACCGCCGGGTCCGCGGTCCCGTCCCCGTCATAATCTCCCGACTGAATGACCAGTGCCTCCGGAGACGGCGGGGGAGGGGTGGGCGCCGGAGCGGTCCCCCCCACCTTCCAGACGTGGACGATCGGCTTGTCATCGTCGATCAGCGGTTCGAGAACGTAGAGAAGACACCGCTCGCGATCGAAGGCACAGTCTCCGGTGTGGTATTTCTCCTGCGCGCCCTGGTGGGCGAAGAGGACGGAGTCGATGTCCAGCATCGCATACGGCTGGGGATCGGCCGGCGTCATGGTCCCGGAAGCGACGGCGGCCAGATCGGCCGGGTCATAGAAGATGATCTGCCCGTGGAGGGAGGTCGACCAGAAGCCTCGCTCGCCCGGGCAGTCATCCCACGATACGTCTGGCCCCTGGGGGCACCCATACCAGCACTCCCCATCGCCCTTGGTTCCGACCAAGACCACCCCAGCCGCCCCGCCGGAGATCAGCCAGGCGCCGCCGGTCCACTCATCGGAATGGTGGTAGCCGGACATAGTGGCGGGATCGTTCTCGTAGGCGCTTCCATAGAGGAGAAGGGGCGTGGTGGCAAGCGTCGTTCCTGCGGGAGGGGGGTCTCCCTGGGTCCACGGACCGCAGGCGATGAGCGAAGGCCCTTCCGCCCCCTGGCCGCCGTCGCGGAAACGGCCTGTCGCCAATCTAAACCCCGGAGTGTGAACATCCGCCCACTCCGGCGGGATGGCGAATATATAGTCATTCGTCACGTAGTTGGGATAATCGCCGATCCGCCAGGGTCCCGCGGGTTGGGGGGCGGAGAGGTCAAGGCCGCACCAGCCGTGGGAAGGGTTGGTCTCCATCTCCTGCATATGTTCGCCCCAGCAGAAATAGAGCTTGTCGGATGACTGGTTCCCTTGGGCGGGCAGATATTCCAGGCCGACGCGGGGTATCTCGTAACCGGAGAAGGGGATGGTTCCCCCCCGGATGTTTTGAAAGCCCTGCAGAGTGGAGGCGGTGTTGAGATCGGCAAGGTTCTTGCCGGAGGAGATGACGGGGACGGGTATGCTGATCTCGGCGATATACTGATTCCAATTATGGCCGGCGCCGAAGAGGGAGCCGGGATAGCCGTCAGGGGGACCGTTGGGGTCGCCCCCGGGATAGCAGGTCAGGGCCTCGCCGCTCCAGGCCCAGCCGATCTCGAAATCCGGCCAGTCCGGGAGTCGGAAGGCGCCCCGATACTCGAGGTCGGAAGGCTGGATTAGTGCGGCGAAAGACGCATTGCCCCCGAAAGCGGTGAAGACGGCGAGCAGGAATACAGACCGTCGCATGGCCCATTCCTCCATATATCCTGTCACTTAATATATACCACCCTTTGAAGTCGAGCACAGGAGGGGTGCCCCCCAACTGGTCAAGATCGCAGGTGTGGATTTATTCCACTGGGGTTGAGACGAGTAGTGCCCGCAACTTGTGTTCGGTTATCTAGAGGATTCCCCATTCTGATCACGGATGGGATGTAACTTGGGGAGTTCTGCTTTTTATCCCGCATTGCCCAGAGAAGGCGTGAAAAAATCCGGATGGTAGGGCAATTGTCCCCCCTCGTGCCCGGAGACTAAAACATCGGGGTCAGCAATGACGATCCCTGACGATCCCAGCTACCGGCTGACCATGGAGTCGAGCGGGGGTGTATACTTATAGCACTGCCGACCACTCGTGGCATAACGGTTCGAGCCGGAAGATCAAGGATGACATCCGGCCGAACGAAGTGGATGTCCGCAAGATGCTCGACGAGGTGAAGATCGTCGCCCTCAAGGAAAAGCGTGGCTTGCAAGATGAGGCGGAACGGGGGATAACCCAGTAACCCGTTAAAATCGGTTCACGGTAACCGCGGCGGGAGTCGTCTTGAGATCCGATTGGGGGCAGCGATATCTGGCTGAGTTGTTATTTCTGGTTCTCTTCCGTTTCGTGTGGGTTCGGGAGGCGAGTAAAGGGTATCCAGCAGCCCCAACGGGGCTGAGTCCGGTAGCCCAGGGTTGCGCCGAAGGCGCTACCCTGGGTAACCAAGGCGAGAGAGTATTCAACCCCAACGGGGTTGTGTCGGAGTGGCCGC
>CAZKCI010000011.1:0-13501 GCA_964551475.1 uncultured bacterium | reverse complement strand
ACATCATCTCCTTCAGAAATATTCTGGCCCACGGCTACGATTCGATCGATGATCGGATCGTCTGGGGGATCATCGAAGAGAACTTGGGCCTCCTTTTGACGGACATCAAGAAGATCCTGATGTAATCCACAAGACTGGCCTACTTTTACACCCCGGTGGGAGGCGTTGTGAAAACGGACTGGGGACATGATGATCGGCAAGACTGACCCGGCTCGGATAGCGATATCCTGCCGGGATTTTAATTTTATGCGGGGACGATAGAGGCGAATAAGAAAGGAGAAGAAGATGAAAAGATGGGCGTTGGGTTTGTCCATGTTTTTGGGCATGAGCATTAGTTCGGTTTCCTTGGCCGCCGACTTTAACGGGGACGGGAAGGACGATATCGGAGTCTTCCGGGACACCGACGGTCTCTGGGCGATCCGGGGGGTGACGAGGGCCTGCTTCGGAATGCCAGATGACGACCCGATGCCGGGGGACTACGACGGCGACGGAACGGCCGACATCGCCATTTTCCGTGACGCCGCCGCCCTGTGGGCGGTCCAGGGCATAACCCAGGTTTATTTCGGGATGAGCGCCGATCAGCCCCGCCCGGGGGACTACAACGGGGACGGGACCACGGACTTTGCGATCTTTCGCCCCTCGACCACTCTCTGGGCAGTGAAAGGGGTGACTCAGGTCTACTTCGGCAACTCGCTGACCGATTATCTGGTCCCGGGGGATTACAGCGGGGACGGGACGGATGATATCGCGATTTTCCGGGATACTGGCGACCTCTGGGCGATCTGGAATGTTGGAAACATTTATTTCGAGTCTACGGGGTACCGACCGATCGCGGGCGACTACGACGGCAACTGCACCTGGGAACCCGGAATCTTCAGTTGGACCCGGAATCTCTGGGCAATGAAGGGAGTCACCCGCGTCTCCTTCGGGACCTTCGGGGATACGCGCGTCCCCACCGATTACGATGGGGACGGAAGCTGGGACGTGGGAATCTTCCGGGAGACCACCGGTCTCTGGGCGATCCGGGGTTTCACCCGGTGCTACTTCGGAGCGCCGGGAGACACACCGATCGGATTCATCCCTGACCCCGCGCCCGCTTCGCCTACAATTCGCGACAATATTTTGCTATTCACGCGTTACGTAGACCTGAATTCGGTTACATTTGCATTTAGCGGCGACTACAGCATAACCAGCGGGCAACCATGGGGTGGCATAACAGGAAGCAGTTCGGAGGGTAGTTATACTATCGATGTCCGGGCCGGAAGAAAAGGCAGTTCGGGTCCCGCGCAATGGTTTAAAGATAGAGCAACTGTGGCATTTTGCACGCAAATATATGGAATCGACAATTGGCCGGCCGACCTGAATTTTGCGTTTACCGGCACTATAGTAATTGATGGTAATAGTTACGAACTGGTAATAGGGCAAGGCCATAGCGACGTTAGCGGAAACAATAATTGGTGGTACGGCGGAATCGGGTTTTATAGAGGTGCTGATGGGCTGACTACTCCCGATCAAAAATATTTTATTTGTCCGATCGATAGTACCACCATAAATGAGCTTTATATTCAGCCCAACTGATAATTGGTCTATACGGAGCCTATATCCGCACGAACCTTCGGATGAGGCTCTTCCGTTCGGCCCTCGGGAGTTTCGCGAGCGGCCTGAGGTTCCGCTCGGTCATGATGGGGGAGGTCAGCGGATCCCCCATCCTGATCACCGATTGCTGAATATCCGGGAGTAGCTTGAGGAGTCGGAGCATCTGGCTGATCCGGGCAGGGGGAAGAGAGCACCAGAAATGGAACGCCGCCTGTGACTACGCGATCAACGCGATTCTTGAGGAGAGCGGCTTTGAACTGGGCGGCGGGGGGTTGTCGGATGAAAAGTTTGAGGGGATGTCAGCCGAGTCAATCTACGAGTTGCTGCCCGAAAGCACACCTCAAGACTGGAAAGAATGCGGGCCGGGTGAAGTGCGAAAGTATCCGGGCAAAGACAAGAGGACTCCTAGTGCTTCTGAAATGCGCGAGCAGGAAGCAATCTGGAAGACAGCGATCAGTCAAGCCGCACAGATAGCGAGGAGCAGAGGTGAGATGCCGGCGGGTTTGGAGCGCACGGCGAGCAAAATCCTCGCACCCAGGATCGACTGGAGAACGGTTCTGGCTTCTTCCCTGACCGAGATGATTGACGCCGACTATAGCTGGAAGGAGCCGAACCGCCGATATCCACCATGCTTCGGGATCAGCGGCTCATGCCCGTGCTGTCCCTGCCTGTTCACGCTGTCCATGCCGTTCAGGCCGTCCCTCCATTCCTTCTCGTGAATTTAGTCCCTATCGTCTATCCCGCCCATGCCGTCTACTCGTCCATTCCATCCTACTCTCCTAGCTCCGCTCCCGGCCGCTGATAGACGATCCTCCCGTCCACCACCGTCATCAGGCAAAAGTCGTCAAGCTTGCCGACTTCGATGTCATGCGTGAGGAGAAAGCCGAGCGATCCGAGCGAGATGATGCGGGCATCCATCAGGGCCAGGTCCGCAAGCTTGCCCACCTCGATCGAGCCCAGGTCCTTCTCCAGGAAACGGGCGTAGGCCGAATCGATCGTCCAGTGGCGGATGGCGCTCAGCACGTCGATCGCCTCGTCCGGCCCCCAGGTGTCGTCTCCGTGCTCGTTCACCCGCAGAACGGCGATCAACAGGCCGTAGATCGGGTTCTGCGGGGCGGGGTAGTCGCTCCCGAATGCGATGGTGATCCCCATCTTTTCCATCGTCTTCCAGGGGTTGTACTTCTGGAGGCGCTCCAGGCCGAGCGCCTTTTCGATCACGCCGTCCGCGTAGAAGAGGGCAGGCTCCATCCCCGCGGGGATTTTGAGCCGGGCCATCCGGGCGAGGTCTTCCGCGGAGGGGAGCTCGCAGTGGATGACCACGTGGCGGGCGTCACGACCGCTCTTCTCGCGCACTTTCTCATAGCTGTTGAGGACTCGATTGATCCCCGCGTCGCCGATGGAGTGGGTATAGGCCTGCAAGCCCATCCCGTCGATGATATCCATCACCAGGTCGAACTTCTCCTGGGTCCAGAGCGCCTCCCCGTAATTATTCGGCTCATCGAGGTAGGGTTGGGAGAGCAACGCGGTATGGTTCCCCACGGTGCCGTCGATGTAGAACTTGAGCGACTGGCCGAGGATGAAGTGGGCGTCGTTCTCCCGCGCCCCGACCTCCTTCCACCAGGCGAATTTCTCTTTCAGCTTCGCCTCGTCCTTCAGGGCATGCGGCCCGACATACATCGTCCCCCTCACCCGGATGTCCTTGAACCCGCCTTCCTTTTTCAAATCGAGGAGATAGGGGACGAAGGAGCGGTAGATCTGGAGGTCGTCCATGGTGGTCACGCCGAAGGAGAGAGCCTCGGCGATGAGATCCTTCATCGCCTGGAGCATCCGCGGGCGGACCGGCCTCAGTTCCTCCTCGGTGAAGTAATCGAGGGGGGAGAAGGTGTGCGAGTGGCGGAAGGTGCCGGTGTATTCGCCGGTCTTGGCGTCCTTATTGGGGAGCATCTCCTCGAAAGCTTCCTGGTTGCGTTCCCGCATCAGGTTCAGGGCCTTGGTGTTGACCCAGATGCATTGCGCGTCGATCGGCCAGAGCATCGTCGGGCGGTCGGCGATGATGGCGTCGAGCATTTCCTTGGTCGGCGCGCCGCTCGGAATGTAGGAGTAGTTCCATCCGATCCCGCTCACCAGGGGAAGGTCGGGGTTGTCGGCGGCCTGCTTGAGGACGGCGGCCTGGAACTCCTCGAAGGTCTTGCACTTGTAAAAATCCTTCGTCATCACCGGGGCGAGCGCGCTGATCCAGAGGGAGTGGCAGTGGTTGTCCACGAAGCCGGGCGTGAGCACCTCGCCGTCGGCGTTGATCAGGCGGGTCTGCGGCCCGATGAACTCGGCGGCCGCCTCGTTGCTCCCGACGAAGACGATCCGCCCGTCCTTGGCCGCCACCGCCTGGGCGCGGGTATTGTTCGCGTCGCAGGTGACCACGTCGGCGTTCACGATGGCGAGATCGGCCGGCAGGCTTCCCGTGCGCGTGTAGGTGGGGAGAGAAGAACAGCCTGCGAACAACGCGGCGAGAAGGCCCGCCGCCACAACATTTCTTGCCATGCCGCACCTCCGGTTGGGTTGTGTTCCCCCGCCTTGTATCGGGGCCGGGAAGCTTTGTCAAGATGGGATGGTTCAATAATCTGGGGACACCCATAACTCAGTTCGCCGATCTCTTCGTGGGAAATAAGCATGGGTGCCCCCGGATTCAAAAATCCTCGGCATCATCCTTTTAGAGTTCTTGCTCTGGGGAGAACCTCCATCGGAGATCAAGTATCCTTGATCTCAAGATTCATTGGTAAATGTATCGCAGGTGGTCTGCTCATCGTATGGGTATCGAATTTAATGGAATGCTAATAACCAAGGAGGACGATATGCCAACTCAACTCTCCTGCCCGAAGTGCCGCGAGATGGCTACAAGGGGTGGTTTCAAAGGCGGGCAGATCCTTATTGCCATTTGTTTTTTCCCAATCGGCTTGCTGGCTTTGTTGGCAGATCGCGAACCCACAAAATGTCCGAAATGCGGCCATTCCTGGCAAGCATAGTGCAGTCGAATACCACCGGCACTGGGACTCGGCCGGCTTATCCCTTCATCCCCCCGCGTTCCCTCTTGCCCCTCTCGAACTGCATGCCTTTTGGGCTTTGCTTTTCATAAGGGCCGCTTGATCAACCTGGGCCGAGTTGGGACGCATATAACGGGCAAACCCGGACAGCTCATCGACCAGCTCATCCCCTCTTCCCCAGCCTCCGGTCACCAGATACAATTGCTTGACATATCTCCTGAGACGGCTTGACTTCCAATTGCAAGAGGGAGATGATTGTCCACAGCGGTTCACCTTAACCCCGTCGGCAGGCATCGTGAGATCAGACTGGGGACATGAGGTTCGGCAAGCTTGACCCGGCTTGGATAACGATATCCAGCCGGGTTTTTCATTTGGTCAGATTGAAAAGCAGGAACTGAGAAACGAAGGAGGCGTGGTGTGAGCAAGATCAGACTGCTGATGATGGTGTTATTGGCGGGAATGGGGACAACGTTGATGGCCGCAGACTTTAATGGAGACGGGACTGGGGACATAGCCGTCTTCCGGCCAAGTTCCAACCTCTGGTCGGTGCGGAACGTCACCCGAATTTATGGAGGGACCACGGGTGATAATCCCGTTCCGGGGGACTATAACGGGAGCGGGAGAGATCAGGCCGCCATTTATCGGTCGACAAGCGGATTATGGGCCGTTCAGGACGTCACCCGGATTTATTTCGGGGGCGGGAGTGATGTGCCCATGCCAGGAGACTACAACGGCGATGGCATATATGATATCGGCGTATTCCGGGGAAGCGCAGGGCTCTGGGCGGTGAATGGCCTCACCCGGGTATATTTTGGAGGTTCCACCGATGTTGCGATTTCACCAGGAAAAGCCAGAATACGGGGTCTACTCAAGACCGGGCAGACGTTCAGTTATCTCAGCGGGGACGACGGTTACTATGAGAGAGGAACGGCCATTAGTTACACCGACAACGGGGACGGAACAATCACAGACAACGTGACCGGTCTGATGTGGGCCAAGGACGGAAACGAAACGGGCTGCAACTTCGGGAACCAGACGGAATGGACCCCGGCGGTCGCCTGGGCGAAGAACCTCGACTTCGCCGGCCACACGGACTGGAGACTGCCGAACCGGCGAGAATTGGAATCGTTGGTCGATATATCGATTAATAGCCTCGCAATATGGGCTACCTATTTCCCGAATACCAAGCCGGAGAGCTACTGGTCCTCCAGTACGCTAGCCTTGGATCACTCGCGGGCCTGGTACGTGTACTTTTACGACGGCAATGTCTACCACGACGAAAAGATCGACACCTACTATGTCCGTGCCGTCCGCGGCGGCGGGTAGCCGGGAGAGGGAATGGGGAATGGTGAATAGTCGGTTTCGGCCGGCAAAGAGAAAGGCGGTTCCGGAAAGGGCCGCCCTTTTTACTTGGATTGAGTAGCAGCGAGCAAAGCCCGCAACTTGTGTTCGGTTACCTTCCTGGGAGGTAGAGCATCCCCCATCCGGATCACGGATTGCTGAACATCGGGTGGAAGTTTGAGGAGCCTGAGCATCTGGCTGATCCGGGCAGGGGAAACACCGACTTTTTTGGCTAGTTTGGCCTGGGTGTCTATGCCGGGGGTTTCCAGCAGTCGTTTGTATTCTTTGGCCAGGATGAGGGGATTGTGGTAGGTCCGGATTGGCCTGATCCGCCTCCGTTTAGCCTCGATTCCATGATCATGGGGCGGCTAACCTATGAAACAATCATGGAGCTCGGCGACTGGCCTTGCCGGGGGAAGCCTGGCTGGGTTATGATTGGGGAACCACCAATGGGAGCCGCGGCAGAATTCGCAGCGGTCCATGATAATCTTCGGTTGATAGAAAGGAATGGATGCAAGGACGCACCAACGGCCAAGCGGTATTCCGCGGTGCAAGGGGAAACCCTGGCCTCGGCAGGTTTTTACCCATGAAACCGGTTAGATAAACTTGACAATGAAGCAAAAGATGTTTAAACGCGATAAGTTATACAGAAATAGCAAATCCTTGTTCGAGTCCCGGAGGACTTTTCCAATGCGCAGGATCGCTATCGCCTCGGCCATCCGGATTACCGCAGCGCTTGCCTTGACGTGCGCGGCGGCGAACGCCGCGCCGACTTTTGTCGCGAATATCGATACGAACGGGAACCCGTCCGGCGTAGCGGTCAATCCGAACAACAACAGGATATTCGTGACCCATGCGGGCCTGGCGGCGAACAACCTGTCGGTTATCAAGGGGGCGACCAACGGCGTGACCGTATTCGATACCGTCACAAACGCCCTGGTCGGCAACGTCAACACGCAGAGCAACCCTCAAGGCATCGATTTCAACGCGACGACCGGAATGGGCGATGCCGCCAACTATGGTGGCTCCAGCGTCACGGTCTTCTCGGCCCCTGCCGCCTACACCATATCCGCGAACCCGAACCCGGCTGCGGGGGGATACACCACGGGCGGGGGCACCTACTACGAGGGAGATTCCGTCGACTTGTACGCCACTGCCAACCCGGGCTATCACTTCATAAACTGGACTGAGGGCGGGAGCCAGGTCTCGACGGACCCCCACTACTCGTTCACAGCCACGGGGAACCGGGACCTCGTGGCCAACTTCGGATTCCAGATCACGGTTTACGGGAGTGACGGGGGCGGCACGGTCTCGGGAGGAGGGACCTTCGTCGCGGGCACCTCTGTGACCGTGCACGGGACGTGCCTGCACGGCACGCACTTCAGCTGCTGGTGGGACCCAGCAATGGGCACGGTCTCGTACGACGCCGACTACACGTTTACGGCGACCGTGGACCGCGCGCTCTACGGGAGCTTCTGTTATCACGTGACGGCCACGGCGAACCCGGTTTCAGGGGGCGCAGCTTTGGGAGACAACCCTGAGTACGGACACCCGGCAGCGGTGTTTGCGAGCCCTTATTCCGGGTGGTATTTCCTGAACTGGACAGAGGGCGGCACGGTGGTGTCAACGAGTGCGTACTACACCTTCTCGACTAGCTCCGACCGCGCACTGGTGGCTAACTTCGACACCCTACCCACTCCTACCCCGACCCCATCGCCTTCGCCCTCGACCACTCCTTCTCCGACCCCAGAACCTACAGCAACCCCCGCATCGACCCCCTCGCCCTCGCCCTCACCTTCAACCTCCCCAACGCCTTCGCCGATAACTCCTACTCCATCCCCCTCTCCATCGGCTTCGCCCACACCCTCTCCCTCGCCCTCCGCCTCTCCTACGCCTTCCCCGGTTTCCCCGACACCCAGCCCCTCGCCGAGCGTGACGCCGACCCCATCTCCTTCGCCCTCTCCCTCGGCAACACCTACACCGATCAGTCCCACTCCCAGCCCAGAGCCAAGTGCTACACCGACAGCGGAACCCAGCCCGACAGCCACTCCAACTCCAGAGCTAAGTCCCTCGCCCTCCCCTACACCCACCTGTGGACCCACCCTTCCTCCGTATAAGGCGGTGGTAGCTTCTGGGGATTACAACGGGGACGGAACAGACGATGTAGCCGTCTTCCGTCCTTCTTCTGGGATGTGGTCGGTGAAGGATGTGACCGTTGCCTACTACGGAGTCTCCACTGATCAGCCTGCATCTGGGGATTACGATGGGGATGGGAGTGCGGACATAGCCGTCTTCCGGGCCGCCTCCGGACAGTGGTTTGTCCATAACTTCACCCGCCTCTACTACGGGACCAATGGAGATATACCGATACCGGGAGACTATGACGGCGATACTATCGCCGACATCGCCGTCTTCCGTCCTGCCACCGCTCGCTGGTATGTTCGGAACCTGACCAGCGTGGTATTCGGAGCTAACGGCGACTGGCCGGTACCCGGCGACTACGATGCCGGAGGATCACTGCAGATGGCGGTCTACCGTCCGTCTGCGGGATACTGGGCGGTCTCCGATCTCACCCGCTTCTTCTTTGGAGGATCGTCAGATTGGCCGATGGCCCTCGACTATGACGGCGACGGCGTTGCCGACCCGTCCGTCTTTCGCCCCTGCGAGGGGATGTGGGGAATCCGGGGGATCACCCGCCATTACATCGGCATCTGCACCGACTGGGCACGCCCCGGGGATTACAATGGGGACGGTCTGGACGACCTGGGGATCTTCCGGAATTACTCGGGTCTCTGGGCGGTGAGGGAACTGACCCGAGTGTATTTCGGATCAAATAGCGACATCCCGGTAACGAGGTAGAGGATGGGGGATAGCGGGTGGAGGATAGTGACTGATAACAGCCGGCTTTGACCGGCAAAGAGAGGGGCGGTTTCTCCATCAATGGGGAGCAGCCCCTCTCTATCTGGGTTGGGGAGAGCTGAGCAATGCCCGTGGTTTACGTTCGGTTATCGCTCGGGATGGTAAGGGATCCCCCATCTGGATCACGGACTGCTGGATTGACCTGCCCCCATTATTTGGGCCACTTCCAATGTTAGTGCTCCCCTTAATAAACCTTAGCCCATTGACCATACCGGAGGATGGCGTGAAATCGAACGTTGAAAGTGAGATCCGGCCAGCACCATTCGACAACACAAGGATCTATCCGGAGGCAAGCGCACTATCCCGGAGACTGGTGATGGGGCTGCTCTGCTTGCTGCTCGCCGTTTTTCCGCGCCCTTCCGCCGCGGGAATTTTCATCGTTCACGACACGACCGAACTGTTTAACGCCCTGACCGCCGCCAGCCGCAATGGCGAGGAAGATACCTTCTGGGTCATGGGAGGCGTCTACCACCTGACTCGTCCGCTCGAGTATATCCCCGTGAGCACGGAAGACTATCCCATCACGATCGGAGGCACCCCGGCGGAGAAGCCGATTCTCGACGGAGATCATCGCACCTCCATTCTGGAGATCGATTATTGGGTCGGTTTAGGCCAGGCCGGCGACAGCAACGCCGACATCACCATTTCCGACATGATCTTTCGCAACGCCGACGGCACCCTCTGGTCATCCAGCGGCCACGGCTTCGGCGCCCTGCGCATTGCGACCCACAAGGCGGACGTCTGGGTCCAGGGTTGCGAATTTTATTCCAACCATGCTCCCATCCCTTCCATGACCTGCCCCCCGAAAACCGGTCCAGGTTGTATGTTGGAGTTTAAGCCTGGATCACAACCCGGAGGGGAGGTCGGAGATGACGAAGAGGAGATACAAGGCCGAGGAGATCATCCAGAAGCTGCGCGAGGCGGAGGTCGTGGCTGGCCAGGGAGTCGCGATGGGTGAGGTCTGCCGGAAGATCGAAGTTACCGAGCAGACCTACTACCGCTGGAGGAAGGAGTATGGGGGGCTGAGGGTGGAGCAGGCCCGGAGGCTCAAGGACCTGGAGAAGGAGAACAGCCGGCTGAAGAAGCTGGTGGCCGATCTGTCGCTGGACAAGGCCATACTGAAAGAGGCCGCCTCGGGAAACTTCTGAGCCCGGCGAAGCGGCGCCGGGCCGTGGGACAGGCGTGCAGTGAGCTAGGGATCTCCGAACGTCGGGCCTGCCGGGCACTGGGTCAACCGCGATCGACCCAGGGTTACAGGCTGCCGGGAAACTGCCTTTTGTTTCCACGCTGAAGGATGTGACGTTGCGCGGAAAGAGACTAACGTGTACTGAGCAAGTTGTAGGTAGCGCCGCCGGCGCCGCAGGTAGACTTATCATCGCCGTTCCCGATCATCCGGTTGTTGCTCTCAATGGTCAGGGTGGCTCTTCCCCGTATACCGCAATCGCCAGAAACATCTTTTTCGAAACTTAGGGAAAGCGTGTCGCCATCGATGGTCCCTCTCCAAACCTGATTTGCAGAATCATCCACCGTGATGTCGTTGCCCGACTGAGTGATCTGCCAGGTGCTAGCCCTCAACAGAAAGTCATACAAGTGAGTATTGTCGATAATGTTCATCGTGCAGTTCCAGGTTCCGGCCAGGTTCCAGCTGGTGCTTTCCCCTCCGCCCCCGCCGCTGCTGCACGAGAGGATTATCAGTGGGGTAGCGGCTAGTATCAGGAACAATCCCGTAGCCCAGCGTGCTTTTTTCATGCATTTACCTCCTTATCCGAATGCCTCACATCGAGGTTAGTAGACCAAGCCGATAGGAATAGTATCCTTCTGCCGATGGGGTTGGTCAAGAAGATTCCCCCGGATTTGCCTGGAAGGAAAAATCCCGCACTCACCCAGGTGTAACCAATCTGGGCTGTGCGGGATAAATATTGGATCCTTCGACTCGCTTCGCTCGCTCAGGATGACAAAAGGCCCGCCTTGGTCTGAGGCGGGCCTTTCGTCACTCCCCGAACGTCTCTCTCAGACGAATTTTCTTCGAGGTAGGCTTCCCCCTGTTTCCCCATCGAATCGGGCATGGAGTACAGCGTATCTCCTTGTCGGCCATAGAGATACCCCTGAAATCATGCAAAACTTATCCCAACCCCCTCCTTCTCGCCCAGCACTACAAACACCTCCTGAATACACCCGGCATAGGTTCCCAGACCGCCCTCGCCCGGAAAATCGGTGTCTCCCCCGCCCGGATCAGCCAGTTCCTCCGCCTCCTCAAGCTACCCCCCGACATCCAGCAACAAGTGATCGAGATGGGGGAGCAACTACCTTCCCGGGTAATAACCGAACGTAAGCTACGGGCACTACTCACCATACCTCAGCCGGCATAGGAAGAGGTGGCTCTCTCTGATATGAACTGGCTGATTCAACAGATCGGATGAACGCAGAAGTCCCGGGAGACGTATCATCCGATGGGGATGGTGCCGGCGGAAAATGTGTTCTGGTCCAGCCGATCCCGCATTTTTGCACTTTTTGCAAACCGAAATGACTTTCTTGCTCACCGACAAAAGGAGGAGCGATGAAAACCTTTATGTTGATGATTGTACTGTGCTTGGCGGGGGGGCACGTCGCCAGCAGGACGGTGAGAGCGGAAACCGCTCCGGAGGCCCGGAAAGCGATTGAGGACTCCACGAAGGCAATCGAACTCGATCCGAAGGATGCCGCAGCTTACAGTCTCCGGGGAAACGCGAAGATCGAGCTCGAAGACTACCGGGGAGCGATCGAAGACTGCACGAAAGCGATCGAACTTGATCCGAAGAACAAGGTTGCTTACTACTGCCGAGCGTTCGCAAAAAGCCTGCTCAAGGACTACCCAGGGGCAATCGAGGATTATACGACCCTGATCAGTATCGATCCGCAGCACGTTATGGCCTTCTACTCTCGCGGGTCTGCCAGGGGAGACCTTAAAGACTACCAAGGAGAGATCGCGGACAGCACGAAGGTGATCCAACTCGATCCGAAGTTCTCCGCAGCCTACAATCTTCGAGGGATAGCAAAAACCAACCTGGGAGATGCCCGGGGAGCGGTCGAGGATTTGACGAAGGCGATCGATCTCGATCCGAAGTTCGCGGAGGCCTATCGCAACCGGGGGATGGCGAGACAGAACCTCGGAGACAAGGAAGGGGCTTGCCAGGATTGGAGGACGGCCGGGGGACTGGGCGATAAAGATGCGGCGGATCTCATCAAGACAAACTGTCAATAACCATGAGTCGGAAAGGGCGGCCTCCCCATACGCTGGAGAAGCCGCCCTCTTCTCTGCCGGTCCAAGCCGGGTATCTACCATCCGCTATCCTCTATCCCCCACCCTCTACCTCGTAACCGGTATGTCTCCCGTTCCTCCGAAATACACCCTGGTCAGATCGCGGATCGCCCAGAGGGCCGAGTAGTCGCGGAAGATCGCGAGGTTGTCCGCACCGTTCCCGTCGTAGTCCGCCGGTCTTGGCCAATCGGTGCAGATCCCCAAGTATTCCCGGGTAACGTTCCGAATCCCCCACATCCCATCACAGGGGCGGAAGACAGTCGGTTCGTAGATACCGTCCCCGTCATAGTCAAGGGCTAGCGGCCAGTCGTTCGATCCCCCGAAGAAGAAGCGGGTGAGGCCGGAGACTGCCCAGTATCCTGCCGCCGGCCGGTAAACCGCCATCTGCAGCGATCCGCCGGCATCGTAATCCCCCGGGACCGGCCAGTCGCCGTTAGCTCCGAATATTACACTGGTCAGGTTCCGGATATACCAGCGGGCGGTGGCGGGGCGGAAGACGGCGATGTCGGCGATGGTATCCCCGTCATAATCTCCCGGTATCGGTATGTCTCCATTGGTCCCGTAGTAGACGCGTGTGAAGTTCCGGACAAACCACTGCCCGGAGGCGGGACGGAAGACGGCGATGTCGGAGACGCCGTCCCCGTCGTAGTCCCCAGAGGCGGGTTGATCAGTGGAGACTCCGTAGTAGGCAACGGTCACATCTTTCACCGACCACATCCCGGAGGAGGGACGGAAGACGGCGGCTTCGGCTGTCCCGTCTCCGTTGTAATCGCCAGAAGCTACCACCGCCTTATAAGGAGGAAGGATGGGTCCGCAGGTAGGGGTTGCGAAGGGGGTCGGGCTTAGCTCTGGAGTTGGAGTGTATGTCGGGCTGGGTTCCGCTGTTGGTGTAGCACTTGGCTCTGGGCTTGGAGTGGGACTGATCGGCGTAGGTGTTGCCGAAGGTGAAGGAGACGGAGTGGGAGTCGGAGTCACGGTTGGGGAGGGGCTGGGAGTCGGGGAAACCGGGGAGGGCGTCGGAGAGGCGGAGGGCGAGGGGGAGGGTGTGGGCGAAGCTGACGGTGAAGGGGATGGAGTAGGAGTTATCGGCGA
The DNA here is from genome assembly GCA_964551475.1 of uncultured bacterium. Classification (GTDB taxonomy): domain Bacteria; phylum Auribacterota; class Erginobacteria; order Erginobacterales; family CAZKCI01; genus CAZKCI01. Next base: position 217 of record CAZKCI010000011.1, on the reverse strand, counting down.
AGGCGTCGGGGATGTTGAGGGAGATGGCGTGGGCGAGGGGGTCTTGCTGGGAGTAGGAGAAGGGGTAGGCGTAATCGGGCTTGGCGTCGGAGAGGCGGAAGGAGAGGGAGATGGTGTCGGTGTCTTGCTCGGCGATGGTGAGGGAGTAGGTGTGATGGGCGATGGAATCGGGGAAGCCGATGGTGAAGGTGATGGAGAAGGCGTCTTGGTCGGAGTA
>CAZKCI010000010.1:0-14744 GCA_964551475.1 uncultured bacterium | reverse complement strand
GATCTCTGGACCGGGGTCCGGGAGACCTACCGGTTCCTGGGCGTCAACGCGCCGACCTTCTGCCGCGACTGCGCCGACTGGTGCCGGTCTCGGGTGGAGGATGTGATAGGTTAGGGTTAGGAAGTGGGTCTGGTAAACAGGTAAGGTAGATGGTGAAACCGGGCCGACACCACGACCCTAACCCATCGACCAAACCCACTTCTTCACCCTTACCCGTCCCCATTGGTTTGACCGTGGCGAGAGAAACCCGGATTATCGGGAGGAAGAATGAATCTGGCTAACTTCATCCGCGGTCATGCGGTCGCCTGCTTCCTCCTCCTGCTCGGATCGGCCTTCCTGCTCAGCCTCGTTCTCCCCCGCTTCCGGGTGGCGGGAGTGGAGGAGATCGTCACCTCCTGGTACGGCGGCGCCTTCCACGGACGGCTGACCGCCTCGGGCGACCGTTTCAATATGCTGGATTTCACCGCCGCCCACCGCACGCTTCCCCTCGGATCCTGGCTCCGGGTCACCGACCTTTCCAGCGGCCGGCAGGTGATCGTGCGGGTCACCGACCGCGGCCCCTACCGGACCGACCGGCGGGGGCGGGTGATCCGGCCGCTCACGCCTCATCCCTCCCGCACGCTCGACCTCTCCTATCTCGCCGCCCATGTTCTGGGGATCAAGGAGACCGGCGTATCCCGGATCCGGATCGAACGATTGACCCGATGAAATCTGTCATTTCCTCTTCCGTTCGGTTATGATGTTCGGAAGCCCAAAGGATAACCGGAAGGATGGATTTGCCATGAAAAAACTCTGCGTAGTCTCGCTTCTTCTATTGCTTCTCCCCGCCGCGGCCCGGGCCGAGGAGATCAGCCTGATCCACCGGATCCGGATCATCGCCAATCCTTATCCGGGACAAATCCCGGGGAGCGAGGTCCTGGAGGTCAAGTTCGCCGTGTCCCGGGCGGGACTGGTCCGGGAGTTGGGATGGTCGGCCTGGTTCTACGACCGGGAGAAGCGGCTGCTCGCTTCCGACCCGTTGCTGATCCTGCCCCGCTCCCGCAACCCGGTTCATCGCCTGAGCGGACACCGGGCGAAAGGCCCGGCCGAGTTCGTGGGTTTCTTCCCCCTGGCCCCGGGTCAGGCTTACGCCGTGGTCGCTCTCGGCGTCCCCGGACAGATCCGGACCGCCCGTCTTCCCTCGTCCGCCCTGATCGAGGAGTTCCGCCTGGAGAAGAAGAGCATCCTCGAGGGGATGGCGCGCTCCTCCTCCCGGATCATCGAGTGACCGGAGAAGAGGTTCAGATGGTGAATGGTGAAGGGTGAATAGCTAAAGGCTGACAGCCGCGGCACGTTGAACGTGGAACGTGGCCAGCTTCAGGCCTCGGTCAACTTTTCACTTCTGCCTTCTGATTTCTGCCTTGTTCGCTACTCCCTACTGCCTGCTCTCTGCTGCCCATGTCCCTGATCGCGAAGTTCGAGGAGACGGTCGCCCGCCGCCCGGATTCCCCGGCGTTGGTCTTCGAGGGAAGGGTCTACACCTTCCTCGAACTGAACGGCGAGATCAACCGGCTCGCCCAGCGGCTGGTCGGCCCCCTCTCCCTGGCCCGGGACGAAAATGTCGCTATCCTCCTGCGCAACTGTCCCGAGTTCGTCGTCTCGGTCTGGGCCGCGATCAAATCGGGCGCGGCGGCCGTCCCCCTGAATGTTTTCCTGATCGGTGAAGAGCTGGCGTATATCCTGAACGACTGCCGAGCCCGGATCCTGATCTCCTCGCTGGATTTCGTCCGCGAGCTTCTCTGCCTGAAGGACCGTCTCCCCGGCCTGGAGACGGTGATCATCCTCGAGGAGGAAGGCGAGGGGCGCGCGGCCGCCGCGGCCGAGCTGAAAGCGGCCTGGGGACGCCGCTACCTCTCCTATCGCGAGTTCGCGGCGGGAGGGGCGGCCGACAACGTGGGCCGCGCCCGCAGGCCTGACGACCTCGCCTGCCTGATCTACACCTCGGGGACCACGGGCAACCCCAAGGGTGTGATGCTCACCCATGGCAACATCTTCGCCAACGTCGAGCAGTCCGCCCGGGCGATCGCCCTTCGCTCCTCCGACCGATTCCTCGCCGTCCTGCCCCTCTTTCACTCTTTCGCCCTGACCGTTTGCATGTTCATCCCCAACCTGCTGGGAGCGCGGATCGTGCTTCTGCGGGCCATTTACCCTTTCCGGGACGTGATTCGGGCCATGATCCTCCGTCGGCCGACGGTTTTTATCGGCGTCCCCCAGATCTTCAGCCTCCTCTCCCGTCGGCGGATCCCCCGCCTCCTCTCCGGGCTCCTCAGGATCCGCGTCTGCGTCTCCGGTTCCGCTCCCCTGGCCCGGGAGACACTGGGCGATTTCGAGCGTAACTTTCGGATCCCCCTGCTGGAGGGCTACGGCCTGACCGAGGCCGCGCCGGTGGTCGCGGTCAATCCCCTCTCGGGCGCGCGCCCGCCCGGCTCGGTGGGCCGTCCGCTTCCCGGCGTCGAGGTGAAGATCGTCGATGCCGAAGCGCGCGAGGTGAAGACCGGGGAGGCGGGGGAGATCATCCTCCGGGGGGCGAATGTGATGAAGGGCTATTACCGTCTTCCCGGCCAAACCGCCGCGGCTCTCCGCAACGGCTGGCTGTTCACCGGCGACATCGGCAAGGTCGATGAGGAGGGCTACCTCTACCTGCTCGACCGCTTGAAGGACCTCATCCTGGTCAAGGGGCTCAACGTCTATCCGCGCGAGGTGGAGGAGGTGCTCCGCCGCCACCCCGGGATCGCGGAGGCGTCGGTGGTCGGCCGGGGGGATCCGCATAAGGGGGAGATCCCGGTGGCGGTCTGCGCGGCGAGGGAGGGGGCGACGCTCGATCCCCTGCAGGTGATCCGCTTCTGCCGCGAGCACCTCGCCCCCTACAAGGTGCCCCACCAGGTGATCATCCTCCCCGATCTGCCCCGGACGGCCACCGGGAAGATCCTGAAGCGCGAGGTGCGCCGGCTTCTGGAAGAGGGGAAGATCGAGGGATAAAATGTCCCCTCCGGGAGGGGAGGACTGCGTCTGCCGAATATTCCCCTCTCCCCATTTTGGGGAGAGGGGAGGGGGTTACACCTTGGGCGCGGCTTTTTTCGCCTTCGCGGCTCGGACGGCCCGCTTCTGGCGTTTGATCTGACGCTTGGCCCGCTGGCGCTTTTCCCGACAGTTGTATTGTCTGCTCATATTCGAATGCTCCTTTCTTGTCCGGCCGAGATTATATCCGTTCCCGCCATCTTCGCCAGCAAAAAGAAACCGCGGATTTTCCGGATGAAGGCCCCCCCCGCCTCGCCCCCGTGGAAGAGCGACCACAGACCCGACAAGGTCCGCGGCTGCGAGGTATATCATGGTCGCGGGGATGAACGCGATGATTGTCTTGATTGCATTTCATATTTCTGACAGCATTTATACTGGGAAGTGGCATGAATACCCGCGTTGCCATTTCAGTTCACGCTGTCATTTCAGTCTCTTTCGGCGTTGAAGATAATCGGTCCGCCGCGTCTTTCAAAACTGCCCGCTCCAACAGATAAGGAGAACAGGCGATGAAACCCAAGCCAGTTAAGCGATACGGAACGCCCGCCTATCCCACCAGGCTCCAGGTCCTTGCCGACCCGCACCTTCTGGAGAAGCATATCCCTGTCAACTGGCTCTCTACACCGGAGTTGGCGGGGGCGGTGGCTATTTTCCTTGCGGCCAACTCCTGCACCAAGGCGGGCGAGAAACAATTACCTGCCTCCTCCGGCGCCGCCATTGTCGCCCCGATTTTCGAACATGGTGAAGGCCGCGGCGTAACGGGCTGTGTTGCCGTGTCGCCTCCCGTCTTCCTTTCCGAAGAAGAAGCCCTTCAGGTCATCGTAGAGGAACTGACCAACGCCGGAGTGCAGGTAACGGGAAGCGACGTCGTTCTGGAAGGAGTCACCATCCCTCAACACATAGAGACATATCGGCGCGTGGGAGACACGTTCGAGGAGAAGGTTGAAGAGATACCAGGAACCGAACCCCTGAGCCTTGACATCAAGGATGACAAGCATCGCATCGGCGTAGAGTTTATATCAGAGTCGGACCATTTCAAACTCGGCGGGGCCATGTCGGTGTCGACTGCTCAGGCGTACGATTTCAAGCAGGTCGCCAGGGGCGTTGCCAAGGCGGTCGGTCAGAAGGGGAAGGGCATCTACTTCGGCGCCTTCTACGATCCCCTCCCCGAGGTGGACTGGAAATCCCTTCGTTCTGAGAAGAACTGGGAGAAACGCTGGGAAGCGGCCGAGACCCAGGCAGGGGCGGAAGCCAAGCGCCTGCTTCGGCAGCAGGTGCAGGACTTCATCGGCTGGCTGAAGGGGCAGGGGGCCATCTGACCATGCATCTTACGCTGCACCTCACCACGGCCTGCAACATGCAGTGCTCCTACTGCTACTCGCCTCCCCATGACAGTCCCGCCATGTCCATGGATATCGCCCGCCAGGCCTTGCAGTTGGGATCCCAACTGACCAGGGGATCGTGCGGAATCGTCTTCTTTGGCGGAGAACCTCTGCTCTGCAAGGATTTGATCGTCGAGATCGTTGACTACGGGCGTCAGTTGGAGCGCGCCCGCGCGGGACGCTTTCATTTCAAGGTTACCACCAACGGCGCGCTGCTGGACCCCGAGTTCCTCGATTTCGCCATCCGCAACAACGTGCTCATAGCCATGAGCCTGGACGGAATCCGGGAAGCTCATGATCGTCACCGCCGATTTTCCAATGGAGAGCCGACTTTTGCTTACTTGTGTCCGCGCCTGGAACTACTTCTGGCGGCCCGGCCCTATTCGAGCGTGCTCATGGTGGTGAATCCCGACACGGCCAGGTATCTCTGCGACTCGGTGTCTTTTCTCGTCGGGTTGGGGTGCCGATACATTATCGCGTCTCTGAACTACGCCGCCCCCTGGTCGAAGTCGGACTTCGCCTCCCTGCGCCGCCAGCTCAAGGACCTGGGCGCCCTCTATGCCCGCTGGACACAGGAGGGACGAAAATTCTACTTGAGCCCGTTTGAAGTGAAGATATCTTCCCACGTGAACGGCCACTCTTTCCAGAAGGAGAGGTGTGAACTGGGGGCACGGCAGTTGTCCGTGGACTCGGCCGGATACCTCTTTCCGTGCGTCCAATTTGTCAGAGCCGGGGCCGGCAGTCCGTGGTGCATCGGGTCCGTGGACGCGGGCTTGGACGAAGAGCGGAGGCAGTCATTGCGGCGCGAGTCCCAAGCCGACAAGCGGGCCTGCCTGACGTGTGCCATCCGGAATCGATGCAACAACTCGTGCGGGTGCCTGAACTGGCAAACGACCAGTTGCGTCAACGAGGTTTCACCTGTTCTCTGCCAATACGAAAGGACTCTGATGCCGATCGCCGACCGGGTTGCCGAGCGGCTCTACAAGAAACGCAATCCCTTGTTCCTTCACAAGCATTACAACGCCGCATATCCTGCCTTATCTTTGTTGGAGGATTCCCGCGGCCAGCGGTCATGACAAGAGACTGCGGTTTCGAGTACGAGTAACGGAGCGCGAAATCTTCGGATCTCGCATCCCGAACTGCCCGCCCCAGTAAATATAGGCGGGCAAGCCCGCGGAAACAAATATGGGCGGGGAAACTCAATCGGGCAGCCTTCACCGGTCCGGTCCTGAGGCCCGTCCGGCTCAACCGCTCATCTCTCGCAATACCTGGGGAAAGATAGCCTTGACGTATGTACCAGATATGGTACATAGGGTGGTGAGATGAAAGTCGGGGAAGTTCGACTCGGCGTTGTATTCTTCCGTGCCGATTCGGGCGTGGAACCGGTACGGCGATGGCTGAAGGGGCTTCCGGCGACTCACAAGAAGGCGATCGGCGAAGACATAAAGACCGTCCAGTTCGGGTGGCCGCTGGGCCTGCCGCGGGTCGAGAAGATCGAGCCGTACCTCTGGGAGGTTCGGACGACGGTTCCAGACGGGATCGCCCGAGTTCTCTTCACCGTTGACGGCCGTCTGATGATTCTGCTGCATGGGTTCATAAAGAAGACCCGGAAGATTCCGCGGCCGGAAATGGAGACCGCCAGAACTCGATTACGACAATATCAGGAGGCCGGATCATGAAGAACAAACATGTGGGCAGCGCCTTCGACGATTTTCTCCAAGAGGAAGGGCTTCTGGCGGAGGCCGAAGCGACAGCCGTCAAGCGAATCCTCGCCCGCCAGATCGAGAAGGATATGGCGGCGAGCAAATTGACCAAGAGCACGCTTGCTCGCCGGATGCGCACGAGCCGGTCCGCGCTCGATCGTCTGCTTGATCCGAAGAATGCATCCGTGACTCTTCTCACGCTTCAGAGCGCGGCTATGGCGTTGGGCCGCAAACTCAAGGTTCAATTGAGCTGAATGTCGAACAAGCGTTTGAACCGTCCCGACTTCTTCGTTCTCTCAGCGCTCCGATATAAACCTTCCATCGAACCATTCGGGTTGAAAGGAACCTTATGACGGAAGAAAGATTGCCCGGCGGGAAAAAGCCTTTTCGCCTGGGCTGCCTGCATATCTTCGGCATCCTGCTGGCGGTCGTCGCGGTGCTTGCCCTGCTCGCCGTCTGGTGGGTCAAGTCCAACGTCTACGCCGGCAAGTTCAGCCCGACCCGGCTGAACGAAACGGAAGAGAAGGTCCTGGCCGCCAAGCTGGACCGCCTGGATCGGACGGACCGGAGACCGGTTCCGGCGAAGCCATCCGATCTCTCCGGTGGGCCCCTGGCTCCCGAGCGCTACACCGAGGATGAGTCCGCGCGCGAAATTCGCATCAGCGAAAAGGAGCTGAACTCCCTCATCGCCCGGGACGAGGACGTCGCCCGGCGGGTGGCCATCGACCTCTCCGACCACCTGGTCAGCATCAAGCTGCTGGTTCCCCTGGACGAGGATGTCCCGATCTTGGGCGGCAAGACGCTGAAGCTCACGTGCGGTCTCGCGTTGAGCTACGCGGAGGGGAAACCCGTGGTCGCCGTCCGGGGCGTCTCCATCGGGGGAATCCCCCTGCCCGGCGCCTGGTGGGGCGACATCAAGAACACCAACCTGGTCCGGGAGTTCGGCGGCGCCGGCGGTTTCTGGGACCGTTTTTCCCGGGGCGTGGAGGACATCCGGGTCGGCGACGGCGCCCTGGTCGTCAAGCTCAAGGAGTAGGGGACGAACGTGACTGGTTGACTTGCCCGGAGTTTCGTCCCCATGCGGAAGAGGATCATCACACCCACGCCGTTCGGACCGTTGGCGGTGATCTGGAATGAGATCGCCGGCGCTCTCCGGATCGTCCGGGTTCTTCTCTCTTCCCCCGCCGCGGCCGCCTCCGTTCGGGCCAGTGCTCTCTATCCGGATGCTTCTTTCTCCTCCTGCGCCGAGATCGACTCCCTCTGCGCATCGCTCGCCGCGTTTCTTGAAGGCGAGGAGGTCGTCTTCTCTCTCGAAGCCGTCGCCCTCGATGACTGCCCGGCGTTTCAGAGATCCGTCCTCATGGCCGATCACGCGATTGGTCGGGGAAGGGTCGGCTCCTATGGTCTCCTCGCCGCGCGGGCCGGCAGTCCCGGCGGGGCGAGGGCGGCCGGCAACGCCCTGGCCGACAACCCCTTCCCGATCATCGTCCCCTGCCACCGGGTCATCCGCGCCGACCGGAGCCTGGGAGGATTTACGGGCGGAGGGGTCGGGATGAAGAGGGCCCTGCTCCGGATGGAAGGCATCAGCTTCGACGCTGGCGGGCGAGCTATCGTCTCGAGTTTCAATATTTAGGATAAAGCGACAGCAGCTGGAACCATCCGGTTGTTTCACTTGTTTTTAATCCGCGTAATCAGCGTAATCCGCGGCTTTCTTTAGTCAGGCCCGCGGAACCGGGAAAATATTTCTGGAAAATCCCCCGGCGGGATAGTAAAGTTCTCGCCCAACCCGGTCCCGCCTCCGGCGGAAACCGGGCGCACCAGGAGTTCCATTTCACACCCTTGAAGGAGGTAGCGTCATGACGGTAAAAATCGGCATCAACGGTTTCGGGCGGATCGGTCGGCAGGTCTTCCGGCTGCTCTCTTCCGAGCCCCTGTTCGAAGTGGCGGCGATCAACGATCTCACCGACGCCCCCACCCTGGCCCATCTGCTGAAATACGATTCCATTCACGGGAAGTTCGCGGGCACGGTCGAAGCCCAGGGCGACTCCCTGGTGGTCAACGGCCGCGCGATCAAGATTCTCAAGGTCAAGGATCCGGCCGAGCTCCCCTGGAAAGCCCTGGGCGTCCGGATCGTGCTCGAGTCCACCGGCGTCTTCACCAGCGCCGACGATCTCCAGAAGCATATCGCCGCCGGCGCGAAGAAAGTTCTTCTCACCGTCCCGCCGAAAAAAGACCCCGAGGGCAAGGTCAAGCTGATCGTCCTGGGCGTGAACGACAAGGAACTGACGCCGGATCTCGCCTTCGTCTCCAACGCCTCCTGCACCACCAACTGTCTCGCTCCCCTGGCCAAGGTTCTCCACGAGGCCTTCGGGATCAAGCGGGGGATGATGGTCACCTGCCACGCCTACACCAACGATCAGAAGATTCTCGACCTGCCCCACCAGGACCTGCGCCGGGCGCGGGCGGCGGCGATGTCGATCATCCCCACCACCACCGGCGCCGCCCGGGCGGTGGGCAAGGTTCTCCCGGCCCTGAAGGGCAAGCTCGACGGCTACGCCCTGCGCGTCCCGGTCGCCGACGGTTCGGTGATCGACCTCACCGTGGAGCTCGACCGCCCGGTCACCGTGGAGGAGATCAACGCCGCGGTCAAGTCGGCGGCGGCGGGGGCGCTCAAGGGGATCCTCGAGTACCAGGCCGACCCGATCGTCTCCATCGACATCGTCGGCAACCCCGCTTCCTCGATCTTCGACTCCCTCTGCACCATGGTCATGGACGGGAATTTGGTCAAGGTGGTGGCCTGGTACGACAACGAGTGGGGATATTCCTGCCGCTGCCGGGACCTCTTGAAGATGATGGCCAAGTAGCGGTTCGACGCCCGGCTCCACAAATAATGTTCGATCAAAAAACCACGCGAAATTCGAAGCACGAAGTTCGAAATCCGAAACAAATCCTAAATTCGAATTTTCTAAACAGCGGACAATAGATTCCTTTCTCTTCTGGGCAGAGCGTTCGGCTGCGCTTGCGGTTTCTAATTTCGGTCATTCGGATTTGTTTCGGATTTCGTGCTTCGGATTTCGGATTTGAATCCCAGGAGAAATCCTTTATGTCCAAGCTTTTCATCGAAGATCTCGAGCTGAAAGGGAAGCGCGTTCTGATCCGGGTGGATTTCAACGTCCCCCTGGACAAGAGCGGGAAGATCACCGACGACACGAGGATCCAGGCCGCCCTCCCCACCATCCGCTACGTGGCCGCTCAAGGGGGGAAGGCGATCCTGATGTCCCATCTGGGACGCCCCGACGGGAAGCGGGACCCCGCCGCGAGCCTCGCCCCCGCCGCTGTCCGCCTCTCCGAACTGCTCGCGAAGCCCGTGGCTTTCGCCGAAGACTGCGTCGGTGACCAAGCCTCCTCGGCGGTGGCGGGGATGAAGGGCGGGGATGTCCTGCTCCTGGAAAACCTCCGCTTCCATCCCGGCGAGGAGGCCGGAGACGAGGCCTTTGCCCGCTCGCTCGCCTCCCTGGGCGACGTCTATGTCGACGACGCCTTCGGCACCGCCCACCGCGCCCATGCCTCGATGGTCGGCGTGACCAAGTTCCTCCCCCAGGCCGCCTGCGGGTATCTATTAAGAAAAGAGATCGACTATCTCGGCCGGGCGGTGGAAAACCCCGCCCGCCCCTTCGTCGCCATCCTGGGCGGGGCCAAGGTCTCGGACAAGATCAAGGTGATCAAGAACCTCCTCGACCGGGTGGACGAGCTTCTGATCGGGGGGGCGATGGCCTACACCTTCCTGAAGGCCGGCGGCGTCGCCGTGGGCGCGTCGAAGACGGAAGGGGCGATCACCGACAAGAAGGGAAGGCAGATCGACGTTCCCGCCCTGGTCCAGGAGATCCTCGCCAAGGCCGCGGCCAAGAAGGTGAAGATTCTTCTCCCCCTGGACCATGTCGCGGCCTCCGCCTTCGCCGCCGACGCCCCCCGCCGGGTCGTCCCCCGGGACGGGATACCCGAAGGCTGGATGGGGATGGACATCGGTCCGGAAACCGTCCGCGCCTTCTCCCAGGCGATCGCCCGGGCCAAAACCGTTGTCTGGAACGGCCCGATGGGCGTCTTCGAGATGGCCCCCTTCGCGGCCGGGACTTTTGCCGTCGCCCGGGCCCTGGCCGCTTCCTCCGCCGTCACCATCGTAGGGGGAGGGGACTCGGTCTCGGCGGTCAACCAGAGCGGGGTGGCGGAAAAGATCACGCACATCTCCACCGGCGGCGGGGCCTCGCTGGAGTTCCTGGAAGGAAAAGTCCTTCCCGGCATCGCCGCCCTCACCGACACAAAATAACAACAGGGAATAATGCCACAAAGGCACTAAGGCACTAAGAACTGACCGACGCATTTCAGGGGATTGTGAAAAGGATCGGTTTTCCCCTTTGTGCCTTCGTGCCTTAGTGGCGAGGATTTGTATATGAGACGACCGTTGTTCGCTGGAAACTGGAAACTCAACAAGACCATCCCGGAGGCGGTGCGCCTGGCCGGCGAGCTTAAGCGGGAGCTCGGCGACGTCTCCGCCGCCGACATTCTCATCTGCCCGCCCTTTACCGCCCTGAGCGCGGTCGGCGACGTTCTCGCCGGCAGCCCGCTCCTCCTCGGCGGACAGGACCTCTACTGGGAGAAGTCCGGGGCTTTCACCGGCGCGGTCTCCGGTCCCTTGCTCGCGGACGCCGGCTGCCGCTGTGTCATCATCGGCCATTCCGAGCGCCGCCAGTATTTCGGCGAGACCGACGCCGCCGTGAACCGCAAGGCGGTCGCCGCCCTCGAGTCCTCGCTCACTCCCGTGGTCTGCGTCGGAGAGCCCCTGGAGAAGCGGGAGCAGGGGGTGACCAAGGAGTTCATCCGGAAACAGCTGGAGGAGGGGATCCGGCCGCTGGGCGAGGAAAAGGCCGGCAAGATCGTCATCGCCTACGAACCGATCTGGGCGATCGGGACCGGGAAGACCGCCACGCCTCAGATCGCCCAGGAGACCCACGCCTTCATCCGCTCCTGGCTCGCCGAGCGCTTCGGCCCGGCGCTGGCCGCCGCCTTGCGGCTTCTCTACGGCGGCTCGGTCAAGCCGGACAATTCCAAGGTCCTGATGGCGGAGGCGGACATCGACGGTTTCCTGGTCGGGGGAGCGTCCCTGGAGGCGAAGTCCTTCATCGCCATCGTGAGGAACGGCCTGGCGTAATTGAGACACAATGAGAGGCGAGATGATCCCTCTCCGATCATTGTTCTGGACAGGCGGTTGCTCGCGTGAGAACATAAACATACTTAAAAAGAGAAAAGACTCCATGCTGGAAACCATTCTCATCATCGTCTATATCATCGTCTCCGTCGCCCTGATCGTGATCGTCCTTCTCCAGTCGGGCAAGGGGGAGGGGATGGCCGGTGTCTTCGGGGGCGGCGGATCCCAGACCATTTTCGGCGCCCGGACCGGTGACGTGCTGACCAAATCAACCACGGTGCTGGCCGTGCTCTTCATGTGCCTCTCGCTCGCCCTGGCGCTCCTCTCCACCCGCTCCGAGAAGTCCTTGAGCGACGAGATCGCCCGCGCCGCCGCCGATCTCCCTTCCGAAGGAGACGTCCCGGCGGAGGGTTCCGTCCCCGGGTCCGATTCGGGCGCGGCCGCGCCCTCTGACGCCGGCTCGTCCGGGGCCCCCGTTTCCGCCGCCCCCGCGGCCGCCGTTTCCCCGGCCCTCTGACGCGCGTTCTCTCGGATCGGCCTTCGATCGTGACCGATGCTACGAAGGCGCCAAGAAAATCCCCGTCCCAGATGTGGGAGGGGCAGGCGGGGACGCCGCTCCCACCATGATGGAAATGTGCATCTGCCCGGCACGATCGTTTTCATAATTTTCGCGGCTGCTTTCGCTCGCGTCTCCTCCCCCGCCCCCGCCCAGGAACAGCCGGTCGCCGGCGACTCACTGGTCGAGGCCTCCATCGCCGACGGACGGATCCTCATCCCCTTCCTCGCCGACGACTCCGCCTCCAGCGATATCTGCGGCCGGATCTTCGCGGGCCTGCTCAAATACGACCGGGACCTGAACCTGGTCGGCGATCTCGCCCGCTCCTGGGAGGTCTCCGCCGACAACAAGACGATCGTCTTCCACCTCCGCCAGGGAGTGAAATGGCATGACGGGACGCCCTGCACTTCGGCCGACGTGAAGTTCACCTTCGGCGCCCTGCTCGATCCGAAGAACGCCTGCCCCTACGTCGGGTCATACCAGGACATCGAGGAGATCTCCGCGCCCGATCCCCTGACCGTAGTCTTCCGCTACCGCGAGCCCTACGCCCCCGCCCTGCCGAAACTCGGCATGGGCGTGATCCCCCGCCACCTTCTCGAGGGGAAGGATCTGCGCGCCTCGTCCTTCGGCCGCCGCCCGCTGGGCAACGGCCCCTATATCTTCCAGGAATGGCGAACCGACGAGCACACGATCCTGGAGGCCAATCCCGGCTACTTCGAGGGCCGGCCCTATCTCGACCGCTGGGTCACCCGGATCATCCCGGACCTGGCGGTGCAGTATCTGGAGTTCATCACCGGCGGGATCGACGTGATGACGCTCACACCTCACCAATACCGTCTCCGGAGCGAGAGCGAGCCCTTCCGCCGGATCGGCGTCAAATACACCTATCGGAGCGGGGGATATTCCTACATCGGCTACAACCTTCTCGACCCGCTCTTCCAGGATGTCCGCGTCCGCCGGGCGCTGGGGATGGCGCTGGACCGCCGCCGCCTCATCGAGGGCGTCCTGCTCGGGCTGGGGGAGACGATCACCGGGCCGTTCTGGAAAGGGACCTGGTCATACAACGACGCCGTCCCCGATCTCCCCTGCGACCCCGCCGCCGCCCGGTCCTTGCTCAAGGAAGCGGGCTGGGAGGACAGGGACGGCGACGGTGTCCTGGATAAGGACGGGCGGCCGTTCCGTTTCAAGCTTATCACCAACCAGGGAAACAAGGTTCGGGAGGACGTCGCCGTCATCGTTCAGCGCCAGTGGGCGGAGATCGGCGTGGCGGCGGAGGTCCAGGTCATCGCCTGGCCGACCTTCCTGAGCGAGTTCATCGACAAGAAGAAGTTCCAGGCGGTGATCCTGGCCTGGACGATGCCGGTCGACCCCGATCCCTACAACGTCTGGCATTCCGATTCGACGGGGGAGGGGGAGTTGAACTTCATCTCTTACCGGAACCCGGAGGTGGACAAGCTGATCATCGCGGGCGTGCGGACGTTCGACCGGGAGAAGCGCCGGGCGATCTATCACCGCATCCACGAGCTGATCGCCGCCGACCAGCCCTACACCTTCCTCTATACCCCCTACTCGCTCACCGCGGTCAACCGCCGGATCCGGGGGATCGACCCCTCTCCCGCCGGTCTCTCCTGGAATCTGACCAAATGGTGGGTGCCCGCGGCCGAACAGAAGTACCTCTACTGACGGTTACGAACGGTTACTAACAGTTACTATCGGTTACGAACGGTTGCCGCCAAACCGCTCCCGCGGCTGTTCGCAACTGCTATTAACTGTTCGCAACTTTTAGTAACCGTTAGTAACCGGTTGTCTGCTCCCCACTCCCTACTCCCTTTTCCGGACGTACACCTGCCGCGGGGGGAGGAAGATCGGCGTCACCGGCTTCTCCGCGAAGAACTCGTCCCAGGCCTTGCGCACGCCCGGGCATTTCGGCGCCCCGTAATCGTGGGCGAGGATGACTCCCCCGGGACTGAGGCGGGGGTAGAAGTACTCGAGCCCCGCCCGCGTGGAAAGGTAGAGATCGGCGTCGAGGTGGACGAAGGAGAAGCGGAGATCGGGGGGGAGGCTGCCTGCCGATTCGGGGAAAGCCCCGGGGCGGAAGACGATCGACGGACTGTCCCCCAGATAGGCCGCGACGGACTCGATCGAAGTCCCGGCGAAGCCGCCGGAGCGGTCGGGATCGAAAGCTCTGTCCTCCCGGGGCATGCCGGAGAAGGTGTCGAAGAGATAGAGGGAGCGGCTTCCCTGGGCGGCCGCGATGATTTTGGCCGAACCGCCCTTGAAGACTCCGACCTCGGCGGTCTCGCCGGGGACGGAGACAGTCGCCGCCGCCAGGCGGTGGAGGTGGAAGATCTCCGGGAGCGACATCAAAATCCGGCCTTCGCTCCGCGCTTCGAGAAAGAGATCGAGGAAATCGCGCAGGGTGGCCGCGTCCGTCCTCCGGAATCCCTGCCGTTCCAGCATGAAGCCGGGGCAGATCCGCCAGGCGAGTCTGCCCGCGCTTTTCTTTACTCGGCTTTTCATGGGTCCTCTAGGTCCTCTATGGACTTGTAGGACCTATAATAGTGCTTGCCGCCTCTCCGGCCGGGTGGTAGCTTTACCCAATAGTATACACGCCCCCCAACACCCCAAAAGGGAGATGTCATGAAGAAAGTCGTCGCCGCCGTTCTTGCCCTCTTTTCCATCCTGATCTTCGTCTCCGCCGCCTCCGCCCAGCAGTGGGCGGTGCGCGACACCACCCGGGTCTATTTCGGCGCCACGACCGACGACCCCGTTCCCGCCAACTACGCCGGCGACGGCTTCGCCGACCCCGCCATCTTCCGCGCTTCTGAGGGTCTCTGGTCGGTCAA
>CAZKCI010000009.1:0-7241 GCA_964551475.1 uncultured bacterium | reverse complement strand
GGGACAGAAGAAGGATCAGGTCGCCGAGCAGAAACCCGAGACGAAAAAGCCGGCTTCGGACAAGGAACAGAAGAAGGATCAGGCGGCCGAGCAGAAACCCGAGACGAAGAAGCCGTCCTCGGCGCCCAAGAAAAAGAAAATCGCCCGCGTGGTGGGATCGGCGATCGCCCACGTCCAGGACACCTTCAACAACACCATCGTCTCGATCACCGACCGCGGCGGGTCCGTGGTGTCCTGGGCCTCCGGCGGCCGGGTGGGTTTCAAAGGATCGCGGAAATCCACCGCCTTCGCCGCCCAGCTGGTGGCCGAAAAGGCTGGGAACGAGGCCAAAGCCGCCGGCGTTCGCGAGCTCGAGGTCTGGGTCAATGGCCCGGGTTCGGGGAGGGAATCGGCCGTGCGGGCGCTGGCCGCCCAGGGCTTCACCATCACCGTGATCCGGGATGTGACGCCCATCCCCCACGACGGCTGCCGTCCGCCGAAACGTCGGAGAGTTTAACAACATAATAAGGAGTAATGGAGTGATGGAGTGATGGAGTAATGGCGGGCCAGCAGTTCCCGGTACTCCAGTACTCCAATACTCCAGCGCTCCGGTTTATCAGGAGATCTTATGGCTCGCTATATCGGTCCCTCATGCCGCCAATGCCGGCGGGAACAGATCAAGCTTTTTTCCAAGGGCGCCAAGTGCATGATGTCGAAGTGCCCGGTCGAGAAGGGCCGCCCCATCCCGGGGGCCCACGGGATGCGGCGTCGGAAGATCACCGACTACGGCGCGCAGCTCAGGGAGAAGCAGAAACTGAAACGGATTTACGGCCTGCTCGAGCGCCAGTTCCGCAACTACTTTGAAGAGGCCTTCAGCGAGAAGGGGAACACCGGCGACCATCTTCTCCGCATGCTGGAGACCCGTCTCGACAACGTGGTCTACCGCCTGGGCTTCACCCAGGCGCTGCCCACCGCCCGCCAGTTCGTGCGCCATGGCCATGTCCTGGTCGGGGGGCGCCGGGTCGACTATCCCGGCTATCATGTGAAGACCGGGGACATCGTCGAGGTCCGCGATCGGGGCTCCAGCCGCCAGCGGGCGGCCGAGTGCCTGGAGGCGGCCCGCAGCCGGGAGGTTCCCGCCTGGCTCAAGGTGACCAAGAACCAGTTCCGGGGCGAAGTGATGCGGATGCCCGAACCCGCGGACCTGACACTGCCGGTCGACATCTCCAAGGTGGTAACTCTCTACGCCAAGTAAGCGGCCGGCGGTTTAAGATAATCAGACAGGAGGACACAGTATGGCTATCGTGATGGCGAAGTTCGAATTTCCCAAACGGCTGACCTGGGACGAGGATACGGCGACCCCCACCTATACCCGCTTCATCGCCGAGCCCTTCGAGCGGGGCTACGGGTTCACTCTGGGCAACGCGCTCCGGCGCGTCCTTCTCTCCTCCCTGGAGGGCGCGGCTATCACCGACGTCAAGATCGACGGCGTCCTGCACGAGTTCGGCACCGTGCCCGGTGTGGTGGAGGATGTCACCCAGATCGTGCTCAACCTGAAGCAGGTGGTTCTCAAGATGGACGGCCGGGAGTCGCGCCGGATCACCCTCTCCGTCAAGGGGGAGAAAGAGGTGACCGCGGGCGGCATCGACACCGGGGGCACCGTCGAGGTGGTCAACCCCGAACAGCACATCGCCACCATGAACAAGGGAGCGGCCCTGAAGATCGAGATGAGCGTCGGCCTGGGCCGGGGGTTCCGCCCCTCCGAGCTGAACAAATTCCCGGACAGCCCGATCGGGGTCATCCCCGTCGATTCCATCTTCAGCCCGGTCCGGAAGGTCAACTGCCTGGTCGAGGACACCCGGGTGGGGCAGCTCACCGACTACAACCGCCTGATCCTGGAGATCTGGACCGACGGGCGGATCACCCCCCGCGACGCCCTCATCCAGTCGGCCGCCCTGCTCTCCAAGCACCTCGACCTCTTCACCGACGAGGGCAAGTATTCGGTGGAGTTCATCGACGAGCCGGAGCCCGGGAAGGAAGAGAACAAGCTTCGCAAGCTCCTCTCCATGCCGATCACCGAGATCGAGCTCTCCGTCCGCTCCACCAACTGCATCAAGGCGGCCGATATCCAGACCCTGGGCGACCTGGTGCGCAGGAGCGAAGCCGAGATGCTCCAGTACCGTAATTTCGGGAAGAAGTCGCTGGAGGAGATCAAGAACATCCTCACCCGTTACAACCTGCATCTGGGGATGCAGTTCGCGGTCGAGCCGGGAGAGGAAGAGCCCAAGCAGCTGACCGAATCCTGAAGATCAGATGATCTTCAGAAATAAATAGGACAGGGGGAACCGCCGTGCGGCATCGAAAAAAGACCGTCATTCTCAGCCGGACTCCGGCCCATCGCCGGGCGCTGGCTGCCAACCTGGTCTCCAGCCTCATCATTCATGAGCAGGTGACCACCACCGTGGCCAAGGCCAAGGCCTTCGCCCCGTTGGCCGAGAAAATGATCACCCTGGCCAAGAAGGGGACACTGGCCGCCCGCCGCCGGGCGATCCAGGTCCTCCGGGACAAGGCCGCGGTGGCCAAGCTCTTCTCCGATCTCGGCCCGCGTTTCGCCGCCCGCTCCGGCGGCTATACCCGGATCCTGAAACTGGCCTTCGCCCGGAAAGGCGACGGCGCGCCCCTGGCGAGGCTGATGCTCACCGAGCTCTCGCCCGCCGCTTCCGCCCCCAAGGCGCCGGCCAAGGGAAAGGCCAAGAAAGAGAAAGTGGAGAAGACGGAGAAGGCGGAGAAGGCCAAGGCGGCCGCCCCCGCGGAAGCGAAGAAAGAGGAGAAGGCCGCGGAGAAAAAGGAATAGGCAATCGGGCAAGATTCGCGGTCAACGCTCAGTATGAAAATGGCGGCCCGGACGGGCCGCCATTTTTTATGCTCCGGCGATATCGGCCAGGACCGGCTTAACCGCCCGCAGGAAGTCCTTGAAGGCGATCCGCGCCGTGTCGGTGTGGGTCTCGGCGTTGAAGACGATCGCCTGCTCCTTTTCCAGGGAGGCGTCGGCGTAAACCGGCAGCCCGTAGAGGGGCCCGATCGGCGTCATCGCTCCCACCTCGCCCTCGGGGATCCAGGCCTCGATCTCTTTCTCGCTCGCCAGCTCGGCCTTTTTCGCCTTGGCCGCCTTTTTCAGTTTGGCGAAGTTCACCATCTGCGGCGCCTGGACCACCACCAGGACCGGCTTCCCATCGACTTTGGCCACCACCGATTTCACCATCATGTGGCCGGGGACGTGCTGGACCGCCGCCACCTCCTGTGTGGTGACGGCGGCGGGGTGCTTCGCGGTCTTATAGGGGATCTTGTTCTTGCGCAGGTAGGCGGTGAGACGCTTGGAGGCGGTCATAGAAACCTCCTGTCTGGGTTTATGGGTAAGGGTAAGGATATTGGTTTGGTCAATAGGTCAGGGTTAGGTGCTGGCTGGCGGATGGTCGCGATGCCGACACTAGCTACTTTTCCCATCTACCAGACCCACTTCCTGACCCAACTCCCATTTACCATCTTTTCCCATTTACCAGACCCACTTCCTGACCCTGACCCATCGACTCTTTGTTACTTCTTCTCCGGCATCTGCACATCCACCGCGTAGCGGTTCCCCTGGACGTAGGGGATCGCCTGGCGCGCCGTGGGGAACCCCTCCTTCCAGAAGGTGAGCTCGGCGTTCCCGCTCGGCGCCTCCAGAGTGAAGGAGACCCTGCCTCCGGCGCCGCTCACCGCCGTCTGCTCCTTGACGGCGCCGTCGACCAGGATGGCGTTCACCCCGGCCTGGGGAATGTCCCCCTGGAGGAAGCGGACGGTGATCACGCTGAAGGGGGGGCCGAGGCCGAATTCGGCGCCGGCCAGAGAGGGGAAGGAGAAGGCTACGAGGAGAAGCGCGAGACAGCGAACGCCTGTTTTCACCCGAACCTCCATGACGTGGGTTGGTTAACCTCGTTTCTAATCTAGCGCGCCCGCCCGCTTCTGTCAATCGCGGCCCATCCGTTCGGGGTGTATGGGTCTTTCTGTAGGCCCGATCTGTGATCGGGCGCGACCGGCCCAGCCGCCGGTTCACACTTGTCCGCCGAAGCGCCATGGGCGCGACGGCGGAGAACCGGCCTACACAAGCGGGGAAGGGATTGCACCGCTACCGGAGCAGGCGGAAGAGCAGCACCGTGATGTCGTCGAACTGCTCGGCCGCCCCCCGGTGATCGGCGAGCGCGGAGAAGATCATTTTCTGGAGATCGGAGGGCTGTGCGCCCTCCCCCGCCGCCGCCAGCTCCAGGAAACGCTTCTCCCCGAACATCTCCCCCGCGGGGTTGACGCCGTCGGTCACCCCGTCGGTATAGAGGAGGATCGTCTCCTCCGGCTTCAGGATCAGGCGCTGGGAGCGGTAAACGACCGTCTCCACGACGCCGACCGCGATCTGCGGCGAACTTCCGTCTTTCAGAAAGGCCGCCCGCCCGGGGCGGAGCAGGAGGGGGGGATTGTGGCCGGCGTTGCAGTAGACGATCTCGCCGGTGGCCAGGTCGCAGACAAGGTAGAAGACGGTGACGAAGGTGGCGGAGGGGTTGTCGGTGGAGAGGAGGCGGTTGACCCGGGTGAGCGTGTCGGCGGGGTCGGTGTTCCCCAGCGCGTTGTTCCGGATCAGGGCCCGGGTGACCATCATGAAGAGGCCCGCCGGGAGCCCCTTCCCCGAGACGTCGGCGATCACCACCCCGAGATGCTGGTCGTCGATCAGGAAGAAGTCGTAGAAGTCCCCTCCGATCTCCCGGGCCGGTTCCATCTTCCCGACAATCTCCGCCTCGGCGGGGGGGACGGCGGGCGGGAAAAGGTGGGGGAGGATCCCCTCCTGCATCTCCCGGGCCAGTCGGAGCTCGCTCCCGATCCGCTCCTTCTCGGCGGTGGAGCGGGCGATCTCCTCGGTGTAGGTCTTCAGATCCGCCGCCATCCGGTCGAAGGAACGGGCCAGGTCGCCGACCTCGTCCCGGGAGTTGATACCCATCCGGTGGTCGAAGTTCCCCTTGCGGATGATCTCCGTCCCGCGGATGAGCTTCTTGATCGGGCGGGTGATCAGCCAGGAGAACAGGCCGGCCAGGAGGAGGACCGCCAGCACCGTCCCCCCGACGGCCTTGAGCATGCGGTCCTGCACCTCGCGGTCGGTCCGGTGCATCTCCTCGGTCGGGCGGTAGAGTTCGAGGATGTAGGGGACGTCGCCTTTCTCGTCGACGATCGGGCAGACGTAGCTGAACCATTCCCCCTGGTCGTCGATGAAGGTCCCGTGCTGGCAGGTTTTTTCCTGCAGTGCCTTCAGGAACAGCGTGCGGTCTTCGGGGACGATGAAGGGCTCGTAGATCGGCCCCCGCCAGCCGCTGATCCCGAAATAGAACCGTCCGTCGCGGATCTTGTGGATGATCCAGCGGGGGGTGTAGTCGACGTGAC
Source organism: uncultured bacterium (assembly GCA_964551475.1). Lineage (GTDB taxonomy): Bacteria > Auribacterota > Erginobacteria > Erginobacterales > CAZKCI01 > CAZKCI01. The sequence continues at coordinate 1,802 of CAZKCI010000009.1, read as the reverse complement.
CGCGGTCGATCAGGTTGTTGACCGTGGTGTAGATCTTTTCATAAAGGGGGGTTTCCCGGTCTTCCGGCTTCTGGATCTTCCGCAGGTCGCTCAGGGGCACGCTGTTGACCACCGCCCAGGCGAGGTTGGCGAGGCGGCGGACCGACTCGGCCGCGAGTTCCTCCTCCATGATCTCCCGGACCCAGTCGCTGGCGATCAGCCCTCCGACCACCAGGGGCGCGAAGAGGGTGAGGAGCTTGAAGAACAAGGGGACGCGGCGGCGGAAGAGGCGGGGAAAAAGCGAGGGGAAGAGAAGGGCGGCGAGGAGGAGCAGGCTGGTCCCCCCGGTGCCCCAGGCTATCCGTGCCCGGTCGAGATAGCGGTATTCCCGGCTGACGCGAAAGGGCTCTCCGAAATAGACCAACCCCTTGTTGACCAGGTCGAAGGAGAGAAAGCGGCCGTCTTTTTCCCGGAAGACCCTTCCGGTCAGTATGTCCATGAAGGGATAGCCGGAGCGAAGCGGTTCGATCGCCCGGAGAAGCTTCCCCTCGCGGTCGAACTCCACCCAGGTCCGGTTCCCCGAACTTGCCACGGTGAGGGCTTCGCCGCCTTCGCTGCCGGGGAGGAAGAAGACGGCGCTGGGCGAGAGGAGGTCGTCGGGTCCGAAGCCGACCTTTCCGATGGAGCGGAGGACTGTTCCCTCGGGAGAGAATTCCACCACCTGCCCCGTCTCTCCGGAGGAGGCGAAGAGACCGCCGTTCTCCCGGATCGCCAGGGCCATCCAGAAAGAGGATTCCCGGTTCAGCGGACCCATCTCCCGGACGGCAGCGGGGATTTCCTCTCCCCGTACGGTTATTCCGCCCGCCGGCGGAATTTTCCAGAAGCATTGCTTGCCGGGGAGATTGTGGATGAAATAGTGGAACCCCGCTCGATCGTGGGCATAGCTGAACTCGGGGGACTCCTCCGGACGGGAGAGGAAGACGGTGAGTATCTCGCGGGGCGGCGAGTGGAAGTCCGAATATTCCTGGAAACGGTAGCCCAGGAAGCGTTTGGTCGCCTGCTCGTAGATATAGCTATGGACGACGGTCCCCGCATCCCCCCGGTAGAGGTGGCGGCCCATGTAGAAATAGCCGTCGTCGTCCTTCTCGATCCTGACCCGGTCTTTGAGTTCCAGCGTCTCTCCGGGAATCCCCGGTTTGACGGTCAGGAGCGTATTCTCCTCCTTTTCCAGAACGAAGAAATCCTCTCCCTGCAGGGAAAAGGCGACGGGGATGCGGAACCGTTCGACCCGGCGGGCGTGGGCGAGCGTGAAGACGGCGAGGATGATGGCGGCGAGGAGAAAGAGGGCGGATATCAGGCGGGGGCGTTTCATCTCAGCAAAAGGGACGGGGCCATCTTACGATTATCCCGTTCATTTCGGAAGTTGAAAGCCGGCGCGACGGACAGCTCAGCCTGCATTTTCCCCTCTCCCCGCAGAGCGGGGGGAGGGTCGGGCGAGGGGTATGCTTCGGATAAATTGGCGGGTGCCCGCGGATGCCGGGGGATATACTCCGGCCATGAGCAAGGGTTCCCGCCGCTGGTCAGTCTACATCCTCCGCTGTAGCGACGGCAAGTTCTACACCGGCGTCACCACCGATCTGGCTCGACGCTTCCGGGAACACAACCGGGGGAGAGGCTGCAAATTTACCGCCTATCGCCGGCCGGTGGCGCTGGTCTTTTCCGAGCCGCAACCCGACCGCTCTTCCGCCCAGAAGCGGGAGGCCCGGATCAAGCGCTGGCCCAGGCCGAGAAAGGAATCGCTGATCAGGGAATCAGGGAGCGCC
>CAZKCI010000008.1:0-61128 GCA_964551475.1 uncultured bacterium | reverse complement strand
ACTAACACTGCTTTACAATAATCCTGTCATTGCGAGGAGCGGAGCGACGAAGCAATCTCTTGGGGCGCAAGCAATTGAGATTGCTTCGCTCTCGCTCGCAATGACAAATCCGGACAAGGTATTTCTGGAACACTACACTAGTGTGTGGAAGCGAAAGCTGACGCCAAGTATCAAAAAACGATCCTCATCTTGAGAATGATCGGGATCATAAAACCGCAGGGCATTCTCATCGAGAAACACGGTCTGGGCCTCTTCAAAAGAAATCCCATGCTTGCGCGCATTGGCGCGGTTCTTGGCCGCATCCCATTCGAATCGTATCCCATTCATATGTACAGTGTACTTATATAGATCCGGTCCGACAAGAGAATATTTGGCGGGATCTGCCCTCAGCGCTTAACTTCTTGACCTCGGACGGGATACAGCACCGGAATCCCGGTTTGTGGATTGGGCAGGACGCCCATCCCCCGCCCGAAAAGCTCACGCACCGGCGCCTCCGCCAGCAGTTCCGCCGGCCGCCCCTCCCTTAATATCCGGCCCGCCTTGAGAAAGACCAGGCGTCGGCAGAAGGCGCCCGCCAGGTTCAAATCGTGCAGGACGGCCAGGACGGCGAGTCCCTGGTCCCGGTTCATCGCCGCGATCAGGTCCAGGATCTCGGCCTGATGGGCGACGTCGAGGTGGACGGTCGGCTCGTCGAGCAGGATTGCCCGCGGCTCCTGGGACAAGGCCAGGGCGATCATCACTCTCTGGCGCTCTCCCCCGCTCAAGGACTGGAAGTTCCGCTGGCGCAAATCCGCGATGCCGGTCGTCTCCATCGCCCTTTCGATCGCCTGCCGATCCTCCTCTCCCGGCGTCCACTGGAATCGCGTGAAATGCGGCAATCTCCCCAGGGCGACAATCTCCTCGACCGGAAGATCCAGTTGAGATGGAGGAGATTGTCCGACCACGGCGATTTCCCTGGCTGCTTGCGCCCGGGGAATCCCTTGGAGAGGCCGCTCCTTCCAGAAAACTTCTCCAGCGCCGGGTTTAAGAACGCCGGAGAGGACGCGGACCAGCGTGGTCTTCCCCGATCCGTTCGGCCCCAAAACTCCGAGGAAATCCCCTTCGGACAGGGAGATGCTCACATCGCGCAGGACCTGCCGCGATCCGTAGCCGGCGGAAACGTTGCGGGCGGAGAGAAGCTCTTTCATGGCGCGGACAGCTTTTTATAGGTCCTATTGGACCTATTGTTTTCTCCCCAACAGCGCGATGAAGGCCGCTCCCCCCAAAACACCCGTGATCACGCCCACCGGAAGCTCGACGGGGGCGAGGAGCGCCCGCGCCAGCGTGTCGCAGGCGGCGAGAAAGGCAGCCCCGGCGAGGAAGGAGGCGGGGATGAGCAAGCGATGGTCCCGGCCGACGACCATCCGCGCGGCGTGGGGGACGAGCAGGCCGACGAAACCGACCACGCCGGCCGCCGCCACCGCCGTTCCGGCGAGCAGCGAGCCGATGATGAAAAGAACGGTCTTCTCCCGCTCCAAGCGGATACCCAGCGAGGCCGCGCCCTCTTCCCCCAGGGCCAAGGCGTTCAGGGGAAGGGAGCGGGACCAGGCGGCCAGGGAGGCGAGGAGGACGGCAGCTCCGGTCAGGGCGAGCAGGGCCGGGTCGGCGAGATCCAGGGAACCCATCGACCAGAAGATCAGCGTCCGGAACTGGCTCAGGCTGGAGACGGACATCAGGAGCATGATCAGCGACGACGAGATGAAGGAGATCATCACGCCGGTGAGGAGGAGATAGGAGATCTTCAGGTAGTGCCGCCGGGCGATGGAGTAGGCGAAGAGAACCGCGGCCGCCGCGCCGGCAAAGCCGAAGAGCGGGAGGAGAAGGCGGGGAACGGACCGGCCGAGAAGGACGGCCAGCGAGACGCCCAGAGCGGCGCCGCCCGCCACGCCCAGAGTGTAGGGCTCGACCAGGGGATTGCGGAAAAGGCCCTGAAAGACGACACCGGCGACGGAGAGGCCGCCGCCGATGAGCAGGGCGAGGAGCAGTCGGGGGAGGCGGATCTTGAGGACGATGGAGGCGATCGTCTCGTCGCCGGGAGCGGCATCGCCAATGAGAACATCCCAGAGACGCGGGATCGGCACCGCCACCGCTCCGGTTTTCAAGGAGAGGGCGGAGACGGCGATGAGAGCCGCAGTCAGTGCAATAAATATGACGCTCTTCTTCACTTAGGGCTCGCTAGCTGATTTTCCACGAATTATCACGAATGGCGAATCGCAAACCTTAAACGCTCTCTCTATGATCCCGTGGGAGCGGCGACTGCCCCATCCCGAAATCTTCTTCGGGACTCGCCGCGATCCAGGCCAGTGATCCATCAGTTTACTGTTCGCTTTTTACAGATCGGACTATCTCCCCGACTTTCTTCAGCCCCTCGGCCAGGCGCGGGCCGGCGCGGCTGACCAGATCGGGATCGAGAATATACACCCTCCCGTTTTTCACCGCCGAGAGAGAGCCAAACTTCCTCCACTCGTCACGGGCTACCTCCGCCTCCCCTTCCTCCAATGCGATGATGATGATCTCCGGATCATCGGCGAGAACCTTTTCCCGGCTGAATGTCGGATAGCGCAAGGGCGCTCCGGCCGCGATGTTCTCCCCGCCCGCGATCTCGATCAACTCGCCGATGATGGTCCCCCGGGCGACGGTCACGATGGGGGACCTTCCCAGCTGGAAGAAGACCTGGGGGCGCGGCCGCCCGGATGCTCGCTCCTGGGCGCGGCCTATTTCCGCCCGCAGTCCGGCGGCCAGCTCTTCGCCTTGGGCCTCCGCTCCGATGATCCGGGAGAGTTGGAGAAGGTTCTCGATATATCCGTCGATAGATTGGGCGGCGGAGGAGACGAAGACCTTGAGTTTGAGATCTCTCAGCGCCTTCACCGTCTGGGGACGGTTTCCTTCCTGCGTGGCGAGTATGAGGTCCGGGGAAAGGGAGAGGATCTTCTCGATGCTGGGTGTCCAGAGGTCCCCTACCCTCTCCTTGAGCCCGGCCTCCGGCGGATGATCGCAGAAAGTGGTGACGCCGACGATCCGGTCTCCGGCTCCGAGGGCGAAGAGGTTCTCGGTGAAGTCGGGATTGAGCGAGACGATCCGCCGGGGCGTTTCGGCGAAGACGATTGCCTCCCCGGTGGCGTCGACGATCGTCAGGGGGGTGGCCTGCGCGGATAGCCGCGCAGAGAGGGCCAGGGCCGTCAGCATTATGGGGATGCGGTGCATGTCGGGGGACATGATAACCGAATCCCCTATTCTCTCTGAACTGATTTGTATGCCGCGATCCGAGCCAAGCCATTCTGTGGGAGCGGCGTCTGCCCCATCCCGAAATCTTCTTCGGGACCCGCCGCGATCCGGGCCAACTTGGATCGGGGCGAGACGCCCCTCCCACAATCTCGCTAGCGTGCGACCGCAAGTCTTATCTGTGGGAGCGGCGTCCTCGCCGCGATCCGAGCCAACTTGGATCCCCCAAGCAAAGGTCGAGATCTCATATAAATGCAAGAAATCCGGCCGGACATGCATCTTTATATATGGAGGGTCTAAATCCCATGAATACGGATGAGAATACACTCCCAGTCTATCCAGGCCGAGGTTCCTGTTCTCTCCGCAAGGGGCGAAGGTCTATCCCGGGTCACTTTTATTTTCTCCGAGCATCAACGGAAAATCAGCGCCCCCTGTTTGTCGAAAAAGCCAACTGCCGGATTGTATTTAGCGCGATCCAGTGGTTAGACGATCATCAGCGCTGGGAGCGCATCTGCACCATGATTATGCCGGACCATATTCATATTGTTGCCAGGTTGAAGCCAGGCTGGAGACTGGAACAAATTATGCATACGCTAAAGAGCTTCACGGGCAAACGAATATCAGAGCAGAGCCCGAAAGGAGGTCAAGTCTGGCAGGACGGCTACTACGAGCACTGCATAAGGGACGAACGGGCGCTCAGGGAGATCATCCTCTACTGCTACTACAATCCGGTCAGAAAGGGACTGGTGAAACGCCCGGAGGACTATCCCTACTGGTGGTGCAAATACCGGCTATAGTTTGTGGGAGCGGCGTCCTCGCCGCGATCCGGGCCAACTCGGATCGGGGCGAGACGCCCCTCCCACAAAAAAAGTAAAAGCAAAAGAAGTAATCGGTGATCAGTTACTGACAACCGTCAACTGCTGTTATCTCGTGACCGGAACGTCGCCGTCGCTGCCCCAGAATGCCCGCGTGAAATCGCGGACCGACCAGAGGCCGGTAGAGGAGCGGAAGATCGCCGGGACGTCGGCCCCGTCTCCCCGGTAGTTCGCCGGGACGGGCAGATCGGCCGAGGACCCGAAATAGAAGCGGCTCAGCCCCTGCATCACCCAGAGCCCACCCGACTGGCGGAAGATGGAGATCCGGGCCCCGGCCCCGCTGTAACGAGCAGGCACCGGATAGTCGGAGCTGGCGCCAAAATAGGCCCGGCTCAAGCCCCGGATCGACCAGAGAATTGAGGACGGGCGGAAGATCCCGATATCATCCGTTCCGTCGTCGTTGTAGTCGGCGGGGATCGGGATGTCCCCCGCCGCACCGAAGATGAACCGGGTCAGGCCGGGCGAGAACCAGAACCCGGTCGAATGACGGAAGATGGCGGGGTCGCAGGCGCCGTCGCCGTCGTAGTCGCCGGGGGCGGGGATGTCCCCGGCCGCGCCGAAGTAGTAGCGTGTGACGCCCCGCACGTTCCAGAGAGACTCGCTCGCCCGCCAGACGCCGATGTCGGCCGTGCCGTCGCCGTCATAGTCCCCGCTCACCGGAATATCGCCGTTGCTTCCGAAGAAGTCGGTCCCCACGTCACGTATCGACCAGAGGCCGGTCGCGGGACGGAAGAAGCCGATGTCGCTCGTCCCGTCACCGTTGTAGTCCCCGGAGGCGATGATCGGCATCATGTTCCCGGCGGGAGTTGGTGTGGGAGCTCCGGGCTCGATCGAAGGAGTGGGAGTAGGGACGGGAGGGAGATCGGTGCAGAGCTCCAGTATCCAGTCGGTGACCTGGCCGGCGTTGCTGGCCGAGTCGTTGTAGGCGATAAGGACCCAGGTCCCCTCCGTCCATTCCCCCCGGAAGGCCCGAAGCGGTTCGACCGGACGGTATGATCCGATATAGTTTGCCACTCCGCTGGTGATGCCGGACCAGGCCGTATCGTCGAACCAGGTCCAGAAGAGTTGGTGCTCGTCCAGCTGATGCTTCTCGAAGAGGGTGACCAGAGTGCCCTCGGGAGACATCAGGTACATGCCGATCCAGTCCAGGCTGTCGTTCACTTGTGCTGTCACCCGAACCTTGACGTCGGTGATCTCGTTGTTGGTGAAGACCTGCTTGACCGAGGTCTTGGTGGCGATGGTGGTCCAAGACATGAAAGACCCCTGGTAATCCGTGCAGTCCAGCAAGGGCGTCGGCGTGGGGGAAGTGCTGGGCGTGGGGCTGGCGGTGGGGGGAGGCGTGGGAGAGTAAAAACCGGGAGGAAGGGTGGTTGTCGGCGATGGCCTCGGAGTTGTTAGGGGAGTTGGAGATGCAGTCGGAGTAGGAACAAGCGCGCTGAAACTGCATACGTCCAAAGCCCATTCGCTCACCCAACCGGGATTGCTGGCGGAATCGTTATAGACGACCAGCGTCCAGGTGCCGGCCATCCATTCTCCATAGAAAGACGAGAGCGCTTCCACCGGACGATGCGGCCCGAGATAAGGAGCTACATCGTCCGTGATCGCCGTGAAAGCGGAATCTTCAAACAATGTCTGATAAAGCTCATGCTCCGCCAACTGATGTTTTTCGAACAGAGCGGAGACGTTCCCCGCTGGCGATATGAGATAAAGCCCCATCATGTCCAGACTTTCTCCAGCATGGGCGCTGACAAACACCTTGATCCCCTGCACGGGATTCTCATCGGAAACATACCGGCGGGATATTGCCGTGCTTATGCCTGTCCAGGAGAAGGGAGACCCCCAGTATTCGTGACAGATCAGTGCCGGCGATGGCGAGGGCGTCGGAGTAGCCGGTGAGCGAGTCGGGGTAGTAATGGGCGATGGTTGAGGTGTCGGAGTGACCGTAGTTTCGGGAGTAGGCGTCGGGGTTCGAGGCGGAACCGTAGAGCCGATAAAACAATAGCGGATACCCCAATCGCTGATCCGAACATTCTGATCCGAAGCGTTATAGCAGAAGAGCGTCCAGTTTCCGGTGACCGACTCTCCGTCGAAAGCCGAAAGGTCTCCCCGAGGCTTATACGGGCCAACATAGGGAACGACCCCTTGCGTAATGGGCGTGCCGGCTTCGTCATCGAACATTGTTCGATAAAGATCCTTTCCGCTCAGATCCTGGTATTCAAAAAGCGGTCGCGATTCCCCGGTCGGGGATATCAGATACATGCTGACATCCTTGAAGTCCGAATCCGCGTGGGCGGTGATATATACGTCAATATCGTCAACGATCCCTATATCGGGCATATAAATGGTCGAGTCACCGGTGAAGGATGACCAACCCATGGGATCGCCGACGTAGGACAAACATACCAAGTTATCGGGGGTGGGGGTCGGAGAGGGTGTGGGGGCTTCGTTGATATATAGCACCCAGTCTTGAACGTTAAAGTTCTGATTTACACCATCATTGAATCCCACTATGGTCCAGGTTCCGGCTGACCATTCCGCATTGAACTCCGCAAGCGGCTCGACGGGCCGATGGGGACCGAAATAGGGAGCGAGGCTGTGCAGTATCGACTTGTCGGCTCGGTCATCGAAAAACGTCTGGAAAAGCCCACTTTCTTCGAGATCATATTTCTCATACAGTGCGATTATGGTCCCGGATGGCGATTGCAAATAGAGCGCTGTATATTGAAGGTCGGCATCGGCGAGAGGGACCCAGCCCGTGGCAGAGGCAGATACTAGAACACTCACTCGTCTAACGGTTTCTCCTACAGTCGCGACGGCCAGCCCGGAGGACGAACCCAGGCCGCTGAAAGCCGTCCAATTCCCCTGATACTGATCTGCCATGGCTTGCCCGCCAGTTAGCAAAATCAGAAGAGCGACAGTAATCCCTGATCCAATGGGAAGGGACCTTCTCATTCTGAACCCCTCCAGTAAGTAGTAATCATTTCTCTTTGCTCATGCGCGGATCTCAAGGTCCGCGCCTACGGTATTATTCCCCATTGTGGGAACGTCTTCTGCTTGCATCCCGAATTCTTCTTCGGGACCAGGCGCGATCCGGGCCGACTTGGATCGGGGCGAGACGCCCCTCCCACAATTTCGTCGACGATCGTTCTCTCGCAAGTCCTATCCGTGGGAGCGGCGTCTCGCCGCGATCCAAGTTAATCAAAATCGGGGCGAGACGCCCCTTGCCCTACAGAAAAATCTGTGTCTGCCTAAAATCTTACCCGTGGGAGCGACATTCCTGCCTGCCCCGATGACGAGTATGTGTATATGAAAATCGGGGTCGCGATCCATGCCAGCTCGGATCGGGGCAAGAATGCCCCTCCCACACAAAAACAGCAAAAGCAAAAGGAGTAATCAGTGATCAGGTACTGATAACCGTCAACCGTCAACTGTCAACCGTCAACTGCTGTTATCTCGTCACCGGAACATCGCCGCCCATGCCGAAATAGGCCGTCGTCTTCCCCATTGCCGACCAGAAGCCCAAAGTGTCCCGGAAGATCGCGATGTCGTCGATGTCGTCTCCGTCGTAGTCGGCCGGGACCAGCTTGTCGCCGGTCTGGCCGAAGTAATACTTGGAGTAGCCGTAGATGTGCCACATCCCATTCGTCCCCCGGAAGATCGCCAGGTCGTCGCCGGGGAAGACATCGTAATCGGCCGGGACGGGGAAGTCTCCCAGCGTGCCCAGGTAGAATCGGGAGAAACCGCGCAGGGCCCACAATCCCTGGCTCGGCCGGTAGATGGAGAAGTCCGCCTTGCCGTCCATCAGACCTTCGTAGTCGCCGGGGACGGGGAAATCGCCGGCCTTGCCGAGATAGACCTTCGTGAAGTCGCGTATCCGCCAGAGGCCTAAATCCTCTCGGAAGATCCCCATGTCGGTCCTTCCGTCCCCGTTATAGTCGGCCGGAACCGGGATGTCTCCATCAGCACCGAAGACGGCGCGGGTCACCGCCCGCACCGCCCACAACCCGGAGGAGGGCTGGAAAATGGCGATATCGGAGGTGCCGTCGCCGTTGTAATCGCCCGAGGTCGGGATGTCGGCGGCCGAACCGAAGTAATACTGGCCGATCCCCCGGATCGACCAGAAGCCCGCCTGGCGGCGGAAGACCGCGATGTCGCTCGTCCCGTCGCCGTTGTAGTCCCCCGAATCGAGGACCACACGGGCCGGGAGGTTGGCCGAGACATTCGGCCGGGAGACGACCAGGGCGTAGGGCTGGGGGCCGTAGGGGACATTGTAGCCGTTGACCGTCACCAGGTAGGTTCCGGCGGAAGGCGCCGCGATGTCGATCCCTTCGACGTTGTTCACGCGGTCGTTCAGCGTCGGGCAGGAGACCACCGCCCGGAACATGTAATTGCGGATGCTCTGGTACCAGCCGGTCATCGGGGTGTATTCCCAGGAGCGTTCCGCGATCGGGTCGTCGTGGTCCCAGCCCCAGACCAGGTCGTTGTCCGGCATCACCAGGGCGAGATGGAAACTCCCCGAGTGGATGGTAACGCCGCCCGGGATTTCGATCACATGCCATCCCGCCCTCCGGAGAACGGTGGTCCCGGAGGCGAGGAGCGACCCGGGCGCGCCACTGCCGGCGGCGTAGATCCGATACTGGATAGTCTTGGAATATTCCCCAGCGGTCGAATCCAAATAGAACATGGCCCGTTCCACCGTCGCCGGATAGCAGGAGGGGGTGAAGCGGACGGACTCGATGAAGCCTTCGTCGCCGTGGTAGTAGCCGTCGGCCGCGCCGTCGTCATAGGAGATCGGTCCGGCCAGCGTCGCCCGGTTGGCATGATGGACGATCCCCAGGGGATCGGTGACGGTGAGGTCGAGATCGTTGACCAGCGGCCCTTCGGCGGGCGTGGAGCCGGGATGGTCCATCCAGACCAGCGTGGCGCTGAACGGGTAGATCGAAGAAGAGACGGTGACGGGATAGGTGTGAACGGATCCGGTATAGCCCCCGCCCGTGACGTCGAAATAATAGAAATCGAGGGGAGCGGGGCTGAAGACGGTGGAACCGAGGTCGATCAACCCCCACCCTTCCACGTTGTTGGGGCGAGGAGGCTCGGGGATCTCCCGGGTCGCCCCGGTTCCATACTGGCCGGGAGAGATATCCTTCGCCCCGTTGATCAGCGTGGCCTTGACCAGCGCGGCGGAGGGAGCGATCCCGAAGCGGTCGGTGTAGTACTGGCGGACCAAAGCGGCGGCGCCGGTCACCACCGGAGCGGACATGCTGGTGCCCCCGGAGAAAACGTAGTTGTTGGCGTCATCGCCGGTCAGGCCGCCGGGGCCCCAGAGGACGCTCCCGGCCGCCGCGACCGCCTGCGTGCGGCAGGAGATGAGGTTCGTCCCGGGGGCGACCAGCTCCGGCTTGAAGCGGGCGTCGCGCTCGGAGCCGCGGGAGCTGAATGCGGCCAGGCCATCGATGTCGTCGGAGACAAAGTCGCTGTTGATCGGATCGGCGGGGTAGTCATCGGGCCCATACCAGCCGTAGGTCATGTTGTGGGCGGGCCAGGGATCGGAGGTGGGGGGACGGTTGTTCTCCGTCGCCCCCACGGTGATGCAGTTCTTGGCGGTGGCCGGCGGCCCGATCGAAAAGAGGTCGATCACTCCGTCGAAATTCGCGTCGACGCCGTCGTTCCCGGCGGAGAAGACGATCAGGAAATCCGGGTTCGCCGAAGCGAACTCGTCCACGTCTTCGGACATGGATCCGTATTCCCCCGCTCCTATCACTCCCCAGGAGTTGTTGTGAACGCGGGCGCCTCCGGCGCGGGCCTGGGAGAAGAGAATGTTGAGATCGTCGGGAACCCCGGCCAGGCTGCCGTCGGCGGCGGAGACGTTCTGCATGACCAGCGAGGCCTCGGGAGCGATCCCGGCATAGCAGGTGGAGGGGAAGACGCGGCCCAAGGGTGTGGAGCCGGATTTCGCTCCGTTGCCGAGGATGGTCCCGGAGACATGGGTGCCGTGGCCGATGAGGTCGCGGGTCCCCGACGACCAACTGCTGATGGCCAGCACGCGGCTCTGGCCGTTGCCGTCTTCGAAATCCTCATGGAGGGCGGCGGGATCGGTCGTCCCCATGTCCAAACCCGAATCGGCGACGCCGACCACCTGGCCGGTCCCGAGGATGCCGCTCAGGTTGGTCCAGGCGGTCCGCGCCCGCACGATCACGCCGGCCTTATTGTTGTGCCAGACCAGGCGGGGCGCCCGCTCCACCCATTTCACTCCCTCGATCGCGGCTATCTTCTCGATCGCGGCGCCGGGAGCTCGAACGCGCAGCTTGGTCCGGACGGGGCCATCGGTGCGTCGGACGACTTTTCCTCCGGATTTGATCATCTCGGCGATAGCTTGATCCGCCGCTGCTCCCGGGAAGAGAGTGACGATGATCTCCGGGTTGTCCCCTTTCTTCAGGCGGGAAGCGGCGAGGAGCGTGGAGTCAACGCGACAGGACGAACGGTAGGGGCCGATCCAGCGGACGAAAGGCAGGGCCGCGGCCGCGTCCAGGCGTTCGGGCGCAGCGCGAACGATAAAAGCGAAATCAGGGATGTAGTCCAGAAACTCGATCCCCCTCCCCCGGCATTCCTCCTTCCACTCCTCCCGCACCGGCCCGGAGAATTGGAGAAGGTGATACTTCCCCGAGTAGCCCTGGCGGGAGGACAGAGCCAGCGAAGCGTCGAGAGGGTCGAAGGAGCGGGAAGCGAGACGGATGGAGACGGATTCCTGAGCGGAGGCAATGCCCGGAAGGGCGATCGCGAGGATCGCGGCGCAGGATACGGCGGGCCATGGATGCAGTGTCATCAGGTTCTCCGGGCAACCTGAGTTCGGACGCAGCTAACTACATATACAATAAGCCGGATCGGAGGGGGATGTCAAGTGCGAGCGGCGTCTGCCCCATCCCGAATTCATCTTCGGAACCCGCCGCGATCCGGGCCAATATGGATCGGGGCAAGATGCCCCTCCCACATAGACTCACTTCGGGCGGCAGATATTGATCCCGTGGGAGCGGCGTCTCGCCGCGATCCCAGCCAACCATTCACCATTCCCTATTCACCATTCACTGCTTTTGAGATGCCGGAGGCCGGACTCGAACCGGCACGGATATTTTCACATCCTAGGGATTTTAAGTCCCTTGTGTCTGCCAATTCCACCACTCCGGCGTCATCAGGGAGAAAATATGGACCCAATGGACTGGATGGACGATATGGACTTTTCTTACAGATGCCAAGCACCGCCCGCGATTATGCAGCGTCGCCTCTCCCGAGGCAACGCCTCCTTAAATTCCGATAGTGCCTGATAAATCGGCCCGGGAGAGCTGCGCGGCGGAGAGGTTGGCCCCGGTGAGGTCGGCCCCGGCGAGGTTTGCCCCGGAGAACTTCGTATGGCTGAGGTTGGCCCCGGTGAGATTGGCCCCGGACAGGTCAGCCCCGGAAAGGGTGGCTTCGCTGAGGTTCGCCTTGGAGAGGTTGGCGTCGGCGAGGTTCGCGTCGTACAGCTTCGCCCGGGAGAGGTCCTTCCCGGTGAGATCGGCCTTGGACAGCCTCGCCCCGGAGAGATTGACTCCGGAAAGGTCCGCACCGGTGAGATCCGTCTCGGCGAGCGTCGCCCGGGAGAGGTTCACCCGGAACAGGTCCGCCTTGGTGAGGTTCGCCCCGGTCAGGTTGGCCTTGGAGAGTTTGGCTTCCGTGAGATTCGCCCGGCTGAGATTCGCCCCCTTGAGGTCGGCCCGGTAGAGCTTCGCCCCGGTCAGGTCCGCTTCGGAGAGGTTCGCTTCGTTGAGATCCGCCCCGGTCAGGTCCGCCCCGGTCAGGTCCGCCCGGGCGAGGTTGGCGCCGATGAGGATCACGCCGGAGAGGTTGGCTTCGGTGAGATCCGCGCCCCGCAGGTCGGCCCCCGAGAGATCCGCCTCGGAGAGGTTCGCCTCGGAAAGCTTGGCGTCGACGAGTTTAGCCCGGGTGAATTTCGCCCGCAAGAGATCCGCCTTGGTGAGGTCCGCCCGGCTGAGGTCCGCCTCGGTGAGGTCCGCCCGATAGAGATCCGCCCAGATCAGGTGCGCCCCGACGAGCTTGGCCCGAAACATGTTCGCGGTGAACAGGTTGGCTTCGGTGAGTTTCGCCTCGCTCAGATCCGCTTCGGTCAGGTTCCCTTCGGTGAGCTTCGCCCCCTTGAGATCGGCCTTGACCAGCTTCGCCTTCTTGAGGTCGGCGCCGGTCAGGTTGGCCTTGAAGAGGTTCGACTCGAAAAATACCGCTCCCACAAGATCGGCCCCGGAGAAGTTGGCCTTGAAGAGCTTGGCGCCGGAGAAGTCCGCGCCGGAGAGCTTCGCCGCGGAGAAGTTCGCCTTGGGGAGGTTCGCCGCGGCCAGCATCGCTCCGGCGAGGTCGACCCGGGAGAGGTTCGTTTCCCGGGCGACCAGCGACTCCACCGCTTCCTTGAGCGAGGCGGCTTCGCCGGAGAAAAACGCCCGCTCGCTGAACTTTCTCCTGATTTCAATTTTCATGTCTGGCCAACGCCGATCCGTTTGCGTATTTGTGGCAATATAGCAGACGCCGGAGTGCAGATTCAATCCGCCCCTGAATTATCTCCCGCGCGTTCCGTAGGCGCGGACCCCGCCTTGGAGGGGCGGGCAAGCTTCAGGTCCGCGTCTACGCACTCACGTCGCCGCCCGCCGGCCACGGTTATCCGGCGGGGGCCAGCACGCAACGAAAACCGAAGTCGGCCTCCCGGCCGGCGGGATGAACGCCGTCGCGGGCGGCGGAGAGCAGGTGGGCCCGGCCGCGGCTGAGCCAGGAACCGCCCCGCAAAACCCGGTCGGCGTTATCCGAACCGCCCGACTCGTGGTAGGCGTCCTCGCACCACTCCCAGACATTCCCTCCCAGGTCGCACAGTCCGTTCGCCTGCTCGCCGTATTTTCCTGCCGGCGACGTCAATGCGTCGTCATCGACCTTGAGGGCGGGAGAGTAGTTCCCCGCCCCGCGGGGAGGCGGCCAGGTCCCCTTCCCCCGGTCCCAGGGGTATACGTTCAGTATCCTCGCGTCTTTCTCCTCCTCCGCCGCCGCCGGATCCTCCCCCGCCAGGCCCACGGCCAAGGACCACTCGCGGTCGGTGGGCAGACGATATCTCAGTCCCATCCTGTCCGTCCCCTCTTTCCGGGTCAGCCAGTCGCAGAACCGGTGTGCGTCTTCCCAGCTCACTCCCACCACCGGATGGTCCCCATATCCGGCCGGGGGCTCTCCTCTCCGCCAGGTGTTCCAAAAAGCCTTGCCCCAGTCCGCGCACTCGGGGACATGGTATCCGGTCGCTTTCACGAACTCGTGGTAGTCTTTCACCCGCGTCGGCCATTTCGAAAACAAGACGCTGGGCAAGCCTTCCACCGGAACAAATTCCATCCCCAGGCTGTTGCGGCCGGGCGCGCCGAAACGCACAGGCACTTTGTCCCGCATCCGATCCAGGACCTTCTCCGCCTCGGATCTTTCCGGCCAGCCGGTTCCGATCGCTCTATCCGCCGCGGCCACGGCTTCCACCCATCTCCCTTGATTTTCGGAGGCGAGGGCCAGGCTCAAAGCCGTCTCATAATCTTCCTTCGCCCTGGCCAGCTCCGCCTCCGCCACAACGCCCGGGAATTGCGCCAGAGCCTGACGGTAGGCTTCCGCCCCCTGGAGCGGCTGGGAGGCAGCGTCTCTCCCGATTGTCTCCTGCGCCAGCAAGCGCCTCCAGCCTTCTCCTCCATATTTCTCCAGGAACTCGCTCTGCGCCGCCAGCTTCGCCTCGAATTCTTCCCGCGAAACGGCATAGGCCAGATGCGCCTCGGCCCGAGCGAGTCTCGCCTGAGCTTGCGATCTGAATGGCCAGCCGGCATCCAGTGCGGCTCTCGCCGCTTGCGCGACTCTGCTCCAGTCTGAAGCTTTCTCCCACTCCCCGGCCCGTTCCAGCGCCGCGTCATACTCCTTTTTGCCGTTGGCCAGAAGAAAGGCCGCGATGACCGCCCCCACTCCGGCCAGCATAACCATGGCGCCCAGAGCGGCTTTTCTCTGCGCCCGCCCGACGCTTTTCGATGCCTCATCGATCAGCCTGCGGGCATCTTCGTTCTCTGCGCGCAGAGCGAGCGCTGCGCGCCCGTATCTCAGAGCACCCTGATAGTCCTTCCGTTCGAGGCTTTCCCTGCCTTTTCCCACCAAGGCTTCCGCTTCTTTCCGCTTGATCTCCGCCGGTATCTCCTCCAGGCGGACGGAAGCCTCTCGGTCTTCCGGAAGTATTTTCAGCAGCTCCTTCAGCGCCGTCGCTTCCGCCTCGTATCTTTCTTCCAGATATCTCTTCCCCTCCGCCAGACGGTTCAGGAACTCCCGATAACCGATGATATCCGTACCGCAGAAGCCGCAGTTCTTGTCCCAGGCCCTGGTATCCCGTCCGCAGCGCGGGCACTTCTCGAAGATCCCCTTCCCGCGTTCCCGGGAGGCCAGCACGCAGCGGAATCCGCAGAGGCCATAGCGGTAGCCGGGCGGCGCGGAGCCGCGGCAGGAGGAGAGCAGAAGCATCTGGTCGAAGTTGGACCAGGAGCCGCCCCGGAGGACGCGGGCGGCGTTCTCCGATCCGGCCGGCGCGTGGTAGGCGTCCTCGCACCACTCCCAAACATTCCCCCCCATCCCGTTGAGGCCCTGTACATTTTCGACCGATTCTTCCACCGGCGCCGTCCGCGGATATCCGTCCCGGAATCCCTCGCGGACAAACCAATCCTGGGGCCAATCTCCATCCCTGGCCTCTTCTCCGGCGTAGTTGCCTCTGATCGATCCGGCGGAGAACTCCCTTCCCCAGGGATACACGCCGGTGGTCTTCCCATCCTTCTCCTCCGGAGACCGCGCGGGGTCCTCCTCGGTCAATCCCACCGCCACGGACCACTCGCGGTCGGTCGGCAAACGATACTGCAGCCCCTGCCGTTCCAGTCCTTCCTTCCGGGTCAGCCACCGGCAGAATCCGTTCGCGTCCTCCCAGCTCACGCAGGTCACCGGGTGGTCGCCGTCCTGCGCAAACCCTGGGTTGTCCCATCCGAAGTCCCAACCCCTCGTCTTCCATCCATCGCTTTTCAGGATGAACGGCTTTCCCCCGTCCCGGTAGTTGTAGTCGTCGTTGTTCGCCCCGTCGCCGGCAAACTGCCGGAAATCCTTAACCCGCGTTTCGTATATTGAAAAAAGCGTTTCCGGCAAACCCTCCACCGGCACAAACTCCATTCCCAGGCTGTTGGTGTACGATTTTCGTTCCTGGAGGGTGAAATCGAACTTCCCCTTCCCATCGGGTGGGATCTCCCGGGTCTGTCGTCCTCGCCGGTATCCCCCCAACTTCACCTCAACCGTCAGCGGACCGGGGGCGACAGCGAAATCCGTCATCGGTGTCGTCATCCCCGTGTCCGCCCCGTTCACGAACACACTCGCCCCGGCCGGCCGGCTGACGACCTGTATTTTCCCCCAAAGCGCCGAAAGAGTCGGACTTATCTCCTTTCCCTCTTCGACAACGCGCGGAATTGCCGTTGGCGGAGTCCCCGCCGTCTCCGGGATCGACGGCGCGATCCGGGGTCCTTCCAGCGGGACCAACCTGGGGACAACGGGGGGAGTCGCCGCCGGGAGGGGAGTAAGGGAAGCTTGGGGGGATGGAGTGGGAGATATCGGCGCCGCTGTCGACAACGGCACGGGGAGGCTATCGGGGAGAACCTGGCATCCGGCAAACGATAGGAGAAGCGCGCTGAAAAGGAGGAGGAGTCCCCTCCTCCTGAGATCATCCCCCATTTTCACAACGTGCGGTTTCCCCTACAAGGCGCGAATCGGGATAATTGAACAGCCGCTGCCCGAACCATCGTTTGTGTACATTATCTTAACATCTCAAAAACAAGGTACCCCAAAGGGGAAAAACATACGGAAGAGTGTTGCCCTCTGATCTCGGAAGCAATATTTATAACGTCGGGGGGGAGCTTATCCTACTGTCCGAGAAGACGGCCCAGAGGAACCACACGATAGCCCCAGAAGCAACGGCCGCCCTCGCGAGGGGGCGGCCGTTTTCCTCAATCATATAGACCATCCGGGGAATTCTGTCAACGGGCTATTCTTTCTTCTGTATCCGGATAGTTGCGTCAATATCGAGTTTCTTCCGTTCTCGGGTTTGGCTGCCCCAGTCCTTCCCGCCCCGAATCCCCGGACGATCCAGATGATCGGAGGGGGGGGACAGTGTTGTTTGACTTCACTGGCGTCGACGCGATCGGACCAGCATTCGCCGACGAGCGATCCCTTCGTCTCGTTAATGTGGGAGCGCCCTCCTGGGCGCGATCCCTTCGTTTTTCACCCCCATATATACAGACCCCTCCCGCGGGGATTTTCTTGCGCTCAATCGCGCCGGGAGTGTGCCGGCCGACTCTCCGCCTCCGCCCTCTCAGGCTACGGCGGACAAGTGTGAGTCGGCGCGTCGTCCCCTCTCCCCTAGGCGGGGAGAGGGCAGGGTGAGGGGCGGGCAGAAAAAAACCCGGGCATCGCCCCGGGTCGATCGGCGTTTTACTCCTCCGCAAGCTACAGATCGGGAATCCCCCTCGCCGAATGCCAGATCCTTGCTATAAACAGGACACCTTGTTTTTGTTCAACCCGATAGACAATGCGGTATGGGGACAAAACCACTTCTCTAATGTCTGGGTCGCCTTTTTCGGGAACCATTCGCCCCACCAAGGGGAGATCGGATAGGTTCTCGATTTTAGAAATAATCACCTTGGCGAGGCGGCGGGCGGCATCTGGGTTATCGATGGCTATAAACTCGCTGATCCCCTTGAAATCCTGCGCCGCCGTCTCGGTCCAGATTATTCGGAAAGCCATTTGGCCAGACTCGCCTTGACTTCAGCATGGGGGATGAGTTTGCCTTGCCTGATGTCTTCCAGACCTCTATCAACAGCGGCCAGAAATCGAACCCTCTCCTCTATATCTTCCCACGTAGCGGAGTCAGGAAGCTCGGCGATTGACTTGACGGCGATTTCTTTGGTTGTCATGCGATGATTATATCACGCTTGCATCTAGAGGCAAGCGCAAGTCATGACGCAAAAGGGAATCTACCAGAGGAGCCAGGCTTTCATCGTTGACATCCACTTCCAATCGGGGGATACTTTCTACTAGCAGTCACCACAGCAACCCCGGCGGGAGGTATCGTGAGATCAGACTGGGGACATGAGGTTCGGCAATACTGACCCGGCTCGGATAGCCGTATCCGGCCGGGCACTATTTTTAAGGAGTGGAGCGTCAGCTACAAGGAGTTTCGTTGCCGTGAAGACAACTAACTACGTGAAGACTGCCGCCGCGACGGTCATTATCGCGACGCTGTTCTTCAGCTCCCTGTCTCGGGCTGCATCCTTTCTCGAGCTTTCCGACATCGAAAGCGCGTTGCTAGTCCACGAGAATTCCTCCTGCCTTTATGGACGGTGCTTCCGATTTATGAACGATCAGGGAGACGAGCCCTACTGGGGACATATCTTTGATCGAGAGAACAGGTTTTACGACAAGGGAAGCGGTCGGGGAGCGCTGAGAATTCAATCCTTCCTCTACTCCGACTGCATCCCGCGGGAACCCCGTTGCGGCGCAGCCCGGTCTCCGCGAACTTCTCTTCAAGGCTTGGGAGGCAACGCGCAGACCGGGGACAACCTGTTCATCACCTATGACGGAGGGCAGAAGAAACACGTCTATCTCCCCCCGCTGAGCACATTCACCGAGCTCTACGTGGGTTCCGACGGCTCGACGTATTATGACGCCGGGCTGACGCAGACCGCCCAGGAAGCCCTGCCGCCGACGCCCACGCCCACGCTCACTCCGGAAGGCTACCTAACGCCGTCTCCGACGCCAGGCGATTATTGCGGGCCGTCGCCGACGACCGCGCCCACTTGTTCCTGCTGTCCCTCGACCGATCCTCGCTATGTTTCCTTGAGCGAACAGACCCGCTCCGCCGGCATTATCTACGATTCCACCTACGGCTGTATCCCCGATCCGGCGAATCTGATGGACTGGTGGACGAGTTGCACCGACTGGATAGAGGTGACTCCGGCGCGGGGGTTCGGCATCGACGGGCAGGTTTACTCCATCAGCATCGCGCTGGGGAACACCTCGTCCCTCTCTCCAGGATGGCATAGGTCGGAGATCATCTCTTTCCACGATCTCTGCAATTTCGCCGATGTCTCGGTGGACTACTACAAGGCCACGCCGCCTACGCCGGCGCCCACGTCGACGCCCTCGCCGGCCCCTTCCCCCTCTCCCACGGTCTCCTGCGATTTCACCCTGAGCGGCCACGTCGTCAACGCCGTTCTCTACGAAAACATCCCCGGGGCGGAGGTCAGACTGGCATTCGCCGATGGCCAATCTAATCTGGCGACGACGGATGAGAACGGAGCCTACAGTTTCGCTATCTTTGGCGACCATCCCCCCGGAACGATCACCGGGGAGGCCCGCCGGCGGGGCTACATCCCCGGATATAGGTGGAACGATGTGTCGTGGGACTGCCAGACGGCGATCGAAAACTTCGACTTCCAGCTGACACCGTTGCACGAGCGGGCCGGCATCGCCTCCAGCGATTACAACGGCGACGGGACGAGCGACATCGCCGTTTTCCGCCCGAATAGCGCCCTTTGGGCGGTCCGGAATCTGACCCGGCTGTATTTCGGCAGCGAAGGCGACGAACTCGCGCCGGGAGACTACGATGGAGACGGGACCACCGAAGCCGGGATTTTCCGCCCCTCGGCCGGCTTCTGGGCGATCCGGGGCCTCACCCGGCTCAGTTTCGGGAGGTTCCTGGACCTGCCGGTGCCCAATGATTACGTCGGCGACGGAACCTGTCGGGTGGGGATTTTCAGGCCATGGAGCGGCATGTGGGCGATATTCGATTTTACGCGGTTATACTGGGGCGTCCACTCCCCCCTCTCCGTTCCCAGCGACTACGACGGCAATGGAACGACGGATGTCGCATATTTCGAGATGGACCGGGGGCAATGGAGGCTCCACATTCAGACCACTCTTTACTGGGGCGTCAACTTCTACTTCGGCACCGGCGACGACTTCCTGCTCCCCGGCGACTACGACGGTAACGGGACCGGGGAAGCGGGGATCTTCCGTCCCTCCTCCGGCCTCTGGGCGGTCCACGACAGCACCAGGTTCTGCTTCGGAACCTCGGCTGACCATGCGGTGCTCGGAGACTATAACGGGGACAGGGTGGACGATGCCGGCATCTTCCGCGATTCTTCCGGTCTCTGGTCGGTCAGAGATCTTACCCAGCTATACTTTGGCTCCAGCGGCGACATCCCCGTCACCAGGTAGCGAAGGGAACATCGTGAGAACAGACTGGGGACATGAGGTTCGGCAGGTCTAGCCCGGCTACGGACAGAGATGTCCGGCCGGGATTTTTATTGTACCAGAAAGAGCAATAGCGAAGGCACAACACCCAGCGCCCCCTCACATCATTGGAAGGGCGCTGGTGGGATGAAATCCCTGTCACCCGCGAGAAAAGACTGGATGAAGTTGTATATGATCAGTGCAATCTCTCTGGCGGCAATGGTTCTAGTGCCTTGCCCATTTCTTCTGGCGGCGGAACTGAGCCTCGACCGGTCAACCTGTTTGGGTGGAAGGGGCGGCGAGAGCAGCGGATATCCAACCCCTTCCCTAGAGATGGGTAAGGGAGAAGGCACGAAAATGGCCTATCTCGCTTCGGTCGATCCGGTAACCAACGGCCAAAGGTGGATCAGCATGGGAGGCCTGCTGGGGACTGATCGTAGAGTATACGCCTCGATTAGAGATGGAGCCGGAAACCTGTATTTCGGCGGCGAATTCAGCATTGCAGGAGATGCTTTCGCGAATGGGGTGGTTAAATGGGACGGAAGCGCATGGTCGGCTCTCGGTTCGGGGATAAACGGAACAGTTAACGCGTTAGCCCTGGACGACTCGGGTAACCTTTATGCGGGGGGTAGTTTCAACACGGCGGGAGGCGTAAATGCGAACAGCATCGCCAGATGGGACGGGAGCGCCTGGTCAGCCTTGGGGACAGGGATGACTGGTCCTGTCCTTGCGCTTGCCTGGGACGGGTCCAACCTCTGCGCGGGGGGATATTTCACGACGGCTGGGGGAGTGAGTGCGAACTACATCGCCAAATGGGATGGGAGCGTCTGGACGGCCCTGAGCTCGGGCGTGACAGGTGGCGTTGCTACTTCCGTACGCGCGTTGGCCTGGGACGGTTCAAATCTCTATGCAGGAGGGCGGTTCACAACCGCAGGAGGGGTGAGTGCAAACCGGGTCGCCCGATGGGACGGAAGCGCCTGGTCGGCGCTTAGTTCTGGTGTCAGCGGCGAAGGTGCTGAGACCGCTGTGCACGCGCTTGTCTGGGATGGATCCCATCTCTACGCAGGAGGGCGGTTCACAGCGGCAGGAGGCGTGAGTGTAAACAGCATCGCCTGTTGGGACGGAAGCACATGGTCAACGCTCGGTTGTGAGATGATCCATCATGTCTACGCTCTTGCCTGGGACGGATCCTGCCTATACGCAGGGGGGGCGTACAGTGTCGCCAAATGGGATGGGAGTTCATGGTCGGCTCTCGGTTCGGGGATGGATGGATATGTATACACGCTTACTCGGGATGGGGCAAACCTCTATGCTGGTGGAGATTTTGAACGGGCGGGAGGCGTGGGAGCCAAACATCTCGCCAAATGGGACGGGGGTTCATGGTCGACTCTCGGCTCGGGGATGGATGGTGAGGTTTTATCACTTTTATGGAACGGAGCCGACCTTTGCCTGGGGGGAAGTTTCAGTATGGCGGGAGGCGTGAGTGCAAGCAGGATCGCCAAATGGAATGGGCACAGATGGTCGGCCTTCGGCTCGGGGATGAATGGTGATGTTTTATCACTCTCATGTAGCGGATTGGACCTTTGCGCGGGGGGAGGTTTCAGTGTGGCGGGAGGCGGGAGTGCGAGCAGGATCGCCAAATGGAATGGGCACAGATGGTCGGCCCTCGGTTCGGGAATGAACAGTTCCGTATATGCTTCTACCTGGGACGGGTCAAATCTCTATGCAGGGGGAGCCTTCGCCTTGGCGGGAGGAGTGAGTGCGAACTATATCGCAAGATGGGATGGGAGCTTATGGTACCCCCTCGGTTCGGGAACGAATGGTATTGTCCGTGCGCTTGCCTGGGATGGTTCAACTCTCTTCGCGGGGGGAAGTTTCAACACGGCCGGAGGCGTAAGTGCAAACTACATCGCCAAGTGGGACGGGAGCGCATGGTCAGCCTTGGACACAGGGATGAATACCAGTGTCCTTGCGCTTGCCTGGGATGGGTCGACTCTCTTCGCGGGGGGAAGTTTCAACACGGCTGGAGGCGCAAGCGCGAACTACATCGCCAAATGGGATGGGAGCGCATGGTCAGCCTTGAGCACAGGGATGAATGGCTATGTCCGGGCGCTTGCCTGGGACGGGTCCAATCTCTACGCGGGGGGATATTTCACGACAGCTGGGGGAGTGAGTGCGAACTACATCGCCAAATGGGATGGGAGCGCGTGGTCAGCCTTAGGCACAGGGATGAATGGTACTGTCAGTGCGCTTGCCTGGGACGGGTCCAATCTCTACGCGGGGGGTAGTTTCATAACAGCGGGAGGCCAAGTTTCAACCTACATCGCCAAGTGGGGTGTACCTACGCCGACACCGAGTCCGACCCCATACGGGTATAAGACGCCGCCTCCCACACCTACTCCCTCTCCAACGGTTTCTCCCAGCCCGACCCCCTTCGGTTATAGGACGCCGACGCCCACGCCCAGCATTCCCCCGACGCCTTCTCCGTCCCCCTCTCCCTCACTCACGCCTCCCATTTCGATCGGCGAAGCGGTTGACAACGATGACCTCCCCTGGGCGACCGACGGGCAGGCCTTGTGGTTCGGTCAAGCCAGGACCTTTTACGCCGGAGGAGACGCCGCCCAAAGCGGCTCTGTCGGAGCGGGCAAATTCAGTTCGCTGGCAACCGTCGCCGAAGGACCGGCTATCCTCACCTATTACTGCAAAGTCATCCCGCCGCTGTCCAATTATTATGCCGTGTATGGTTCTCTGGTCGTCTCCCTGGATGGAGAAACACATTCCGAGATCCTTGGATCCACCGAATGGCACAGAAAACGCATCGGCCTCAGTCCGGGCCGCCATGATCTCGGCTGGAAATATATTAATAGCGGATATTCGTCGTACGTCACCAACTGCGCGTGGCTGGACTGCGTCACGTTGAAAGCGAGTTCCCTATCGCTCAGCGAGGCCGCGGACAACCCCGCCCTGGAATGGATAACCCCGGAGTCGGGGGGATGGTTCGGCCAGGATGATGTCTCCTATTTCGACGGCGATGCCATCGAATGCGAGAGCACGTCGGACCCCGGCCGACGCAGTCTTACCGCCCGGGCGGCCGGACCGGGAACGGTGACCTTCGCCTGGAAGGTTTCCTCCGAGGGGGGCTATGACCACCTTGAGTTTCATTTGAACGGGCTGCTCAAGGCGAGCATCGACGGCGAAAAAGATTGGAGAACGCTGAGTTTTTGCCTGGGCCAGGGGGAAAATATCCTGGAGTGGAGATATAACAAAGATGAGTTCGTAGACGCCGGGAGCGATTGCGGCTGGATCGACAAAATCGAGATATCGACGGTCAATATCTCTCTTGGCGAAGCGGTCGACAACACTGCTCTGGTCTGGGAGACGTGGGGGGATAGCGAGTGGTCGGGCACCGACTGCCGGTCGTTCGCCGGCGGAGATGCGGCGCAGAGCGGGGAGATCGCGGATTCCCAGAGAAGCTGCCTGGGGACGCAGGTCGAGGGACCGGGGGTGGTGACATTCGCCTGGTTTGCCTCTTGCCACCAAAGAGATCCCATCCTCTTCTCTGTCGATGGAACTGAAATCACCCGGAACTTCGGTTACGACCAATGGAAGAATGTCGTTCATGTTCTCTCTCCGGGGGTCCATGCGCTGGAATGGATGTTTATCAAAGACGACATATGGACCGCCGGTGATGATACCTGTTGGTTGGATCAGGTGGAATTCCGCGCGTACACACCCACGCCGACCCCCGCCCCTTCTCCTTCTCCATATCCCCTACTGGAGAGCGGCGATTACAACGGAGATGGGAGCTCCGACATCGCTGTCTTCCGGCAGACCAACGGGTTCTGGGCGATAAGGGGCGTCAGCAGCACCGTCTTCGGGCAAACCGGCGACATCCCCGCCGCGGGCGACTACGCGGGCGACGGCACGTCCGAGGCGGCGATCTTCCGTCCGTCAAATGGCCTCTGGGCAATGAGCGGCGTGACCAGGATGTACCTGGGTACGAATGGAGACATTCCCGCCCCGGCGGACTATGACGGAGATGGGATAGCTGATGCAGCTGTCTTCCGCCCCAACGGTGGGCTGTGGGCGGAAAGACTCAGCTCAGGGAACGACATGCGGCTTTGGTGGGGCGCGCAAGACGACATCCCCGTCCCGGCCGATTACGACGAAGACGGGTGGGGAGAACCGGCGATATTCCGGCCGACTTCGGGTCTTTGGGCGGTCTACAACACCACTCGTTTCTACTTTGGGAAAGCCGGCGACATCCCCTTCGCCCGTGATTTCGACGGCGACGGGACGATTGATATCGCCGTCGTTCGTCCGCGCTGGGCTCGTTGGATGTTCAGGGGCGTCACCACCCTTTATTTCGGAACGGAGGGCGATCTTCCCGTCCCCGCCGATTACGGCGGCTACGGTTCGACCCAGCTGGCTATATTCCGCTCCTCATCGGCTTTTTGGGCGATTAGGGATCTCACCCGTTGCTGGTTTGGATCAACAAACGATCTCCCCGTCACCAGGTAGCGAAGGGAACATCGTGAGGACAGACTGGGGACATGAGGTTCGGCAGGACTGACCCGGCGATGGACAGAGATGTCCGGCCGGGTTTTGTTTGGGAGCCGAGATGATTTCAGAACTGACGATGGAAGGACAGATATCTTTGAAAACGAGAGCTGCGAGGCATACGGTAGCAGTCATCCTTGGAGCGCTGGCAGGGTTCGCACTCACCAGCATGGCTGCATGGGGGAACCCGGGCAGATGGACGGTGGAAACCATGGCTTCTGGTTTGTATGCCGAGATGAAACTGGATTCCCAGGACCGACCGCATATTGCCTGGGAGCCGCAGACTGGGGTCCTGAAATATGGCGTGCGCGACAACGGGACCTGGGTCGAAGAGACGGTCGACGGCGACCTCGTCAGGTTCAGAAATAACAACCGCCCGTTCTCTTTCGCTCTCAGTCCCAACGGGGTCCCGGGAATCGTCTATACCAAAGCGGACGGTTTTTGGTATGCGGCGGGCGGACCCGGTGGATGGACTCACGGGACCATCCCCGAATTATTCGGAGAAGTCGTCGATTACGATGTATCGCTCAACCTCTCCGATGCACCTGGGGTGACCTTCGCCGATTCTTCCGCGGGAACCGAACTCCTCAAGTTCGCGGAATACAGCGACGGGTCTTGGAATCTCGAGACCATCAGTACGATAAGCGGTGATTATGATTGGCGCATTGCTTCTTCCGTCGACTCCCTCGACCGGCGCTGGATAGCCTGGAATCCTCCCCAGGAAATTCGCTGCTCCGTGCAAACCGGCGGTTCCTGGCACGATATCGTTATGGCGTCCTTCTCTCAGAGCAACCTTTTGAGCAACATCGGGCTCGCACTGGATAGGAACGATAATCCGCATATCGCCGTCAGTTACCAATCGATCTTCGGAACACAAGGCTTCAATTACCAGTCTGTTCCGCATGTGGAGCGAACGATCATGAGCGATCATATGTACATTTATTCGCTCGGTCTCGACCTTACGAGCATCGACATCCCTGGGGCTGCCTTTGTCCAATCGAGCGGGGGTTTGCTCAAGCTGGCGCGAAGATCGGACAATTCAGGGTTGTCCTGGAGCATTCAAACCCTGGCTCAATCGAGCGGCTTCGGGAGAGAGGTCTCATTCGGTTTCGATTCGCGGGATAATCC
This sequence comes from uncultured bacterium, assembly GCA_964551475.1. Lineage (GTDB taxonomy): Bacteria > Auribacterota > Erginobacteria > Erginobacterales > CAZKCI01 > CAZKCI01. The sequence goes on along the minus strand of CAZKCI010000008.1, from coordinate 35,947 downwards.
CCACATTCTATATATCGACGGTGAAATGCTGAAATTTGTTTCCGGCTATCCTTCTTACTCCAGTGCAGTCGGTTCCGGGGACTATAACGGTGACGGAACTGCGGATCTGGCCGTCTTCAGGGATTCGAATGGCTCATGGTTGGTGCAAGGAGTGACGCGGGTGTATTTCGGAGCATCGACGGATTCGCCGGTTCCCTCCGACTATGACGGGGATGCGACAACCGATATCGGCATCTTCCGGGATTCGAGCGGACTCTGGTCTGTCCGTAATCTGACTCGATTCTACTTCGGATCGTCCCTGGACGCCCCCGCCCCCGTCGATTATGACGGGAACAACACGGCGGAGGCCGGGATCTTCAGGGGCGATAGTGGGCTCTGGAGCATCCGGGGGGTTACGCGGGTCTACTTCGGAACATCGGGGGACATTCCCGTTCCGGGGCATTACGATTCCAATACGATCAAAGACATCGCCGTCTTCCGGCCGTCCTCGGGGATGTGGTCTGCCAAAAACGTCACCCGGTTCATCTTCGGGTCATCTTTCGACGATCCTGTCCCCGGGGACTATACAGGCGATGGGACATGGGAAGGCGGGATCTTCCGCCCCACAGCAACCTTGTGGGCAATCCGGGACGTGACCCGGGTATCTTTCGGAAACAGCAACGATTGGGCGCTCCCCGCGGACTTCAATGGAGATGGCACGGATGACACCGGCGTCTTCCGCCCCTCTGCCGGCTTATGGGCGATCCGAAACCTCACCCAAGTCTATTTCGGCTCCACCGGCGATATCCCCGTCACACGGTAGCCAGATCCCCGATCCTAGACTCAATAGACCCCCAGGAAGGAAATAAGGAGGGACGGTGGCAACTTGTCAACTTGCAAGTTGACAAGTTGCCACCGTCCCTCCTCCTACTCCCTTTTGGGGTTCATCCCCTACCCTGCTCGCAGCATACAGAATTATCTCGGGGTAATCCAGTTCTTCAATCAGGGCATTCTGGTCGAAAACGACTTGGATTTGCCCATCCGGAGACACCCGAATTTCATCCACCACATCGTTAATCCACCGCTTAATCTGGTCTGGGCCCCCAACTTCCAGAATCCTTTGGAAATGTTCTCCTTTGGTTTTTTGCTTCCTACCCTCTATCCCCTATCCTCCATCCCCTATCTCGTCACCGGGATATCGCCGCTCTGCCCGAAGTAGATCCGCGTTCCCTCCCGGAGCGCCCAGAGGCCGTCCGAGGGCCGGAAAACCGCGATGTCGTCCGCCCCCCCGCCGCCGAAGTCGGCCGGGACGGGCGTGTCGCCGCTCTGCCCGAAGTAAATGCTGGTAACCTCCCGGATCGCCCAGCGCCCCTGGGAGGGGCGGAAGACGGCCGGGATGCGGTACTCCCAGCTCAGGTAGTACTTGGCCGGGACCGGATCGTCGCCGTTCGCTCCGAAATAGAACCGGGTGACGTCCCGCGCCACCCAGAGGCCGTTGCTCTCCCGGAAGATCGCGGGATCGGCGGAGGCCGACCCGGTGTAATAGCCGGGGAGCGGAAGATCGCCGGCCGAACCGAGGTAGAAACGGCTGATATCCTTGAGCGACCAAAGTCCGCTGGCCGGCCTGAAGATTCCCACGTCCCAGGTCCCGTCCCCGTTGTAATCGGCGGGGATGGGGACGTCGCCGCTCTGGCCGAAATAGACCCGGGAGAGATCCTTGAGCGCCCATTGGCCCTCCTCGGGACGGAAGACGGCAAAATCGGTGACGCCGTCGGCGGTGTAGTCGCCGGGGACGGGGACGTCGCCGGAAGAGCCGAAGTAGATCCTGGTCATCCCGCGCACCGACCATAAGCCGTCCGAGGGGCGGAAAACGGCGACGTCGGAGGAGCCGTCCCCGTCGAAATCGGTGTGAAACTTGCTCGCCGGGGCCTCGAAGCCGAGCTTGGCCACGAAGGCGTCGCAGGAACCTCCGAAGGTCGCCTGGTAGGAGTTTACGGTGGGAAAATCGGACGAATACGTCCGCCCCGCAAGATAGAGGCCGAAGAGCCAGTCCACTGCCGCGGCGGTCCCCTCATCGGTATCGTTCCCCCCGAGGTAGGTGGAGTAGATCAGGACCGAACCCGACGCCGAAAGCTTGGCCGCGAAACCGTCGTGTGAACCGCCGGCGAAGGACGCCTGGCAGGGATGGCGGGTGGGGAAGTCGGAAGATTGGGTGTTGCCGGTGAGATAGGCGCAGAGGGTGCGGGCGACCGTGATCCCGCTGGCGACTTCCGATTGCGTTCCGCCGAGGTACGTGGAATAGACGAGAGAACTCCCCGAGGATGAGATCTTGCAGACAAAGGAGTCGTAGACGGTGTCGGCGTTCCAGTTGACCGCCTGGAACGGGTTCAGGGTCGGAAAGTCGATTGAGCCGGTGAGCCCGGCGAGGTAGCTGCAGCCCTGGCTGTCCACGTCGAGAGCGAAGCCTTCGTCCCGTTTGCCTCCCCCGAGAAAGGTCGAGAAAACGAGGGCGGATCCGGAGGAAGACAGCTTGGCCGCCACCGCGTCATAAAAGCCGGAGAACGAGCTCTGATAGGCGTTCCGGGTGGGGAAATCGGAGGAGCCGGTGTAGCCCGCGAGATAAGCCCCGCCGTCCGCGTCGACCTCGATCCCCCGGGCATCGTCCGTCAACACGCCTCCCAGATACGTCGCATAGAGCAGGGTGGATCCGCTGGAGGAAAAACGGGCGACGAAGATATCGCTCAGCCCGTTATTGGTGCTCTGATACGGGCCGACCACGGGGAACTGGCCGGTCGACTTGGTCCAGCCGGAGCAATAAAACGATCCGGACGAATCGAGAGCGACGCCCGCGGCTTCATCGTCGGCGCGGCCGCCGAGATAGGTGGAAAACAGCAACGCGCTGCCCGAGGAGGCGATCTTGGCGGCAAAGGCGTCCTGATACCCTCCTCCGAACGTCGCCTGGTAGGCGCTTCGGGTGGGAAAACTCGTCGACTCGGTCGCCCCGACGACGTAGGCGTTCTTCTGCCCATCTACGGCGATGGCGAGACCGTAGTCGTAGAAGCCGCCGCCCAGGAATGTGGAATAGACTAGGGTCGAGCCGGAGGAGGAGAACTTGGCGACGTAAGCGTCGCGGCCGCCGGCGAGGCTGGGCTGGAAGCCGTTGACCGCGGGGAAAATGCTCGAGTCGGTCTCTCCCGTCACGTAGGCGCAGCAGTTGGCGTCCACGGCGACCCCCCAAGCGTAATTGAGGCCCCCCTGCCCTCCCAGGTAGGTGGAGTAGTCGAGGGCCAGGGTCTGGGCCCAAAGGCCGGCGGGGCAAACGCCGGCGAGAACCAGCAGCAGAGCAGCGACGAGTATTTGTTTCATTTGTTCCTCTCCGGTTTTGGGATGCGAGCGCGAAGCCGCCATCGTATCGGAAACGAAACCACAAATATAGGAGCCAGTGAGAATTATAGCACGGGTTGCGGAATAAAAAGAGGACGGGGAGATCCCCCTCTTAGACGATTAGCGCAATCAGCGACCCGGGCAGGTCGGGTGGGATGGGCTGTATCCTGGGCGCTGCGCGCCTCCTTGGTCGCCGGATTAAAAGGCGGGATCTACCAGGGGAGCCAGGTATTCGAGGTTGACAACCACTTCCAATCGGGGCATGCTTTCTACCAGCGGTTCACCACATCACCCCGGCGGGAGGCTTCGTGAGGACGGACTGGGGACATGAGGTTCGGCAAGAGTGACCCGGTTCGGATAGCCATATCCAGCCGGGTATTTTTTCTCTGCAGCCAAAATCAGGCATCGGCCAAGAAGGAATATTTCAATGAAGAATAGCGCCATCCCCTGCCTGTTCGCGACAGCATTCATCATTGGCGCCAGCTTAGCCAGAGCCCAGTCTCCCACGCCCGGCCCCACTCCCCGGACTGCCTATGTCCCCGACGATTACGCCACCATCCAGGCGGCTGTGGACGCCGCCGACACGGGGGGCGAGGTCATCGTACGCGCGGGGACCTACACCGGGGAAGGCAACAAGAACGTTGTCTTCCGGGGCAAGGAGGTTACCCTGCGCTCGGAGCACGGCGCCGCGTGGACCATCATCGACTGCGAAAACAGCGGCCGCGGCTTCTCCTTCCAGTCCGGGGAGACCTCTGCCGCCGTTTTGGAAGGATTCACCATCACCGGAGGGGGAGGCAACCAATCGGGAGGCGGCATCTACATCGACGGCTCATCCCCCTCCATCGGCGACTGCGTCGTCACCGCATGCTTTACCGCGAGCACCACTGTCGCCCGGGGCGGGGGGATTTACATCGGGACGGCGAGCGCGAGCGCGATCTCCGCCTGCAGGATCGTCGACAACGTCGCCAATGGGCAAGGAATCGAGGTCTATATGGCGCCGCAGGTGAACGCCCAGGGAGGGGGCGTCTACATCGGAGCGGGCAACACCTGCACCTTTGCCGATTGCCTGATCGAATCCAACTCCGCCCAGGGAGCAGCTATTGAATGGGCGACCACCGCCGGGGACGGTTCCGGCGGCGGTGTCTTCTGCAACTCCACCGCCGTAGTCATCACGCACTGCACCATCCGCGATAACACCGCCAACGGCGGCAATAACTACGGCACCGCCTTCTATGCCGGGGATGGCTATGGAGGCGGTGTCTGGGGATCGCCCTCAATAATCAATTGCCTGATCTCGGGGAACTCGGCCAATGGCGGCACGGCCTATCCCGACATCCACTGGTATAAGTACCAGGGGAGCGGCACCGGGGGCGGGGGGTTGGGAGACATGGGGATTAAGAATTGCACCGTCGCCGACAACAGCGTCTGGACACCGGGGGGAAACGGGACGGCGACTTACGGGGGGATCAGCGGTGGTACCGCCGTCAACTCCATTCTGTGGGGAAACACCGCCGGGCAGGCGGGGGGGACGGTGACCTACTCCGACGTCCAGGGGGGGTACGCGGGGACCGGGAACATCGACTCCGATCCGCGGTTCTACGGCGGGAACGACTACCGCATCGCCGGCGGATCGCCCTGCATCGACGTCGGCGACAACTCCGCCGTGGACTGGGACGAGGACCTCTTCGGCGCCGACCGGATAGTCGCGGGCCGGGGAGTGAGCGCTATCGTAGACATGGGCTCCTGCGAGTTCGCTCCGGGGGGAACGCTTCACGAGGGCTTCGATAACTTCGATACGGGCTCCCGCCCGGCGGGCTGGGTCTTTACAAACTGCAACCAGGACAGCGACACCTTCACCGGCTCCGGCTACTACGGGATCCTCTCGCCCTCCCTCCGCTTCGACGCGACCGGCGACGAGGCAGTCACCGTCCCCTTCGCCCTCTCCCGTTCCGAGTGGCTGACCTTCTGGATCCGCGGGGTTGGCACGGACGCGACCAGTTCGCTCCTGGTGGAGTCGTATTCCAGCCCCTCGTGGTCGACGGTCACCGGGATCGCCTGGCTCCCCCAGACCGGGACCAGCGCCGGCGCCTTCGCGGTCGGAACCTCCTCCACCATGCTCCGCTTCTCCTTCAACCTCAGCGCGGGGGTTTTGGCCCTGGACGACGTGTGGCTGTCCGCGCCCACACCGACCCCCGTGGGGTACAAGACGCCCATCCCCACTCCCTCCGCCGCGGAGAGCCCCGTGCCCACGCCGAGCTCGTTGCCCTCCGCCTCCCCGACCCCGACGGCGGTTCCTCCGACTCCGATCATTCCGACCCCAACGGCGGTTCCTCCGACGCCGATCCCGCCCACGCCGACCGCGGCCATCCCGACCCCGACGGCAGCCCCGACGGCGATCATCGGCCCCACGCCGATCCGGCGCGTCTTTGACGCCGCCGATTTCAACGGCGACGGCGCGGACGATCTGGGCCTCTGGCGGTCCGCTGACGCCTCGTTCAGAATTCGCGACATCAGCACCGTCTTCTACGGCGTATCGACCGACATCCCGATCACCGGCGATTACAACGGCGACGGCACGGCCGATTACGGCGTGTTCCGGCCCGGCACCCTGCCCGGCTCCAGCTGCAGATGGTGGGTGCGGACAATCTATAGCGGAACGCCCTACACCAACTTCCTGTTCGGAGCGGCCGGGGACATCCCCGTTCCGGCCGATTATGACGGCGACTTCCGCACCGACACCGCGATCTGGCGTCCGGCCAACGGCTACTGGGCGATCAAAAACCAGACCCGCTTCTACTACGGAGCGAACGGTGACCAGCCCGTCCCGGGAGATTACAACGGCGACGGTCTCGCCGATGCGGCCCTGTTCCGTAATGCCGGCGCGCTCAGCGGCATCTGGTATGTGCGCAACATCACCAAGCGCGCCTGGGGCTTCGGCAGCGATGCGGTTGCGCCAGGCGATTACAACGGCGACGGCACGACCGAGCTCTCGGTGTTCCGCGGCTACGCCGGCACCTGGTACATCATGGGCAGCCCGACGGTGAGCTTCGGCCAGGCCGACGACATCCCGGTGGTCATCGACTACGAGGGCGACGGCACCTCCGACCGCGTCCTCTATCGTCCGTCGGAAGGCAACTGGTACATCTATGGCGTGACCACGATCAACTATGGAATCAGCACCGATCAACCGGCGGGGGGCAGAACTTATTAATCCCCGCCCCGTGGCAACCATGGTTCACCCTAACCCCGGCAGGAGAAGTTGTGAAGACTGGCGGGGAATACGAGGTTCGGCAGGTCTAGCCCGGCTGCGGACAGAGATGTCCGGCCGGGTTTTTATTATAGAGCGACAGTGGTCACAACGCCACAAAGCGACGAGAAGATGAAAAGATGGATGATCTATCCGGGAATGCTTGTGGCGATACTCTCCATTGGGGGTTCCAGCGGGAGGGAGATTGTTGGTTTTGAACAGTTAGTTCCCCGCAATGGACTTTTCTATGAAGTCGGCTCGGAAGACCCGTTCACGGGGACAGTGGTAACTTATCATGCGAATGGGCAGAAGAAAGTCGCGGGCGAGTATTTCGAAGGCAAGCGGGAGGGTACGTGGGTTGAATGGTTTGAAAAGGGCAATATGAAGTCAGAAAGCAGATGGCATGACAACGAACAGGATGGGAAATGGACCCGTTGGTATGAGAACGGACAGATGCAAGAAGAGGGAGAATATCGTAATGGGGAGAAAGATGGGAAATGGAGTGCTTGGTACGAGAACGGGCAAGCGAAATTCGCCGGCCAGTATTTCAACTTAAAACCTGAAGGAACGTTTTGTTGGCGGCATGAGAATGGACAAAAGGAGATAGAAAGGGACTATCGCGGCGGTGAGATAGCACGCGAATACATATGGTACGGAGATGGGCAGAAGAAGCAAGAGATCTCATATTTTACAACCGAAACGGAATGGGAAGGCATCACCTGGTATTGGAGCGGACAGACGGAAAGTATGTGGCAATTCAGGAATGGGGATGGAAAGATCGCCTGGTGGCATCAAAATGGACAGAAATGGGAGGAGAGTACGTGGAGAAATTTCACGACAGCAAGTCACGTCGGGTGGGACGAAAATGGGGATGGAATTACTGAAGGGCCTCCTCCCTTCCATGGTGTGCGGCGTTATTGCCAATTTATTCGGCCCAAGGGGAGCCCGATCGAGCAACCCCAGCTACAACCATCTCCAACCCCGATTGCATTAGCATTATTGACGAGTTCCCTAATCTCGGCAGGCCAGAACGCTGGCACGCCTTCGGCTACGCCACTGCATAAGTTTTCTCCTGTTCCAGCGGTTGTGGATCGATTGGCTGATAGTCATTTTAGTTCTCTGGCGGGCCAGGATCGTGCAAATGAAGATGCCCTCCGAAGGGATTTTTCCAGCGGATTTTTCGACGGGTTCACCAGCCTCGTGGGGACAATATATGGTGGGACGGAAGCTCGACAGCGGGGCTTTCTGGCAGGGCAGGAGTATCGCCGGAACAATCCTACGAGAGTCAAAGAGACAATGGAAGAATTCGGGTACAGTGCTGTCGAGACCGAAGGCGACTGGACCGAGTCCTTTGAAACGAAACTCTTTCGACCTCGTAACCAGCCGAAACAGTCCTGGTGGTTTAGCTGCATGGGGCTCGGTCGACCGGATATTCCCAAAGGCATGAAGATTCAACACGTTCACATTCGAGCTGTAGGCTTCCTGAGCCCCTCGGGGCATTATGGCCATCTCGGAATGTATGACCATCAGTTCTTTGCGACTAGCATTACAATGCTGAACGATAGCTAACCACGCGGACGTTATAGCGGAAGTCATCCCTCACCCGCTAGGACAGGCTGGAGGGGGAGGAAGGGATGAGCAGCATTTGCATCAGGAACAGGGGGGTGGGGTATGGGAAGATTGGGATATTGCGGGCTATTGCCTGATTAGCATGAAACACACGATTGTAGCCTTTACGGCGGTTTGGCTATTGGCGATGACCGGTTGCTCATCCCCTCACAAGGAGGGATCGACAGATTGGGGATTCTATCCTACGGATGTGGAGTATTTCCCTGCCAATACCTTTGATGATCTCATGACCCCATATTTTGCAGGGCTTCTTGCAGAGATGGGGGAACCTTCCCTCTTGGACAGCACCTCCTTCCCAAAATCCGCCGAGATCTACCGTTTCACGTGGCTGTCGACCTTCCATGGCAATCTCGTTGTCCGTATCAGCATCCTCGCTGACCAGTCAGCGACCGTGTCTGTCAAACGATACGACGGAGGCGATTCCATGGGTTGGCGGGCCGGCACAAAAATGCATGAGAGCATACGTGCGCTGCGGGAGGACGAACTGAACCAAGTGCGCTCGCGGTTCGCCAGCTTCCCCTACGACCAAATGGCGGCATGGGTTCCAGGGTTGTCTGGCTTCGATGGAGCTATCTGGCTATTTGAATGGCGTACCAATGCCCGCCCGCACGTCATCGCAAGATGGTCTCCCGATGGCTTTTGGGAACGATTCACCAGGGAAGAGAGCACAAAGACCTTCCCTAATCTGGATTACGACAAGCACCGAACCGAGTACACTCGCTTTGCAGATTTGTGTACCGCGTTCAGCTGTATGGCCGATTTCAAGGTGGACCTATACTGATCGGCTGAGTTCTCCCCTGAATCACACTCGGCATACTGGGTAACAAAAGGCCAAACCCGGAGCTTCTTCTCGTGAGATGCGTGAAGGTAATCGGAGTGATGGCGGGGGTGGTGGCTGTCCTGGCTTTCCCATGTTTCGGGCAGGATCAGAAGGTGGTGGATAAAAGCAAAATAGTCGTACGGGGCGGACTGGTCTACGAGTTGAACTCCGAAGTCCCGTTCACGGGAGTAGCCGTCAAGTTCTACGCCGACGGACTGAAGTATGTAGAGATCAAATACACTGACGGGGTGGAAGACAGAAGCACGGTATGGTACTGGAACGGGCAGACAGCGGTGGATTACGAGTACTGGGACGGGAAGGCGAAAGGGAAGCAAATGTACTGGTACGAGAACGGCCAGAGAAGGATGGAGGCGGAGCTCCGGCACGGACAAAGAGAGGGCAGGGTGATATCCTGGCACGAGAATGGGCAGAAAGAGTCAGAGATCGAATATCGTGACGGCAACCTAGTCAGCCGGATCGAATGGGACACCAACGGCAACCTGATCCAGCCACCCCAGCCACAACCGTCTCCAAGCCCGATCAGATAAGGCGAGACACGACATGCCCCCTCACCCGCTAGGGAACCAGGCTGGAGGGGGGGATCATCGAACCTGGCCCTCAATAGGCCCGCAGGAACGGGCATCGGTAGGGACGGCTGGATCTCCCCTGCCCTACCGGAGAAGCGTCAGACAACCTGGTCGTGATCAAGGGCGGTTCCGGGAGGAGCCGCCCTTCGCTTGCCGGGTCTAAATCAATGGGCAGCCCAAAACTAACCTCGGGCTGCCCGATACTGGAAAGAAACCGAACCTATAGCCGGGTTTGTACGGCTTTTCCCATAAGGCGCGGACCGGGGTCGAACCGGTGTATAGCGGTTTTGCAGACCGCCGCCTTACCGCTTGGCTACCGCGCCAAAATATTTACCGCGGAAATATTGGGAATTGCCCGCAGGACAAACGAATATACCATAAATCCTAAAACCGGGGAGGGACGAATATCGGCGTTCCCGGACATTTCAAGACTAGAGCCGCCGCGGGGACAGCGGCGGCTCTAGTCTTGATACCATATCCGGATCCCATCTTCCCGCGTCTCGATGTTGATCAGCTTCCGGTTCCCCTCCTTGAGAAAGAGCTCGACCCGCTTCAGGAAGACCTCCTTCGACTCGGGGAGGCTCTTGATCCCGGCGCGGCCGAGGGTGAGACGGCGGAAGAAGAAATCCTGGAAGTCGAGCTTGGACATACGCTGTCGTGTAGGCCGGTTCTCCGCCTCCGCCCTGCCGGGCTGCGGCGGACAAGTGCGAACCGGCGTTCAAGACCTGGCGCGCCCGATCACAGATCGGGCCTACAGGAACCAGCCGACCGGGTTTTCCGCGCCCTGTAGGCCGGTTTATCTCCAGTGCCCCGCGATCCAGGCGCCGTTGGGAGCGTGGTGGCCCGGGATCCAGACCGCGCCGGGATGGGGACGCCGGGGATGGGGACGGTCCGGGGACGGTGACGATGAGGCGCATCCGGCCAGGACCAGGACGAACAGGCAAAGGATCATCGCTATTCTTTTCATGGCGCCCCCTTTTGTAATTCGAGCATCCTCTCCAACGATCCGGATCGCGGCGAAACCCTTCGTTCTCACTCAGGGCAGGCAGCCCCTCCCACAGTCACGCTTTGAATCGATCGTCAGTCTCGCTTGTGGGAGCGACATTCCTGTCGCGATCCGAGTCAGCCCGGATCGGGGCAAGAATGCCCCTCCCACAGAAAAACAGCAACATCAGAAGAAATCATCAGTAATCAGTTACTGATGACTGATCACTTTTTTTTCAGTTACTGATCACTTTTCTCGCTGTGGGAGCGACATTCCTGCCTGCCCCGATGACGATTGTTTGCACTCGAAAATCGGGGTCGCGATCCCGGCCGATCTTCTCTACGAGAGAAATGATCTTCTCCGCCGCGGCCGTCTTGGAGAGAAGCGGCCAGCGCTCGACCTTGCCCCCGCGAGCGAACGCCGTCAGGCGGATGGAATCGACGGCAAATCCGCTTTTGCCGGCGGAGATATCGGACGCCAGGATCAGGTCGAGGTTCTTGCTCATGAGCTTGGAATGGGCGTTTCCGGCGATGCTCTCCGTTTCGGCCGAAAACCCAACGAGGATTTTATCGCCCTTCTTCCCACCCAGGATCGCGAGGATATCCGGGTTTTTCCTCATGCGCAGTGTAATCGTTTCTTCTTTTTTCTTCATTTTTCTTTTCGAATAATGAAGAAAAAAGAAGTCGGAGACCGCGGCGGACATGATCACCGCGTCGGCCCGCGGGAACTCCTTTTGCACCGCCTGGAGCATCTCCCGGGCCGAGACGACCCGCGCCATCCGGGCGCCGGGAAGATCGGGAAGCGAGACCGGCCCGGTCACCAGGGCGACCCGATGGCCGCGCCGGAGCGCCGCCGCGGCCAGCGAGAAACCCATCTTCCCGGAGGAGGGGTTGGAGAGGAAACGGAAGGGATCGAGAAATTCCCGGGTGGGACCGGCGGTGATGAGGATGTTCATGGAAACGATAGGTCCTAGAGGACCTATGTGACTTAGAGGACCAATAAAAATCAGCGGGGAGGCAGGGCCCCACGCGCCTTCGCAGCGCCCGGCGCCTTCATGCGCGCGGAGAGGATGGCGTCGATCGCCGCCAGGATATCTTCCAGGTCGGCCAGGCGGCCCGCCCCTTCCTCCCCGCAGGCCAGGCGGCCGGAAGCGGGGCCGACGAAATGGAAACCTCTCTTCTGGAGACGGGCGATATTCTCCCGGACCGCGGGATTCTCGTACATGCCCGTATTCATCGCCGGAGCCATCAGAACCGGGGCCCGGGTGGCCAGCAGCGTCGCGGAGAGAAGATCATCGGCCAGGCCATTGGCCGCCTTCCCGATGATATCGGCCGTGGCCGGGGCGATCAGGACCAGGTCGGCGCGGCGGGCGAGCGAAATGTGGCGGGGGTCCCATTCCTCCGCCGCCGCGAAGAGCCCGCAGGCCGCGGAATGGCCGGTCAGTGTCTGAAAGGTGAGCGGACGAACAAACTCCTCGGCCGCCGCGGTCATGATCGTGAAGACTTCGGCCCCGTCGCGGGTCAGGCGGCTGGCCAGCTCCGCCGCCTTGTAGGCGGCGATCGAGCCGGTGACCCCGAGCACGATGGCGGCGCCTGGACGGGGGCTATTTTTTCTTGTCGCCATGTTCGTCCGGCGGCATGACCAGACCGACTTTCCCGCGGGCGATCTCTTCCAGCGCCATCATCGGAGGCTTCTTCGCCCGGACATCATCGAGAAGTCCCGGCTCTCCCCGGGTGAGGGCGGCCGCGCGTTTGGCGGCCATGATGACCAGAGAATAGATATTGTCCACGGTCTTCAGGTACTTTTCCGACGTTACATCCTTCATTCTCTTCCTTTCGGTACGGTTCTTCTCAAAGCGCTATCATCTATGATCTGTCTTTCAGCACGCTTTGCGGCAGTTCCGGATGCCGGCTTATCCGGCAGCGCTCCGCCCGGAACAGAGACTCCATCTCCGCGATGGCCATCTGCAGCCTATCGTTCACGATAACATAATCGTATTCCGGGAGATAGCCGATTTCCTTCTCCGCCTGGGCCAGTCGCTTCTCGATCACCTCACGGGAGTCGGTCCCGCGCCCCTCCAGGCGCTCCCGCAGAACGCGGAGAGACGGGGGAAGGATGTAAACGAAGACCGCGGGATATCCGAGCTTCTTGATCGAGAGAGCTCCCTGGACGTCGATGTCCATGATGATGTCGAAACCAGCGGTCATCTCCTTCTCGATATAGGCCCGCGGTGTGCCGTAATAGTTGTCGTAGACACGGGCATGCTCCAGGAACTTCCCCTCCCCGATCCCCTGCTCGAACTCCTTCCGGGAGAGGAAGAAGTAGTCTTCGCCGTTCACCTCGCCCTTCCGGGGAGGGCGCGTGGTGGCGGAGACCGAATACTTCAAGCGCGGGACGGTCTTGAGCACGGCATCGCAGATGCTGGTCTTGCCCGCCCCGGAGGGGGCGGTGACCACGAAGAGGGTGCCTTTCATGGATAAATCTCCTGTCTATTCCAAATTCCTGATCTGTTCCCGGATGTTCTCGATCTCCGATTTCATCGCCACCGCTCTCCGGGAAAGATCGGTGTCGTCCGCCTTGTCCCCCAGCGTCGTCGTCTCCCGGAGCATCTCCAGGGCGACGAACTCCAGGACCTTGCCGGCCGGCTCTTCCTTGCCCAGGATCTCCTGGAACTGCTCCAGGTGGCTGTCCAGGCGGTTGAGCTCCTCCTGGACGGTGGCAGCGGCGCCGTTTCCCCCCCGGGCCGGACCGCCGGCCAGGATTTTTTTCACTTCGGCCAGCTCCGAGATCATGACCCGGGCGTGCTTTCGGAGATAGCCGCGGAGCTTGTTCCCCTCCTTCTCCCGCATCTTTTCCAGGGCGGCCACCGCCGCCGACAGCGCCTCGGTGAGGACCTCCTTGAACTCCCGGGCCGAGGGCTGGCCGGAAGAGACCTGCATCACGCCGGGGAGTGTGAGAAGGATGGCGGGGTCCGGCGGAGTCGGTGCCTTGACCTTTTTCCAGAGGCGCCGCAATGAATGCCAGTACTTGGCGGCGACGACCTCGTCGATCCTGACCTCGGCCCGCGCAGGCGACTGCTGGAGAGCGACCAGCACGTTCACCCGCCCCCGGCTCAAGCGGCCGGAGATCGTCTTGACCAGGTCCTTCTCCGCGAACATATAGTCGGGCGGGAGCCTCGTTTTGACTTCCAGAAAACGGTTGTTGTAGGACTGAATCTCGACGCTGACCGAGAAATCCCTGCCCTCGGCCCGGCCGTTTCCGTAACCGGTCATGCTTTTCATATCATCATCCTATTGGCGGATCCCTATGCTATGTAGGCCCGTTCTGTGAACGGGCGATCGAGACGCCGCTTCACAGAAGCGGCCTACATGATTGTCAGGTGATATACGATTTAAGCACGGTCACACCTTGATCCGTGCGGAGAGTATAGGCCCCCAGGTAGGCGGGCAGAAGGATAAAATCCCCGCGCCGAATCCTGACCGGCCCCGAGCCGGCCCTCTCGGGAACGATCTCCCCCTCCCCCTCCACGGCTGAGAGAACCTGGAAACGAGACCCGTCGCAGAGATCGTCGTAGCGCTTTTTCACCGCCACCCGCTCGACGGTGAAATGCTCCGTGATCAGCAGGAGGGCGATTTCATTCTCGCCCGTCTTCTCCCGCGCCGGCTCCACCAGGGGAGATGCGCCGTCCTTCCAGTCGATGACCTCCAGCGCCTGCTCCAGGTGCAGCTCCCGGGGTTTTCCGTCCGCGCCGGTCCGGCCCCAATCCCAGACCCGGTAGGTGGTGTCGGAGTTGGTCTGGATCTCCAGGATCAGGGAGGACGGCCCGGCGGTATGCAGGCGGCCGGCGGGGATGGAGATCCCGGCGCCCGGAGCGATCGCGTACTCGCCCAGCAGCTTCTCCACCCGACGCTCATTGAGCAGGCGCTTGAAGGTCCTTTTATCCGCCCCCGCCTTGAGGCCGCAGAAGACGGACGCGCCGGGGGAGGCCGACAGCACGTACCAGAACTCGCTCTTCCCTTCCTCGCCGGGACGGAGGTTCGGATAGCCGTCGGGGGGATGGACCTGGAGCGAGAGCAGCGCTTCCACGTCCAGAATCTTGTAGAGGAGAGGGAAGCGTTTGGGATGGCGAGAGAGCACCCGGTCGCCGAGAAGAAGCTTGCCCATCGTCTCCATCAGGCGGTGGAGGGCGATCCCGGCGCAGGGTCCATCGGCTACGGCGGTGGCGTCGGATCCCCGGTCGGAGATCTCCCAGGATTCGCCGATCTTGAGATGCGCGGGGGCCTCCTTGCCCAGGACCGTTCTGATCTTATCGCCGCCCCAAGGTCGTTCCTTGAAGATGGGCGTGAAGCGGAGAGGATACAGAGGAGTAGTCATGTCTGTGCGGGGATAGGCCAAACGCTGGCAATAGATATTCGCCGATCGAGGACGGGAGCTCAATCCTTTCCTTCACCCCTATCCGATCTATTGTTTTATTGTGCCAAGGCGGCCCGGATCGCGGCGGGAATGTCCCACAGGGATAATCAGCAACCGCACAAAGATGCGATTGTGGGAGGGGCGTCTCGCCCCGATCCGAATAGGCTAGGATCGCGGCGAGGACGCCGCTCCCACAATATGCGCTATTTATTGAGGAGAAACCACCGTGTTCCTCAGTACCCCGATTCCTTCGATCTCCACCTCCACCACATCACCGATCTGGACCGGAGCGATCCCGGAGGGGGTCCCGGTGGCGATCACGTCCCCCGGCAGAAGAGTCATCACCTCTGAGACGAATGACACCAGGGCCGCGGGGCCGAAGATCAGATCGGCCGTGGAGGCTTCCTGCCGCGTCTCCCCGTTCACCCGCAGGCGCAGGGCCAGGTCTCCCGGGTCGATCTCGGTCTCGATCCAGGGGCCGATCGGGCAGAAGGTGTCGAAGGACTTGGAGCGGGTCCACTGCTTGTCGCGGGACTGGAGATCGCGGGCGGTGACGTCGTTGAGACAGGTGAAGCCGAGAATGGATTTCGCGGCCTCGGAAACGGAGGCGTTCCGGACGGGAGAGCCGATCACGACGGCGAGCTCGGCCTCGGGGTCGAGGCGGCCGACGCCGCGGGGGTAGACGATGCCTTCACCGGGTCCGATCACCGCGCTCGCCGGCTTCAGGAACAAGATCGGATCGGCGGGCGGCTCCCGGCCGAACTCGCGGGCGTGGGCGGCGTAGTTCAACCCCACCGCCGCCACCTTGCTGGGGAGACAGGGAGAAAGCAGGCGCACGCGTTCCCGCGGGAAGACGGCGCCGGATTCCCCTATCCCGCGGAAAGGATCGCCGGCCAGCTCCCGAACAGAGTCGCCGGTCAGGACGCCATAGCGGTCGATATTGTTGTGTCGAAAACGGACGAGTCTCATAATGAAAGGAGTATTGGAGTAGAGGAGTACTGGAGTATCGGCCGGACCCCATCACTCCACTGCTCCATCACTCCATTGCTCCGGTTCGAGGGAGTACTGGAGTGATGGAGTATTGTGACCAGCCCCATCACTCCACTACTCCATGACTCCATTACTCCGGTTTGACCGTATGCACTGTATGTCTGCATATTAATTTACTTCCGAGGACCTGCTTTCAGCTTCCGCCTCACCGCCTCCATGTCCGCCGGGAGCGCCGACTCGAATTCCAGCCAGCCACCCCGGGTCGGATGGCGGAACTTGATCCGGGCGGCGTGGAGCATCTGCCGGCCGGCGCCGAGCCGGCGCGAGAGGACCGCCCCCGTCCGCCCGTATTCACGATCTCCCAGCACCGGGCAGCCCAGGCGGGAGAGATGAACGCGGATCTGATGGGTCCGCCCGGTCTTGATGACGACCCGGAGAAGCGAGCCCTCCGGAAATTCCTCCAGTATCTCGTACTCGGTGATCGCCTCCCGCCCGCCTTCCGCCTTGACCATCATCCGGGTGGGATGGGCGATGCTTCTCCCGAGCGGAAAGGCGATGCGCCCGAAAGGCAGGGGCGGACGGCCCCGGACCAGCGCCCGGTACTCCTTCTCCACCTTCCTCTTCCTGAATTGCCCGGAGAGGACCGCATGGGCGTGATCGTTTTTAGCCGCCAGGATCAAGCCCGAGGTGTCCCGGTCGAGGCGGTGGACGATCCCCCGCCGCCACTCTCCCCCCTGATGAGAGAGGGCGGGCGAACGGCGGAGGAGGGCGTTGACCAGCGTCCCCCCCTGCCCTGCCCGGCAGGGGTGGACCAGCAAACCCGCCGGTTTGTCCACCACCAGCAGATCGTCGTCTTCGTAAACCACCTGGAGAGGGATGTCTTCGGGCAGGGGAAGACGGGGAGCGTCGTCGGGCGGCGTCAGGACGACCCGCTCTCCCGCCTTGAGCAGACGGCGCGGTTTCGCCCTTTCTCCCGCCACCTCGGCGCCGCCGTTGTCGATCATCTCCTTCAGCCGCGTCCGGGATACGCCGGCCACCTTCCCGGCGAGGAATTTGTCGAGACGGGTCCCCGCATCTTGAGGTGAGACGATGAAAGCAAGGGGTTTCATGAACTACAAATTTCGCGAATTATGCGCGAATTCCGCGAATGCGTGAGGCGTTAGGATGAAATCACAACTTCCCAATAACGACAAATTCCAAGCAAAACACAAATTGCAAAGACCAATCACCATCCGCGATATTTTGACAACCATCTGTTGGTCGTTTGTTGATTGTCTTCCGCCTATACCCCGCGCCCTCGCACCCTGCGGCGCTTTTCGTCCTCAGTCCCCCTCCTCGCCAGGAACACCCACAGCCCTATCGACACCAGGGCGATCCCCGCGCTGATCAGATGATAGAGCGTCAGCGGGCCCAGAATCCTCGGTTCGTCGCCCCGGAGGAACTCCAGTCCGAAACGGACGGAGCCGGAAATGACTCCATAAAGGCAGAAGGTGGCGCCGGGGAGGCGCGAGCGGCGGGAAAAGAGGAGGAGCAGGGCGAAGACCGCAAGGTTCGCCGCCGCCGAGTAGAGCTGGACGGGATGGAGGCAGTGCGCCGGGCCGTAGTCCGCCGCGGCGAAGCTGTCCGGGGGAAAGGTGACCCCCCAGGGGAGTTCGGTGGGCACCCCGAAACAGCACCCGTTCAGGAAGCAGCCGATCCGACCGAGCGCCTGCCCCAGGGCGACCGACGGGATGACGATGTCGGAGAGGGGCCAGAAGGAGATTTTCTTGTTCCGCAGGAACCAGACCGCGCAGAGGATCGCGCCGATCACTCCTCCCTGGAAAGAGAGACCGCCTTCCCAGATCCTGAAAACGGCCGCGGGATCGGCCCGGTAATCGCCCCAGTTGGCGACGGCATGGAAGAGGCGCGAGCCGACGATCGCCCCGACCAGCAGATAGAGGCTCAGGTCGAGTACAAGATCGGGGCTGACCCCCCGGCGGCGGGCGCGGATCTGGGCGACCCGAATCCCGAGGAGGAAGGCCAGGGCCAGGGACACTCCGAAGGCGTAGAGGGGCAAAGGGCCGAGCTGGATGAGGACGCGGTGCATGAAATAATATGGTTCCGAGGTTCACGGTTCCGAGGTTCACGGTTCAACCGTTGAACCGCTGAACCGTTGAACCATTGAACCTAGGTTACCTTCTTCTGGAACACCACGGTTATCAGCAGCAGTCCCACTCCCACGCAGATCGCGCTGTCGGCCAGGTTGAAGGCGGGCCAATGGTATTCCTCTCCCCCCAGTGTCAGAAACACATCCAGGAAGTCGACCACCGCTCCCCGGAAAATCCGGTCGATCAGGTTGCCGAGCGCCCCCCCCAGGATCAGGCCGGCGGACCAG
Organism: uncultured bacterium; assembly: GCA_964551475.1. Classification (GTDB taxonomy): domain Bacteria; phylum Auribacterota; class Erginobacteria; order Erginobacterales; family CAZKCI01; genus CAZKCI01. The sequence continues at coordinate 17,539 of CAZKCI010000008.1, read as the reverse complement.
CGGACCAGGGCGCCCTGGGAGAGGAGACGGCGATAGAAAAAGATCATCGCCGCGATGGTGACCATTGAAAGCAGGATGAAAATGAATCCGTGGCGGTTAAAAAGGCCGAAGGCGGTCCCCTGGTTGTGCACGCGGGTGAGGTTGAAGAAACCCGCGATCACCGGGACCGCGCGGCCGGGGTGAAGCTCGCGCACGACGAGAAGCTTGGAGGCCTGGTCGAGCGCGGCGAGAGCGGCCGCCAGCGCCGCTATTCCCGCCGCTCGGCTTCGATCTGCTCGGCGCATTTCAGGCAGGTCCGTGCGGAGGGCTTGGCCAGAATCCGTTTCTGGGGAATCTTCTCCCCGCAAAACTCGCAGAGCCCGTAGGTGCCCTCATCGATGCGGTCCAACGCCGCATCGATCTCCTGGAGAGCTTCCTGCTTGTTGGCGGCGATGGCCATGGAGAAGGAACGAGAATTCTCTTCGTCGACGTTCTCGGAGGGGTCGCCGGAGAGCGCCCCGGAGGTTTCCCGCACGGAGCGTTTGATGTTGTCTTCCTGAAGACGATTGACGTCGCCGAGGAGGCGCTGGCGTTCATCGAGCAGTGCAGCGCGGATCTTCCCTTTCTCCTGCTGGTTTATCTTTCCCGCTGTTTTCACCGCGGCGACGGCCACCTTTTTGACGGCCTTTCCCCCCTTGGTCGGCTTGATGACCTTCTTCACCTTGCCGACCTTCTTCGCCTGGATGACCTGCTTCACCTTGCTTTTCTTGCCCATGTCTCACCTCCTTGACGTTTGAAGTCTTTGCCAACAGCAGGAGTATTGGAGTGGTGGAGTATTGAAACACCTTCCGCCACTCCATTACTCCACTACTCCATTACTCCCCTTTCGCGACTGCCTGTAATCCGGCTGTCCCCGTCTTCATCTCCGATGTGCTTCTGACAGCTTGCGCATATCGTGGGATGCTTCTCCGATTTCCCCACCGTGGGGGAGAATTTCCAGCAGCGGGCGCATTTGGTTCCCTCGGCTTTGGCCAGGCCGATCCGAACGCCCTCGATCCCCGAGGGCGCCAGAGCGGGCCCTTCTCCCGCTTCCCGGATCTCCACCTGGGAAACCAGGAAGATGCCGGGCAGAATGTCGCGATAGCTCCGGAGGAGATCGCGCCACGCGGGATCTTCCGCCCGGATCATCACTTTGGCCTCCAGCGAATTCCCGATGGTCTTCTCCCGCCGCCAGTCTTCCAGGCGCTTCAAGGCCTCTCCCCGGACGCTGAGGAGCTTCTCCCAGGTCTCCAGAAGAGCCGCATCCTCCCGTTCCGGCGGCGGCGCGGGCCAGACGGCGAGGTGCACGCTTTTTTCGGCGGGGGAGATTTTCCCGATGTGATCCCAGACCTCCTCGGTGGTGAAGGGGATGATGGGGGCGAGAAGCTTGGCCAGCAGCCGGAGGATCTCCCAGAGCGCGGTCTGGGCGCTCCGCCGCTCCGGCGATCGGGCGGGATGGGTATAAAGCCGATCCTTGAGAACGTCGAGATAAAAAGCGGAGAGATCGGCCACGCAGAAGGTGTGGACTTCCCGAAAGACCCGGTGGAACTCGAAGGCGCGGTAGGCCTCCTCCACCGCCTGGCGAAGCTTTTCCGCCCGGAGAAGCGCCCAGCGGTCGATCTCGGCCATTTCCCGGTAGGGAACGGCGTCGCGCTCCGGAGAGAACCCCTGGAGGTTGCCGAGCAGGTGCTTGAAGGTGTTGCGGATCTTCCGATAAGCTTCGGCGCTCTTCCCGATCAGCCCCGGGGAGACACCGATGTCCCTCCGGTAGTCCACCGAGGAGAACCAGAGGCGAATGACGTCGGCGGAGAAGGTTTTCAGGGCCTCGGCCACCGAGAGGAAATTCCCGCGCGACTTCGACATCTTTTCCCCCTTCTCGTCCACGACGAAGCCGTGGGTGAGAACGGAACGGAAGGGGGCGCGGTCGAGCGTGGCCAGGGAAAGCAGGAGCGAGACCTGGAACCAGCCGCGGTGCTGATCGGACCCTTCCAGGTAGAGGTCGGCCGGGAAGCGGAGAGAGGGAAGGGACATCACCACCGAACGGTGGGAGGAGCCGGACTCGAACCAGACGTCGAAGATGTCGTTTTCCTTGCGGAACCGGCGGCCGCCGCAGGCGCAGGCCGTTCCCGCCGGCAAGAACTCGGACTCGGGGAGCAGGAACCAGGCGTTGGAGCCGCGCGACTCGAAAATCTCCGCCGTCTTCTCGATCGCCCGGCCGTCCAGCAGCGGTTCGCCGCAGGAGAGGCAGTAGAAGACCGGGATCGGCACTCCCCACTTCCTCTGGCGGGAGATGCACCAGTCGGGGCGCTGCTCGACCATGGAGCGGATCCGGGTCTTCCCCCAGTCCGGAATCCAGGCCACCCGGTCGATCTCCTGGAGCGCCTTTTCGCGGAGCCCTTCGTGTTCGACGGAAACAAACCACTGCGGGGTGGCCCGGAAGATCACCGGTTTATGGCAGCGCCAGCAGTGGGGATAGGAGTGGGAAATCGCCTTCTTCAGCCAGAGCGTGCCTCGCTCCCGAAGAGCGGCGATGATCGCCTCGTTGGCCTCGAAGACCTGGCGGCCGCGGAGATCCGGCACCTCGTCGCTGAAACGCCCCTGGCCGTCCACCGGGCTGAAAACCGGCAGGCCGTAACGCTGGCCGGAGCGGTAATCCTCCTCCCCATGGCCGGGCGCGGTGTGGACGCAGCCGGTCCCCTCCTCCAGGTTGACATAGCGGGCGAGGATCACCGGCCCGGTCCGGTCGAACCAGGGATGGCGATAGAGGAGTTTTTCCAGCCGCTCGCCCGGGAAGGTTTGTTCGATCCGAAAAGATTCTATCCCCAGTTCCTGCATCACCCGGGGGACGGCGTCGGCCGCCATGATCAAGCGGCGCTCTCCCGGCGAAAAGGGCTGCGCGCAGGAGACCAGGGCGTAGGGGAAAACGGGATGGACCGCCGTGGCCAGGTTCCCCGGGAGCGTCCAGGGCGTGGTGGTCCAGATGAGCAAAGAAGCCCCCGGGAACGGGGAAGGATCGGCCAGCGGGAAAGCGACGAAGATGGAGACGTCGGAGCGATCCTTGTACTCGAGTTCGGCCTCGGCCAGGGCGGTCTCGCAGGAGAAGCACCAGTGGATCGGCTTGTTCCGGCGCTGGACGTAGCCCCGCTCCACTAGTTTCCCGAAGACCCGGACCACGCCCGCCTCGTAGCTCGGGTTGACGGTGAGATAGGGCGCTTCCCAGGAGCCCAGGCAGCCGAGCCCCTTGAACTCCCCGCGGTTCGCCTCCACGAACATCATCGCGAACTTCAGGCAGCGCTCGCGGATCTCGGCGTCGGGGAGGGAGGCGGCCTTCGCCCCCAGCTCGGTCATCACCTTGTGCTCGATCGGCAGACCGTGGCAGTCCCATCCCGGCACGAAGGGAGCGTCCCGGCCGAGCATGGTTTGGAACCGGACGATGAAATCCTTGAGAATCTTGTTCATCCCGGTGCCGATGTGGAGATCGCCGGTCGGATACGGAGGGCCGTCATGCAGGATGAACTTGTCCTTCCCCTGGCGGGCGGCCCGGATCAGGGAATACAGGCCCATCTCCTCCCAGCGTTTGAGGAAGAGGGGTTCCTTCTTGAGCAGATCGGCCTTCATCTCGAAGGCGGTCTGGGGAAGGTTGAGTGTCGATTTGTATTCGTTCGCGGTCATGGTCCTGCCGGAGAAAGGCGGGGAATGCTAGCAAAGGACACCCGGGAAAACAAGGGAAACAATGCCCGGAGAGAAAATCCGCTGAGGCGCAATGGACGCTATGGACGGGATGGACGATATGGACTCGGGGCGGCGCGCATCTATCGCGGTTTGGTCGGGAAAGCCGAAGGCCCAATTCGTGCGATCCCCGCCTGCCAACAGACGGGCGCGCAATCCGCAAGCCAAGCCACGGGCCAATCCGCGAAATCCGCGGCTTGCTTTCGCCAAGCCACGGGCCAATCCGCGGCCGCCTATTCAGCGATCCGGGAGATCCGAGCGCAGATACACGGTGAGCCCGGCCGCGTTGACGGGGCGATAGAGGCCGGGATGGCGCTCGATGAATTCGACGCAGACCTCGAGCCAGCCGGGAGGGTAGTTGAGATCGAGATGGCTCAGGCTGATGCACCCGGGAGGACGGTTTTCCAGCTCCCGGGCGAAGTAGGACGGCTGAAAACGGCGGTAGGCCTCCGAGTCGGGCGGAAGCAGCGTTTGAAAGCTGCAGCCCGGTCCCATGTCGTAGGTGATGAAGGTGGCGTCGCGGCGAAAGATCGGGTGGCCGTCCCAGATCGCCACCACGCTCTCCTCCGGAGGCGTCAGGGCGAGAATCGCGCCCATGGTCCGCAATGAAGACAGGGCGGGCACAATCCCCTTCCCCATCCCCCGCGTGCTCTCGACCAGGGGATTCACGCGGTCGGCATCGAAAGGCGCCAAGCGCGAGATCCGAAAGCGAATCTGGCCGGCGGCGGTCAGGGCGAGAGCACCGGCCAGAGCGACAGCGAGGATGGCCTTCGCCGTCCGGCCGGGCAGCGCCGCCGCCAGATACGCCGGGAAAACGGCGAGCGGAACGAGCGCCGGAGCGAGATACTGTTCGTGGTATTTTCGAAGAATCAGGAGCGAGAGCGCCGTCCCGATCAGTATCCCCGCCCCCGTCCAGGCGGCCGCGCGTTGCGGGCGAAAAGCTTTTGCCGCCCAACCGGCAACTCCCCCCAGGAGGACCAGTCCCAGGGGCCAGTGCCGGAGGAGGAAAGCGAGCGTGGTCCGGCTCAAGGAGATCGGGCACTCCTCCAGGCGGGCCATCCACTTCCCCATGAAGAGATGGGCCCAGTACAGGTTCTGGAAGAGACGGCAGCCGAAGGCGCGATAGATGAGGGCGAGAATCGCCGTGGCGGCCGCCGCGGCCAGCGCGGCCGGAAGAACATTTCTCCATCGTCCCGGAGTCTTCAGGACGGCGTAAGCCAGCCACGCGGCCAAGGCCGGGGCGAGCGACCAGGCGTATTTGGGCGTCGCCACGACCGAGACCACGGAGAGAGCCGAGGCGGCGGCGAGGCGGCGGCGGTCCGGCTCCTCCATCGCCAAGGCCAGGGCGCCGACGGCGCAGAGAGCGGCAAGATGATCGATGCTGAACTCGGCGAAGAAATCGCCCAGTTTGGGCGTGATGACGATCAGGGCGAAAGGGAGCGGCCCCCAGATCCACCAGCCCGAGACGCGGCGGGCATGGCGGGCGAGGACGATCCCCGCGCCGACCAGGAGGATCGCGGAAAGGAAACGGAGGGCCAGGAACAGATCGGGGGTCGCGGGCAGGATGCGGAAGAGCGGCTGAACGACCAGGTAACCGAGGACCGGGTAGACGCACCAGAAATCGTTGTGGGGGGAAAGCCCCCGGGAGATCAGCCAGGAGTAGTGAGCGTGGATCGTCTCGTCAAAAAAGGGGGGATGGGTGAGGATCGCCAGGACCAGGACGGCGAGGGAGAGGAGGAGGGCGAGGGCGGAGAAGAGGGAAATGATTCGTGCCACGTTCAACGTGCAACGTGTAACGTGCAACGGCCCCATCCGTGCGTACTCCTCGCGCCCTATTTCCCGCTTATGACAGCCGTTACGTACAAATCCCCCCTCCCCTTCCCCCCCATCCGGGGAACCCCCTGGCCTTTCAGCTTGAAGATCGAACCGGACTTCGTCCCGGCGGGGATTTTCAGGGCGGCCTCACCGGTCAGCGTGCGGACTTTGAGCTTGCCTCCGGCGGCGGCGGCGGACGCGGCGAGAGCCGCGCGCACGTAGAGATCGGAACCCCGGCGGGTGAAATGCGGGCTCGCCCCCGCGTGGACGGCGACGATGAGATCCCCCGGCGGTCCCCCGGCGACACCCGGCTCGCCCATCCCGCGCGCCCGCAGGCTGTCGCCGTCGGCGATGCCGGCGGGGATGCGAAGGCTGACGGTCTTGGTCGCCGGCGCGCTGCCCGAGCCCCGGCAAGCAGGACAGGCCTGCTTGATCGCCATCCCTTTCCCCATACAGCGAGGGCAGGGGCGGCTGACGCCGAAGCCCCCCTGGACGATGGTGATCATGCCTCTCCCCCCGCATTGGGTACACGGGACCGGCCGGGTCCCCGGCGCCGCGCCGGAACCGCCGCAGGACACACAGGCCTCCTCGCGGCGGACGGTGAAACGGGCCTTGCCTCCCTTGACCGCATGGTCGAAGGAGATCTTCAGGTCGGTGGCGATGTCCTGGCCTTTTTGGGGCCCAGCGCGGGACTGGCGGAAACGCGACCCCTGGTCGGCGAACTGGCTGAAGAGGTCGCCCAGCCCCCCCAGTCCGAAGATGTCCTCGAAGCCCCTCCTCCCCCCCGGACGGGACCGCTGGCCGCCCCGGCGGCCGGCCTGGCTGAAGATATCGCCCAGGTCGAAATCCATCCCTCCGAAGTCGAAGCCGCCCTCGGGGCGGAAACCCTGGGAGAAAGCGGCCTTCATCTGATCATACTGCTTGCGCTTGGCGGGATCTCCGAGCGTGTCGTAGGCTTGGGAGATCTCCTTGAAGCGCTCCTCGGCTTGCTTGTCGCCGGGGCGGCGGTCGGGATGGAACTGCTTCGCCAGCCGCCGGTAGGTCTTCTTGAGCTCCTCCGGAGAGGCGGTGGGGGAAACGCCTAAAACCTGATAGAAGTCTTTTTTCTCCATTTAAAATACTTCCTTCGAAAATATTTTATGATCGGCGGATCGAAAGCAGGTCGGGCCGATTGTAACGGTGAATTATACCATATCCATCCCACTGGCCGGTTCCGGGACCGGAATCAAAGGGACTGAAGAGACGAATATGAAAAGAGGCTCCATCGCCGATACTCGGATTGGCCCAGCCGGTAGCCGCAGGCTTTAGCCTGCGTTCTCGCCATGCCGGGCCGCGACGGCTTACGCCTGGACAAAACGCAGGCTAAAGCCTGCGGCTACCAACTCCATACCGCTTTCCCTTCAGCCTTCATTCCTCCGCTTTTAGCCCTTCTTCCCGATAGGCGTTTATGAGCGCGGAGCGCAGGAAGAGGGAGGACGGGTTCTTTTCCACCCCTTCCTCGAGCACCGCGATCGCCTCGGCCGGTTTTCCCATCAACGTCCAGGCCCGGGAGAGATCATGATATGCCTCGACCATCCGAGGCTGGATGCGAATGGCCGCCGCGAACTCCTCCGCCGCGTCGGGGATCCTCCCCCGGCGGAGATGGAGGAGGCCGAGGTTTCGGAGGATGACCGGATAATCCGGATCGACGGCCAGCGCCCGGCGGTACAGCTCCTCGGCCTCGTCGAATTTCCCGCGGGCGATCAGATCGAAGGTGGAATTGTTATACGAGCCGAGGAGAAATTCCTTGATCGCCGGGGAATCCGGATAGAGATCGTAGGCTTGGCGGGTGAGGGCGACGGCGTCGTCCCAGAGGGAGGCATAGGTCGCGGTCTTCCCGATCAGAAAACCGATCCAGAGGAGCAGCAGAACGACGGCGGCTTTTCCCGCCAGCGGATGCCGTCGCGCGGCGGAGCAGGCGGCGGCGATGATGACGGCCACGGGGATCATGGAGAGAAGAGAAAAGCGGTCGGCCAGAACCTGCGCCCCGACCCGCAGAATTCCTACCGTGGGGGTAAGCAGTGCGATAGTCAGGAGACAGAGCAGGAGAAAGACGGGATGTCTTTTGCGGGCGGCGAGGGCGGCGGCAAGGACGGCCAGGAATCCGATCCCGGCGGCGGGCGCGATCCACGGCCCGCCCAGGATGCCGATCGGATAGATGGGCGCCAGATGGAGCGGCCAGAGGGTCTTGGCGACGTAGAAAAACAGGACGGCGGGGACTTCGCCCAGGTTCCGCAGGAGAGCGCCCGGCGTGACCGGGGCCATCAGAAAGGAGCGGCTCTGGCCGAGTATGGCCAGGCCGGCGATGAAGACGGCCAGCAGGGCGAAGGGAAGCGCGCGCCGGCACGATCTCCTCCACGACTTTTCCCCCGCGGCGGAAAGGAGATCGTGGTCCAGCAGACAGAGGACGAAGGGAAAGGAAACCGACGTCGCTTTGGAGAGAAGCGAGCAGCCGAAGAGGGCGAGAGAGAACAGATACCAACTCCGGGACGACTTCCCGCGGATGTAGGAGAGAAGGCTCAGAAGGTAGAAGAAGGCGAAGAGGACGTCCTTCCGCTCGGTCACCCAGACCACCGACTCGACCCGGAGGGGATGGACGCCGAAGATGAGGGCGGAAATGCCGGCGAGAACGGCGGGACGCGACGCCCCCGCCCGGCCCGCCAGCGCTTCCACGGCCAGAAACACCATCAGGACATTCAGAAGATGGAGAAGATAGCTCGCCAGATGGTGGCCGAAGGGGATGAAGGCCCAGACGGAATAATCCAGGGAGTGGCTGAGCAGCGTCAGCGGATGGTAATTCCCCTCGAGAAACGAGCTGAAAGCGTCCTGGAAGAGAGAGGGCGTGAGCGGGCGCTGGAAGGGGTTGTTCTGAACATAGTAGAGGTCCCAGAAGGGATTGAAGCCGAGGGAGAGCGAGGGAAGAAACACCAGGGCGGGGGCGAGGAGAACACCCGCCAGCAACAACAACCGGGTTTTGTGCACGGCGATGGAAAATGGGTTAAGGTTAAGATGTGGGTTTGGTAGATGGGTAAGGTTAATGGTCTGGCTCACCTCTCCCTAACCCATCCACCAAACCCACTTCTTCTCCCTCGCCCATCGACCAGCTTTACAACCACGCGACCTTCGTCACGCCGGGGATCTTGGAGAGCGCTTCCACCGTGGCCTGTCCCAGCTCGGGATCCTTGAAACGGATGACCAGAGTGATCACGGCGCGCCTCTCCTTCGGATGGAGTTCGATCCCATAGTCCTTGACCACCACACCCAGCGATTCGAGCGCCGCCACGGCGGCCGGGTAGAGCTGCGCCCCCCCCTCCCCCTCCAGCGTGATCTCCTTGTAATGATCCGCCCGAACCTTGATCCGGTCCAGAAGGAAGAGGGTGAGCAAGACCAGAACGGTGACCAGGATCGAAAGACCGTATTCCCCCAAACCCAGGATGATGCCGATGGCGGCGACCACCCAGATGGAGGCGGCGGTGGTCAGCCCCACCACCGCGTTTTTGTGGCGGATGATCGTCCCCGCGCCCAGAAAGCCGATCCCCGTGATCACGCCCGCCGCCGCGCGGGCCGGGTCCATGCGAATGAAGGAAGCGGCGCTGGAGAGGTCCATGGCCAGAAACAGCTTGTCGAAGCCGATCATCAGAACGCAGGACCCGAGGCAGACCAGGATGTTCGTTCTCAGCCCCGCGGAACGGCCGTGCGCCGACCGCTCGAGGCCGATCAGCCCGCCGAAGATCAGAGCGAGCAGAAGACGGAGGAAAGGCTCCCAGGGCTGAATGGTCATCGCCTGTTCGTTCATGGATTTCTCTCCTGAGTTTCCGCCGCCGGAGCGGGCGCTTCCGGATGATACGCCGGGAAATAGAGGGAAAAGGCCGTCCCCTCTCCCAAGCGGGAAACGACGTCGATATATCCCCGATAGTCCTCGACCACTCCCGCGACCACGGTCAAACCCAGCCCCGATCCCGATCGCCCCATCTCCTTCCCGGAACGGAAGGGAGTGAAAAGATCCTTGATCTTCTCCGGGGCCATCCCCGGCCCCTGGTCGGCCACCGTCAGCACCGCGTATTCCCCCCGCGGGATCTGCTGAAAACCCTTATGGGGCCAGTCCAGGACCACCTTGCGGGTGGTTACGGAAAGCCTTCCCCCCTCCGACATCGCCTCGAAGGCGTTGCGGATCAGGTTCATCAACGCGCTCATCACCTGGCTGGGGAGCGACTGGAAGACGACCGGATCCCGGGTCAGATCGATCGTCACCGTCACCGTCGGTCCGCGAGTCGTCAGCTCCTTGAAGTCGGGCGTGTCGAGGAAAAAGTTGACGATCTGGTTCAGATCGGACGCCGTCAGGTCGGCCTTGCCCCGCCGGGCGAGGGTGAGAAAGTTCAGGATGATCTCGGAAGAGCGCCGGGCCGCGTCCTGGATCCCCTGGATGGTGGGGATCAGGGGACTGTCGGCGGGGAGATGCTTCAGGATGTAATCCGGGTAGGCGAAGAGGGGGCTGAAGATGTTCTTCAGGTCGTGGGCGATCCCCCCGGCCAGAAGGCCCAGCGTCTCCATCCGGGCGGCCAGAGCCAGGCGGCGTTTCAGCCCCTGCATCTCCTCCTCCGCCCGTTTGGCGGCGGTCACGTCCAGTCCGCTGATCAGTATCCCGACCGGGACCAGATCCTGCTTGATGATCGCATGGCGTTCGGCGAAACGGATGATCCGCGGTCCGCCGGGCGTTTTCAGCTCGATATCCTCCCGGGGAGAGAATTCCCCCCGCAGATGCCGTTCCAGATAGCGGACCAGGGCTTCCCGCCCCGCCCCCTCGGCGAAATCGCGGATGTCCCGCCCCTTAAGACCCTCGCCGGCATGGTTCAGAAGATTAACGGCGACCTGATTCGCCTCCCGGATCAGAAAGTTCTTTCCCACCGCCAGGTTGATCGTCTGCGCCTCGGCAAAGAGGAACGCCCGGTGCTCCTCCGCCTGGATCTGTTCGGCGGAAGGCTTCGCCGGAACGAGCCCGGGAGGAGGGGCGGGAGGAGGCGGGGGTGGCGGCGAGGCCGCGCGGCGCAGACGCGCGATCACGGTAAAAAACAGAATTCCCAGCGCTCCGGCGGCGCCGGCCGCGAGATACAGAATCGGAGAGTATTTGGAGATGAGAGAGCGCGCCTGCTCGGCGTTCAACTCGATAAAGGATTGGCTAAGCCGGACATAGAGGTAATAGTCGATGGCGAGCGCGACGAGGAGGAGGAGGACGCCGAGGACGGCCAGAGAGGCGATGGAAGTTGCGGGAGGGTCTTTCTGCTTGCTCATAGCGTTTGCAGCGATAATAAGGTGTCGGGAGAAGAGTGTAAAGAAGGTTGCGTAACCTCATTCCTGCAGATACAGCGGCGCCATCAGCCCCGGCTTCTCCTCTCGGCTGTAGGGCAGATACGATTCGCCCGCGAGCTTCTCGGGAGGCCAGTCCTTCTGAAGAAGGCGGGCTTTGTCCGCCTCTCCCGTCGCGCCATAGGCCACGATCAGGGCCCGGGCGGAAAGCGCGTTCTCCGGGAATTCCCGGCGAAGTTCCTCCAGCAGATCGATCCCCCGCGCGCTTTCCCCGCGATCGAGAAAGGCCAGGGCGAGGTTGTAGCGGCCCCGGGGGGACCCCGGCGAAAACCGGAGGGCGGTTTGGTAAAGCTCCATCGCCTCATCGATCCTCCGGGACTGGGCGAGAAGAAGACCGAGATCGCAGAGGGCCGGCACAAAGCCGGGGCGTTGACGGAGGACGGCCCGGTATTCGCCTTCGGCCAGGTCCTTCTGGCCCAGAGCCTGATAGGTCCCGGCCAGCGAATGGTGAATCACCCACTCGTCGCCCGAGGCGAGGAGGTTTTGGAAAATCGCCGCCGCCTCCTCGAATCGGCCCAGGCTCTTCAGCGCCCGGCCCAGGTTGGAGGCCGCGGCGAAGCGCATCCCGTCCCGTCCCGTCCCCTGCTCGTCCATGAGCCGCAAGGCCGCCCGGAGCTCCGTTTCCGCCTCCGCCATCCTCCCCGCCGAGTAGAGCACCTGGCCGTAATGGGTTCGCGCCGCCGGCGCCGCCGGGGCGGCCTTCACCGCGGCCGACCAGAGGCTCTCCGGATTTTTCCAGGCCAGCGCCTGGTTCCAGGAAGAGAGGCCGAGGAAAAAGCCGGCCGCCGCCGCCGCCAGCGCCGCGGCGGAGGGAAAACGCGCGGCCAGGAACGCGAGCGGCGCCAGGAGGAGAACGGAAAGTCCGGCGGCGGGGAGGTAGCTGAAACGGTCGGCGTGAGTGACCACGCCGGTCTTGAGCATCCCGCTGACGGGGAGAAGGCAAATCCCGAACCAGAGCAGGCCGAGGGCGGAGAGGCGGATCGGATTCCTGCCCGGGCGGACGGCGGTCAGGATGAGAGCGAAGATCAGGCAGACGGCCGCGCCGAGACGGCAGGGGGAAAACGGAATCCGGTCCAGGGGAGGATAGGCGCCGGAGAGACCGGCCGGGAGAACGGTCTTCTCCAGATAGAAAACCGCCGAGCGGGCGGCGAGGACCAGTCGGTCGGGGGCGGACAGGTCGCCGATCCCGGCCAGGGCGCCTTTGCTCGCCTGGCCATAGAAGGCGATCCCGACGGAGGCGAGGACGATCAAGGCGAAGGGCGCCTTTTCCCGGAGCGCCTTCCCTCCCCTCCCGCGGAGGCGGCCCAGCGGATGCCAGTCCAGGAGGAGCATGACCGCGGGGAGTGAAACGGCGACGGACTTGGAGAGGGAGGCGAGCAGGGCGCCGGCCAGAGCGGCGACATACCAGCGTTTCCCGCCGTCGTCGGCGAAGCGGAGATAGGCGAGCAGGGCGAGGAAGTAGAAAAAAGCGCAGAGGAGGTCCTTGCGGTCGCTGATCCAGGCGACCGCCTCCGTCCGCAGGGGATGGAGGGCAAAGAAGAGAGCCGAGAAAAACACAGCGGGAAGGATCGCCGACTGATCGGATCCCCCGGAGGACTCGGACGAGAGCCCTGTAGGCCCGGTCTGCGACCGGGCGCTCCGCTTCGCCAGAGACAGGAGGAGGGAAAACAGGAGAAGGGAGTTGGCACAGTGCAGGAGCAGATTGGAGAGATGGAAGCCGAAGGGATTGAGGCCCCAGAGGGAATAGTCGACGGCGTAGTTGAAGCAGACCAGGGGCTTGAAGTCGCCCACGGTGAAGTTCACGAGCATCCAGAGGAGATTCGGCGGCGCAAAACTGCGGAGCGGAGGGCAGTAGACGACATTCTCCTCGTCGTCCCAGTTGAGAAATCCCGCGGTGAGGACGGGGGAGAAAGCGGCGGCGGCGGCGAGGAGGAGAACGAGCGCCCAGAGCCAGGGGGTAGAGGATCGGGGATGGAGGAGAGAAGTCGGGGGAGGGCGGTTCACGGTTCCGGCTTCACGGTTCAACGGTTAGCAGACTGATCACTGATCAGAGGCTTTCTTCTCTGAAAATATCATTCTCTCCGCCTGGGGATCGTAGTCGGCAATGATCCTCGCTCCCTCCTTGAGTTTCCCTTCCAGGATCCGCCAGGCCAGCGGATTCTCGATCTCATGCTGGATCGCCCGCTTCAGGGGCCGGGCTCCGTAGACGGGGTCGAGGCCCTTCACGGCCAGGTGGACCCGGGCCCGTTCGGTGAGATCGATCGTCATCTTGCGGTCCAGGAGCCTCTTCCTCAGCGATCCCGCCTGGATCTCCACGATCTTCTTGATCTGGTCCAGCGTCAGGGAGTGGAAGACGATGATGTCGTCCACCCGGTTCAGGAACTCGGGGCGGAAACGGGAACGGAGCGCATCGAGCACCTTCTCCCGCATCTTCTCCGCGTCTTGGCCCGCGAACTCCTGGATGACCGGGGAGCCGATGTTCGAGGTCATGATCACCACGGTGTTCTTGAAGTTCACCACCCTCCCCTGCCCGTCGGTGAGCCTTCCGTCGTCGAGGATCTGGAGCAGGGCATTGAAGACGTCGGGGTGGGCCTTCTCGATCTCGTCGAAGAGGACAACCGAGTAAGGCCGGCGGCGGACCGCCTCGGTGAGCTGGCCCCCCTCCTCGTAGCCCACGTAGCCGGGGGGGGCGCCGATCAGGCGGGAGACGGTGTGCTTCTCCTGGTATTCCGACATGTCCAGACGGATCATCGCCTTCTCCTCGTCGAAAAGAAAGACGGCCAGGGCCTTGGCGAGCTCGGTCTTGCCCACGCCGGTGGGGCCGAGAAAGATGAAGGATCCGATCGGGCGGGAGGGATCGCCCATCCCCGCCCTGCCCCGCCGGATGGCGTCGGAGACGGCGACGACCGCCTCGTCCTGGCCCACCACCCGCTCGCGCAGGCGGTCCTCCATCTTCAAGAGCTTTTCCAGCTCGCCCTCGAGGAGGCGGGAGACGGGAATCCCGGTCCACTGGCCCACGATCTCGGCGATATCCTTCTCGGTCACCTCCTCCTTGAGCATCTGCTGGCCTTTCTGGATATCGAGAAGCTTCTTGTTGGCGGCATCGAGCTTCTTCTGGAACTCGATCTTTTCCCCGTAACGAAGCTGGGCGGCCCGTTCCAGGTTCCCCTCCCGCTCGGCTTTTGCCTCCCCGGTTTTAATTGCTTCGATCTTCTCGAGAAGGGCGTGGATGTTCGCGATCGCATCCTTCTCGCTCTTCCACTGGGCCTTGAGGCGCAGCGACTTCTCCTTGAGATCGGCCAGCGTCTGCGCCAGCTTCCTCAGCCGCTCCGCGCTGGCCTTGTCCTTCTCCTTCTTCAGCGCCTGCTTCTCGATCTCGAGCTGCATGATCTTCCGCTCGACTTCGTCCACCTCGACCGGGCGGGAGTCGATCTCGATCTTGAGGCGGCTGGCGGCCTCGTCGATCAGGTCGATCGCCTTGTCCGGGAGGAAGCGGTCGGAGATGTAGCGGTGGGAGAGGGTGGCGGCGGCGACCAGGGCCGAGTCGGTGATGCGCACCCCGTGGTGGGTCTCGTAGCGCTCCTTGACCCCCCGAAGGATGGCGATGGTGTCTTCGACCGAGGGCTCCCCGACGTAGATCGGCTGGAAGCGCCGCTCCAGGGCGGCATCCTTCTCGATCCGGGTGCGGTATTCGTCGAGCGTGGTGGACCCGATGCAGCGGAGCTCGCCCCGCGCCAGGGCGGGCTTCATCATGTTGGAGGCGTCGACCGCTCCTTCCGCCGCGCCCGCGCCCACGATGGTGTGCAGCTCGTCGATGAAGAGGATCACCTTCCCCGCCGCCTCCTCCACCTCCTTGAGGACCGCCTTCAGGCGATCCTCGAACTCGCCCCGGAACTTGGCCCCGGCGATCAGGGCGCCGATGTCCAGGGCGAGGAGCCGTTTGTTCTTGAGACCCTCGGGGACGTCGCCGGAGACGATCCGCTGGGCCAGCCCCTCGGCGATCGCGGTCTTGCCCACGCCGGGCTCGCCGATCAAAACCGGGTTGTTCTTGGTCCGCCGGGAGAGGACCTGGATCACCCGGCGGATCTCCTCGTCCCGCCCGATCACCGGGTCGAGCTTCCCCCGCCGGGCGAGATCGGTCAGGTCGCGGGCGAACCGGGTGAGCGCCTGGTACTTCTCTTCCGGATTCTGGTCGGTCACGCGCTGGCTTCCCCGGATCCCCAGAAGGGCCTGGAGAATCGCGTCGCGCGTCACCCCTTTCTGCCGAAGGAGGCGGCCGGCGGCGGTGTCGGACTCGGCGAGCGCTAGGAGCAGATGCTCGACGGAGAGAAACTCGTCTTTCAGGGCGGCGGCGGCCTGCCAGGACTCGTTGAAGAGGCGGTTGAGCGCGGAGGAGAGGTAGGGGGAAGCGCCTCCTCCCTGGACCTGGGGGAGACTGGCGATCTCGGCGCGGGCCTCCTCTTTCATCCCCTGGGGGGCGACGCCGAGCTTCTGGAGGACCGGGAGGGCCAGTCCTTCCTCTTGTTCGAGGAGCGAGAGGAGGAGATGGACGGGCGCGATCTCCTGGTTTCCGGATTCGCCGGCCAGCTTCTGGGCCGCCTGCAGGGCTTCCTGGGCTTTCAGTGTGAATTTGCTGAAGTCCATTTTCCCTCCTCGCCTTATGAGAGAAGAAAATTTGTCCGTGATATCGGAAGTTTATTGTAACGAAATATTTTCCCGCCGGCGAGGAGGAAAAATGGAGTATGGGAGTGGTGGAGTAATGGAGCAGCAAATTCTCAGCTGTCCATCCCAATACTCCAACACTCCATTACTCCAATACTCCATTACTCCGATCCGCTGCGCCTCCTTTACTCCCGGGCTGATCTCCGTTGGCAATGCGTTTCCCCGGCGGCGTAGAGCTTCCTGACCTCCTCCTCCGACAGCGCGCGGAACTTCCCCGGTTCGAGGCGTCCCAGAGAGAGGGGGCCGAGCGCCACCCTCCGGAGGCGGACCACCCGGTTCCCCACCGCTTCCAGCATCCTCCTGATCTGCCGGTTGCGCCCCTCCCGGATGGTGATCTCCAGGAGAGGCGGCTCGGCGCGGAGCATCTTCACGCGCGCCGGCAGCGTCCGGATCCCCTCCCCGATGACGACGCCCGCTCTCAGCCGGCGCAGCTCCTCCGGACCGGGAGGAGATCTCGTTTCGACCAGATAGGTCTTGCTGATCTCGTGGCTGGGGTGGGTGAGCTTCTGGCAGAGGATGCCGTCGTTGCTCAGGATGAGGAGCCCCTCCGAGTTGTAGTCGAGGCGGCCAACGGGGTAGAGGCGCTCGGCGATGTCCCGGACGAGATCGGTGACGAGCCGGCGGCCGCAGCGGTCCTCAAGCGAGCAGAGATAGCCGGGCGGCTTGTTGAGCAGAAGGTAGATCTTGGTCTGGGCGCAGATCTCCCGCCCGTTCACGGTCACCCGGTCTTCTCCCGGCCTGATCCGGACGCCGAGTTCACGGACCGTTCGCCCGTTGACGGCCACCCGGCCGGCGAGCATCAGCCTCTCCCCTTCCCTCCGGGAGGAGATCCCGGACTGGGAGAGGAATTTCTGGAGACGGATCGGCTCGGGCGACATGGCTGGTATTGTAGCCGGGAAGGCATCATCCTGATGAGGACTAAATGGACGAAATCGGTATCCAATGCTCCCGGCGGATAAAATGTGTATGGCGTCCGCGGAACCACCGCGGTCTTACCGCCCTTCATCCGAGCTTGGGGGAGGCTTTAATACCTGACAACCGGCCAGAAACGGCCGGTTCCCTCGTGCGGCAACTTGACAAGTTGCCACCGCCCCTCCCCCTCCCTCCCCCTCATCATCAGACCGATACTCCCGCCTCGGCAATGAACGCCTCGATTATCGGAGGGTCCACCTCTAGTGCGTGTGAGCCGAAAGTTTCCACATGAAATTGCAGAGCTGACTTCATATCCGCTACTGCGGCTTCATAGGTATCGCCCTGACCGACGACTACTCCTTTGACGCCGAGCGGATACGCCACATACGTGTCAGGATGCTTTTCCACCACGATCTTAATCGATTTCATTTGTTTTGGACCTCCTCAATGTTCCGCCTGAATGATACCATTTGCAGGTTCGGGAGGCGAGTAAAGGGTATCCAGCAGCCCCAACGGGGCTGAGTCCGGTAGCCCAGGGTTGCGCCGAAGGCGCTACCCTGGGTAACCAAGGCGAGAGAGTATTCAACCCCAACGGGGTTGTGTCGGAGTGGCCGCAGGCTAGGCAGCCGGTGCGGATTGGAGGAAGATTGCCACAACCCATTCGGGGTTGACGGGTGGATTGACGTCTCTACCCGGGGTAGCGCCGAAGGCCCCAACCCCGGGCTGGATGACAGAATCCCTTCGGGATTCGCGGCCCGACGGGCGCGGGATGACTCCGGCAGCTCCTACGGGCTGGCCGGGTGTCAGCGGTCACCTAAAAGGGGCCAGTAAAGAACGGATCAAATGCCGCCACTTTGAGAGCCCGATAAGATGGGTAGAATGCCTCCTCACGAAAGGAGGGTCTACCCATGGGGAATTATCTCAAAGTGGCTATGACGCA
>CAZKCI010000007.1:0-31511 GCA_964551475.1 uncultured bacterium | reverse complement strand
AGCTCGTCCAGGTCGTCGTCGTCGTCGTAATCCCCCGTCGAGGCCCAGTCCAGGAAGGCGCCCAGCCGCCAGCGCAGGGACTCCGGCCCGATCGGCCCGGTGGCGCAGATCCGGCCGCCGCTGACCGCCAGGTCCTGCTCCGGCAGGGCGTGGCCGAGCGCGTTCTCCCAGCGGGAGAGGTCGAGATGGAGATAGCGGATGTAGCCGCCGCCGCCCAGCACCACGGTCGGTGAAGGGGGTTTCTCGGCCGCGGGGGCGGAGGCGGCGATGAACAGAGCCGCCGCCAGGGCCAGGACCGTTCGTTTCACTTGCCCTCTTTCATCTCGATCTCGGTGTAATCCTTCATCTCCACGCACGCACCGTTGAAAGCCCAGGAGCTGGCGTTGAATTTATACGCCTTGAGCGTCTCCACCGCCCGGGCCAGGTCGTTCAGGAGAGAGATCGTCTCCTGGGTTTTCTTGAGCTCCTTCTCCTCTTCCGGCGTCTGGGGCTTGCCCATCAGGGCGCCCATCCCGAACAGGGAGGATACGCTCCGGATCAACGAGGCGGCGCTGTCGAACTGCTCGGCGACGCGGCTGAAGGAGATCGACGTCCCCCGGTCGCCCGTCCGCTTGGCCAGGCGGCGGAAGTCAGAGTCCTCCCGGATGGACTTCTCCCTCTTCTTCGCGATGTCCACCACCGTCTTGAAAACGTCCTTCCCCGAGGCGAGAACGATGTAGCCGTCCACCGCTCCCAGCGTGGGCGTCAATCCCATGATCGGGAGCGGGAGGTAACAGACGCTCATCTTGATCCCCTCGTACTCCTCGTCTCCGAAGTTCAAAAACGACCAATGGCCGGAAGAGGCCTTCGCCCTGATCGCCGCGACCAGCTTGCCGATCGCCCTTTCTCCTTCCTCGCGCCCCTTGGCCTTCCAGGCCAGGGCAAAGGAGTTGGAATCGAACATGCTCTTGCCGAAGGAGACCATGGCCAAGCCATATTCGTCGCCCAGAGCGGAAAGGATGTCGTCGCTGACGTCGATCCCGGCTTCCGTCTGCGCCGCCTGCCATCTCTTCGCCGCCTTCTTCCCGTGCGCGGGATTCTTGATGACGTAGTCGACGAAAAGGCGGTAGAGCTTTTCCGGGGAGATGAAGCCGGCGCTCACCGAGACCGACTTGGCCGGGAGAAGGCGCAGAACCTCATGCTCGCGGGGAGGCGTCTGGAGCATCTCTTTGAGGGCGTTGGACCCTTCCTGGGGATTTAGGTAGATCCGGGAGGTCTCCCCCCAGCCCCCGCGCTCGAGATTGCCGCTGCCTCCGACCAGGTCCACGGCCTTGGCCGCCCGCGTGATCAGGCGAAGATAGTAGCGGGCCTGATGCGCTTCCGCCGATTCCAGGCCGCCGGCTATTCCATCGTTCTTGAGCTCGCCGTCCAGACGCCGCTTCTGGAATTTATAAATTCGCAGGGCCCAGTCGAGAAGGCCGTCGCTCCGGGCATACCAGACGCCCATCGCCGAGGGATCGAGCCCCTTCATGGCCCGGCGGAAGGAGCTGTCGTCGGAGAGAGAATACTTCCCTCCCCTCCCCTTCAGGCGGGCCACCATCTCCCGCGCCCCCTCCGGGCGGGAGGAGAGAATGAGAACATCCCCCACCTGCGCCCAGGTCGGCGCCAGGGAGACGTCGTTCCGGACCAGGACGACGCTGCTCAGCGTTTCCTCTAAAAACTGGCTCCGGCTGACCGCTGTCTTCCTCCCCTTGAGCAGCGCGTTGACCGCTTCCTCGAAATATCCCTGATACTCCGCGCCCGCTCCCGCGGGAAGGCGGCAGACGGCGACCAGAGCGGGCTTGATCGACTTCTCGGTGGGGAAGGCGAAGAGGGCGACCTCGTTGCCGAAGATCTCCCAGAGCTTCGCCTTGCCGCGGATCTTCCTGAGCTCCCGGGCGATCGTCTGGGGCGCCGCCGGGACAGGCCCTTCGGCTTCCAGTTCGCTTACCAGCAGAGCCTGCAGCCGGGAGGGAAGCTTGAGACGGCGGGCGGCGGTGATGAAGTCGAAGGCCTTGGTCGTGTCTCGCCAGGCCTTCAGGTCTCGGGCGTTGGCGTAAAGAAAGCTCTCCCGGGGCGCCAGTTTCAGGAACGAATCCGGGACGGCCGCCTTCGGTTTGCAGGACCCCATAAGGACCGCGGCCAGCCCGACCAGCGCCGCCGCTCCCAGCCATCTGACGATCTTCATCGTTTGCCTCCTTCTTTCGACCGCGACGTGCGCTCCTATGATCCGACAGGTAGGCCCGATCTGTGATCGGGCGTTCATAGGCGCCGCCTCGCAGAGGCGGCCTACAACCGTCTCACGTAACCTTTTCTACACGCTCACCGCCATCTTGCCGGACTCGTAGCCGAGCTTGTTCTCGTCCAGCTTCTTCCCCTCGTAGATGTAGTTGACCATCATCCCGTAGGACTCCTTCATCCCCCGCTCGGAGAGGTTGGCGAGGTAGTTCAGTCCGCCCAGGTAGGCCCCGTTGCCGAAGTGGAAGTTCGCCACCGGGTCGTAGGCCCGGGGGTGGACCGCCGCCTCCCCCTTCTCCGGCCGCTTCTCGCGCGCCAGGTAGTACTCCAGGAAGGCCCGCAGGGGCTGTTCCAGCTTGGAGCGGAGCGCCGGGTTTTCGAACCAGCGCTCCGTCGTGAGCACCGCCTTCAGGCACTCCGAGGGGGAGAGCCCCTCCTTCCCCAGCGCCTCGGCGCATTCCTTGAGGTCGGTCTTGCGGAAGAAGCGGTTGTTCCGGTTGTCGTCGATCTTCTGGCGGGTGAGGCGGAACGCGTGCTTCTTCTCCGAGAGCACCGTCTCCAGATAGGAGCGGAAGAGAGGGGCGGGGCTCAGGGTGGCGAAATGCTTGAGCCGCGGGTACTGCCTCTCCAGGTGCTTCTTGGCCAGGATGATCATCTTCTCCGCCAGCCCCGCCCCGCCCAGCCCTTTGAGCGTGGAGTTGATGGAGTAGAAGATGGCGGCGTCGGCCGCGGCGGGGTCGACCACCTTGGAGGAGGGGTCGGTGATCTGGACGAGCTTCTTCACGATCCCCTGGGTGAGGGCGACCTCGACGTAGACGATGGGGATGGAGGGCATCTTGAAGTGCTCGAGGGAGAGGATAAAGCGGTCGGGCCGGTTCAGGCGGTCCTCGAAGGCCCACCAGTGCTCGGTGGGATGCACCCCCTCCTTGGCGGCCATGAACTTCAGGAGATAGAGGGAGGTGTTGTACATGTCGTTGACGCGCAGGTTCAGGTACTGAAAGTTGAAGATCTTGTGGAAGTAGGAGACGATCGCCTGGCCCAGGCCGGCGTAGGTCTTGGCCCCCTCGGCATCGCCCGCGTCCTTGAGCTCGCGCCCCAGGGAGGCGAGGTCCTCCCGGATCTCGATCAGCCAGCGCGGGGAGTCGAGCGCGGCGTAGATCTCGTTGAGGACGATCTCGATCCGGGCCGGGTCGAGCGACTTCAGGGTCTTAAAGAAGGCATGCTTCTCCTCCTTTCCCCGCTTGTAGTAATCCCGGATGGTGTTGATCGCCCCGGACTGGATGGTCTGTCCGCCGGAGAGGAGGGAGAGCGCCTCGGAAACCTTTTTCTCCTCGGGCTTAACGAATATCCCCAGCGCCGCCGCCGCCACCTTCCGGCTTACCTCGCCGAAGTTGACCTGTCTTTCTTCCGTCATGGTCGTGGCTCCTTTCTAATATCCGGATAATGTCTTATGGTAGCCGCAGGCTTTAGCCTGCGTTCAATCCGAACAGCAAACCGCAGCGCAGCCTAAAGCCTGCGGCTACCGACGATTATTCTCCTCATTGCCATGCGACTGAACGGCGCTCACCGTTGGCTCACCACAGGCCGGATCGAGACCACGCTGTAGCCCGCCGACTGGGCCATCCGGGGAACCGAATACTCCAGAAAATCCCGGTGGTTCTCGGGGCTCAGAATGCGGATGCCGAGAGGGGAGTCCTCGAGGAAGGCGGGCATGTACTCCGCTACGGCGTCGTCTCCGCAGAACTGGTTGCCGGCCAGAACGGAGACCGCCCGGGAACAATCGATCCCGCGGCCGGGGTCGTCCACCCGCATCAACGCCGAGATCGCCTGCTCCTTGGGGAAGCGGATCTCGGACTCGCTGTAGATGAGGTAATTGGGCTGAAGGTTTTTGAAATGATCGGCGACCAGGGGGAGCGAGGGCTCCATCTCGGAGGCCGCCGGATCGACCGCCGGGGAAAGGGCGGCCACCAGCGTGAGCCCCTTCCGGCCCTCGCCGGCCAGCTCGATGATCCAGGCGCTCGCGTCCATCCGGCCGCAGACTTTTTTAAAGTCCTCCTCCACGCCTCCAAAAAGGACGGGACGGACCGCGGTCTCCCATCCCCCCAGTCCGGCGACGGAACGGGAGACCAGGGAGGCCAGCTGGACCAGGTGGGGATGGTACATCCGCCGCAGGCGCTTCTTCACCGCCTTGTTCTTCTTGATGTCGGCCGTGGCCAGCACCTGGTCCCCCCCGTCCCCCCGCCAGCCGATCGCCCGGGCCAGCCGGGGGAGATCGAGAAGCGCCTCTCCCGTTCCGGAGCGGCAGAGGATGACGCGGTAAAGACCGCCCTGGACGAAAATGAGATAGTCGAAGACCAGATGGCGCTTGAGATATCCGAGCGCCTGGAGGAAGGACGGCTTCTCCTCTCCGGCCCGCCGGTTGACCGGGGGAGCGCGGACGAAGATGAGATGGAGCCCATCCCCCTTCTCCCCGGTGGCGCGCGCGGCGATCTCGAAGGCGTGCTCTCGGAGATGGAGCAGCGCCTTCTCGATCGGCGCCGGGCCGGGCTCGAAGGCGACACCGCTCACCTCCGCCACCTCCATCCCCGCGAATTCGCCCGTCTTCTTCCCCAGGTAGCCGATGAACTCCAGGAAGTTGGTGTCCCCCACCCGGGAGAGGCGGCGGACGGGGAACGAGGAGTTGGAGGAGGGACGGCAGGTGGCGGCGCCGGAGTGGCCGCCGTCCGCCCGGGAGCCGATGTGCTGGCAGAGAGTGGAGAGGTTCATGGTCGCCTGCTCGTTCGGGCGGCGGGTCGTCATCAGCTGGGAGCCGTAGCAGTAGAAGAAGTAGTCCGTCTCGAGCTTCTTCCTGCCCAGAAGGTAATGGAGGGCGGAGGCGACGTTGATCTGGGCCTCCCCTTTCTTGGCGTCGCAGAAGGGCGAAAGAGCGGCCAGGATCCGGGCCGTCTCCTCGGGCTTGCCCGGGGCGCGCAGGAGGACTTTCCCCACGATCCCTTCGATCCGGGGGAAAACCTTTTCCAGGCTTTCCTCGTATTTCTTCACCGCCGCGTCCCAGCCGGTCGACTCCATGATCGTCCGCATCGACTCCAGGTCCTGGACCCGCTCGGAGAGCTGGCGGGCGATCTCGATCTTGTTGTAGCGGGAGCCGATCAGCTTGGAGATCTCGAGCGAGGCGGGCTCGATCTTGATGTGCAGGTCGTGCTGGTGGGCGAGGCGGACGAGCTCCGCGAGACCCGGGTTGTCCCAGGGCTTTCCCCGGATGCGGTCGGCGTAGATCAGATCGGACCCGCACTTCTGCTTCTCGATCGGAAGCTCCTCGCCCCTCGGAAGGCTCGCGATCTGGATCCGGCCGATGATCCCCTCGGCCTGAAGCTTCTGGAGCGACGCGAGGACTTCGGGCGTGAAGGGGTGATGGTCGTCGATGGAAACCACTTTCACGTCGCTCGCCTGAAGGAGGCGGAAATGGCGCTCCATCATGGCGAGCGAGACCCGGAGCGCCCGGTCCGGCTCCGCCTCCTTCGCTGCCTCCTTCTCCTCGAACTCCTCCTCGGCGACCTCCTCGACCACTTCGGCGAAGACCGCTTCGACCTCTTCGTCGAAGGCGGCGGGGGGGACCGGGAGGCGCAGCTCCTGCAGGCCGTCGAAGCTGGCCGAGAACTGGAACTCCTCGTCCGGACCGCTCGGGCGATAGCGGAAAAAGGCCAGGCCGCGGGCGTCGGTGGCGACGGCGACCGTCTCCTTCCGGGAGAGGGCGCCGTCCGGGAGGACGAGCTCGCCCGAGCCGGAGAGCCTCCGGAAGACCACCTCGACCCCTTCGGCCGGCTTTCCGGTCGCCTCTTCCGAGACCATTACCATGAGCAGCCGCTCGGCTCCGGCGGCGACCGGGACGGGCACGGTGGTTTCGATCCGGGAGAAGAGGTCGAGAAGAGCGCGGGCTTCCTGGTCCGCTCCCGCCGTCAGTTCCTTCAGTCGGGGATCTTCGGGGAGGGCGACCGCGCCGCCGAGCGAGATCAGCGTGCGGGTGACGCGGCGCAGATCGTCCAGCACCGCCTTCAGGGTCAGGCAGAAATCCCGCCGGGGCTTTTCCTTCCAGGGGAGATCGCGCAGCTGGACCATTCCCCGGACGGCATAGGCCGCGGCCTCGGTGAGAAGGATGATCAGCTCGTCGGTGTAGTTGATCCGGCCCCGGGAGGAGAGGTCGAGGCGGGCGGCCTCGTCAAAGGCGAAGATGGCGTTCTCGTCCTCGAGGAGGTCGATCATCCGCTCCTTGTTGTTGTCGTCCATCTGGACGAGGAGCGTCTTTTTCAGGTCCTGGACCTTGGGACCGATGAGGTGGCTCAGCATCCCGCCCATGAAGCCGGCGAGGTAATCGGGGTAGCGGGGAACGCCCTGCTCCGCGCACCAGGCGTCGATCTCGGAGAGTTGGCGGGCCAGGGCGAGCACGCTCCGGGCGGCGAGCAGGGCCGCCTTTTCCTGATGGCCGAGGATCTTGCCGGCCTGCTTGAAGGCGGTGTTGAAGACCGCCTTGACCTCGTCGCTGACCTGGTCCGCGCGGCGGACGATCCAGAGGCGGAAATCATCGACCTCCGCCGCGAAGCGGTTCAGGAGATCGGCCGTCTCCTCGTCCTCGATCACGCTCATCCTCAGGCGGGGCGGAAGCGCGTCGATGGGGAAGTCGGGGAGGTAGACGTCGCAGCCCGGACGGGCCGCCAGGTGGCCTACCCCCTCGGAGTAGTTGACGAAGTCGCACTCGTAGTCCCGGCCGTATTCCGGCTCGCGGCCGAGCTCTTCGCGCAGGGCGTTCTTGGCCCAGACCAGGTAGAAGGCGTTGGCAGCGACGGTGTCGAGGTCGCCGCCGCCTTCCTTGCCGATCCCCCGGTTCACCCCTTTGCCGTGGATGATGAAGATCTTCTTCCTCATCTCTCCCCTTTGGCGGTTGCTGGCCAACGGGCTGGTGAGGTGCCCGTGTGATCAGGTCGCTATCCTATGATAATCCGCGACGGGAGACCGGTCAAGGGAAAGGCGCGGCGCGGGCGGGTGGGAGTTGCGTAGGTGCGGACATTCATGTCCGCGCGCCGAGCCTGTGGGAGCGGCAGCCTGCCCTGTCGCAGACCCTGAGCTTGCCGAAGGGAGCGTAGTCGAAGGGTCTCGCCGCGATCCGGGCTATACCGGCCCCTACCGGCCCGGTCCCGCGTAGTCCCGCGGGACGGAGAGCCGCACGGTGATCGGCCGATGGTCGGAGAAGCGGACATGCTCCGACACCGGATACCAGCGGTCGAAGTAGACCGGCCGGGCCGGTCCCACCAGGCGGGGGGCAAGAGCGCGGGAGAGGAGGATATGGTCGATAAAGCTGCGGCGGTCGGACCAGACCGTGTCCCTCCAGAAGACCATGCCCGAGGAGTTCTTCTCCCCCTTTTCTGAGTTCCCCATATAGGTGTACTGGGCGGGGGCTGAGAATTCGCCGTCGGCGAAGAAGAAGACGGCCTTCTCCTCCGCAAGATCCTTGGCCGTCAGGGCCAGGAGCCCCCGCGACGCGGTCGTGGACCCGTATTGGTCAAGCAGGTAGACCAGGTTTTCGGCGGTCTCATTCAGGTCCCCCATGACCGCCATCTCCTCGTCCCTGAGGTCGCCCTGGGCTTCCGGCTGGAGCGCCCACTTGAAGAGGAAGTCCTCCAGTTCGCCCCGGCGGCGGATGTCGTTCTCGTCTAGGCCGTTCTCGAAGCCGAGGTCGATCGCCTTGAGATGCATGACAACCACGGTGAAGTCGAAGGCGGGGATCTCCTTCAGGCGGAAACGCCCGGCCAGCGGAATCCGGGGGAAACGGAGTTCGGCCGCCGGATACCTCTTCTCCTTGGTGTAGCCGACACGGAGCTCCGAGAGCTCGCGGAGCGCGATCTTATCCACGATCCGGCCGTTCCAGGCCAGGGCCAGGCGCTGGGGCAGCCCCGGGATTTGCCCGCTGAAGCCCTGCCACGGCCCCTCCCCCGCCCCGCCGGTCGCCTCCTCGTTGAGCGCGGCGACGATCAGGTCGATCGGAGCCGCCTCGGTGAACTCGGAGAAGGCGTCGATCTCCTCTAGTCCGATCACGGCGGGCGAGGTGGAGAGGAGAATCCTGGCCATCGTTCTCAAATCCTTGCCGCTCCGCCGGGGGAAGGTGTCGTCCCCCTCCCCCGCCCCGTCGAAGCGTTCGATGTTCCAGGCGGTGATATTGACCGAACCGGTGGACGGAGCGTCGGGAAGAGGGACGGGAGAGGCCGGGGGCAGGGGGATGGGCGGCGAGGGGCGGGGGACAAAGGGCCTGCGGGCGCGCGGAGACAAGCCGCGCCCGGGGGGCGCCTCCGAGGATGGCGAACAACCCGCCACGAACAAGGCGCCAGCCAGCACCGCCGCCCAACCGATTTTCATGCGCCCTTTATTGCCAGTCCCAATGGTCGGTTTGATGAAATGCCGGATGGAACGCGGCTACGGCGTCGTCGATTCCGAATCGCGGTTGTTGCAGTTCACCCACGAGGACGTGCAGACCAGCGCCGCGGAACTGGAGATGTGCGTGCAGGTCTGGAAGCCCCAGGTGGCGTTGGAGACCGCGCAGCTCGATATGTACGAGCAACCCCGGTAACCGGCGTCGCTTCCCCAAGTCTGGCCATCCGCGGTGCAGGCGCTGAGATACAGGCAGCTGTCGAAGCCGGATCCCACCGCCTGAGTTTTGCAAGATACCAGACGACGGCATCCGCTGAAACCGATATCGAGCGACGAGTTCCCGACGACTTCGCAGCTGGAAAGGTTCTCGCATCCGGCGAAACCCATCCCGCAGGCGTTCGCCTGGCAGTTGGAGAAAACGGGGCCCTGGGCATCCACGCTGCCCAGGAAGCCGATATCGCAATTGACCGCATAGCAGTTGAGCACCTGGATCCAGTTCGAGGTGGAGCTGTATTGCAGGCCGTACATTGCGTTGGAGCTGCCGTCGAAGCGGCAGTTTTGGACCACCGCCCATTCGGTGCCGGCGTTGATCCAGACCAGGGGACCGGCGAAGGGATTGCTGTCTTCATGCTCGAACTGGATGTTCTCGATCTGGCAGTAGTCCTCGTTCACCAGCATATAGTTGTTGCCCATAAACTGTATGACCGTGCTTCGCTTGCTTTCGCCCACGATCAGGCGAACGTTATCGACGGTAATGAGCTGATTGACATAATAGGTTCCGTTCGGCACGAAGACGCTTCGGTAGGTGCCGCTCTCAAGGGCGGCAACCAGGTCGGCCGCGTCATTGGGCTTGACGATGTAATCGTAGGGGCCGGGGTTGGGCCCGTACCCCTCGCCGATCGGGATGTCCCCTTCCTGCCCCAGGTAGACCCGGGTCTGGTCGTGGACGGCGAAGAGACCGCTCCCGGGACGGAAGATCGTCGGGCGGGCGACCGTGGACCCGGGCAGTTCATAGGCCAGCGGGACATCGCCTCCCTGCCCCAGGTAGACCCGGGGTTGCCCCTGGATCGCCCACATTCCGGTGGAGGGGCGGAAGATGGCGATGTCGTCCTTCCCGTCCCCGGTGAAGTCGGCCCCCGCGGACAATCCCGCCATCGCCAGGATGAGAACGATCCCGGCCGAAACTCCCATCACGATCCTTTTCACCGCATCCCTCCTGGGGCGTTGCCTCCGCCCGTTTGGGTGTGCTCCGCTGCCGTAATCTTATCCTTTTCGTTCCCGCCGGAGAAGCCCAATTGCTTCCAGAAGACCGGTAATCAGTCATCTGAGATTCGAGATCTGAGATCTGAGATTCGAGATTTGAGATTCGAGCCCCAGATCTGAAATCTGAGATCCGAGCCCCCAAGTCTGAAATCTGAGATATGAAATTTGAGATCTATTCTCCCCAACCGACCCCCTCAACCGACCCACGGAACCTGCTGTCCCGCCGGAAAATTTCAGGTATAATGGAACAACTCGGTTCTCGCTGATTTAAAATATTCCGAAGGAAATATTTTGCCGGAGTGGTGGAACTGGCAGACGCGCGGGACTCAAAATCCCGTGGGGCTTAAACCCCGTGCGGGTTCGACCCCCGCCTCCGGCAGTCTCCGACGGTGTTTGCATTGGCGTCACAAATATGTCATCATTATCGGTATGGGATGGCATCCCCTGCCCTACCCTGTGTCTAAATCCGTAGGGAGCTCTATGGCTACAAAGTACATCAGGAACGGCGTCTGGCATATCCAGTATACAACACCCGCCGGGAAGCGAATCCAGAAATCTACCCGGATCGAGGCCGGAGACCGGGAGACCGAGCGGCTGGCGGAGATTGCCAGGAAGGAAGCTGAAATCAGGATCGCCAAAGGCCGGATGGGCCTCGTCGACGCCGAGGATGCCAGCATCATGGAATCGGCAAGGAAGTGGATCGCCACCCTCGAATCGAGGAAGAAGTCCCCCCGCACAGTGGAGCGATACAAGGAGAACATCAATAATCTTCTCTCCTGGTGGGCGGAGAATCACAAGGACAAACGGATGCTCTCCGACATCACCACCGACAACCTTGAGACATTCGTGACTGCGAGAAGCAAGAAAGTGGCGCCCAATACCGTTCGCTCCGAGATACAGCACCTGTCCGCCTTCTTCAACTGGTGCGTCCGGATGGGCTCCCTCAAAGCCAATCCGATCCGGAATGTCTCCAAGCCGGAGAAGGTGGAAAGCCACGTCCGGTTCTTCACGCGGAAAGACGTCAAGAGAATTTTTGCCCAGTGTCCCGCCGCCCGCCGGCCGCTCTACGAGTTCCTTTATCGGACTGGTTGCAGGATCGGAGAGACGGCAAGGCTCAGGGTCGGAGACGTTGACTTCGGTCGCAATCGAATCCTCCTCCCTGCCGAATCGACGAAGGCCAAGAGGCCCGACGAAATAGAGATCCCGGTAAAGCTCCGCCGCATTCTCAAGTCTCTCTGCGCCGGTAAGAAGGCGACCGACCTCGTTTTTTCCGACGCCCCGAAGTGGGGCGCCCGCTTCAATCAGATCCGCGTTGAGTTCAAGAAGTTCTGCCGCTGGGATCTGAAGCCCCCGATCAAGGACTGTTGCATCCATACCTGGAGACATACGGCGATAAGCCACTGGGTAATGGCTGGCGTCCCCCTGGCGATCGTCCAAAAACTGGCGCGTCATACCGACATCAAGACAACCATGCATTACGCCCATCTTGCTCCCGAAGCGGTCCGCGGCGAGATTAACCGTTTGCCGGTTTAGATTTAAGCCAGTCTCCTTACCGGCTCTCCTAATACCACCCTCGGGCAAGCCGCCTCTTCAATCCGCCTCACAACGTCTTCCACCCGGTAAAGCTTGATCTTCGGCGATGGCTTGTACGCCGGGAGATTCCACGACCGGACAGTATCAATCGACACACCGAACATGGCCGGGACCTGGAACTCGCGGATATAGGCGTACCCGGTGCGAGTAGAGTTTATTATCGTATCCATAACGCAGTCCTCGAAGTATTCGATCCATGGTTTCGACTCCTTTCTTTC
This sequence comes from uncultured bacterium, assembly GCA_964551475.1. GTDB lineage: Bacteria > Auribacterota > Erginobacteria > Erginobacterales > CAZKCI01 > CAZKCI01. The sequence continues at coordinate 19,764 of CAZKCI010000007.1, read as the reverse complement.
TTATCCCACAAACTATCTTCGGTTTCGTTGCTCCAGCGGCTCTCCGCCGGCATCTGCTCCTGACACGTCCACTATCCGCCGGGGGATGACCTGCGGGTTTCCCCGCAGGCCTCTCTCCCCGCTTGATCGTTATTGCTGGGCCTCCGGAGCCCCGAAGGCCTTGAGACACGCCTCCGGGTGATCCAGGATGCGCTGGGCGGACTTTGCGCCCAGGCCGGCGAGCCCGGCAGTCTTGACCCCGGGACATAGCCCGGCGAGCCACTGCTCGAACTTGGCCCGGTCCAGTTTGTTTTCCCGGATGAATCCCTCGATCTGGGACAGTTGGTCTTCGGTCAGGGCTTCCCGATAGCGCGACGGGTTTTCCGTCGGGAGGATCGTGGGGTTCTCTGCGTTGAAGCAGAGTAGATCGTAGAGGATGGCCGCTTTGCGGGCGGTTTCTTGAGGAGTCTGGTTGGCCTGGTGAACGGCTTTAGCGCACGCCTGGAGGCCAATAAGGCGGTCGCGTGGATTGCGATTGGTCATGTTGGTTGCCTTGGGGAATGAGGGAGCGGGGGTCTTCCCCCCGCCCCCTCGGTTTCAGTAGTCGGTTAGAAAGGGAGATTGTCCTCCGGGTCTATGGCACGCCGCTCGGCGGCCGTCGGGAGGTCCTCGTTTTCGTCGGGCTGGCCTTGCTCGGCCGGACCGGTCCCGGGAGTGAAGCCATAGGCTTCGGCCCCGGAACCCATCGGTTCAACCAGGTCAAGGACCCGGACGGCGAGGAGATACAGGTTTACCCCTGATCTCCCCGCGATCTTCTGATAGATGTGCGGGGAGGCTGAGACCTGAATGGTCGAGCCCCCGCCGACAATTTTCGCTTCATCCCACGGCCGGTTGGCCGCGTCGAAGAGCTTTGGTTTGAAAGCCGAGGAGAACTTCACCAGCTTCTTGCCGGTCGGGTTCCCCTCGGGATCTAGATGGTCCCGGATCGGCAGGGTCGCCCCTGATCCGACCTCGGCCTTGGCAATAGCTTCGATCTCCGAGATAAATTTTGCGTGCTCCGGGACCGATGGGTCCAGAAGCAGGTTCGTTGAAAATTTCCCCTTGGCGTCGAACTTGGTGTCCGGCGTCTGGAGGCGAGGGAAGAACGCCTCACCGACGGGGGATAATAGGAAACTTTTACTCATAAAAACTGTTCCTCCTGTTTTGCGCCACCATTTACGCCGGCCGATGGCATTGCCGGTTACTTCTGCTCCTAGAGCACCGTCACTACCCGTATTCCCGCTCTTTCATCGCGTACCTCCTCGGTTAGAAGTCCAAGTCGCCCAGAAGGGTCTCGGGGTTGTCGTCGATCTCCGACGGCGGACTGGCTTCCCCGTCACCCTGATCTCCCCGGGTCGTCGTCGGATCACCGGAGACATCCCCGGCATTCCATTCCTCGATCCTGGTCCCGTTGGTCATCCGAAAATTGATCGGGCCGAACACCGGGCCGAAGCGGTTCTTCAAGCAGAGCAACGTCAACTGGGCATCCGAGGCCGGCCCGATACCTGACTCATCCCTCGTTTCCTCGTCGGGATTCCGGGTGTTGTTGCTGTCGATCTTCTGGTCGTGGGTGACGTTGAACAACCCCAAGACCGCGTCGGCGTCAGATTCGATCTGGCCGCTATATCTGAGCTGGTCGGCCCGGGGCATCCTTGCCCGAGGGCTCTTCCGTTGCTTGTCTGCTTCGCGGTTGATTTGGGCGACCAGGAACACCGGGCACTGGAGTTCGCGGCTCAGGGCCGTCACCCGGTTCATGATCATCGCGTAGCGCTGCTCGGTGTTCTCCCCCTCCTCCCGGTTCGCGAGGAGCCCGATATAGTCGATGGCCAGTGCCCCGATGTGGCCGTGGTCAGCCTTGATCTGCGCCGCCTGGGTGCAAAGGCCATCCACTCGGAGTTTCCGGTCGCTGAGGACGTACAGCCGCTTGTCGGCGAAGTAGCCCCGGTAGAGATCCAGAGCGTCCATGACCGCCCGGCTCATGATGCCGCACCGGATCTGCGACTGGACCTCCTGGGCGCTGAGGCCTGTCTCGGCACCCACCAGCTTGCAGAGGAGGTCCGGCGGCTCGTTCTCCATCGGAGCCACAATGAAGGGTCTGCCGGCGTTTTCCTTCTGCGCAAGCGCCTTCCGGAAGAGATTCAGGAGAAACGCGGTCTTCCCGTGGGCGACACGGGCAGCAACCACAATGATCGAGGGAGAGCGGATCACCCCCAGCCGGTCCAGGGATCGGTAGCCGGTCCGGAGAAACTCCGGCATCTCCTGGATCTGAACGATGGCCGCGTCGGGATCGAAGGGACTGGCGGCCTCAACCTTGCCCATACTAATCGTCGATAGGGTCTTCTCGACCTCGTCCTTGATCTTGGAGAGGCTGCGGCCTTCGGCAGCCTGAGCCAGATCCCGCCCGAGACGGGTGAGGCGATCCCGGGCTTCCCGCTCCCGCAGGTTCTCCCGGTGCTCCTGGAACATGCCCTCCAAAGCATCCTCCGACAGCTTGAGCTCCGCGCAGGTTGACTCCCGAAACTGCCGGCGGTCCAAGGGATCGGTGATCGTTCCCTCGTGAGCCACGAGTTCATCCAGGGCTTCCCTCTCACCCATGTCGGCGTCGAGGTCGTGCTTTTCCAGTATCCGCTTGCCCATCCAGCGATGGGCGCTCATGGGATTCCGGGCCAGCTCCTGGAACGCCGGCAACCCGTGTTTTACGACGTACTGGTCCAGGTCCTTCACGTCGGAGGGGAGCTCGACCACGAAGACGTTGAAGCCGTACTTATTCATTGGTCACCCGGATGGCCCTTTCCACCCCTTCCCGCCCTTGGTCGTCGTTGTCAGGGACCAGGACCAGGTTCTTCACCCCGAGGCCTTTTAAAACCTCTAGCTGGGCTCTGGATGGGCTCTGCCTCCCCCACCCGACCACCCCCCTTAAGCCTTTCGCAGCGGGATACAGGGCATCCAGAATGCCTTCCACGCCATAGACCGTCGTCTGGCCAATGCAGGTCTCGATCCCGAAGGGGATATCCCCGATGGCCGTCCCGTCGTTGAAAGGCCTATATTTCTTCTTGGGGTCGAAAGATGGGTCAATCACCCTCCCCCAGAGCCCGATCAGCTTTCCGCTCAGGTCGAAGTGGGGTATCACGACCTTGTAGGCATCCCGAAACTTGAGCCACTTAAGGCCCGCTTCGATCGCCTTCTCGGAGAACCCCTTGCCCAGCAGGTACTCCAGCGATTTCTGGAATCCCGCATTGTGCCCCAGCCCCATCTTCCGGATGTCGTCGTCCGTGTACCCCCGCTTTTCCTGTTCCTTGAGATTGAGGTAACTGAAGGTCTGGGACCCCTCGGGTTGGAAAAGCAGGTTCCGTGCCCACTCCCAGTAGACCCCCTGGGCTTCCCCCTTCTGCTTTAGGTCCTGGTCGCGCTTGATCTCCTCGGGGGAACGCTTTAGCTCTGGGAGGGTGTACCCGGCCATCCTGGCGAGCTCCTGCAGCACGGCTTGATTTTCCGAAGTTGGATTCATAGAACACCACCACCGCGAATCCGGGTGTCCCGGACATACTGCCAAACGCTGGTCTTTTCGCCGGTCTTGTTATTCACGAAGCAAAAAGGGGTGTTGTCATAGTAGTAAAGGTGTCCCTTGGCGGAGGAGCCATTGATCTCGCCCTGGGTAGCCTCCCAGCCGTTGGAGATCCGCCGGAACCCGAACTCAGGGAAAATCCGGTCAGCCGATCGCTGGATGAGGGGATAAATCTCGTTTAATAAGTCGGTCGTGGTGTTCAAGGAATATTCCTGTTAATTGAGTGGTTATTGGGGGAGAGGCCTCGTCAGAGGCCCTCTCCCACTTAATATAGATTAAGGTATATACGGTCTGCGCGAAGTCGCATCTATTTGCCCTGCTTGATGTTAGATTTTGCCACTGCGCCGTTAAGCGTTGTTTTTGCGGGCGTAAGCGTTGTTTTTGCACCGCTAACCGTAGACCGGGTCCTCGCCTCCCGGGCGCAGTGAGCGATCCTGGAAGGGTTCAGGGTGATGATGTCCTTACGTCCCCCCCGTTGGGTCGGGACTCCCTCTCGGTAGTCGAGTATGTAGCCCAGTCGCTTCCCCAGCCGGTAAAGACCGGAAATGGTCCGTTCAAGCCGGGATCGCTGCCGGCTCCTGATAAGTCCGACCAAGCCGATCCCAGCAGCCAGAGACTCCTTGTTCGTCTCCACCGTTTGCCTCCCAAGCTTGTGGCGGTGGAGCCAGTAGAGGAACTTGATCTGGTATGGCTCGACTCGTCTCCCCCGTGGAAGAGCGTCCTTGATCACGTGGTATGGGTCGGCTGGGGTTAACCGGTAGCTGCTATCGACCCCCAGATACATCACGGGGTGTGGGGTGACCCGGATTGCCCCTGATCGACCATTGGGACCGGTCGCAGCCAGGCGGCGTAGCCGGTAGAGCGGGGCCTCATCTACAACCACCTCAAATATCCCCCGCTTGCTCTTCCGGTCGTAGCCTTTGTAGAACCTGTAGACTATCTTCTGGCTCCGCTGAGATAACCTAACGAAAGCCTTTGCCGCCTGGTCCAACTCCCTCCCTGATGGCTCGATCCTTCCGCGACGGGACCGGTGCTTACGCATTCCCATCGCCTGGGCGAGTTCACTCCGACCGCTAATGTCGATATGCCCTGCTTCCGCCGCATCACCCCGGCTGGCCATCAGAGCGAGCAATCCCATGACCACCTGCAACTCCGTGACCGAGGGGTCCAAGCCACGGAAGCCGCCGGAGAGAAGCCTCTGCGCCTTCTCGGCCAACATGAGGTTACCGCTGGCCGTCGCTTCCCGGACGATGCCTTCTACAGTCCCCTGAGTGGCCAGCATGGCGTCGATGAATACGCGGGGGACTGTTGTCCGGGACGGATTCCTGAGTGGGGCTCGGTAGGCCCGGCAGGCCTCCAGGAGGTCCGCCTGGTCCTTCCGGCTTAACTTGACCCGCCTCGTGATGGCGGGGTGCTGATTCTCGATCATGTCCGTCTGATGTCTTGGTGCTGGGGTTACGTTTCGCCCGGGCCTTGGGCAAAAAAATGGCAGCCCACCTGGTCAGTGGCTGCCACGAATGTCTACGACTCCGATTGTCCAGCGGTATCTTCGCCTATAGGTCGATCACTCTTTTGTTCGCTGGGGGTTCCTGATGCTTGATGTGTTGGTGTAGCTTCTGGCATCGTCGCCTGTTTCTCGACGGGCGCGATGGCCTGATCACCTCCGGTGTTTTTTCCTACCCCACAAACTTAACAGCTGAAACTGGTCTCCGCAAGTGCCTAAATAAGAAATTTTATCCGAGCCGACCGGGGAACCTATGGCTAGACGAAAACCTCACCCTTCCCTCCCCCTCAACGCCTCCGTCAGCACCCGCAGCACCGTCGAGTAGATCCCCGGAGCCTTGGACTCCCGGGAGCCGGCGATGTTCAGAACCGTCGGCTTTACCCGGGCCAGCCAGGACTGGATCTCCCGGATCACTTTTTCTTCCGGGACTGACCCGATGTCGGTGTGGAGGTAGGGCTTGTGGTTCTGCTGGGCCATCCGGAGCGTCGAAGCTGTTCCCCCGCTGATCTTGCCCACCGAGAACAGGAGCGTGGCATCGGCGGCCAGGACGTTCTTCAGGGTCCGGTGAGGGTAGCTATCGGAGTCGAGCTCGATCATCCGGCTGTACTTCGAAGATAGCGGTCCCCGTTCGGTCTTCCTGCCCTTGGGGACATAGCCACCGTAGTCCAGCCCTAGAGCAATGGCCGCGTCCAGGCCAGCCTGGTCTGCCCCGGTCTGTCCGCCCGAGATGATCTTCATTTTTGTAGCCAGCATGTCAAACCGCGATGAATCGTGTGGATATTATGGGGTCGCCGGATTTGCTCCAGTAGAAAAGATCGTCGGGATTCCAACAATAGTGAGGAAGGTCCCTTACCAACTCTCCCATTGCGCCATAAAGGATTTCCCAACCATGCCGCGCAGTCGCGTTTTTGATGCCGTCCAATATTTCTTGGGTGATCGGGATCCAAAATGAATAAGTCTCATCCTCGAATTTGGCCGTCGTGTATTCCAGGAAGGTATAGATAAACAGTTGCCCGCACTTAGAGCACCGCCTGACAGTCACGTCGAAATGATCTGACTCGTAAAGTCTCTCCACGAGTTTGAGATTATCCCGCAATACCAGCGGGTTAGCGTCGGTGTTTCCGATCAGATGGCAGGCCATGAAAGTGCCTCCTGGCTTTCACCTTTGTAGTCGCAGTAGGGCCTTCCGGTATTTCTCGTTCCTGGCCAGATCCTTCTCCCGGACCCGGGGTAGCTCGCCGAGGTTCATGTTGTCCTCCAGATCGGCGATCTTGACCGCCCGAGCCAGGGGATTCCGGGAGATCAAACCGATGTACTCTTCGTATGCCTGCCCTTTCTTCTTGGTCAGCAGGTCCAACGCGGCCAGAACGTCGTCGAAGAACCCCTTGGATCTCAAGTCGTCGAGCGTGATGGCGGTGTCTTCGACGACATCGTGGAGGATGGCCACGATCATCTCCTTCTCGGTCTTCATGCGGAGCATGACCCGGAAGGGATGAAGGAGGTAGGGCAAGCCGTTCTTCCGTTTCTGCCCGTGGTGGGCCTGGGCTGAAATCAGGATGGCCGATTGAAGGTCAGACATGGGCTCTGCTGGCTCCGTAACCGGTTATCCTTCGTCGTGGGCCGATCCGAAATACAGGACCTTCCCTGTTGACCAGCAGACAACGATGATGGCGCTGCTGCGGAGGGCGATCAGGGGGCGGTTGAGGTAAACGATCCAGGCGTTGTTCAGTTTCTCCGGGGACAGCCCGTAGATCGAAGGCGCCCGGCACTTGAGTTCCCGGAGGCAAACCACCTCCCCCACCCCGGTAGCATCGTCGATGGGGCCGTGCTGGGCGAGGTACTCCTCGGAGATGGTGCGAGCCTGGTCCCGGGTGATCTTGGCGGCGGAGGGCTCGGGTTGGCAGATCATATCGAGGTCTCCCGAATGGGCTTCGACCGTCTAAAGCCTACGCCCGACGGTTCTGGTCGTCCATCCCATTAGTCGGAACCCCAGGAAATAAATTCCTACGATTCATGCAAGAAATCCCCTCCGAGATCGATCCTTATCTCTGGGAGGTGACTATGGTCCCGAGCATCCGTCCGGTATGGAAGGAGCGCCTGATCTGTCGTCGGTGTGGCGGGGAGTTCTGCCCTGTATCCGGGGCAATCCCCGGCTTCGTCATCCTGGGGAAGTCGGCCGCCCCGGTTGAGGAGGGCGACCCCGATGCAGATCCCCCGACTGGCTTCTCGGTCTTCGAGGGAGATCATCCGGTCTGCCTAGACTGCGCCGGTTTGCTCCCAGGCGGCGGGGTGGAGCTGATGTCGATGCTGGAGGACTTCCGGATTCGGTGGGAGGCGGAGTACAGGAGACTGCGCCGGGGACCAGGCCGAGAGAGGTGACGGCGGGACCTTGGCCTTTTGGAAGGGAGGCGGGTTTTTTACCAAAATAAATTCCCCGGGATTTTTCAGAATCTGAATCTTGATCTGACCCCCTCGTACGATAGCCCGGCCGGGTTAGAGACTCCCGGGAAGGCCGATTGGGTCCCCTCCTTCAATTCCCGGTCCAAACCTTGTCCCCCGATGGCCGTTTAAGGCCTCCAGCGGGCCACAGGAGACATGATCGACTACGGCGTGATCTCTCCCTGGGCTTTCACTGGGGCTTCCGGGGATTGTCCGGGTTTGCCGGCGGGAAATGGTCTCTCGGGGTCGCGCCCTTGCTTGATAAGCACCTCGCGACCATACCCGTCCAGGCTTTCTCCGACAAGATACAGTCGCCCCTCATGCCCATTCCAAATGCAACGCTTAAAACCGAACTCGCAGTCTTCAGCGGGAACCACGTATTGCCAGACAATCGTGCCGAAGTCCGCCGTTTCCATTGTGATCCAACCCTGCCAAGTGCGGCCACCTTCGTCGTGGCTCAGCCGTATTTCCAGGATGTTATCACGTAAATAAGTGATCACTGCTTGGCTCGATGGCTGGTCACGAAGGTTACGTCCCTGAAGCTCGTGCCCCGTGTAATTTCCAGCACACGGGCCGTATTTTCTACGGAGGTCGTGTTTGTGTTTGCACCTCATAATCCCGGATGCGGCCAGCGATGAAAAGAAGCCCAGGAGAAACCCAACGATTAAATCCGTGTAGTTCATGATGCAGCACCGCCCCCCCCTAGATGGGATAATGTACGGCTACTCGCCACCGCGGACCGCGCGAACGGAGCAGAGATCACTCTTACCTTCGGTGGCCACCACCCCAGCTCGGAATTCCACGTACCAAGCGCCGGCTGTAGAGATGTCGTACGTAGTAGAGGACCAGTAGTGGTCCAGCGAGGCGGAAAAGTAGGGAGGATGGATCGAAGGGTTATACCTACCGACCTCGACCAGCGATTCCAATTCTCTCCGGTTCGGCAACCTCCAATCGGGATAGCCGGCGAAGGTCAAGCCATTCGCCCAACCAATGGCATTGTACCAGTCAGTCTGGTTTCCGAAGTTGCATCCGGCTCCATCGTAGTCTTTAGCCCACATCAATCCTGTCACTTTGTCGGTGACTGTCCCGTTCCCGTTGTCGGTATAATTGAGGGACTTGCCTTTCTGGTAAGTGCCATCATCGCCTGCCCAATAGACTGTCGTCTGACCGGTTTTGAGCAGTCCCCCATGGCGCGCGGCTTTCCCTGGCGCAATCGCCGCATCCGTGGAATTTCCAAAATAAACCCGAGTGATGCCTCTTACCGCCCATAGGCCGGAACTGCCCCGGAAGGTGGCGACATCATAGGTTCCGTCGCCGTTATAATCGCCCGGCATGGCTTCATCACTCCCGCTACCAAAATATACCCGTCCGTGGCCCCCGGCCCATAATCCGCTGGCTGCGCGAAAGATTGCAACTTGATCTGTCCCGCTCCCATCATAATCTCCTGGAACAGGGATGTCGCCCATTGAACCAAGATAAAGCTGTGTCACTCCCCTAACTGACCACATGCCGGAACTGGCTCTAAAAACAGCAATCTCCCCCGTCCCGTCGCCGTTGAAGTCGGCAGCCATGGAAACTAAACCGGAACCCATACCGAACAGCACCGCCATCACTTGGATCGCTTTCATTTCGTCTCCCAGGTTCGTTTATAGGCCTCGATCTCCGACGGGGTAAGGGGATCGGCCAGCCGATTTCCGGGAATAATCCCGCCTCGCTGGCATTGTATCGGGTGAAGCGGCCGGGAGCGGCAGGCCAGGGTCACCTGCCGGAGTCATCTGCCTCGGCCGTCTTGAATATCCACGAAAGAGGAGATCTGATCAAGGGCGTACCACCGGCAGGATGCGCGATGACGGCAGTAAAACGAGATCATCTGAGGACTCCACAGTTACCAAATCGAAAGTCACGTCCGGCTGGGAAGAATTAATCTGGAGAAGTGCTTGAAGTTTGGCGACCGCAATTTTTATCAGGAGGCCTGGGCCGGGGACGTTATTGTAGATCGCGAGCCAGTTTTCGTCCTGCCGTCGGAAATCAGGTTCATTAAGCTTGCTCGTTTTGGTTGCTACAGTGGCGGCGATCGCTCCTGCCCACTCCTCTTCAACACTATATCCGTTCCATCCAGGCCCTGTGAGTTCCTGCTCTCCATCCTTCAGGATCACCCTTATGTCTTTGCCCGATCGCGGGGCCGAACCGATGAATAGCATGAACAGGACGTAGTCCTTGTACTGGCTGGCGTCCATGCTGCCGCGGAGCCCATCGCAGGATGCCCAGAGCGATGAGTCGAGGTCGGATTTCTTGATGGCCATGTTGTCCTATCTTATCGAATTACGTTAGGCGATTGTCGCGGAGAGCCCCGTGATCAGTTCGCTCGCGAGACACAACGGGGCGGGATATTCCCAGACAATACACACAGGCAAATCATACTCCCCCGCTTACCTCTCGGGCAACGGTAATCCCCGTCGGCCTCGTCTCCATCTCCGATCCCATTTCCCCGTCGGTGTTATAAGGGAAAGGGAGGAGGTGGAGCATGGGACGAGAACTGCGGGAAACAGGGGTCAAACAGTGGGCCATCCATGAAACGGTCAGCGAAGAAGAAGGTCCGATCACCCCGGCCTTCATGAACAAGGCGGATCTGATCGAGCATCTGGTTGCCCACGGAACCGCCTGGGATGAACCGTGGACGAGGCCAGCCGCAGAGGACTTCGTGTACCGGACCGGATGGGCGCCGAGCTTTATCCTCGGCCCGCACGGCGTAACGAAGGGCTACGAGGTACCGACGACGGAGGAGCGGGATGCAAGAGACCAAGGTGGTGATCGGCGGCGACCTGCTGCTCCAGCTGCATGAGGTCGGGAAGGCGGAAGAGAAGCCTCTAGCGATCCTCGTCGATGGCCTGATCCGGGAAGCCCTGGAGCTGCGGAGGGATCGCGAGGCTTTTGTCGCCGAGTTCGAGAGAGAGCGGTGCCCGTTTTGATTGGAAAGTCGAAGCGGTGCTGTTTCCGGAGCAGTATTGAGGGAGAGAAGGGGGAGCCGAGGCTCCTCCTTTTAAATCTTAACGTCACGCTTCAGCCGCGGCGGCTGAGGATCGCAGCAGCCGCTGCCGGCTGCAAGCGGTGGTTAGGGAGCCTTGGGGAACAACCCATCATAAAGAAAACACGAGGCGATCCACGATTTAAGGCCGTCGCTCGTCAAGCACTCAAGATGGGAGATTCGGTACTTGAGATGGACGAGGCGCTCGGAGCCCGCCGACCAACTGTGATCGAGAAACAGTGTGCCACGAGACTGCGGCGCAGGATTCTGCTTCAAATGGCCGTCAGTATCGTACTCGACCTGCCAAAGTCGGTTCGGTGGGAGAACCAAGACGGGGACGATCACGGTCATGAGGGGGGATGCCTCGTTGCCAAATTTTTGCACGAAGTCCCTGCAGCTATTGACGGCTTGATTCATCTTGTCGAAAGTGGCCTGGTCGTCGCTCACGAGCCTGCCGGTAGTATCTCTGCCAACCTGGTCGGTTCGCTTGCCGACCATCTGACCGGCTTTGTAGTACGCATCATCAGCGGTCATTTCTCGCGTGGCCGGCCGGCTGCCGTAAAGAGGAGTGAGCAGAACGTGATGGAAGGATTCGCTGGCAGAACGCGGAACCGCGCTCAAAAGGAGCGGTGAATTGTCCTGCAGGTTCTTGCACTCGACAGCGAGCGCCAATCTCATTCTTCCTGTGACACGAACTGCTCGAATGTCGAACTGCCGGATCTTCTCGGTGACAGGATCGCGGTAGGTGCCGGAGTGTGAACAGGTGAATTGTGCGTCCCGCAGGATCCTAAGGACCTGCATCTCGAAGGCGAAATCAGACCGCTCGCTTACGAACTTTTCCAGGTCGCTCGCTCCGACCGGTTCCTTGCTCAATTGTGCCATTGTCAGATCCGCCCAGCTTGTTCTTCTACCCATCTCTCCATTTGCCGGGGCCACATAGCGCCTGCTGCTTCAATATGCCGCCGACGGAAGAAGCAGTCAAGATTTACCTGCAAATATTCCAGACAATGGACCACAAGAATTCCACCGGCTAGCGGTCAGGCGTCCGCTGGCATCTCCCGCGCATCGACAACAGTCTCCCAGGCAGTGAAAGATCTGTGGGGTTTTGCAGGGCCGCGTGTCGGGTATTTCTTCGCCTAGGGTCCCACCCCCATCAAAGCCGGCCGGGTTAGAGATACTCGGCTAGGTCGATAGCGGGTCCTCTTTCAATTTCCCATTCAATCCTCCTCTCCGATCCCTTCTTCCCCGTCGGTGGCATAAGGGAACAGGGAGGTAAACATGGAGACCTTGACGTCAAAGAGTCGGTTTGAGCTGGGAAAGATCGTCGTGACGCGGGGGGTGATGGACGCGATGGTTGAGAAGCAGTCGTTCGCTGCTTTCGTCTGCCGGTCAATGGCCCGGCATCGTCGCGGGGATTGGGGAGACAACATCTCCAGCGACGACAAGTTCGAGAACGAGCTGTCGTTGGATCAGGGGTTTCGGCTGCTGTCGGCTTACGAGACGAGGGGGCTGCCGAGGATCTGGATCATCACCGAGGCTGATCGTTCCAGCACCAGCGTTCTCTTCCCAGGCGAATACTGATCCAAAACCAGAAAGGAGGACTCGGAAAATGATTAAGGTCGTGACCAACTTCGGGCTCAAGATGCCCGGCGAAGTGGAGTACAGCTCGCGGTCTTTCCACGTCGGGCTGGAGGCGGAGATTGCGGATGGGATTGGCGGCGAGGGGATTCTGGTCAAAGCGAAAGAGCTCTTCGCACTCGCGCGCGCCGCAGTGAACGTGGAATGCAACGGGAAGGCTCCCAAGCCGGCCCAGGAAACCGCCGGGATCTCCCCCACCATCGTGGAAACCCGGGCTGCGACGGCCAAGGGACAGGGGAACGGAGAGGGCAACGGGAACGGTGACGCCCCGTCCAGCAAGCAGCTCAACTATCTCCTCTCCCTCGCGAGAAGGAACGGGGGACTGGCGAAGCTCAATGGTGTCCTCCGGGACGAGTACGGCATCGCGGAGATGAACCAGCTCAGCCGGAAGGAATGCTCGCAGCTGATCGAGCGGATGAACGGAGGTGCCCATGCCCGGAGATAGAGAATGCTGGAGTTTTTCGAGGCTATCGACGTACCTGACCTGCTCGCTTCAATTCATGTTCCGGTACGTCTGTCGGGATGTCGAACCCGACTCGGTCTCTAGCAACCTTCTTCTCGGCGGGGGCCTGCATTTTGGCCATCAGCTGGTCTACGAGGGCCTGGCCGATGGCGGCATACCTCCACTGCGGCAAGTCCAGGATGGCGTTGTCGAAGAGATCCTGACGCGCCGGAAGATCTCGCCACCAATCAAGTTCTCGAATGGGGGTGACCTGGATCAGTTGATCGCCGAAGCTCAGGTCCTCACGGAGGTCATGTATCGCAGCGTGAAGCCTGAGCCGGTCATCGCGGTAAACCTGGAAGAAAAGGTCGATCTGGCGGATCAGGACGGGCGCCGGATGGACATGCAGCTCCTGGTCGTCTACGACCTCATCGTCGGTAACGGCGATGGGGAAACTATCGTGGACTTGAAGGCGGTGAAACAGGCGTTCTCTCCTGAAAAGCTGAGATGGGATTTACAAAGTGTTGCCTACCTGACCGCTCGGACCATTTCCAATGGCGGTCATCCCGTCTCCTTCAGGTTCGATGTCTTGAAAAAAGGGAAAACGCCGGACTTCTCCAGCCATCCGGTCACCAGAACCCCGGCCGACTTTGCCCGGTTCATCTCGATCATCAAGGGGGTGGGAAAGGGCATCTCCAGCGGGGTGTACCTACCCAACCGGGGCTGCATCTCGTGCTCCTCGTGCGGATACCATGAGAGCTGCTCCAGGTGGCCCGGGTAGCCACGGATCAAGGGGGGGGCTCGGCTGGCGACAGCCGGGCCTCCCCTAGCCGGGGAGAAGACCGAAAACCGCAACCCATTCACCGACAAGGACATAAAAATGCGCCGATTCCCGATCAGAGAGATCCTGGAGGTCGTTTCAGTGGTCTTGATGGCCCTCCGGAAGGTTCTGAACAGGCAGAAGTAGGGGGTCATTTGAAGCAGGGTCGCCGGCTTAGCGGCCCTGTTTTTTACGCAAGTGTCCAGAGGTGAATCGGTCCGATAAATTACGTAATTATATGGCATATTTATCACCGCTTTTGGCCGATCCCAAGGGGGAATAGCGCTGCAACATCAAAATAATTGATTGTTTATCCGGCCTCCGGTCGCCTGGTGTGCCATAAAAGCACGCCCAAAATTGAAAGCACCGGTCACTGGCTCAATCGTAAAAGAGGACGCCCGTTGCCAGGCGTCCCCTTTGGCTACCCACCCTCACGCCGCCGCCAGCGATCCCTCCAGCAACGCCCCTGCGCCAGCCTCCAGCTCGAACCGGCGTTCGCCCTGGAAGAGGCAGGCGGGAACTAACCGGGAGACCACACATTCGAGGTTGACATCTGCGACCAGGAGGACGATTATTTGACCAGCGGTTCACCCTAACCCCGGCGGGAGAAGTTGTGAAGACAGGCGGGGAATACGAGGTTCATCTGATCTGACCCGGTTACGGACAGAGATGTCCTGGCCGGGTTTTTATCGGTCTGGCCTCTCATCCTCTCTCCGACCCCACCGAGACGAGGTGGAAAAGCGGTATGACAAATGTGAACAAGATAGTGAGCATGGCAGTCTTTCTGATCTATGTTCTTCCCCGAAGCGTTCCCGCTCAGTCGCTGGACCTGGAATATTCGACCTTCCTGGCGGGAGCGGGCGAGGATCATGGCGAGGGGGTGGCCGTTGATTCGGCGAATCACGCCTATGTCGTCGGCTACACCTATTCAAGGGGCTTCCCCACGGTCAACCCCTATCAAGCCAGCAAGCTGGGCGATACCGACATTTTCGTCACCAAGTTCTCCTCTTCCGGATCCGCGCTCCTCTATTCAACGTACCTGGGGGGGAGCAGCTACGACGAGGGAGTAGCCATCGCCGTCGATAGTTACCAATGGGCCTATATCACCGGGAACACCCAATCCAACGACTTCCCCCTCCTGCAGCCCTTTCAAGCGTCGTATGTCGGCGGACCGCGCGACATCTTCATCAGCAAGCTCTCCTCCCTGGGGTCCGCCCTCATCTATTCCTCCTATCTGGGAGGATGCTGCCCGGACTACGGATGCGGGATCGCTCTCGATGCGGAGCGGCAAGCCCATGTCGTCGGCTACACGTCCTCCGATGATTTCCCCGTCCTAAACGCCTACCAGGCGAACCTGAAGATATGCGACGACAGTTGGACTGATACCGTCATCGTCAAGGTTGCATACTTTGGCTCCTCGCTGATCTACTCGACCTATCTGGGGGGATATGGCGACGACATGGGGGCCGACATCGGACTGGATGAAGCGGGCAGGTGTTACGTGACGGGCATAACCGCTTCCCACGATTTCCCTGTTTCCGCCGCCTATCAGCCGGGGTATGGAGGGGGCTGGACCGACGCGTTCGTCGCCCTTTTCGAGTCTTCCGGAACTTCATTGATCTACTCCACCTATCTTGGCGGAGCGGAAGAGGACCGCGCCCAGGGGATCGCCGTAAGCCCCGACGGCCGGGCATATGTGACGGGTTACAGCGTCTCGACCGACTTCCCCACGGCCAACGCTTATCAGGCGAGCTATGCCGGGGGGTACCAATACGATGCTTTTGTCAGCGAGCTTGCCACCTCCGGCTCGGCCCTGATCTTCTCCACCTACCTGGGGGGCACGGCCTACGATTATGGCCGCGACGTAGCGCTCGGCTCCGGAGGCGACGTCTATGTAACGGGGGAGACTTCCTCCGAGGACTTCCCCGCCATCGCTGCCTATCAATATTATCAACCCTACGACGAGAGCGGGTGGAACGTGTTTGTCAGCAGGTTCGCCTCCGGCGGCTCCCGCCTCGTCTATTCGACCTACGTGGGAGAGATGAGGGAAGAGTGGGGAAGGGGCATCGCCGTGGATTCGGAGGGGCGGGCGTATGTAACGGGATATACCGATGACGAATTTTTCCCCGTCAAGAACCCCTACCAGGCGAATCTGACCGGATCCAGGGCCGCCTTCCTCTTCCGGCTGAAATACTTCCCGGACGTGGAATATTGCGTCATAGACTCGGGGGATTACGACGGCGACGGGACGAGCGACGTCGCCCTCTTCCGGCCTTCCCTCTCCCTCTGGGCGGTGAAGGACTTTACGCGGGTTTACCTTGGGTCGCACGGAGACATCCCCGCCTGCGGCGACTACGACGGCGACGGGACGAGCGACTTCACCCTCTTCCGGCCCTCATCGTCAATGTGGACGGTCCGGGGCCTCACCCGGTTCTACCTCGGCGGGTCCTCTGACTTCCCCGTCCCCGGAGACTACAAGGGAGACGGGACCTGCCGGGCGGGTTTGTTCCGGCCGTCGTCCGGTTTGTGGGCGGTCCGGAATCTCACCCGTTTCTACTTCGGCCAGACCGGGGATATCCCCGTTCCCGGCTACTACGACGCGGGCAGGGTGAAACTCCCGGGGTTGTTCCGGCCGGCCTCGGGTATGTGGGCGGTCTGGGGAAGCACCCGGTTCTATTTTGGCGGGTCGGCGGACACGCCTGCCGTCGGAGGGTTCCGGCGGGGGTCCGTTGCCGATGCCGCCGTCTTCCGAAAAAGCGCGGGGCTGTGGGCCATCCGCGACTGGACGAGGATATATTTCGGTTCCTCGATCGACCGGCCCGTCCCCGCCGATTACGACGGGGATGGCCGGGAGGACTGCGCGGTCTTCCGGTCCGCCAGCGGGCTGTGGGGGTTCCGGGACCTGAGCCGCTTCTACTTCGGCCAGCCGGGAGATATCCCCGTCTCCGGCCCGCTCTGCAATCCGGTCACTCCCACACCCACTCCGATCCCCAGTGCGACGCCGGTCCCTTCCCCCTCCCGGACGCCGACGCCGACTCCGATCACCCCCTCCCCTACGCCCTCGCCTACAGCGACGCCCACCGCCACCACAACGCCTTCGCCGACTCCCGAGGGTTATCGGACGCCCACTCCCTCCCCCTCCCCATCCAGCACTCCGTTCGGCTATCGGACGCCGACCCCATCCCCTACCCCGTCCCCGCCCGACTGCGTCGTCCTGCTCGATTACTCCACCTACCTCGGGGGGAACAGGAACGATGAAGGCTGGGCGATCGCCCTCGACACGGAAGGCTGCGCCTATGTCGCCGGCTCCAGCTTCACGACTTGGTTCCCGGGCTGGCAGGATGCCTACCAGGATATCAATGCCGGAATGGCGGACGCGCTGATCGCCAAGCTCTCCTCGACCGGGAGCCTCCTAGTCTACGCGACCCAGCTCGGCGGGGCCAATACGGACATAGCGCGCGGCGTCGCCCTGGGCCCGGACCGCTGCGCTTACCTGGCCGGCTACACGAAATCGCCGAATTTCCCCATCCAGAACCCGTATCAGCCGAGCCTCGGCGGAACGCAAAACGCCTGGGTGTCAAAATTCTCATCTTCCGGATCGGCGCTTTTGTTCTCGACGTATCTTGGCGGAGACGGTTCCGACACCGGCAGCGCCATAGCCGTCGAGTCGGGCGGATGCGCCTATGTGGCAGGCTGGACCTCGTCGACTCAGTTCCCCCTGGCCAACCCTTACCAAGACGGCCTCCGGGGCGGGAGCGACGCCTTCGTCGCCAAACTCTCTTCGTCGGGCTCCAGACTGCCATACTCAACCTTCCTGGGGGGCGCGGATATCGAAAATGCCTATGGCGTAGACATCGACGCGATGGGCAACGCGTTCGTGGCGGGGGTCACGACCTCCGGCGACTTCCCCACTCGGAACGCGTACCAACCGAGCAACGCGGCCTCCTATGAAGCGTTCATCTCCAAAATATCCTCCTCCGGTTCAACCCTGGCGTACTCGACCTACTTGGGAGGGAGCCAACAGGAGGAGGCCCATGCCATCTCCGTCGACGCCGCCGCGCAGGCGTACGTCACGGGAAGGACGATATCGGCCGACTTCCCCACGCTGTATCCCTGCCAGGCGGAAAACCGCGGTAGTTACGATATCTTCGTCAGCAAAATCGCTTCGACCGGCGAAGCGCTGCTGTATTCGACATATCTGGGGGGGACCGCCTCGGAGGAGGGATGGGGTATCAGCGTCGATACGGAAGGCTACGCATACGTCACCGGCTTTAGTAAATCATCCGATTTCCCCACACGGGCCCCCCTGCAAGCCTCCCTGTCTGGCTTCCAGGATGCCTTTGTCATCAGGCTGAACAGGGGGTATCCCTCTCTCCTTTACTCGACTTATCTGGGAGGGAGCAGGTCCGAATACGGCAACGGCATCGCCGCAGGGACCGGGAACGACGCCTTCGTCGGGGGGTATACGACGGAATCCATCGACTTTCCCACCGCGAATTCCTACCAGCCGAATTCGTCGGGGGTATATGATTTGTTCATCACCAAATTCAAATGGATCTGCGATTGACCTTCAGAGAGGAGAAAAGCGACAAACTCGGTTCAGATCAAGTTAATGTATGTATCCGGCACAAGGCGAGGCGAAACCATCGTGAGAACAGACTGGGGACATGAGGTTCGGCAAGATTGACCCGGCTATGGACAGAGATGTCCGGCCGGGATTTATTCTTGAGGGCTAGAACGCAGGTCACGTGAGGTGTCGTCGCCATGAAAACGAGTGTACGGGCGAAGATCGTCATTGTGGCGGGTTTCATCACGATGTTGTCTGCCGCCTCCCCGTCTCGCGCAGCCTCTTTCCTTCAGCTTTCCGACATAGAGGGTGTTTCTATAGTGCATGAGGTTACCTCCTGCCTGTATGGGCGATGTTTCCGATTCCTGAACGGCGAATCAGAAGAGCCGTACTGGGGCCACATCTTCGACCGGGAAAACCGGTTTTACGATAAGGGGGGCGGATGGGGTCCTCTGCGAATCCAAGCGTATCTATATCCCCAATGCTTGGAGTCGTTGCGCGGGCGACGCTGCGGTGCGTCTCAGCCTCTGTCGGCATCACTTCCGGGATGCGGATACGATACCCAAACCGGCGACAATCTTTTCATCACCTATGACGGGGGGCAGAAGAAACATATCTTTCTTCCCGCTTTGATCGCATTCACCGAGCTCTATGTCGGCTCCGATGGCTCGACGTATTACGACACCTTTCTGACCCAGACCGCCCAAGAGGCCCTCCCCCCCTCTCCGTCACCCACTCCGACTTGCATGGGCTGGCATACGCCGTCCCCCACACCCACCACCACTCCGACGCCGAGAGGCTTCACTACTCCATCTCCGCCGCCAGGTTGCTACTGCTGCCCATCCTCTTATCCAGTCTCCATTTCTCTCAGCAACCAAACCCTCTCAGGTACTGTAACCTACGATTCCACCTATTCTTGCCTGCCCGACCCGGCAATTCTCCTCAGTTGGTGGACGAGTTGCACCGATTGGCTTGAGGTTACTCCTTCTCAGGGTTTCGGACTCGACGGTCAGCTCTATTCCATCCGCATCGCCTTGGGGGATACCTCATCCCTTCCCCCGGGGTGGCATCGATCCGAGATCGTTTATTTCCACGATGCTTGCGGCCAGGGTTATGCGAATGTCTCTGTCGCTTACTACAAAGCCACCCCTCCCCCGACGCCTTCGCCTACGGATTACCCTACTCCGTCTCCAACCCCGGACGGATGCTCTAGCCCTTCGCCTACCATCACCCCCGATCAGATCGACTTTTACTACCGCGACCAAGTCCATTACAGCTATCTCACCCTCTACACGCCAGATACTTACTACTCCATCGGCTACTCCTCTAGCGCTTGGCAGGCCCTATCCGGGATGCCCGACTTCACCTTGTACAACGCACAGTGGTCTTACGGAACTCTGCCCGACCAGACCTGGTGGTCGGGCTGGTTCGTGCACACCACCTCCACACAGTATCTGGAGGCTTGCTGGCCGCCAGTGTCCCCTAGTCCAACCATTCCTCCCCCCACTCCTTCCGCTTCCCCCTCGCCCTGTTGCCTCGCCACGCCGGTCTATATGGTCCTCTCCAGCGGAGACTATAACGGGGATGGGACCTCCGACTTTGCCGTCTTCCGCCCCTCGATCGGTCTGTGGGCGGTTCGGGATATAACCCGGACATATTTCGGTACGAGCGGTGATCTTCCCGTCAGTGGGGATTACGATGGCAACGGCACGGCGGATATCGCTTATTTCCGTCCCTCAGAATGTC
>CAZKCI010000006.1:0-16244 GCA_964551475.1 uncultured bacterium | reverse complement strand
GAGATCGAGGAAGAAGCCGAGGAACCAGTGGGCGATGATGACCGGGAGGAGGGAGCGGCTGCGCAGGGCGACCAGGCCGAAGGCGATCCCGCCGGGGAAGGCGGAGATCATCTCGGGGAGGGGCTTGTGGTAGTGGAGGATGGTGGAGACCGCCGCCTGAAAGAGCAGGGCGCCCCATTTCCCCAGCGAGGGCTTCAGGCCGACGAGGGCGAAGCCGCGGAAGAAGAACTCGTAGCCGATGTAATAAAAGAGGTAGGTGAACTCGTAGAGGACGAAGACGGTGACGTTCTGGCCCTGGAGGGGGAAGGAGGGGAGACGGGAGATGAAGAGGGGATATTGCGCCTGAAACTCCGGTTGGGACGAGGAGAGCCAGGCCAGGACGAAGACCAGCGGTATTGCCCAGGCGAATGTGAGCAGGTTGTCCTTAAGGCCGCCTGGCCTCCATCCGTAATCGGCGGGCCTCTCCCGGAACATCCGCGTGACGACGAGCCAGGGGATGACCAAAAAGAGGAAAAAAGCGGCAGCGAACTGGTAGAGGCTGGGGGCGAGAAAGCCGTAAGTTCCGCCCTCGGTGAAAACCCCCAGATAGCGGTCGTAGAAATCGGGCATTCCGACTAGTGCGAAGGCGGCGGAAATGAGGGCGACCGCGGCCAGGGTGAGGGCGGTCTGGGCCGTCGGCTTCACTCAGATCCCCTCCCGGGTGCGGACGATCCGGCGGACCAGGCGGTCGAACGGGCTGCCGATCCGGATCGCCCGGTGAACGCAGATCTCGTAACAGCAGTAACAGCGGATGCAGCGCGAGTTGTCGATCCGGAATCCGCCGTCGATCTTCTTCACCGCCTGGACCGGGCACTGGCGGTGGCAGAGGCCGCACCGCTGGCAGAGTCCCGGTGCGATCTGGAGGACGGTGCGGGTGAAGAGCCTCCCCCAGACACGGTTGATCATCTTCGCCAGGATCCCCCCCCGTCCGAAGGAGCGGGGGAGCTTGAATTTTTCGATCGGTGACCACTCCCCCTGGCAGTTGATCCCAGCGAGGTCGGTCTCTCCGAGTTTCATCTCCCGCGCCGCGGCGAGCATCGGAACGGACTGAGGGTCGACGCCCATCATGGCGGCCATCAGCGCGTCCACCGCCACCGCATCCCGGGAGGCGATGATCTTGGAGAGGGGGCGCAGGTCGTCGCTGGAAGGGCCGTTTCCCTCCATCGCCGTGAGCCCGTCCATGATGGCGAGGTCGGGCGGGCGGATGGCGAAGACCTCCGCCACCGCGCGGGAGAAGGTTTTCGGATCCACGGCCAGGCGGTGGAAACGGGCCTTCTCCCCCCCGGCCAGAGTCCCGTAGGAGTTTTTGATCGCCCCGGTGATCAGCGTCTGCATGTGGGTCTTGAAGCGGGGGAGGGTGATGAAGACGTCGGCCTCGAGGACGGCCTTGGAGACCAGCGTGGAGGAGGCGAGCGACGATCTCAAGGGGACGGAGGCCGCCTCCCGGGAGATGTTCACATAGGAGTCGCCCGCCGCCGCCTTGATCCCGCAGGCGGTAGCGACCGCGTCGCTCACCCCGTAGCCGACCACGCCCGGGTTGTCGCCCACGATCACCGTCGCCCCCGCCTCGCGAAGCCAGTCCCGGCAGGACCGGACCAGGCCGGGATGGGTGGTCACGCCCCGCTCGGCGGCGTAAGCGCCGACCATGTTCGGCTTGAGGAGGACCTTCTTGCCCGTCCAGGAGAAGGGGAAGGCGGCGAAGATCTTCCCCGCCGCTTCTTCCAGTCGTTCCGGTGAGGCATCGAGTATGAGAACGTCGCTCATGTCGGTTGTTTTCGTCCACGTCCTTGTTCACGTCCACGGCCGAGAATGCGTACGGGTAACGAGCACGAGAACGTGATTTTCTTCTGCCTTCGGCCTTGTTACTTATCCGCTCCCCCCAGCAGTCTCCCCACCGGTTTCAGCGGTTCGATGTTGTCGCAGAGGATCTTGAAGGAGACGGTGAGCGGCGTGGCCAGGATCATCCCCACCGGGCCCCAGAGGAAGCCCCAGAGGATCAGGGTGAGGAGAATGGCCAGCCCGTTCAGGTCGACCTTCCGGCCGATCACCTGGGGGGTGATGAAGTAGGCGTCGAGGTTCTGGACCACGATGTAGGCGAGGAGCAGGACGACCGGCGTCCAGATCGATGACGAGGTGGCCAGCGCGATGACCAGGGGCGGGATGACGGCGATGATACTCCCCAGATAGGGGATATAGTTCAGGATCCCGGTCAGCGGCCCCCAGATATAGGCGTAGTCCACCTTCAGGATGAGCAGGATGACGGTCATCACCGCCGCCATGCCGAGATTGATCAGCGTGCGGATGACGATGAACTTGGAGATGCCGCGGTTGATCTGTTCCACGATCTCGGCGGCCCTGGTCTCGCCCTTCTTTCCCCAGGCGGTGATCGCCTTGCGCTTGAAGAGGCGGGCGTCGGCGAGGAGGAAGATGAGCATGAAGAGGATGATGACGAAGTCGGAGGCGAGCGAGAGGGCGGAGTTCAGTCCGCTCAGGAAGTTGGCGGCGATGGAGCCCAGGAGGGGAAGAGTGGATCCGCCCTGGGGGGCGACGGCCGGCCGGCCGGGAATGAAGGCGGCGATGCGCTCGGAGAGGCGGAGATAGAGGGCGTGGGCGCGGTCGAGGTGGACCCTGAGCTTCTCGAGGTAGACGGGGAGGGACCCGACCAGGCTGTTGACCTCCGAGGCGACGATCCCCACCGTGCCCAGGAAGAGAAGGACGAGGAGGACGATCACGATCGCCACGGCCAGGCGGTAGCCGATCCGCAGGCGGGTGAGCAGGGTCACCAGCGGGTAGAGCAGATAGGCGAGAAAGACGGCCAGGGCAAAGGGGATGAGAATGGAGCGGGCGGCCCGGAGGACGAAGGCGAGGACGACGAAGGCGAGGAAGAGGAGGAGATAGGTCGCGATCGGGGTCCCGGCCGGATTCTCCCGGAGGGAAAGAGGTTTCTCCTCTGCGTGCATGGGTGTCGCGGGACGGTTAGGGGAGGCGAGCCGGAATTATATCAGCCCCGGCCGGGCATAGAGAAGCCGGAAAAGGCTGGAGGCGTCTCAGGCCGGGGGCCGTTTCTTCTCACCGAGCATCCGCTCTCTTTTTTTCTCGAAGCCCTTTTGATAGCGGGCGCCGGCCTTTCGGAGGAGAAGACGGCGGAAGACGCGGTCGACGAACTGCGCGGCCTCGCTTTCCTCCCGGCAGTCCGGACAGCGGGCGAGATGGGCGGCGAGGCGGGCGTTTTCGGCCTCGGTGGTTTCCCCCCGCAGGCGCTTTTCGATCAGGGCAAGAATGACGGGATGTCGGGTCATGACGGTCCGCAATAATATGACGTTTTCGGCGCGGAGGATATTCCGGAATTTTTCCCGATCGCGCCCGCAGGAAAAGATCCCGGAAGATTTTCCTTCCCCGGGAGAGAAGCGAACCGACGGTTCCGATCCGGCAGCGCATGATCTCGGCGATCCGGTGCTGGGAGATCCCTTCCAGGGCGCTCAGGACGAGCGGCTGGCGGTAGCGCAGGGGAAGGGCGTCAAGACAGCGGCGGACGATCGCCTCGGTCTCCCGCCCGGAGGCGATCCGGTCCGGCCGGCCGCCGGGGGCGGGCGGGTCGTAACCGCCCTCGACCCCGAGGGCCTCTTCCCGGAAGATCCGCCGTTTGCGTACCGACTGGAGCGCCGCGCCCAGCGCCTCGTTCATGGCGATCCGGAAGATCCAGCTCGACACCTTCCCATCGAAGCGGAAGCGGCGGGCCTGTCTCAGGACCTTGAGAAAGGTGTCCTGGGTGGCCTCCTCCGCCTGCTGGAAATCTCCGCAGCAGCGCCAGGTGAAGTTGAGAATGCGGTCGCGGTAGCGGAGATGGAGCTGGTCGAAGGCGGAGCCGTCCCGCTGGCGGGCGAAGTGCCGGAGGAGGGACTCGTCCGAAGGGTTCATGGAAGCTTATCCGCGGATTGGAGGTTGCCGGGGTTTGCGGTTTACCCCTATAATCCTTAATGCAGAAATCGGCGATTTATTCCCTAAATATTTTCAGGATCATGAAGATCCCGATAATTTCAATCTTCCGGCCGGGAGATTGACCTAGTTATGAGCACATTTCTCCAGGTCCTGGTCTGGGTGGGAACGGGGACGCTGATGCTCCTGGGTCTGATCGGCAGCGTCGCCCCCGCCCTCCCCGGCCCCCCGCTGATCTTCGCCGGCGCGCTCCTCTACGCCCTGGCCACCCGCTTCGCCCCGGTCGGCTGGATCGTCATCGCCGTCCTGGCCTTGATCGCCGCTTTCTCCCAGGTGATGGACTATCTCGCCTCGGCCTGGGGGGCGAAGAAGTTCGGGGGGGGAAAATGGGGTGTCGCGGGGTCGCTCCTGGGGGGGATCGCGGGCTTTCTTCTCTTCAGCTTCCCCGGGATGATCGCGGGGATCTTCATCGGGGCGGTCGGGCTGGAGTATGTCTTCGGGAACAAGGAGGTCCGGGCGGCCCTGCGGGTGGGGGGAGGGAGTTTGGTCGGTTTTCTGGCGGGGGTGCTGATGAAGGTGGCGATTTCACTCGCCATGATCGGGATATTTCTCTTCGACGCTCTCAGGTAAATCTCTCAGGAATCCAGGAACCCAGGAGGGACGCGGCTATGACATTCGAGGAGAAGGTGGAAGCGCTGAGGAAAAGCTTCGATCGGGCTCTGCAGGCGAGCGCGTTCTGGCCGGCGATCCTCTGGTTGGAGAAGGAGTTCCGGAAGGAAGGGCCGATCCGCCTCTGGGTGGTGGGGGGGACGATCCGGGACTTCATACTCGAGACCTCCAACATGATCATCGACGTGGACGTCATGCTGGAGAAGTGCCCGTCGAAGGAGGTCCTGGAGAAGGTGATCACCCGGGGCGGGACCTTCCGGAAGAACATGATGGGCGGCTACAAATGGTATCCCGCGCCGGCGATCTCCGGGGCCAAAGAAGAATTGGAGATGGACATGTGGCGGATCGAGGAATCGATCGAGCCGGGCGACGCCGCCACGCCGGAGCTCGGTGTCTCCCGCTTCGACCTGTCGATCAACGCGCTCGGCTGGGACGTGGAGAAGAGGCGCTTCATCAATCCCCTGGGAGGGCTGCAGATCCTGCTCGACGAGACCCGTTCCACGCCGATGGAGCTCCTGACCGAGAAGATCAAGCCGGGGAACGCCGGACGGCTCATCCTGCGGGCGATCAAGTACGCGCCCAAGCTCGGCTTTCCCCTGGGTGAGAAGACGCGGCGCTGGATCCGGGCGAACGAGAAGGAGCTCGACACTCTCCCGCCGGACAAGATCCGCTATGTTTTCCGGGCGATCGACTACCAGGCGATCCGCCGGGAGATCGAGTCCTGCTGCGACGCCGTGCTCTCGCCGTCCTACGCGGCCAAGGTCAAGGATGCGCTTTTCCTTTGACCCGGAGGCGGGGAGCGGCTAATATCCCCCGGCTTTGGCGCCAGCATCAGGAATCTTACAACCGTTTGTTTCGCAAGGAGGCGAAGGAATGAGCAAGGACAAGGTCGTCAAGATGATCGGCGAGCTGGAGAAGCTCCGGACCAGCATGTTCAACAAGGATTTTCTTCTCACCTGGGAGCACCCGATCGACGAGATCAAGGCGGTGCTTTTGGTCACCCAGATTCTGGAAGAGCTCTACCGGGACAACGTGAACTGCCGCGTCTTCGAGGGAGGGCTCGCGGTCTCCAACTTCCGCGACAAGTCCACCCGCACCCGCTTCTCTTTCGCCTCCGCCTCGAGCCTCTTAGGGCTCAGCACCATCGACATCGACGAGTCGAAGATCCAGGTCGCCCACGGCGAGACCGTCCGGGAGACCGCCAACATGATCTCCTTCCTCTCCGAGGTGATCGGGATCCGCGACGACCTCTTCCTCGGCTACGGCCACGAGTATATGAAGGAGGTCGCCGTGGCGATCGACAACGGCTTCCAGGAAGGCGTCCTCCCTCAGCGGACGGGCGTGATCAACCTCCAGTGCGACCGCGACCACCCCACCCAGTCGCTCGCCGACCTCACACACCTGATCAAAACCTTCGGCGGCCTGGAACAGCTCCAGGGCAAGAAGCTCGCCATGACCTGGGCCTACTCGCCGGCCTACGGCAAGCCGATGTCGGTGCCCCAGGGGATCATCGGCCTGATGACCCGGTTCGGGATGGAGGTCTCGCTGGGCTACCCCAAGGGATACGACCTGATCCCCGGGATCGTGGAAACGGCCGGGAAGTTCGCCCGTGAGTCCGGCGGCAAGTTCACGGTGGTCAACTCCATGGCAGAGGCCTTCAAGAACGCCGACATCGTCTACCCGAAGTCCTGGGCCCCGGTCACGGTGATGACCAAGCGGACCGAGCTTCTGAAGAAGGGCAAGGCGGCCGCGGCGGAGATGGACAAGCTGGAGAAGGAGTGCATCGCCGAGAACGACCGCTTCCGGTCCTGGGAGTGCACCGAGGCGATGATGAAGCTGACCAAGGGCGGCCAGGCCCTCTACATGCACTGCCTGCCCGCGGACATCACGGGGCTGAACTGCAAGGCGGGCGAGGTGGCCAACTCCGTCTTCGACCGCTACCGCATCCCCACCTACAAGGAAGCGGAGCACAAGCTCTACGTGATCGCGGCGATGATGCTCTTCACCCGTTTCCAGTCGGTCCCGGCGGTCCTGAAGGCGCTGAGCAAGCGCAACGCGCCGCGCCGGATCGTTTAGGCTCTCATAGCACCTGATTCCTCTGCAGGGTTCTATCCGCCATCAGGCGAATCAGAGCAATCAGGTGCCGATTGTCGCTAGGTCGGCTCAGGTCACGATCTGGCCGGTGCCGTCGACCACGAACTTGTACGAGCAGAGCTCGCGGAGGCCGATCGGTCCCCGGGCGTGCATCTTCTGGGTCGAGATGCCCATCTCGGCCCCCATGCCGAAGCGCGAGCCGTCGGTGAAGCGGGTGCTGGCGTTCCAGAAGACCGCCGCCGCGTCCACTCCCGCCTGGAAGGCCCGGGCGGCTTTCTCGTCTTTGGCGACGATCGCCTCGCTGTGGCCGGACCCGTGGCGGTTGATGTGGGCGATCGCGTCTTCGAGCGAATCGACCACGGCCACGCCCATGACCAGGGCTAAATACTCGGTGTCCCAGTCGGCGGCGACGGCGCCTTTCGGCTCAGGCTCGAGGCCGGCCGGGGCGAGCGCCCGGGCGCGGGCATCGAGGCGGAGCTCGACCCCCTTGGCGGTCAAAGCCTTCATCACGCGGGGGAGGAAGGAGGGGGCGATGTCCCGGTGGACGAGGAGCTTCTCCGCGGCGTTGCAGACGCCCGGCTTCTGCGTTTTCGCGTTGACGACGATGGCTTCCGCCATCTCCGGATCGGCGGAGGCGTCGACGTAGACATGGCAGTTCCCGGCGGCGGCGAAGAGGAGGGGGACCGTCGCCGACTTCTTGAGGGCCGCTTTCAGAGCCTCGCCCCCCCGCGGAATCAGAAGATCGATGTAACGGTCCTGTGTCGCGAGCTCGGCCAGTGCCTCATGGCCTCCCCCGGAGGCGAGAGCCAATGCGCCATCGGGGAGACCCGAGCCTTTCAATGCCTTCGCGGCCGCGGAGACGATCTCCTCGTCGCTCCTCCGGGCGCTCGACGATCCGCGCAGGACGACGGCGTTGCCGGACTTCAAGGCCAGAGAGGAGGCGTCGGCCGCCACCTCGGGGCGGGCCTCGTAGACGATCGCCACCACCCCGAGCGGCACCCGCACACGCTTGATGACGAGTCCGTTCGGGCGGACAGTCTGCTCGATCACCTCGCCGACCGGGTCGGGGAGGGCGGCGACGTCGCGGACGCCCTGGACGGTCTGCGCGAGCTTGGCTTCGCTGAGGCGCAGACGGTCGATGAGCGGCGGCGCCAGCTTCGCTTTGACGGCGTCGGCGACGTCCTCGGCGTTGGCCTGGAGTATCTCCGCCGCCCGTCCCTGTATGGCGTCGGCCATCGCCCGGAGGGCGGCGTTCTTGGTCTCCGTGTCCAGGACGGCCATCCGGTAGGAGGCTTTTTTCGCTCCCCGGCAGATCTCCGCTATTTTCGGCACAAGATCCATTCCGGTGAAAAATATACAACATGCCGGATCAATTCGGAACCAAAAGCTATCCGGCAATATCCTCTACGATTACGGCAGCGCTCGTCGCCGCGGATCGCTAAAGTGCCCAACTCCGGGCGAGCTCGCGGCCGACACAGCCACGCGGCTCCTGCCCTTTCTCCGCCCAGGGGGCTGCGCAGAGACCAGGAGAAAGGGTGGATAATCGTAAGGTCCCTGCGCTGTCCATGCTGGCGGGACTCTCAGCGCAACCTGTCCTGTAGATGAGGAAAGGTCAAGGGTGGCGGCTTGATGAAACGTGCGCTAAGCAAGCTCGGAAAACCGCGCTGGTCCGAAATACCGGCTTTATATTCCGACACGTGTCATATATAAGCGATCAATCTCCGTCGACAAACGCCAAATATATTGTACCATGCTCAAGCCGTGGTTTTCTTGTTGTCTCCACACGGTTCGCGGGTATCATCACGTCAACTCTAGAGAGACGGAGCATGAGAGCATCCCCCGGCGCTCATGCCGTCCCCGAACCCCGCAAAGGAGATCCCCTGTGAAAAGCAGGACCGCAGCCAAGCTGACCGCGTTCACCCTTCTGTCCCTCATAGTTACTTTCGCCTCCGGAACCGCCTGGGCCCAGAAGGCTAAGCCCCTCCCCTATTCCGCCCGGGAGGCGATGAAGGAGTTCGACCAGACTGTGCGATCCGTCGACTCCTCCCTGAAACTTCTGGCGACCCTCCGCTCCGACTCCAACACGCAAACCGACCAGATCGAGCGGAAGGTCAAGGAGATCGAGGACAAGATCGCCGGCCTGCAGCCGCTCCTCGACAAAGCCCAGGCGGAGGCGGCCGCCAAGGGCGTCTCCGCCCACCCCGATTTCGACGCCGCCCAGGCCAAGATCGCCTCCGCCGCCGAGAAGTTCGCCGGGGTCAGGACCGAGACGCTGAAGCAGACCGCGGAGGAGAAAGCGACCGCGGCGAGGAAAACGCCCGCCCCGGAAAAGCCGGCCGAGGACGCCCTCCCTCCCATCCTCTTCTCCACGGCCCCGATCGCCGCCGGAAAGCCTTCCCGCCTCTCCACCTCATTCAAGGCCGGCGAGCGCATCTACGGATTGATCGTCTTCACCGACCAGATCCGGAAGATCGCCGGCGTCGGAGAGGCGGAGTCGGACAACGCCTTCGAGGTCAAGGTCTGGGTGGACGGGGAGCCGGAATCATCCGGCGGCACAAGCCTCACGATGAGGAAGGACGCGCTCGTCGCCACCACATTCGTCCTCGACATCGCCCCCGATCCGGAGAAGATGACCGCCTACTCCGACCCCTCCATCATCTGGCCGGAGAAGTTCGAGAAGGAGGGCAAGCGCGCCGGACCGATGCAGCTGACGAAGCTATTGAGCAATCTTCCCGCGGGAAAGCACACGGTGAAGATCGTCCTCTACCGCTACCAGGACCTGGCCGCGGGCGAGTTCGCCATCGAGGGGGATTTCGCCTCCTACGCCCAGCTCTGGGAGGGTCTCGACGGACAGGCGATCAAGGGCGTGAACATGCCCCAACCGGCGATGAGCGACCGGGTCCTGGAAGGTGAGATGGAGAAGCTCATCCGGGGATCCACCCACGATCTCGCCCAAGGTGCCCGGGAGGGGAAGATCCTCCAGGTGGCCATCATCGACCCGGACTGGCAGATCGAGCGCCACCCGATCTCCGGCGTGATCCTCTTCCGCTATATCCGGGCGGAGGTGGGCTTCCTGGCCACGGACGGGACGGCCTGGATCCAGCGCTTCGTCTTCAAGCAAGAGTTCGTCGGCGACGCGTACCAGCCCACCGCCATCCACGGCTACGGCGACAAGCGCAAGACCGCGCCCGAAAACCTCCGCTGAACGACGGGGAGCGCGGACGCCGGCTAAAAGGTATCTTCTTTCTGGAGCTTATCCAGGAAGTCGTGGGGATCGCTGGCCGGCGGGGGCTGGAGATCGGGCTCCTCCGGGCTCTCGCGGTCGAACTTGTAGCGCTTCAGCCAGAAATAGGGGGCTCTTTCCGCCAGGGCGATCCGCTTGGAGTGCTTGACCAGGCGGTCGATATCGGCCACGTACTCGCTGAAGAACATCCCGGTCCGGGGCGGGATTTCGTGTTTGGCCATACGGTCCAGGAAGTCGTTCTTGGCCTGGAAGCTGCGCTCGGCGTACTCGTCCCGGGCGGCGAGGATCTTTTCCGCCATCCCCTTGAAATCCCGGTTATCGTCGTTGAGCGATTCGATCACCAGCTTCAGCGTTTGGGCGGCCCGGTCGTAGAGGTCGGTCAGGAGCTCCAGGACCTGATGGTCGAAGCGGTAGGGGGTCGGGTGCTGGCGGGTGGTGGTGTCGGAGATGGAGTCGATGTGGTCGCCGACCCGCTCGATGTCGGCCATGCAACGCTCGATGTGCTGGATGATGATGGCCTGGCGGCGGGTCAGCTTGCGCTTGGCCAGGTGGAAGAGGTAATCGCGGGCCGCCACCTTGATCTCGTCCACCATCTGCTCGTTGCGCTTGATCTGGCCGAGCTTTTTGCCGTCGGATTTCAGTATCAGCTCGAAGGCGAGGCGAAAGCTCCGGGCGCAGACCTGAGTCACGCGCTGCAGCTCCCGGAGGGCGGCCCAGATGGCCATCTCCGGCTTGGCCAGGAGCTCCAGGTTGAGATAGCTCGGCTGGGGCAGCGGCTTGCGCGAGGGCATGATCCTTTCGATGAAGCGTGCGTAGAGAGCGGGAAAAGGCAGGACGATGAGCGCCATGATCACCATCTTGATGGTGTTGGCGTTGGCCATCTGGCGAATGACGTTCTCCGGGGCGTTCCCGGGGGAGAGCATCGGGATGAAGCGGTAGAAAAGGGGCGCGGCGGCGATACCCACGATGGCGCCGATGATGTTGAACATCAGGTGCGAAACGGCGGAGCGGCGGGCCTGGATGTTGGTGCCGATCGACCCCAGGAGCGCGGTGGCGCAGGTCCCGATGTTGGCGCCGAGGAAGATGGGGTAAACCTGCTGGAGGTTGGTGCAGACGCCCGCGTTGATGAGGGCGAAACCCATGGCGATGGTGGCGCCGCTACTCTGGATGATGCCGGTGATCGCCGTGGTCAGAAGCGTCCCCAGGACCAGACCCTTGAAGGTGCTGCCATCGGCGGCGGCGAGGATGGGCTTGAACAGCTCGCGGTGCGGCGCGATGGTGTTGGACATGATGTCCATGCCCAGGAGGAGGATGCCGAAGCCCACGATCGCCGTCCCCACCTGTTTCAGACGGTCGCCGGGCGCGAGCATCTGCATCAAAATCCCGATGACGATGGCGACGAAGCAATATTCGCTGATCTTGAGCGAGATGAGCTGCATCGCCAGCGTGGTCCCGATATTCGCGCCCAGCATCAGGGGGACGGACTGGGCCAGCGTCATCAGCCCCGCGTTGATGAAGCCCACCAGCATCACGGTGGTGGCCGAGGACTGGATGAAGATCCCGAGGACCGTCCCGATCGTCATGCTGACCAGGCGGTTCTTGGTCACGCCCGAGACCACGATCTGAAGGCGGTTGCCGGCGAAACGGCGCAGGGCGTCGCTCATCAGGGACATGCCCCAGATGAACAAGGCGAGGCCTCCGAAGAGGCCGGACAGCAGGAAAAACAGGTCGTGGCCGCTGATCATGGTGGAACCCTCCGGTTATACGGAAGTATAAACATTTTTCCGGCCGCTTCAGCAATATTTTCGCCGGAATGGCGTTGCCGGCGCTGGGGCGGGCCATCATCGTGTCTGGCCGGGCAGCCCAACGAAAGTGTTGACCATCTCGCCCGGAAATTTGTGACATAATAAGCGGATCAGAACGATGGTGTTTCTCCTCTCCCTTCTCGGGAGAGGGAATGACGATAATCAAGTGAGCGAGCACGGGAGAAACACGATGGATATCGCGATGGTGGGACTCGGGAAGATGGGCGCCAACATGGCCGGCCGCCTTCTCCAGGGCGGGCACCGGGTGGTGGTCTTCGATCTGGACCGGAAGACGATCAAGGCCGCCGAAGACAAAGGCGCCGAAGGCGTCCGGAGGCTCGCCGACATCCCGGCCGCCCTCCCGCCGCCGCGGGCGGTCTGGCTGATGGTCCCGGCCGGAGAGCCGACTGAAAAGGCGATCGCGGAACTCGCCGTACGACTCGCCCCGAAAGACATCATCATCGACGGCGGGAACTCCAACTATCGGGACACCCTGCGGCGGGCCGCCGCACTGCGCAGCCAAGGCATCCGCTTCGTCGACGTGGGGACCAGCGGCGGGATCGGGGGGGCGAGCGAGGGCTACTCCCTGATGGTCGGCGGGGAGGCGGACGCGGTGGAAGCGATCCGCCCGCTTCTGGCCACGCTGGCGCCGGGGCCAGACAAGGGCTGGGGACGTGTGGGGCCGGCCGGGGCGGGCCATTTCGTGAAGATGGTGCACAACGGCATCGAGTACGGCCTGATGGCCGCCTATGCCGAGGGCTTCGAGCTCCTCCGGGCCAAGGAGGAGTTCCGGCTCGACCTCGCGGCCGTCGCCGAGATCTGGCGGAACGGCTCCGTGGTCCGCTCCTGGCTGCTGGACCTGATCGCCCGGGCGCTGGACGAGAATCCCGACCTCTCCGGGATCGCCGCCTACGTCTCCGACTCCGGCGAGGGACGCTGGACGGTCCAGGAGGCGGTCGACCTGGGCGTGCCTTTGCCCGTGATCACTCTCGCCCTCCAACAGCGTTTCCGTTCCCGGATAAGCGCCCCCTTCTCCGACAAGCTCCTGGCGGCTCTCCGCGCCGGCTTCGGCGGCCACGACATTAAGAAGGCAGGGACACCGACCGACCCAGGGGGACTCCCTCCGGAATAGTTTCAAGTGGAATAACGCCCTTGATCCTCAGCCTCCCCTCTTCGACGACGATCCTATTCACCAGGCAGTTGATCACCGGACGCTTACTGTAAGCGGAGAGCATTCTAGCCATTCCGATACCGGACATTTCTATTTTGGGAAAAGCGGACATTATCATTTTGGGATTACAGCCGGCTGGTCGAGCGCCATCGTCTTACAACCGGCGAGCAGACAGTGGATAAGACGACGACTGCCCGGTCCGAATTCCGAGGATCTTAGAAGGTCACGCCGAGGCCGACCATCAACCCCGCCAGGCGGCAATCCAGCTTGTTGCCGTCGCGATCGCCGCTGACCTGGTAGCCGACCGTCCGGTAGCCGAGGCGCCCGACGACGTACTCGGAGATCTGGTATTGCAGCTGGACATACAGTTCGTAGACCAGATCCGAATCGCCGCCGCCGCCGATGGCCAGGGTCGGGTTGAGGGCCAGGCCGCGGATCTTCGACGGGAAGAGCGGAAGGAAAGGCCGCACGACCAGGATGGGGTCGAACGCGTTTGAGTCGTTCTGGTAACTCCCGTACCCGTACACCTCCAGGTCATGCTTGAGGTGCATGGCCCGCAGGCCGAGCAGGAGATCGAATGTCTGGCCCTCCTTCCAGCCGTCGATCTGGTAGCCCAGGGCCGCTTCGCCGAGCACCACATCGGTGTCGAGCGTCCCGCCCTGGGGCCGGTCCTTCACGTCCATTTTGCTGGTGCTGATCGAGTAGTAATCGACCTGCCCCCAGAAGAGAAAGCGATCGTACTGGACCACGCTGAGCGCCGAACCGGCCACTTTGGCGTCGGCCAGGATGTCGCTGGTCGACCGGTCGAAGTGGATCTTCTGGCCGCGCACCGTCACGTCGCCCGAGAGCCCCACCAGCCACAGATAGGGCGTGATCTCGGCCTCCCATCCCTCCGGCTCGGCCCCGCCGGCCATACCCGCGGCCGCCAGCAGCAGGGCCCCGACCACCGCGCTCGCTCCCATGCGCTTCATGCTTTCTCTCCCTCCTGGTCTCGATTGGTTGGCTGACTTCCCCAATACTCTATCCGTTATGGCAAGAAATCGCAGCAGTATTTCCCTCCCAGGGGCGGAAGGCAGGTCGCTTCGGAAGCCGCCGGGCGACCGCCACGTTGCAGTTGACGTGAGGTGGGCGGAAGAGAATGATTGCGATTCTCTCGGAGATCAAGAAAACCTCACCCCCGCCCCTCTCCCGGAAAGGGAGAGGGGAAATTATCGGCAAGCCACAGGCACACACCAAGGGAGAATCGGCCATGAAGCTCCGCACAAGATCCATGAAGACAGCGGCCGCACTGGGAGTTCTCCTCCTGGCGGCGGCAACGATCGGCCGAACGGCGGCCGGCGGAGTCGCCACGGTGAAGTTCGTCAACAAGTCCGGCTTTCCCAACGACCGGGTCTACCTCTATGTGATCGGGACCGGTCCCGGCGGGTCGGGCTACCTGAACTGGTCGACCGGGGCGTATGCCACCCCCCGGTCGAGCGCCATCACCGACATGACCACCACGCTCAAAGCCCTGGAGACGACCGATGGCATCGCCTTTTCCGTCCCCCCAATCGACGGCGGCAGGATCTTCTTTTCCTACGGCTCCAACTTCGACGCGCTCAGCTTCGACCCGGCGACGACCGAGCCGGGATACGGCCCCCAGGACCGCCTCCTCTACGACAAGGTGGAGTTCTACAGCAACGACACCAACCTCATCAACATGAACACCACCAACGTCGACTTCTGGTCCCTCCCGATCACCTTCGAGGCGGTCGACAAGAACTCCCACCAGCACGTCACCTTCGGTTTCCAGACCGGCGTCCCCGGCATCCGGAACGTCATCTTCAAAGAGTTTAAGAGCGTCCCGGAAATGGGGACGCAGGAGACGTCGAACTCCCTCATCTTCCGGAACAACCTGGTCCAGGCGGACACCGGGGGGATGGTCTGGCGGGTGGTGGCGCCCGACAAGGTGGCGGTCCCCGCCCCCTCGCCGATCGACCCGGCCAGCGGGGGCTGGAACGGCAACTTCAAATACTTCAGCTACTTCTGGAACGACTACGTGAAGAACCAGTGCTGGATCCCGGACCGGACGGTCACGCTCCACTATAACTCCCAGACCTACGTCGGGGTTGTCAACTCCGCGGGGACCAACCTCTCCTGGACGCCCGGCGGCGAGGAATACGCCCGGCCGGCCTGGGCGACCAAGCCGACCGGCTGGCCGACCGGGACGGAGATCGGCAGCAACTACGGGCACGTCATCTTCGGAGGCGTCGGGGAGTTCACCACGGGCCTCCTGGCCCCGGTGATCAACAGCGCGATCCAGCGGGGGACGATGCACCTCATGGGATCGGAGTGGTTCACCCAGTCCCTCTTCTACCAGGGGACCAACGCGCCCGATTCCCCCGTCCACCACTACGGGAAGATCCTCCACCGCCACTCCATCGGCGGCCAGTGCTACGCCCTCTCCTACGACGACGGCGGGGGGTATAACACCAGCATCTACGTGAGCGAGGGCGGCGTCTTCACCATCACGCTCCTCCCTTTCGCCCGCCCGCCGGGTCATCACGACTACGACGGGAACGGGACGAGCGACATCGCCGTCTTCCGGGGGTCCGCGGGCATGTGGTCGATCCGGAACGTGACCCGGGTCTATCTCGGGAACTCGACCGACCAGCTCGTCCCCGGCGACTACCACGGCGACGGGACCACCGACATCACCGTCTACCGCGAGAGCAGCGGGATGTGGTCGGTGCGGAACCTCACCCGCTTCTACCTGGGCTCATCGGACGATCAGCCCGTCCCGGGAGACTACACCGGGAACGGGACGACGGAGGCCGGGATCTTCCGCCCCTCCTCGTCCCTGTGGTCGATCCGGAACGCGACCCGGGTCTACCTCGGCGGAGCGGAGGACACAGCCGTCCCCGGCTACTACGACAACGACTATGTTAAGGACATCGCCGTCTTTCGCCCCTCGACCGGCCTCTGGTCGGCTCTGAACCTGACCCGTTTCTTCTTCGGATCGTCGACTGACCAGCTCGTCCCCGGCGACTACAACGGCGCGGGGAGATGGGAGGCGGGCGTCTTCCGTCCGGACTCGTCCCTGTGGTCGATCCGGAACCTGACCCGGTTCTACCTCGGGTCCACGGGCGACCGGGGACTCCCGGCCGACTACGACGGCGACGGGATCGATGACGCCGGCATCTTCCGGGACGGGGCGGGGATGTGGTCGGTGCGGAACCTGACCCGGGTCTATTTCGGGGCGACGGGGGACATCCCGGTGGTAAGATAAGGAGTTATCGGGATACGC
>CAZKCI010000005.1:0-16312 GCA_964551475.1 uncultured bacterium | reverse complement strand
ATCCGCGGGAGGCGTTTGCCCCCGCGGAAAAGTGGCCAGCCGGGTTCGCTGTGGAACGGCTATGGGCGCATGAAGCCGGGCCTTGATCTCCGGCGGGGCCCGGTAAACCCAGGTGTCGCGGACGCTGAAGCGGTAGCCGTTGTAGTCTATCTTGTAACGGAGTTCATCGATGGTATCGTCGTCCTCAAAGGGGAGAAAGGTTTTCTCTTGGGCAAACGCCGGAGAACTACCGAGAAGAAGGGTTCCGAAAAATATCACCCAGCGAAAGAAATATCCGCTTCCGATGGTCATAACCACCTCCTGTATCCATGTTGGTCGCGCCCCCTCCCGTTCCCCCTCGCATCCTTCTCGACAGGGCAGAAGCCCTTGATGAAAATACCCGGCCGGATATCTCTATCCGAGCCGGGTCAGTTTTCCCGAACCTCAGGTCAGTTTTCCCGAACCTCATGTCCCCAGTCTGTCTTCACG
Source organism: uncultured bacterium (assembly GCA_964551475.1). Lineage (GTDB taxonomy): Bacteria > Auribacterota > Erginobacteria > Erginobacterales > CAZKCI01 > CAZKCI01. Next base: position 15,844 of record CAZKCI010000005.1, on the reverse strand, counting down.
ATGCCTCTCGACGGGGTTAAGGTGAACCACAACTCTACATTCTTCTCCTCCCAACGACATGGGTCAAGAAGATTTGCCTAAAAACAAAAATATCCCACCAAAACCCAAGTTAACCACTTTGGACAAGGTGGGATAGAAAGCGGAACTCCCCGAACGTCTCTCTCAGACGAATTTTCTTCGAGGTAGGTTTTCCGCCATTCGCTATCCTCTGCCCGCTATCCCCCACCCTCTACCTCGTCACCGGCATATCCCCTGTCCCTCCGAAGTAGCTGCGGGTGATACCGGGGACCGACCAGAGACCCTCGGAGAAACGGTAGATCCCCGCCGCGTCGCGCCCCGAGCCGTCATAGTCGGCCGGGCAGGGAGAGTCCGTCCCCAGGCCGAGGTAGACGCGGGTGGTGTTCAGGATCGCCCAGAGGCCCGAGGAGGGGCGGAAGACGCCCGCCTCGAAGACACCGTCCCCTGTGTAGTCGCCGGGAACGGCCGAATCGGCGGTCTGACCGAAGTAGCAACGGGTGATCCCCTGGATCGACCAGAGTCCGGTCGCCGGCCGGAAAATCGCGGGATCCCAAACAGAGTCATCGTTGAAGTATCCGGACGCGGGGATGTCGCCGCTCTGGCCAAGATAAAAGCGCGTGATGTCCCGGACCGCCCAGAGGCCGGTGTCGTAGTTGAAGAGCCCGCAGTCGGCGGAGCCGTCGCCGTCATAGTCGGCGGGGAGGGGGCGGGAGCAGATGTTCCCGAACCAGACCCTGGTCAGGTCTCGGACCGCCCAGCGCCCGTCCGAACCCCGGTAGACAGCCCCCTCGGTGGTGCCGTCGCCGTTGAAGTCGGCGGGGACAGCCTGGTCGCCGGTCGTCCCGAGGTAAAAGCGGGTGAGGTCCTTGACCGCCCAGAGGCCGTTTGCCGCCCGCCAGACGGCGATGTCGCTCGTCCCGTCGCCGTCGAAGTCGGTGTGATACTGGTTACGGGCGGTTACCGCCCCCCAACCAAGCCGGGAAACGAAGGCGTCGGTCACTCCCCCTCCGTGGGTGTTTTGATAGGGGAGACGGACGGGGAAGTTCTCCGAGTTGGTTTCTCCCGTCAGCCAGACGCATGAGCCGTTCCAGTCGAGAGCGATGCCGCGGGCCAACTCATCGCTACTGCCTCCGAGATAGGTGGAGCGGTATATCCTCATCTGGTCCCCGTCAGGGATCAGGTGGGTGTAAAAAGCGTCTCCATACGGTTCGCCGCCGTTGCATGTCGCCTGGTAGGAGGAGACCACGGGGAAATCGGACGATTTGGTCGCCCCGCAGACAAAGGCTTCGCTGTAGTCCCCATAGGCCGCGACGCCAAGCCCGAAGTCGTTGTTGCCGCCGCCCAGATAAGTCGAGTAGAGCAGGGTAAAACCGGGCGAACCCAGGCAGGTTACGAAGGCGTCATATCCCCCCGCCCGGCTGGCTTGATAGGGATTGAATGTGGGAAAATCAGAGGAAAAGGTGGCTCCGACGACATACGCGCATTTGCAGGAATCCACGAAGATCCCCGCTCCCCAATCAGCGCCGGAACCGCCCAGGTAGGTGGAGTACTGAAGGTTGGAGCCCGAGACGGAAAACTTGGCTACGAAGGCGGAGTCGCCCGCGTTATTCCCCTGATATTCATTGACCAGGGGAAAATCGCTGGACTCGGTCGTCCCCGCGATGAAGGCCTCGGCGGCATTGACCGCGATGCCGGCCGCTACGTCATTGGAACCGCCCCCCAGGTAGGAAGAATAATACAGGGACGACCCAGGATAAGTAAGCTGGGTCACGAAACAGTCATACCCTCCCGCCCGGCTGGCCTGGTAGGCACCCCGGGTGGGAAAGTCGACGGAATTGGTTTTGCCGGCCAGGTACGTATAACCGGGGAGATCGACGGCAATGCCGTAAGCGATGTCGCTGCCGTCTCCTCCCAGGAACGAGGAGGAGATGAGCCAGGAACCGGTGGAGGTGAGGCGGGTGACGAAGCCGTCGCCATTGCCGGAGCAGGTCGACTGGAAGGCGTTGAGAACGGGGAAATTGCAGGAGTAGGTTTCCCCGGTCACGGAGGGAGCGAATTGCGCATCCACGGCGACGGCATACGCCCGGTCGGTCAAAGTGCCTCCCAGGTAGGTGGAGTAGACGAGAGCCGTGCCTAGGGAGGAGAACTTGCTGATGCAAGCGTCCTCGTCCCAGTCCTTGGTCGATTGATACGCGGCGGCGAGGGGAAAGTCGGATGACAGGGTGTGGCCGGCGATATAGGCGTTGCCCTCGGCGTCCAGGGCGATCCCCCAACCCACGTCGACACCGTCGCCGCCCAGAAAGGTCGAGAAGTCGAGGTGAAAATTATCGGCCGGGAAAACCGGACCGGGCCGGCAGTACGCCAGCGCCGCGACGACAATCGCAATCAGGCCCAACCTTTTCATGCGCGTTCCCCCCTCCCTTGTTGGTCTTTCTAACCTCTCGTGACCTTCCGTAACCTTTCGTTCATCCCGGCTATTGCGAATCTTGAACCCACGGATGGTGACTTTTATTGTCATTCCCCCTGGTTGAACGCCAAAATGAAAAAACCCGGCGGGATGGTCAATCCCCGCCGGGCAAATTATCGAAACAATTTTCATTCATAAGGCAGTATTCCCATCCCGATGGAGTTGGTCAAGAAAATATCTCGGGGCTTCTTTCCCCGATCAGAAAAATATCCCGCGCTCATCCGGGTTTAACCGGTCCGGGCGATGCGGGATAAAAAGCAGGACTCCCCGAACGTCTCTCGCAGACGAATTTTCTTCGTGGATGATGAAAAAGGGCTGGTTGCATCGACCAATCATCTAACGCCTTTCCGCCAACGCGGGGGCCTCTTGAGGACCACCGAGAAGGGCGTGATCACCCCCGCCCGGGGCTATTTCCGGCCGTTACATCGGTTGCCGACGCTTTCTTCCCCTCCAGACTGATTTAACGGGTTACGGGAATATCGCCGGTCGATCCGAAATACCCCCGCGATAGATTGCGGATCGCCCAAAGACCGGTAGCATCCCGGAAGACACCGATGTCGGTGGTTCCTCCGCCGAAATAGTCAGCGGGGACCGGACAGTCAAAACAATTCCCGAAGAATATCCGAGTGATGTCCCGTATCGCCCACATCCCCGAGCAGGGACGGAAGATGCCGGCAGACAAGGAGTTGTCCCCCTTATAGTCGCCGGGTATCGGCCAATCGGTGGGAGCGCCCAGATAGAAGCGGGAGATATTTCGGACCATCCACTTTCCCGCTGACGGACGATACAGACCCGCCTCGTCCATACCGTTTCCATCCCAGTCCCCCGGCAGAGGCCAATCGCCGGTTCCGCCGAAGTAGAACCGACTGAGATTGCGGATGGACCACATTCCCCCGTTCTCCCGGAAGATGCCGATATCGCAGGACCCGTCGCCGTCATAGTCTCCAGGGGCGGGGAGATCGCCCAAAGCGCCGTAGTAGGCCCGTGTGAGGTCTTGCACAGACCAGAGTCCCTGGGAGGGGCGGAAGAATGCCATCTCCGCCGTTTCGTCCCCGTCGTAGTCACCGGAGACGGGATAATCGTATGACCCCGCTGGAGAATATATCCTCGTTACATCCTTCACCGACCAGAGACCCGGCGCGGGACGGAACACGCCGATATCGGCCCTTCCATCTCCGTCATAGTCCCCGGAAACGATAACCGCTTCGTGTACCTTCCTCTCCCGCAACACGCCCACGGCAACCGCTATTCTTTCCGCATAGGCGCGCCGGTTCTCCGCATATTCACCCGGGTTCGCTCCCAGGTGCTGGTTCTGGTAAGCCCAGGTATAGGCAAAATTCCGGATCGCTTGGTCCAAAGTAACTCCCCCCATCATCGGGAGAGTGTCTGCGAGCTTAATGGGCACGTACACCCCCTCGCGCTCGATGCTGCGCTCCGTGAGCGCGTTGAAGACCGCGATGGCCGCTTCATAGGTTCGGTGGGCGCGTTTGCCTGTGGAAGCCGGGTCCCCGAACTCCTGGCCATGCGTGTCTCCGTTATGCGGGATCGGAGGAGTGTAGTAACAATTAGAGCAGTAGGGGCATTGATCGGAATCGTCCTGCTGCTGAGTATGGGTGACAAAAGGATAAAGGCCGCCGACGGAGTTAAGGCAGTCCACATGCGAATATGTGTCAGCCAGCATGTGCAAATATGTTGCATATGCCTCGAGTGTTCCGGGTCTAATTCCGATATCGATGACGTCCCAACGTTTGTATTGGCACCTTGCGTTGAGCAGGCTTTCCGTATATCCGCCCCAGGCATACACAGCCCAGCCCTCGAGGTGATCTTTTTCCCCCCTGGCCCACTTCTTCGCCTCGCCTATTTCATCATCAGTCTGATGCAGCCAGTGGAAGTTAGTCGCGTAGGGGCCATGCCGATCAGTTGTGCAGCTGCTGTCTTCGTATTCCTTTGTCGGCCAGATTTGGCGCTCCAGTTCGCCACCGTTATCGCATACACCGGGGTCAGAGGGATCAGGCGCCGGAGGAGTGGACCCGAGGCAGTTGGTGTAAACCACATCCGAGCCAGGGCCGAGCTTGAGGGAATCCACGAGCTGGTCCCAGATCATGATCGTTCCCGCGTCTTCCTCCGAGAAGCCTGCCGCCAGGGCAAGGGCGTACACCAGATCAGTATGGATAGTGCTCACCTTGTCATCCTGCCACACGAGATGGCTACGCGGATCTTTGAAGCCGATCGGCTCCTCGGCGAACGAAAAGGCCCGCTCGGCCGCTCCGAGGGCGACACAGCAGATGACAACCAAACAGAAGACCACCACGAATTTCCCGTGACTTCTCATGCCGATTCTCCCTTTTCATGCCCGGGTTGATTGCTCGAACGAAGAAATCCCGGCCGGATATCGCTATCCGAGCCGGGTCTGCTTTGCCTAACTCCCGGCCCCCAGTCTGTGCTCGCCACTCCTCCTGCCGGGGTTATGTCGGGAAACACCGGCAAGCAGTATTCTCCTCTCTGCCTGGCCGGTCAAGAAGATTGGCCTGAAAAGAAAAATCCCGCACTCACCCGGGTGCCACCAGTCTGGGCGATGCAGGATAATAAGCAGAACTCCCTAGGCTACACCCTTCGATACTCTCGGGGCAGGCATCCCAAACGAAAATTTATCTCCCGGAGGAAATGAATACGCGCGCAGACCGGGATTTCCAACCAGGAAAAAGGAGGAGGGGTGTCAATCCCCTCCTCCCTGCGGCGGACCCGAAATATTTTCCGCCTACTCCGTGGAGTAGACGCACGAACAGAAGAAACCCTCGGGACAGGAGAAGGTCTGACCGCAGGCGAACTCGGCCACCCCGCCGCATTCGTAATTGGCGGAGCATTCGTAGTCGGGGCAGGTGAATGCCTGCGTGTTGCTGAAAGAACCGCACCCGGCGGGGGCCATGGGTGCCGGGGACTGGACGAGGCCAACCGAAACGGCTTGGGCGATTCGTTCGATCTCGTGAGGGCGCATGGTCAAACTCCTTTTAATAGGTCCTCTAGGACTTACTTATAGCTATGGTCAGCGCGTCAAGGGAATCGACGAGGAGTTCCCCCAGTAGAGGCGGGTAAGATCCTTGATCGACCAAAGTCCGTCGGCCGGCCGGAAGACCGCTGGGGAGGCCGTGCCGTCCCCGGCGTAGTCCGCCGGGCGCGGCCAGTCGAAACGCCCGCCGAAATAGGTTCGCGGGATCCCGGGCGCCGCCCACAGACCTGTTCCGTCCCGGAAGACCGCGCGATCGAGCGTCCCGTTCCCATCATAGTCGCCGGGAACGGGATAGTCTTCGATTCCTCCGAGGTAAACGCGGGGCAGTCCGGAGACGGTCCACATCCCGGTCATCGGGCGGTAGAGAGCCGGGCGATCGGTCCCGTTCCCGTCATAGTCACCTGGAACCGGCAGATCGGAGGGGCCGCCGAGATAGCACCGGGAGAGTGAGCGGATCCCCCACAGGCCGGTTGTCCGCCGGAAGATAGCTACATCAACCGAGCCATCGCCGTCGTAGTCGGACGGGACGGGGAGATCGTCGTAACCGCCGAAATAGACCTGGGTCAGTCCGCGCACCGCCCAGAGGCCGTTGTAGGGGCGGAAGACCGCCAGATCAGTCGACCCGTCGCCGTCGTAGTCCCCCGGGGCCATGATGTCGCCCCACTTCCCGAAGGCAAATGTCTGGGAGGGGGCCGCGCCGAGGTAGTTGATCCGCCAGGAGTTCTCGACGCACTTGAAGATCGCCGGGTCGGACGCGCCGTCGCCGTTGTAGTCGCCGTCGGCCACGCCCAGCCAGGTGAAGGCGAGTGCGGAGTCGCTGTCCGACACCGTCCCGCCATTTCCGGTCGAGAGGGCCCAGGCGGTGTTGAGCATCCGCGCACCGATCCCCTGCAGCGTCTGCAGGGAGAAGGACGACCCCGGGATGACCGGTCCTGAGATGACCCCCACGGTGAAGTCGTCGGAGGGGTCCTCCGGAGTCCCCGCATCATCCGTTATCACGATGTCGTCCAGCGACACCAAACCGGTGTTGGTCACCCGGTACTCGAAGAGCGCCGGGCCGCAGGGGGGAACAATCGAAAGGTCCGTGCCAGGCGGGCAACAGACAAGCTTCTCGAGGTCGAGCGAGGCCGGCACCGGGCTTGGCGTCGCCGAGGGCTCGGGAGTAGGAGTAGGGGTCTTGACTGGGGGGAGGGTCGGCTCGGACGTAGGCGTGGGCGTAGGTTCCGGAGTTTTCGTCGGCTCAGCGGTGGGTGTGGCCGTAGGTTCTGGCGTCTTGGTCGGCTCAGCAGTTGGCGTGGCCGTGGGCTCCGGTGTTTTCGTGGACTCCGCAGTCGGCGTGGCCGTCGGTGAGGGTGTCTTAGTTGGTTCCGGGGTTGGCGTCGCCGTTTTGACCGGGGTGAGTGTAGGTTCAGGCGTAGGTGTCGTGGTCTTGACCGGCGTGAGCGTAGGTTCAGGCGTAGGTGTCGCCGTTTTGACCGGAGTAAGTGTCGGTTCCGGCGTAGGAGTAGCCGTTTTGACTGGCGTAAGCGTGGGTTCAGGTGTCGGGGTGGTCGTCTTCTGAGGTGTAAGTGTCGGCTCCGCCGTCGGCGTGGTCGTAGGCGAGGGTGTCTTGGTGGGCTCAGCAGTCGGCGTGGCGGTCGGTTCCGGCGTGGGTGTCGTCGTCGGTTCCGGAGTCTTGGTCGGCTCCGCCGTCGGAGTGGCCGTAGGTTCCGGGCTAGGTGTGGCCGAAGGTTCGGGCGTCGGCGATGGAGTAGCCGATGGCTCCGGTGTTGGCGTGGCCGAAGGTTCGGGTGTCGGTGATGGAGTAGCGGAAGGCTCCGGTGTTGGCGTGGCGGTAGGTTCCGCTGTAGGCGTAGCGGTAGGCTCAGGTGTCTTGGTCGGTTCCGCGGTCGGCGTAGCCGTGGGCTCCGGCGTCTTGGTCGGCTCGGGAGTCGGCGTACAGGGAGTCAGTGTAGGCTCCGGAGTCTTGGTCGGCTCAGCGGTGGGTGTAGCGGTAGGCTCAGGCGTCTTGGTCGGTTCCGCGGTCGGCGTAGCCGTGGGTTCCGGCGTCTTGGTTGGTTCTGCCGTAGGCGTAGCGGTAGGCTCAGGTGTTTTCGTCGGTTCCGCAGTCGGCGTGGTCGTAGGCGAGGGTGTCTTGGTGGGCTCAGCAGTCGGCGTGGCGGTCGGTTCCGGAGTTTTCGTCGGCTCTGCGGTCGGTGTGGCCGTGGGTTCCGGCGTCTTGGTCGGTTCCGGCGTCGGTGTAGCCGCGCACACGGCGACGGCGACGTCGTTCGTATCCAACGTCACCGCGCCATTTCGCGCCAGCGACCTGCCGGACACGTCGGCGCCGTTATTCAGGGTGATGTCCTGGTATGCGAGAATATTTCCTATGAAGGCAGTGTCCGTACCAAGAGTCGCAGAGCTGCCCACCTGCCAGAACACGTTACAGTTCTGACCGCTATTGATTATGTCAACAGCCGAGTTGCTTGCGGTCGTCAGCGTGCTCCCTATCTGGAAAATCCAGACGGCATTGGCGTCGCCCTGGGCGTCGAGCGTGAGGGTTCCCGTCAAACCCATCGACGACCCGGAACAATAGACGCCTGGTATGAGCGTCATTCCACCCAGATCTGCCGAAATAGTGGTATCGCACGACTGGCCTGCGAGATCATTGTACGCAGTCGTGACATCAGTTTGAGCCTGCGCCGCCACGGCATCGGCTGAGTGTATCGTTCCTTCTGTGAACGTGCCTGGAGGAAACCCAGTCACCGCAGTACCGGGGCTAACACCCAGGTCCCCGGTGATAACGGTCGCGCCGGTGTTGGTCACGGTAGACCCACCCAGCACCGCAAAACTCTCCGCCGTCCCCAGTGATGGCGCGGTCGCGCTCAAGCCGGTTGCTGGGGAGACTGCCAGGTAGGCGGAGAAAATCATGATGACGGATAAGAATATTTTCACGGCACCCTTTTGGGTCTGCTCGTACCAAGACTACCGGTTATTAAGACAGAGAGCGGCTTTCTAATGCATGCTGTCCGGGTTGTCCTTCAGCGGATTCGCCGTCGGCGAGCGTGAACCCGCACCCCCGGCTACGATCCGCTAATACCTGCCCTTGGCTTTGTCGACGGCCTTTTGCGCTATATTCCTCGCTTTGTTCACGATCTTCCGGGCGGACTCCTTGGCTTCCCGGACGCCCTTTTCGGCGGCTTGCTTGACGTGACCCACGGCCTGATCCGTCTGGCCCTCGGCGCGCAGTTTGTCGTTGTCGGTCAGCGCGCCCGCCGCTTCCTCGATGCGACCCTTCACCACTTTTGTCGAGCCCTTCATGACGCCAACTCCTTTTCTTGGGAAAGTTCTGTAGCCGCCGCCTCTAAATCCGGCCCAGCAGAAGCAGTATGAGCAGAATCAAGACAACAAGTCCCAGCCCGCCGCTTGGGTAGTAACCCCAGCTCTTGCTGTGGGGCCAGGTGGGTAATGCGCCCACGAGAAAGAGAATCAAGACAATCAGCAGTATCGTCCCGATAGTCATGCTGCTCCACCTTTCATGTTTTCAGTATGCTCGGCAACCCCTTCCTCATGCTTCAACGGGATGCCGTGTCTACTTCTGCATGTCCGCGCCGGTCTTCTCGACGGTTGCGCCGGATTTCTCCATGCCGCCGCCGGCTTGTTGCATGCCTTCGCCGGTCTTCTCGACGGCTTGTCCGGCAACATCCTTTGCCGTCGCCGCGGCTTCTTTTGCCGCCTCGCTGGTTTTCTCCGAGACGGTGTTGGCCGTTTCCACGGTCTTCTCCACGGCCTTATCCACTGCGGCGCCGGTTTTCTCCCCGACCGTCTTGGTCGGCTCCGAGTCGGACTTCTGGCCACAGCCGACCATAGCCACGGCTACAATAACAGTAATCGCCACAATACCCGGAATTCTTGCCACATCGATCTTCATAACCGTCCCTCCTTCTGTCCTGTTGCGTCCTGTACCTGTACTCACTGCCTGACCAGCGCCCTATCTCACCCTGATGCTCTTGATGCTGTCGATGAGGCCAAACGCCTGCAGCAACCATAGGCAGAGAACGACCACCACGACAATATTGAGGATGGTCTTGACCGATTTGGCCATCGGGATATAGGTGTTGATCGCCCACAGGGCGACACCTACCACGACCAGCACAATGACGATGGTGATGAGCGGCATATGGCCTCCTTTTGAGTCAATCAGCCAGCCACGTATTTTATTGCGCCTTCGCGGCGATAGCGGCTCGGGCGGAGTCAATGGCGGCGAGGAGTCCGTCGATGCCGGCGTTCACTGTCTTTCCGTCGGCGATTGCCTTGGTGATCGTACCGCCGATCCTCTGAACGCTGTCGGTGTTCAAGTCGAGGTCGAGATAGCGCCGGATGTCGCTGATGTTCGCGAGATAGGGAGTGAAGGAGGCGGATAACGGCGGCGCGGCATCGACGATAGGCTGGCACTTGGCCCGGACCTCCGCGAGGCGCTGCTCGCTGACCTGACGCATCTCCTGGTTCTGGAAAGACGCGAGTTCCCTCTCCCACTCCTGGAAGTACTGCTCCCGGTTTGTCTGCAGCTCCTCCGCCAGCTTCCCGACCTTCTTTGATATATTTTCGATCGTCTCAACATTCGAGATGAAATCCTGGTACGGAGATTTATAGTCCCCATCCTTGGGGGAATTGAGGCTGTTCAGGGCGGAGGAAGCTGCGGAGATGGCGTCTTTACCCTCCGACAGGCTCTCCCGGATCGCCGTGAGACTATCGATCGACTTTTCCGCCTTCTGCGTGCTCGCGCACCCCGCAACCACGAGCACGGCAATCCCGACCGCGAGAACGCGGTATAATTCCCTTCTCATTTTCCACCTCCCGGTTCAGCGGGTTGTATGATCTGAATGCGTGTTGGGGAAGAACGCCCCCCGGACTGCCGGCCAGGCGGCGCTCAGGTCGAGGATCGAGACCAGTTCCTTCTCTGATTTTTATCCACCGTTCACCTGTAAAATTCAAACCCGGCCGGATATCGTTATCCGAGCCTGGTCAGACCTGCTGAACCTCATATCCCCAGTCTGATCTCATGATACCTCCCGCCGGGCTCAACGTGAACCGCCGGTTATATTGCCCTACTCTCGCTGGAAACGGTCAAGGAGATCTGCTTCAAGTGTGCTTCAAGATTCACCTAAAAAGAAAAATCCCACGTTGACCCAGGTGTAACCAGTCTGAACGATGCGGGATAAAAAGCAGAACTCCCCTTCGTGGTCCCATTTCGAACTTGGCTGACCCTACCTCCCTGGGAGCGGGAACCGGCTTTGCGCCCGTTATATCATCATGGAGAAAAAGGGCGAGACTTTGAATTCCCGAGTCGGACCGGATGGGCTGAGGTGCGAAACGCCGAGATTGGTGGAATCGGTTATTAGGTCAATGATTGCGCCTTGCTTTCGCCGATGAAGCGATAAACGATCGCACCCAATACCGCCCCGATGATCGGAGCAACCCAGAAAAGCCACAACTGCGCAAGAGCCCAGCCGCCAACGAACAAAGCGACCCCGGTGCTACGCGCGGGGTTGACGGACGTGTTGGTGACGGGAATACTGATCAGGTGAATCAAGGTCAGACCCAAACCAATAGCAATAGGTGCGAAGCCTTGCGGGGCCCGCTTGTCGGTAGCGCCCAAGATTATCAGCAGGAACATCATGGTCATGACAACTTCAGTCACCAGCGCCGCGAGCAGAGAATATCCCCCAGGTGAATGGGCGCCGTAGCCATTGGAAGCAAAACCGGTGGAAACATTGAAGCCGGCCTTGCCGCTGGCAATAAGGTATAGAACGCCACCGGCAACGATTCCGCCTAAGACTTGGGCGACGATGTATGGCAAGAGCTTTTTCGCGGGGAAGCGACCGCCCGCCCATAGTCCTATGGAAACAGCTGGATTGAGATGGCAGCCTGAGATGTGACCGATGGCATAGGCCATTGTCAGTACCGTCAGACCAAAGGCAAAAGACACCCCCAGAAGACCAATGCCCACATTAGGGAATGTCGCAGCCAGCACGGCACTACCACATCCACCTAGTACCAACCAGAACGTTCCGAAGAACTCAGCACCATATTGTTTCATCTCTCTATCTCCTTTTCTCATGTGTGGTGACGGGGTGCATGCAGTCACCTGTTGGGATGGATTATCCTACTCCTGACTTGGGCTGAGCAATATAAATCCCATACAAACCCAGGTGTAACCACTCTGAGCTTGCGCGGGATAATCGCTGCTAGGGCCGGGGCAATGAGCTCTTGGGCTGCCCTTCAGCTGGCCGTCCCCGCCTTCTCCCGTTGCAGCCGCTTCTGCCTTTTAAAGACCGTAGTAAAGGTGAGGCCAGCTATGATGATGCCCAGGCTCATGCCGGAGTACAGCCAGGCTGGCCAGTTAAGCAGTGAGGTTCGTTTGACGAGCGAAACCGTAAACGCAAGGGACATCAACCCCGCCCATACATACGTTATAAGGAAGCACCCCTGAATGAACTTCGGGTCCTGCCAGTGTTCTTTCGGCAGGTCTCTACGAGCATACTGCAAAGCGAAAGGCCTGCCCAGAAAGATCGTCACCCACATCGTAATGGCGAGCGCCCCATTGGCCAAAAGGTCCATGTGGGTCGCAACCCAAACGACCTTAAAGAGATCGACGGTGACAAAGCAAGCACTGAAGAATAGCAGCGTTCCCCATTGAAGTATGAAGCCTTGCCTCAACTCCCCGAAACCAAGAATCAGGGAGGCGGCAAGACTTACGATCGTGGCTCTCTCGAGACTAATGAGCGTATTCCCAGAAAGCACAAGGAAGAGAAACCAAGGGAAGAAGCCAAGTAGCAGAACGCCGAGCTCTTTCAAGTCGCGCATGGTACCTCCAGGGATTTGTTGGGTGGGTGTGATCTGCCCCCACTGTTTGGGCCACCACTTATGCTAGTGTCTCCCTGTCGCGAATAGAAGAAAAATCGTTTCGGGATTTTCATTTCGACAAGCTCCCCTCTGCCTTGCTCCGGGCCTTACAGTCTCTTATCGTGCCGCGTCATCCTTTCTTACGTTCAACTTGCAAGCATGGGATAAAAACTCTTGTGCCGATAACAGTACTGTTTCAGCGGCATCTTTTGACCACTGATCGAAATAGTCGGCATTCTCCCTCAATGTCTTGGCTCGATTTAGACTTTCGACGATCGAAGCGGGGAGCAGTTTCCTATCGACATACAAATGGCGCAGGACCACGATCAGGCAGTAATGGCTCTTCTCCCGGTAGTCTCGAGCATCAAGCAGGGCCCGGGCGCTATGAAACATGGAGTACTAGGCCTGAATCGTTGACCACTTGTATTTCTTCAGCCTAAAGCTGCCCCGGGCATCAGCAAGATCCTGCTCGGCTGTACCGAGTTCCTTCCCGACCAGGGACCGGCCCCGGGAGAACTTCTTGATCCTCCCTTTCTTCAGGCACTCCTGGAATTAGGCGCTCATCCTTTGCGCTCCCAGACGGTTAATCCGCGAGACACCTCTTCGAAAAAGACCGGGTCATTCTTTTCCATGGCCGCAAAGGAAACTGGATCACGGACGATGAGCTGTAGTTTCTTGGGCAGTTTAATCTGCCTGGCAATCCTTTCGATCTCGTCTTTCGAATGGTGGGCTATGATCAATACGTCTATATCGCTCTGCCGGTTATCCTCACCCCGGGCAGCGCTTCCGAAAAGAATGACCCTGTCCGCATCCCCAGAAACCCTCCTGACCAGCGGCATGATGAGTTCCAGAGTGCTGACGACCTTCAGCTGCTTGCAGATGGGGTTGGCGGGATCCACCGAGTAGAAAAATATTTTCCCCCTTTTCTCGCGGCGCGCTAAGCCTTTCCGGGCCAGTTCACGGAGAGAGAGGTTGACCCCTCCTTTGCTGATCCCGGTCGCCTTCTGGATCTCAGCGGCCAGATATTCGTGGCCGGGCTCGGCGATCAGGAAGTTGAGTATCTTCTGGGGACTGGTGGCGGCCAGCAATCCGTTCATTTTCAAACCCACGGTTCAATGTTTTGAACGTACGTTCAATATATTGAACAATACTCTCAAATGCAAGAAAAAACTCCCAAACGAAACCGGCGGGCAGCCGATTTTCGTTTGGGAGTGTCGCTTGACTCCCCTTCGTAGTCGTATTTAGAACTTGGCTGACCATCCCTTCTTGGGGGCGAGAACCAGCTTTCTGGCCCCTCTTTTATCCCAATCCGGCTGAACAGCAGGCAGTCAAAGCATAATTGCCAGCGCGGCGTCGAAAAAGCGCTTCACCCCGATTATTGCCGGAAAATGCTGTCGATGCTGCGGTGCTGTCGTTAGGGAACCAGCTGGAATTTGTCCAAAAGTCGGGGTGTCCCGAGCCAAGGTCAACCAGATGCTCCGGTTATTGAACCTCCCGGAAAATTTCCGGAAGAACCTGTTCCGGGGCAAGCGGAAGACTGCTGAGAGGAGGTTGCGGGAGATTCTCTCCGGAAGGAAGCCCTCCCTCGCTCGGTGACCGGGATTCTTTTATGGCTACCCCATGCCACGCCAACCCAGATCAGGATCGGTTATGACCCGGCTAAAGCGAGATGGGGGGGCACGGAGATTTCTCCCGCCAGACCTTTGCCCCGATCGGGAAGATGCCTGGCCAGCGGCACAACGTAATTGAACTCCACCGCTCTAATTCGGCCATCTTGGATCAGGGACTTCATGGCCCCGGATCTGATTTTATCCACCTGAAAATCCGGAGAACCGGAGAACAAGCTTTTGATCCGGCCGACGGATTGGAAGGAGTCCGTCTGCCCGGCGATTCGGAGATAGTCCCGATTGATCTTCAACTCTTCTATCTGTACGCGGAGGTCGGAGGGAAAGATGCTCAGGAACTCCCGGAGAATGTCGAGCGCCGACGGGGCCGTCAGCTGCCGGTAGAACGTGAGCTTCTCCGACTCCTCCCGCAGTCCCCCGCCCATCGCGCGCAGCTCTTCGTCCGGGGACGCAATGCTCTTCTCTGGGAAAGTCGCCTTCAGTATCCGCTGTGCTTCCTCCCGCAATTTCTTGAGTTTCCTGCCGTCGTTGAAAACATCCGCATAAGATACCAGGGATGCGGTCGACGGGAGGGGCGCGGCCGCCTCTTCAGACTTCAGCCCGGCGGCGGCGCGTTTCTCCACGCTCGTGGCGGCCTCGACGCGGAGCATCGCTTCCACCCGAGGCGGACTCCGCGAGACTCCGATGGAGATCTCCCGGACCGCTATGGAGGATCTTGTTCCCTCCACCGCATGGCAGAGATCGATCATTTCTCCGAGGCTGATTTGGGCGAGCTTCAGTGACACTGAATCCAAGCGATACAGGTTCCCGACCGTCTGTGTCTCCGGCTTCATCCCAAGGATTACTGCCGTGGAGGCGCAACCCTCCTTTGCTTGCTGCAGGCGGCCCAGCAGGCTGCGCTCGTTATTCGGCGGCCCCATCTGGGCCGTAATCGCCTCTTGTTCGGCCCGGACGGCGATAACGCGATCCCGGATCTGGCGTAGCTCGGCCAGATCGCGCTCTTGTTCGGTAACGACCGTTCGGAGCGTTCTCCATCGATTGAAGGTGGAGTCCGTCGAGAAAAAGAAGCGCCCAGCGATGAAGACGATCGCCAGCATCGCCGCGCCGAGAAGCACAGTACGCTTCCTCCTGAAAAGCAGATCTCTCATGGCATACCTCCGTACTTTTCAATACGTGCCGAGTGAGGAAATGTTCAACCCCAGCTCAGCAACGATCCCCAGTCATGGCACGTGGAAGCTGAAGAACTTGTTCCACACGGAGGCAGGCCCACAGAAATCCTTTGGCTCGCTCCACCCGTTTGGGATCGACATAGATAGGCCCTTACGGGCTTCCCCTGTCACACCACCGTGCGTACGGGTCCGTACACGGCGGTTCGGCCGGTTGAGCAATCTTCCGAATGGTTCACAACCGTCCGGTAGATGCCGGGCTTTCGGGCACACACCCCGTCAGGAACAGCGCGGACCCTGTCCGACAGCCATCGGGGCTTCACCCCTACTCTCCGCCGGCCAGGCCAGTTGACACTGAATTTTCTGCCGCTTGGTATCATATATCCTACTCGCCACTCCGACCGTTTGTGGCCTTCGTCCGCCGTTCCGGGTCCAGCCTATCCGTTTCTCCGCCTTTCGGCCTCGGAATGCCTCCTTCGCCTCGCCCACGCCGCGGACTACTAGGCCCTCGGCTGACTTCTGCGTTGCGATCAGGGCCACCATGTGGTTGGACGTCTGGGCGTTGCAATCGGTGTTCGCGTCCTCGTAGATGCCGCCGTCGTAGGCGTCGAAGGCGGCGCCGGCATAGATAGTGGCATCGACGGCCCCGTTGACGTAGATCGCCTCCTTGATCCCA
>CAZKCI010000004.1:0-101905 GCA_964551475.1 uncultured bacterium | reverse complement strand
GATCCGGGGTTTTTTTTGGGTGGGGGTACCTCGCCGCTACCCTGGTCGGCCCGGATCGGGGCGTGGACGCCGCTCCCACAATAAGACAGAGACTGACACTGGCACTCATCCAAGAGCCGATGCGCTCTCGAAGAGACTAATCCCGTCATGGCTTATCCCAGATTTCGAATATTCATGCCGTTCTCGGAGCTCATCCTCTCCCTGAGGGACGCCCTCTGCGGCGTCGGCTTGGAGAAGACCGCGGAGTTCGCCGCGGCCTTCGCCCGGGCTTCGGGCGCGGAGCGGGTCGTTCCCGTCGCCTCCGGACGCGGAGGCTTCCGCCTTCTTCTGGAAGAGATGAGGCTCCCCCGGGGATCCGAGATCATCTTCCCCGCCTACACCTTTCATCCGATGCCGGTGGTGGCGGCGGAGTGCGGATTGAAGCCGGTCTTCGTCGACGTCGAGCGGAGGAGCTGGACGCTCGATCCCGAAGCTCTCGCGGCCCGGATCTCCCCTCGGACATCCGCGATCGTCCCCACCCATCTCTTCGGCGTCGCGGCTCAGATGGAGAGGATTCTCGCCATCGCCCGGGAGAGAAAGGTCGCCGTGATCGAAGACTGCGCTCATGCCCTGGGGGCGCTCTCCTCCGGTCGGCCGGTGGGGAGTTTCGGCGACGCCGGCCTCTTCACCTTCGCCATGAGCAAAAGCCTCCCCTGCTGGGGAGGCGGGGCGGTGATCGTGAGGGAGGCCGGCCTGGCCGACCGGATGATCGCCCGGGTTTCCCGCGCGACGGCGCCATCCGGACTCGCCGTTCTGAAGGATCAGGCTTCCAACATCCTCGCTCTCCTGATCACGCAGCCCGCCCTCTTCCCGTGGACGCTTTATCCTCTGATCAGGATGGCGACGGGGAAGGGGAACGCGCGTTTCGATGAGCCGTTTTTGGAAGATGTCGCTCCCCCCGCCACACCCCCCAGTGATCAAAAAACAGTGATCAGTGATCACCGATCACTGATCACTTCTTTATCCCCCTTCCAGGCGGCCGTTGGTCTGCGACAGCTTCGCCGTTTCCCTGATTACATTGCCCACCAGACCCGGAACGCGCGGATCCTGCGGGAGAAGCTCGCGGGCGTTCCCGGCATCGAACTCCAGAAAGAGGATCCGGCCGGCGGATCGGCCTTTCTCTACGTCCGGGCGCGGGTAGAGGATCCGGCCGGTTTCCGGCGCCGGCTGCTCGCCGCGGGGATCGACACCAAGCCCGACGACATGCGCGACTGCGCCTCCCTCGGCATCTTCGGGGACAGCCCCCCCTGTCCGAACGCCGCCTGTCTCGGTGGCCACTGTATTGAACTCCCCTGTAGTCCCTTTTATTCGGCTTCGGAGATGAATGGCATTGCTGCCCGGGTGACGGCAGCGGTTGCAGGCAGAGCTTCCCCCGGCCCCGACATTGGCCAGGGGGGACCAGACAAGCGCTTCCCCGGGAGGTGAACAATGGCGACGGATAACAGGGGAGATCGTCCGGGAAGGGATAAATCGCGTCGCGCCGACTTCCTGGCCATCATTCTGGCTGGCTTCGCGTCGCAGGCATTTTTCCATCTGGCGGGCGGGCGCTTCGACCGGGGGACGCTCTATCAAAACATCACTTTCGTGATGCAGCTGCTGGACCCCCGGCTGTTGGCGGACAGGCTGTGGGAGAGCCTCTGGTACATGCATATCCAGCCCCCCCTCTTCAACCTCTTCACCGGCATACTGCTGAAACTCTTTCCGAGGGGTTACGCGGCGGGTTTTGAGGCGATCTATATGCTGATCGGCCTGGTTCTGGCCTGGACCCTCTACCGGTTGATGCGGTTGCTGGGGGTCTCCCGGTGGCTGGCCCTGGCGGTGACGATCCTCTACCAGACGGGCCCGGCCGACATCTTTTTCCGCAACTGGTATTTTTACAGCTACCCGGTGATGACGCTGCTGGTCTTGGCCGGCTACTCCCTGCTGAGATATGTGCAACTCGGCACCGCCGCCCGTGGCTTGGTTTTCTTTTCGGTCCTGTCGACGATAGCGCTGACGCGGGTGGTCTACCATCCCGTCTGGTTCGCCGCGATCACAGCGGGGATTATGATAGCGGCGAAGAATCTCCGCCGGCGTACCGCCCTGCTGGCGATCGGCCCGGCGCTGGTTATAGGATTGTGGCTGGCCAAGAATTATTGTCTTTTCGGCTCCTGGGCGATGAACACCCAGCTGGGGTGGAGCCTGGCCAAGATAACGTCGCGTTTTCTGACCCCGGAAGAGCTGCATAAACTGCAGGCTGCGGGGAAGATTTCCATTCTGGCCGGCATTCCCGCCAACCAACGGTATGAAAAATATGAAGGCTACATGGCGGGGGCGGAGATATCCGGGCCTCCCGTCGCGGCGCTGAGCCAGCGGGAGAAATCAGCGGTGCCGGGGTATGCCCCCCGCGCGCAGAACAATAACTACATCAATTATATCCCGGTCAACCGGCAGTATGCGCGGGATGCCTTCGCCGTGATGCGTTATTGCCCCCGGGCTTACCTGAGAGGGCTGGCCCATTCCGCAGTGGTATTCTTCATTCCCACCTGGGTTGAGGAACTGGCCGGCCGGGAGCCGGGGATCATCCCCGCCTACCAGCGGGTCTGGGCCTTCCTGGGCGGCAACGTGCTCCCGGTCAGGGACTGGCCATCCGATCCCCTCGCCCCGGTTGCCCTCTTTTTGCCGCATGTCTGCTGGTTCGTGGTTATATTCTACGTGTTCGTTCCCGTGGTGTTTGCCTACGACTGGTTGAGGAAAAGAGGCTTCGCCCGTTGGGATCGCGCCCGCCTGATCACGCTGGGATTTATCGGCTTTAATATCGCGTATGTCATGGCGATGGGAATTTTTCTGGACTACGGGGAGAACAACCGTTTCCGTTCCGAGATTGTCCCCCTGACGGTGGTGCTGGCCGCGGTCGTCCTCCAGCGCCTGCTGGACGGAATCCGCCGCTCCGGTCCCGCCGCATCTGGAACGGAACGATCTGCGCCTGGGAGCTGCCGCGGTGGAAATTAGAAACCTGGCCTATTTCGGCGGACAGATAGCGCGGCTGCATCTGCAGCCCGGCTATCGCGTCCCCCTGTCCGTCCACCTGAGCCTCACCAACCGCTGTTCCAACCGCTGTCTCTACTGCCGTTTCGACCGTCTGCCCCAGCAAGATGTCTGGACCACCGAGTCCCTGCTCACGGTGCTGTCCGAAATGAAGGCGGCGGGGGCGCGGCGGGTCCAGTTCACGGGGGGAGAGCCGATGCTCCGGGAGGACCTCGGCGTCGTCCTCCGGGCCGCCCAGTCGCTCGGGATGTTCGTCGGCCTCTCCACCAACGGCCGGGAGGTTCCGGAGCGGATCGAGGAGCTCGCCCCCGCCGACATCGTTCAGATCTCCTACGACGGCCCGCCCGCCATCCACGCTTTGCTGCGGGGGAAGAAGAGCGCCGGAGAGGCGCTCCTGGCGATCGACGCTCTCCAGAAGCGCGGCATTCCGGTCTGGACGAACACCGTCCTCACCGCGCTCAACGCCGGATGCGTGGACGAGATCGTCGCCTTCGCGAAAGCGCGCGGCTTCCCGGCGAACTTCGTCCTCCTTGACTACTTTGACGAGCCGCGCGGCCACTTCCACCCCGCCCGCGCCGAGATCGACCGCCTGGTGCTGGCGGGCGAGGCGCGGCGGAAGACGCTTCTGCGTTTGATCGAGCTTAAAAAATACGGCGCTCCGGTCGGCGGTTCGATACCCTATTTTGAAAACGCGCTGGCCTGGGCGGAGGAGGGGAGGGTCACCTCTCCGCTGCCCTCGCCCCTTTACCGTTGCTGGGCGGGGCGGGCGACCGCCCACCTGGAGGCGGACGGGAAACTCTACTCCTGCGGGATGGGAGTGGGCCGGGAAAAGGGCGAGGACGCGATCGGGGCGGGGTTTGCCGCCGCCTGGGCGAAGATCCGGCCCCTGCCGAACTGCCTCTCCTGCACCATGGCTTGCGGCGTGGAGGCGAACCTGCTCTTCTCGCTCAACCCCCGGGCGATTTGGAACTGGGCCAGGCAGCTGTAGGGGGATGAATTGGTAGCCGCAGGCTTTAGCCTGCGCGGATCAGGTATTACGGAAGTTATGATCTTAGGCAGGCGCTAAAACGCGGGCTAAAGCCCGCGGCTACCGATCAACGGAAATTAATAGAGGGGAACCAGCGATGGGCATCACGATCAACGGACTGCGGTTCCTGCTTCTGGCTAAGGCGGCCGGCGCGGACTTCTCCCGGACCGCGGTCATCGGCCGCCAGAAGCTGGAGCTTTCGCTGAAGGAACTGGGCGCGGTTGTCCGCGGCGAGTTCGGCCTGCCGGCGGACCCTTCCGCCCTGCGCGCGATCTTCGCCTCCGGCTATGCCGAGGAATTGCTGGGATTTCTGGGCGCGCGGACGACGGAGTCTTTCGATTATTCCGCCTACGAGGGAGCGACGCGCGTTCACGATTTTAACGTCCCGATAACTGACGAGTGGGCGGGAAAATTCACGGCCGTGATCGACGGCGGGACGCTCGAGCACGTCTTCAACTTCCCGACCGCGATCGCCAACTGCCTGCGCCTGCTCTCGGTCGGGGGGCACTACCTCGGCATCTCGCCGGCCAACAATTACCTGGGCCATGGGTTTTACCAGTTCAGCCCCGAGCTCTACTACCGGATACTCTCCCCCGAAAACGGTTTTCGCGTCCTGGGGATGTTCTGCCACGAAGGACGGGAGTCGAAGGCCTGGTTCAGCATCCCGGACCCGGATCAGGTTCGCCGCCGGCTCGGCGTCGTCAACGCCGCCCCCCTCCTCCTGCTGGTGCTGGCGAAGAAGATCGAGGAACGCTCCCTCTTCTCCCGTTCTCCTCTCCAGTCCGATTACCTGCCGCTCTGGAACGTCCCGGCGGGTCTGGGAGGTTCGCCGGCTCCAGGACGACTGGCCGGGATGAAGAAGCGGCTTTCCCTGAGGCTAAGGAAGATCATCCCCTTCGTTCCCCCGCGCCGCCGCTTACCGCCCGAGTTCGAGCCCTTTTATCCTGTTCCCGCCCGCTTGAAGAAACAATGATGCGGGGTGTAGGCCCGATCTGTGATCGGGCGCGACGGGCCAGGCCGCCGGTTCACAGAACCGGCCTACATGACGTGACCGGCCGGCCTTCTGTAGGCCCGATCTGTGATCGGGCGGCCGGCAAAACGCCGCCTCGCAGAGGCGGCCTACAGATCTTTCCGCGACTGATTGGTGATTACTGATTACCGTTGGTATGCTAGATTATCGCTTCCAACGGAGGAGCATCCCATGAAGAGAAAATTCACCAACATCATGGTCATCGGCGGAGGCGGCTATGTCGGCTCCGTCCTGGTCCCCAAACTTCTAAAAAAAGGCTACCGGGCGACGGTCTACGACCTTTTCATCTACGGGGAAAAGGTCTTCGACGGAGTGAAGGACAACCCGCGCCTCTCCCTGGTCAAGGGGGACGTCCGCGACCAGAAAAAGCTCACGGAGACGCTGAGGGGGCAGGAGGCGATCATCCACCTCGCCTGCATCTCCAACGATCCCTCCTTCGAGCTCGACCCTTCGCTGGGGAAATCGATCAATTTCGACTGTTTCGAACCGCTGGTGAAAGCGGCCAAGGAAAACGGCGTCAAGCGTTTCATCTACGCCTCCTCCTCCAGCGTCTACGGCGTCAAGTCCTGCGAAAACGTGGACGAGACGATGGCGTGCGCGCCGCTGACCGACTATTCCAAGTTCAAGGCGCTCTGCGAGCAGGTCCTCCTCAAATACGCCGACGACTCCTTCGTCGGCCTGATCCTCCGGCCGGCCACCGTCTGCGGCTACTCCCCGCGCCAGCGCCTCGACCTGATCGTGAACATACTGACCAACACCGCGGCGAACAAGGGATCGCTCGCCGTCGACGGCGGAGGGCAGAAGCGCCCCAACATCCACATCGAGGACGTGACCGACCTCTACATCCAGGCGCTGGAGTATCCCGATGCCAAGATCAACCGGAAGGTCTTCAACGCCGGCTACGAGAACCACTCCCTGATGGAGCTGGCCGAGAAAGTGAAGGCGATCGTCAACCCCGCGCTCGAGATCGCGGTCCGCCCGACCAATGACCAGCGCTCCTACCACATCTCCTCGAAGAAGATCGCCCAGGAACTCGGCTTCGTTCCCCGCCACACCATCGAGGAGGCGGTGCGGGATCTGAAGGGGGCCTTCGACCAGGGCCTTCTCCCCAACCCGCTCGACAACCCGATGTATTTCAACATCAAGCGCATGAAGGAAATCAAACTCAAGTAAAAGAATTGCTGATTGCGGATCTCGGATCGCGGATTGGGTGGTGTCGATCCGCAATCCACGATCAAAGATCGCTTTCACCCCGGGAGCAATCGCATGAAGGTTCCGTACTCATACCTCCGCGAGCAGTTCGCCGATCCGAAACCAATCCTGGACGCCCTCCAGGAACAACTCGAGCGCTGCGAATTCACTTTTGGCAAGGAGCTCAAGGAGTTCGAGGACAAGATGGCCGGCTACGCCGGGGCGAAGTACTGCCTGGGGACGGCCTCGGGGACGACCGCCCTCTCCATGCTGCTCAAAGCGGCCGGCGTAAAGCCGGGCGACGAGGTGATCACCGTCTCCCAGACCTTCATCGCCACCATCGGCTCGATCGTCGCGGTCGGCGCCCGGCCCTACTACGTGGACGTTCTCGACGACTACACGATCGATCCCGGGATGATCGAGGAGGCTCTGACCTCCCGGACTCGCGCCATCATGCCGGTCTGGTATTCGGGCGCCCCGCCCCGGATGGAGGAGATCAGGGAGATCGCCGCCCAGCGCGGGCTCGCGGTGATCGAGGACTCCTGCTGCGCGATCGGGGGGAGGATCGGGAAGAAGCACGCCGGGACGTTCGGCGCGGGCGGGGCCTTCAGCGTCCACCCCCTGAAGAACCTGAACGTCTGGGGCGACGGTGGCTTCGTCGTCACCGACTCCGAGGAGATCCACGACCGCGTCCTCCTCCTGCGCAACCACGGCCTGAGGACGCGCGATGAGGTGGATGTCTACGGCTACAACGCCCGCCTCGACACCATCCAGGCGATCGTCGGGAACTACCTCTTCCCCTTTGTCGACGAGATCACGGAGAAGCGGATCGCGAACGCCGCCGCCTACGACCGGGCATTTTCCGCTCCCGAGCTCAAGGAATTCATCACCCTTCCCCCCCGCCGTTCCGGGACGCGCCATGTCTACCACATGTACATGTTCCAGGCCAAGCGCCGGGACGAGCTCCTCGCCCGCCTGATCGAGCGCGGAATCGAAGCCAAGGTCCATTACCCGATACCGAACCATCTCCAGAAGGCCTCGCTCGACCAGAGGCCTCTCTTCGGGCGGACCGACCTCAGCCGGACGGAAGCCCAGTGCAAGTCCCTGATCACGCTGCCGGTGCACCAGCATCTCTCGAAAGAGCAGGTGGAGTACGCGATCAGCGAAGTGAAGAGGTTCTACCTGCGAGGAAAGGAGTAATGGAGTACTGGAGTACGGGAGTATGGCGGCCCGGCTGGCGTCATTCCAATACTCCATCACTCCATTACTCCACTGCTCCTTTTTGTTGCCATGAAAGTCCCCTACGTCGACATCGCCGCGCAGTTCAAGGGCAACCGGGAATACCGCCGGGCGATCCACGAGATCCTCGACTCCGGCCAGTTCGTCCTCGGCCCGGCGGTGGCTGAGTTCGAGAAGAACTTCGCCCGCCTCTGCGGCGTCGCGCGGGCGGTCTCCGTGGCCAACGGGACCGACGCCATTTTTCTGGCTCTGAAGCTCCGCGGCGTCGGCGCTGGCGACGAGGTGATCACCGTCCCCAACACCTTTCTGGCCACGGTGGGGGCGATCGCCGCCTGCGGGGCATTTCCCCGCCTGGTCGACGTGCGGGAGGACTACAACATCGATCCCTCCGCGGTCCGGAGAGCGGTCAACCGGAAGACCAAGGCCATCGTCCCCGTCCATCTGACCGGAAACCCCGCCCCCATGGGCGAAATCATGTCCATCGCCTCCGAACGGGGGCTCGCGGTGGTCGAAGACGCGGCCCAGGCGGTGGACGCGGCTCTGGACGGCAAGAAGACCGGCGGTCTCGGCGACCTCGGGGCCTTCAGTCTCCACCCACTGAAGAACCTGAACACCTGCGGCGACGGGGGCGTCATCACCACCGGCAACCCGGAGTGGGCGGAGAAGCTGGCCCGGATGCGCAACCACGGATTGAAGGACCGGAACGAGTCGGAGGCCTTCGCCTACAACTTCCGCCTCGACTCGATCAAGGCGGCCGTGGCGAACCTTCAGATCCCCGGCATCGCGAAGGTGACGGAGGCACGCAACCGGAATGCCCGGCGCTACGACGAGGGACTCCAAGGCCTGGCCCCCCGCGTGGTCATCCCCCCCCGCAACCAGCGCGCCCGCCACGCCTTCCACACCTACGTCGTCCAGGTCGAGCGGAGGGACGAGCTCGTCGCCCAGCTATTCCGCGCCGGCGTGGAGACGAAGATCCACTACCCCATCCCCGTCCACCGGATGGAGGCGTCCCGCCTCTACGGATACAAGAAGGGAGACTTCCCCGTCGCGGAGGCTCAGGCGGAGAGGATCGTCTCGCTGCCCATCCACCAGCATCTCAGCGAAGAACAGATCGGGTTTGTCATCGAGACGGTGAGGGGATTCTACGGGGAAACCAAGGAGTAATGGAGTATTGGAGAACTGGAGTACTGGAAAAAGCAGCGCCCAGGCTTCCCATTACTCCACTACTCCATTACTCCAGTACTCCTTCTTCTCGCTTTAGTGTTTTTCCCCGGGGAAGAGGAAACGCCTCAGTCCGAAGACCGTCCGGGCGGGGAGGAGGAGGCCGAGGAGCCCCCGCCCGCCGATGACGTAGCGTCCCCCCTTGACCTGCAGTTCCTTCAGGGCGACCAGCCTCTCCAGGCGGATGGCGACCATTCTCTCCGGCGTGTAGGCGGCGCCGATCTCCCGGGCCGGGATCAAGCCCCCCGAGGCGCCGTGGACGAGAATGCGGATCCTCCTCGCCGTCTCGCTCATGTTGAAGAAGTGGAAGTAGACGTAGGAGGAGCAGGCGTAGGCGCCGAAGACATAGACCGCCGTCCAGAACGCCGCCCCTCCCTTCGCGCGGGGGGGGACGAGGAGGGAAAAGAGGATCAGGAGGGGGATGAGCCCCATCGGGCCGCTCAGGATCGCCCCCTTCTGCCGGGAGGCGGGATCGCGAAAGAGCCTGAGCCCCCGCGCCAGGACGAGATGCACGAGAAAGGGGAGGAGGGTCCCCAGGAAGACGAGCCCGAGAACGATCATGGCGCTGATCCGGTCCATGGCCTTATCCTTCCCCCAGGGGCAGGTTGAGCAGGCGGCGGTAGGCGAGAAAGACCCGGGAGAGGACGCGCCCTCCCAGCGTGATGCCCCAGGCGTCGT
Source organism: uncultured bacterium (assembly GCA_964551475.1). GTDB lineage: Bacteria > Auribacterota > Erginobacteria > Erginobacterales > CAZKCI01 > CAZKCI01. The sequence continues at coordinate 92,453 of CAZKCI010000004.1, read as the reverse complement.
ATTTGAAGGCGACCAGCCCGTCCTTGACCAGGTCTTGAAAGCGCTCCTCGAAAAGAGCGTCTTTCGAAAATATTCCCCTGATCTCGTCTCCGGAAAGCCCCCGGTCTCCCGCGTTTTTTACCATGAGGACGATCTTCAGGGACGGGCATCCCGCCTGGATCGGGGGATAGGTCATGATGTAAGCGGCGGCGAGGGCGAGGTGCCAGAGAAAGGCGAAGAGGAGGAGAGCGGTCCATTCCGGAAAGACGAGGGCGGCGGCCAGGAAGAACGGGAGAGGGAGAGCGGCGAAGATGATGAAGAGCCGGGTCATCTCCCGGGTCGGCCGTCCTCTTCGCCAAAGAGCGGCGTGGGCGAGAAAAGCGCCCAGGAAGGTGACGGTTCCGATGGCGATGGCGAGGGGTGTGATCATCGAATGTCGATAGCGGCCGCTATGCCCCAGAAGATAAATATAGCCCAGAGGCTGTTTCCCTCAAGGGATATCTGGCGCGCCGCCTCTCCGCCGGTCGATCCGGCCGGGGCGAAAATCATTGCCCGGAACCGGCCCGCTTGGCCTATAATAAACCTTTTCACATACGGAAGCCGTCCCCCCCGTCGTTACGGCGCCGGTTCGGGGACCACGTCTCCATGACACCCGACGCCCCGCATCCCGCGCCCCTGAAGAGTTACGACGCCCTCTACCGGCAGATGGTCGCCCTCCAGAGCTGGCACTGGTGGTTCCGGACGCACTACGCCTGGATCCGGGACCTCCTCCAACCGTACCTGACTCCCGGCTCCCGCCTGGTGGACATCGGCTGTGGTCCCGGCGTCTGTTCGGCGCGGTTCCCGTCTTCCGTCACCAGGGTGCTGGTCGATATCCGTTTTGCCGCCCTCGCTTCCTGCTGTTTCCGCGCGGACGCCCGCTTCTGCTCCCACGCCGCCGCGGTCCCCCTGAGGGAAGGGGTATTCGACGTGGTGATCTGCTCCGATCTCCTCCATCAGCGGGACGTGGACGACCCCCGCCGAGTGGTGCGGGAGGCCTTCCGGGTCTGCCGCCCGGGCGGGGTGATCCTCCTGGTCGAGCCGGCCTTCGACTGCCTCTTCGGACCCCACGACGTGGTGGAAAACGGCTGCCGGCGATTCACCACCGATTCGCTCTACCAGCTCTTCAGCGGTCTCCCCGCTCGTCTGGTGAGGTCCACCTACTTCCACCTGCTGATGTTCGGCCCGGCCTTCCTGGTCCGCCGGGCCTTCGGCCGCTTCCACGCCCAGGGGGAAACCGACCTGGCGATGGGGAACACCCTGACCAACTCCATCAGCCTCTGCCTGGAGAGCGCCGAGCGCTGGCTGAACCGCCGCCTGCGCTTCCCCCTGGGGACCTCCGCGGCGGTTCTAGTCCGACGTGAAAAGTGAGCCCACGGACCAGCGCTCTCCGAGCCGGGGAGTGACGGTATCGGCGCTGCTCTTCTCCGCGGCCGGCCTGGCGAGCTTCGGCCTGTTCATCCTTCTCCACCCCCTGGACTGGCAGCAGCCCGAGACCCTCCGGATGCACTACCATTCTCTCCAGACCGGAATTCGGGACGGACCGCTCTCTTCCGCCTGGAGCCGGGCCGATCTTCTCCGCCCCCTGAGCTGCCTCGCGCGCGGCGGGACTTATGAGGCGCGCTATCCCGTCAAGCTTGTCGACATGCAGGCGGTCAAGCTTCTCCGCCGCTTGGTTGATCTGACCGGACCGTTCCTGGACGAACCGCTCAACATCTTGTTCATTCTGATCACCGCCGCGGTGCTGGCCTCGACGGCGAGCAGGTGCTTGGCCTGCCCTCCGGCCGGCCTGGCGGCCGCCGGATTCTGGCTCGCCACCACGCAGACCCTGCTCGATTCCCGCTATCCGGTGCGTCCGAACATGGCCATCGCGGGGTGTCTCGTATCGCTGCTGGTTCGCCAAATAGTTGTCCTGCGCCGCGCCCCGCCCGCGCCCGGAAGGGCATTTGCCGTCGCTCTCCTGCTTTTTGCCTCGTTCACGGTTCACGAATACGCGCTCGGGTTGCTTCCAGCCTTGGCGGTGGCGTTGGTATGGGAACGCCGCGCTCTCAGGGCCAACCGGAAGGCTCTTCTCTGGGCTGGTCTCGCCGCCCTCCTCGCCTATATATTCTACTATCGGGCGGCGGTCCCCCGCCTGATGAAGCTTCTGATCCAGGAAGAGATCCCCTGGGTGGAACTGCAGAACGCTTCGCCGCTCGCCCTCCGGTCGCCCGTGGTCCTGTTTCAGCGGCTAAGGGATTTCACGCTCCATGGCCTCGCGGAGTTCGTCCGTTTGAACGGGGGCCTCAACACGCTTCTCCCCCGCGGGCAAAGGATCGCCGGTCTCATCGCCGCGGCCCTGGTCGCCGCGGCGGCCGCGCCTCGGGGCTGGAAGGCCGCCGGCTATCCCCTGATGGTCTGTCTGGCGTATTTTATCCCGGTCTCCCTGGTCATGTATCCCCTCATCCCGTCGGCGGTGGAGATGCCGGTATACTATTACGCCCTTTTCGGGGTTCTGGCGGTTTTCCTGCCGGCCGCCCTTCTCGCCTCCGCGTCCCGTTCTCCCCGACCATGGCGCTGGCGGGCGACGCTGGGCGGTCTGGCGGTCATCGCCGGGTTGAATCTGCATACCGCCGACCTGATTATGAAGGCGCTGCCCGCCGATTTCGGCTTCACCACTCCGATGCGGCGATACGTTCGGGATGTATTAGACCTCCAGCGCCGGGGCCAGGCCGGCGAGTATCCGCTGCCGGCCTATCTCGCCTACCCGCGCCCGTCCCGCTTCGATATTTCCGTCAAATGGGACATCATGCTGCGGGTATGGCATGGTGAATCCGAGCACGTGTTCGCTCTTCTGGTCCCGGCCATTTATCTGCGCGATTTCGAGCGGCGGTCTTTTCTTGGGAATCCGGCGGAGTTCGCCGTTTCCGCCGGCCTCCCGGAGGCGGAGTATGAGGCGTCCGCCGCTTCCTTCGTCGATCTGCCGGCGCGGAAGTGGCACGATCTGCGCCCGCTCCGTTCGTCGGCCGGCCTCACCGCCGCCACCCTGCGCTGGCGGTCCGAGGACGGCCGGGAGATTCTTGGGAATCCGGATGACGGAATCCTCGGCCGGGCGGTTCGATCCCTGCTCTCCCCGGGGCGATGGGAAACGCGCGTAGCGGTCCCGCCCGGGATCACAGATCGCTCTCGGGCGGTCTTCCTCGTGCGGGCCGATCTGCAGGCGGCCGGGGCGGAGGATGTTTATCACCGCACCCAACCGTTGCCTCCGAGAAGCTGCCGGATCGAAGCGACTACCGGCGCCGGGCTCCGCGTCTTTTCTCCAGAGTACGGATGGAGTTACGAGCTGCACGCGATCCCCCTCGGCCAGCCCGGCTCCGGGACGGACATCCGGCTTCGGGTGGAGACGGAGGGCTGGTTCGAAATGGTGGGCCCGATCGTCGTCCCCTCCGATGCCGTGGCCGGCGTCCCCTGGTCCCCCGGCTCATGACCCCTTCCCGTCAACGGACGCAATTCTCGCCGGGGGGCTCTGCGGGGCCGGCCGGGGCCGGCCGTTTCCTCCGATATCGTCCGGTCCTGATCATCGCCCTCTGTGCGCTCGGACTGAGGCTATGGCGGATCGGGGAGATGCACCTCCAGTTCGACGAGTGGCTGGGCGGCTGGCACGCCAATCCCGTTCTCTCCTGGGAAGGGTCGCTCCCCGCTTTTCTCCGGGATTTCTGGGCGAACGCGCGCCACTACGTCACCTCGGGCCAGACGGTTCTCTGGTCGTCGCTGGTGGAAGCGCTGAAGCTCCTCACCGGTCCGAGCGTGGTCGCGGTGCGGACGGTCGCCGCTCTGGGCGGCGCCTTTGCGGCCTCGGCCGTCTTCGTCATCGCCCGGAAGATATTCGCCCGCCCCGCCGCCGCTTACGCCGCCGCGATCCTCGCCGTTTTTAGCGTCTCCGGCGTTGTCTTCGGACAGTTCGCCGACGTCTATGCTTCGGCGGTTTTCGCCTCCGCCCTCCAGCTCTCGGCCTACTTTCTCGTCGCCCGTCCGCGCTCCGATCTCAAGGGCTGGCTCCTCTTCTCCCTCGCCGCCTTCGCCTCGGGCCTGTTCATGTACACCCAGCTCTGGCTGACCGCGGGGATCTTCCTCGGCGCGGCATGGGATGCCCGGCGGTCTGTGCGCCGCCTCGCCGCTCTGGCGGCCGGCGGGGTTCTCTTCGCGGCGCTGAGCGCCGCCCATCTGCGTCTTGCTCTGCGGATCATCCCCTGGAGCGAGTCCTACCGCTGGTATATGGATTCCTACTATCCGCTCTTCCTGCGCGGGGGAGGGGGGCTCGTCCGCCTGCCGGCCTATCTCGCCGTGAGGCTCTACGATCTCTTCAACTACCATCTCTCGCTGGTCTTCGATCCGAAGGTCTACCAGCCGCTCTCGTGGAACTGGGTGTCGTTGCCTTTCCTTATCGTGCTCGCTGTCGGAATCGGATGCCGGGTATGGCCGAACCGTCAACCGTCAACCGTCAACCGTCAACCGAAAAGCGGTTCAAGGTTCACGGTTCACGGTTCACGGTTGACTGAAGCCTCCGCCGTCCCCTGTCTTTTGCTCGCTACGCTCGCCGCCTGCCTGATCGCCAACCTTTTCCTCCTGATCCCCTTCGGCGGGGTCCGCCAGATGTTCTTCCTCGCTCCGGTCTTCGCCCTCTTCTACGGCTGGCTGGTCGACGGGATCGTCCTCCGGGGGGAAAGAGCGGCGGCGGTAGCCTTCCTTGCGGTCCTTCTCTGCCTCCTCCCGCTCCTCCCCTTCGCCCTCTCCCTCCCCGGACTCTACCGCGACCGGGTTTCCCGCCTCGAACTCGACCTCCTGGCGGAGAGCCTCGACCGGTTCCAGCCCCAGGCCCTCCTCGCCTCGGAGCAGAACATACAGATATTGGAGATGGCTCTGGCGCGGGACCAGCGCTTCAGCCGCGTCCGCTGGCCGGGCTATCGCTACCCCGGCGACGCGCTCGACGCCGATTTCGTGCGAAATTTTCCGACGCTCGATTTCAGCTATCGTGGGCGTGACTGGTCGGTCCGCTGGGTGACTCGCGACTATTTTCCCCCGGGCTTGAACGACGCGCTCTGGGTCGACATGCACATCTCGCGGGGGAGCCGTTTCGAAGGCCCTTCGATGAGGCGTTTCTATCCCGACCCGGCTGAGGCGATCCCGGCCGGATATCGGATCGCGCCGGTTCGAGAAGTTCCCGGCACTGCCCCCGCCGCCCTCCACCAATCCATTTACTGGCCGCCCAATTCGTTCTATCTTTACCGCGTAGTCAGAGACGGCCCGTCGCGCGAACGGGCGGGTTTGTAGCCGCGGCCTTTAGGCCGCGTGTGTGAACGCAGGCTGAAGCCTGCGGCTACCACTAATCTGAAAACGACACCATGATCCTGCTCATCTTCCCCAACCCGAGCCCCTTCCCCTACCACGCGATGACGCCGCTCGCCATCTTCTCGGTCGGGGCCTATCTGGAGGAGAAGGGGGTGGAGGTGGAGTACTTCGACGAGCGCGTCCAGACGAGGAAAGAACTTCGCTCGCTCCTGCGCCGGGGGCCGGAGCTGATCGGCATCTCCGTTCTCACCTCCTTCCAGATCCTCCGGGGGCTGTCGCTCACCCGCCGGGTCCGCCAGGCCTGTCCGAAAACGCCGGTGGTCTGGGGCGGGATGCATCCCAGCATGTGCCCGGAGTCCACGCTGCGGGAGAAGGGGATCGACTACATCGCGATGAACGAGGGGGAGGAGACGCTCCATGAGCTCGTCTCCCATCTCCGTTCGGGGAAGCCCAAGATCGAGGAGATCGCGGGGCTGGGCTGGAAGGATCCCTCCGGCGGACTCCGCCTCAACCCGCTCCGTCCCTTCCTCGACGTCGAGACGCTGCCCTTCCCCTTCCGGGGGAAGGCCCGCCTCCTCCTCCCCCTCTACCTCCAGCCCGGCGAGGGCTTTCCGACCGTGAGCTATCAGATGTCGCGGGGCTGCGCCTGCAACTGCCGTTTCTGCTACAACGACTTCTACCACCGCCGCCGCTGCCGGAGGAAGTCCGTCGATCTCATCCGGCGGGAGCTCCAGGAGCTCGTCTCTCTGGGGGTGAAGAACATCTTCTTCTGCGACGACTCCATGGGCGGTCAGAAGTCCTTTCTCCGCTCGCTCATCCCCGCGCTGGAGGGGATCCCCCTCCGGTGGTCGGCCAGCCCCCGCCTCAACGCCGTCGACGAGGGGTTGATCCGGGATTTCCAGCGCCTCGGCTGCCAGTGGCTTTTCTTCGGAGTGGAGTCGCCGGTGGATCGCGTGCTGAAGTACATCGGAAAAGGGATCACCCGCGAGGAGATCGACCGCGGCGTGGAGATCATGCGCGCCTCTCAGATCATCACCACCTATTCGCTGATGATCGGCTTCCCGAAAGAGACGGACGAGGAATCCCTGGCCGTCCTCGACTTCGCCGACGAGCTTCACCGCCGCCACCCCTCGGCCGAGATCGTCATCCAGCCCTACGCGCCTCTGCCGGGCACCGACCTCTTCCGGGAAGCGATGGAGATGGGCTTTCAGCCCCCCGAGCGGCTTCCCGACTGGGCTTCCTTCACCATGGACCGCATCCACACCCCCTGGCTCAGGGAACGCTCCCTCTTCCGGAACGTCTACCTGATCTCGTTTCTCGCCTTCCGCTACGAGCACATGCTCGGCGACCTCTCCCGTTTCCGGCGCATCTACGCCCTGGTCCACCGTCTCGCCCTCCTGCGCTGGAGGAGTCGGCGTTTCGGCTTCTATCTGGAGGGCTGGTTTTACCGCCTGTATACTCGCCTTCAGTACCTCAAGGCGCGCCTATGAACCGCGACCGGCCAGCGAACCCATCCGTGGCGGTGATCGTTCCCGTCCACAACGACGCCCATACCCTCTGGGCCTGCCTGCTGGCGGTCGCGGAGGACGTCCGCCGTCCCGGCTGGGAGTTGATCGTGGTGGACGACGCCAGCGCCGATGGTTCCGCCGCCCTGGCCGAGAAATTCGGGGCGCGGATCATCCGTCTCCGGGAGAACGCCGGCGTGGCGCCGGCCCGCAACGCCGGCGCCCGCGCCACCGCGGCCGATATCCTGATCTTCATTGACGCCGACATCGTCCCTCTCCCGGGAACGCTCACGGCGATGGTAGAGAGCCTCCGCCTCCGCCCGGAGGTCCACGCGGTCGGCGCCTATCCCGCCCCGGGTGACCTGAGCCCGCAGTGGTCCGCCCATTTTGTCGGTTGCCGTTCGACCTGGGGCTACCATTGGCGGGAGGGCGAACAAGAGCGCTCATTCTCCTCCATCCAGTCGGAGTGCGGGGCGATCCGGCGGTCCACCTTCGCGGCCATGGGCGGCTTCTCCGAGCAGTACAAGGGGGTGGGGATGGAGGAGTTCCAGATGAGCCACGAGATGGAGCGGCGGGGCTACGGCCATCTCCTTCTCCGCGCCGCCGCCTACCGCCATCACTACAAGACAATCTTCCACCGCTGCCTCGCCCTCCTCGACCGCACCGCCCGCTGGGTGCCCCTGGTCGTAAGGAGGAAAAAGTTCGAATCGAGGGGGGCCGTAGGGACACCGGACGCCGCCCTCTCGGTTCTGCTCACTTTTCTGATCCTCGCCGGGCTGGCGGCGGGCTTTTTCTGGTCGTCGCTCCGACTCGTCGCTGCTGCGGCCTTTCTTATCCAGATCGCGGTCGAGCTCCCGTTCCTCCTCTTCGCCTCCCGTTTTTACGGCTGGCCCATGTTCGTTTACGCCTGCTTCGGCCTCCAGCTTCTCAACCTGGCGATCGGCCTGGGCTTCCTCCGGGGCCTGGGGAGATGTTTTCGCGGCGGGCGGGATGTACCAGACCGGGGTCCGTCGCGCGCCAGGGAGGCCGGCGAGAAGAGCGGACGCTGAAGACCATGTTCCCGCGCAACCCCTACAACCGATTGCGGATCGCCGGGGCCTACCTGGGCCGCCGCGAGCTTCTGGGCGCCCTCCCGTTCGAGATTCAGATCGGGATCACCAACCGCTGCAACCTGGACTGCACTTTCTGCCCCCGCCGGAAGAGCCGCCGTCCCGTCGGCGCCATGGATGTCTCCCTCTTCGAGCGCCTGGTCCGGGAGGCCTCCGGGGCGGTGGACACGGTTGACCTTTCCTTCGACGGCGAGCCCTTTCTCCACCCGGCCTGGCGGGAGTGCGTGGGGATCTGCCGCCGCCACGGGGTGCGGGCGATGCTGGAGACGAACGCCCTGCTCCTGGATGAGCCGCTCTCCCGGGAGGCGCTCGACTCCGGACTGGGATCGATCACCTTCAGCCTCGACGCCGCCACCGCCGAGACCTACCGCCGGCTCAAGCCGTCCGGAGACTTCGAGCGGGCGGAGAGAAACGTGGCCGCCTTCCTCCGCCTCGCCCGTCTCCGCCGCGACCGCCCCTACATCCAGATCCAGTTCGTGAAGACGGACGAGAACGCCTCCGAAGCGGCGGCCTTCCTGCGGCGCTGGCGGGGGAGGGGGGCGGACGCGGTCCACGTGAAGCCGATGCTCAACTTCGCCGGGTCCTGCGGCCCCGCCCCCGCCCTTCCCGCCCGCCGCCCCTGCCTCTTCCTCTGGTCCTCGCTCGCCGTCAACTGGGACGGGACGGTCCCCCTCTGCTGCCTGGAGATCGAGGGGAGGACGCTGATGGGGGACGCGCGGAAAAACACCCTGAGGGAGATAGCGGACTCCGAGCCCTTCCGTGAGGTCCGTCGTCTCCACCTCTCCGGGCGCTACCGGGACCACCCGGTCTGCCGGAACTGCGACGTGCCATCGGTGGCCTGGCCGTTCGTCCTGGGCGCCGCCTGCGTGGGCGACCTTGCCCGCCGCAAGCTGATCAACTTGGTGGAGAGGCTGGTGCCACTGAAAAAATTATAGAGGATGGGTTAGGGATAGGAAGTGGGCCTGGTTGATGGGTAAGGTCAATGGTGTGGCCCGGCGACCGATTCGCCAGGCCGCACCTTACCCAGACCCACTAATCAGGCCCACTTCTTAACCCTTACCCATCTACTTTCAATTAGACTGGAACCGTGACCATGAATCGCGGAAACCGTTTTCCACGATGGGCCCTTGATCTGTTTGCCCTGTCCCTCTCCCTCCTCCTGGTCCTCGCCTTCCTTCTCCCGATCGGGGCGGGCTGGTGGGGGGTCTTCCTCGACGACGAAGCGCAGGCCAACTACCCCGATCAGCTCTTCAAAGCGCGGTGGCTCCAGCGGGGGTGCTTCCCCCTCTGGAATCCGGCCACCTATGCCGGGGCCCACCCGTTCTACACCCTGCAGGAAAACTATCTCTTCTATCCTCCCAGCTGGATCTCCTGCCGCCTGGCTTCCCTCCTCCCCAGCTTCCGCTCCTTCCGGGAGCTCGTCCTCGTTCCCGTGATCCTCCATTTTCTCTGGGCCGCTCTCGGCGCCTTTCTCCTCGGCCGCGCGATCGGCCTCTCGCGGCCGGGTTCCTCGGCGACCGCCCTCGCCTTTGCGCTCAGCTCCTCCATGCTGACGGGGATCCTGAACCATCCCATGTCCCTGGGGCTCTCCTGGCATCCCTGGTTTCTCTGGGCGGTGGCGTTCTTCGCCCGCCGGCCCGGCCCGGGGAGGCTGGCCTGGGGCGCCCTCCTGCTCGCCCTCGGCTCGACCGTCTACCTGAACTACACCGCCTTCGGCCTGATCTCCGCCGGCGCGGCGGGGACCGCACTGGTTGTCCGCCGCCTGGCTCGGGAGGGCCTGCGCCCGGCCCTGCGCCTCGCCGCGGCGCTCGCGGCCATGGCCGCGCTGAGCCTGATCATCGCCGCCCCCTTCTGGCTCGCCTCCCGGGACGCCGCCGGCATGGTGGCCGCCACCTTTACCGTCGATTACGATTTCCTGACCGCGGGGCCGCGGTCGCTGCCCTGGCGCTGGCTGGCGACGTATTTCGTCCCCGAGCTCTTCGGGTCGACCAACTTTGCCCTCCGCTGGGGCGCGGCGGACGACCACACCATGTACTGGTGCGAGGCGGTCTCGAGCCGCGGGCTCCTCCTCTGGTTTTTGGCGCTCGCCGCTTTTCTCCCTCTCCTCCTCCGCCGTCCGCGTTTGGCCGGCGCCGCGCCCTCCTCCGGTTCCGCGGCGGGGGGGACCGCCGCCTGGACCGTCATCGGTTTGGTCCTCCTCCTCGTCGGACTCGGCATGATGCTGGGCCGTTTTTCGCCCCTCTTCGGCCTTCTCTACCGCGTGCCCCTCCTGCGCCTGCCCTATGCGACCCGCTGGCACACTGTCGCGGCCCTGGGACTGTCCCTGCTCATCGGAATCGGATCCCATCGGCTCTGGAAAATCGGGGAAGGGGAGGGGAGGAGCCTTCGCCGTCTGGCCACGGTGTATCTTGTCTTCGCCGCCCTGGCGGCGGCGGCGGCCGTGGCCCTGCCCCCAGGCTATACAAGCCGGATGGCCGACCGGGGCTGGTTCCTCCGGGTCCCGGTCCTCTACTGGCTTGTCGCCAGCGCCGCGCTCTTCATTGCCGTCCGCCTGCCTCCCCGGCGGGCCGGGAAAATCGTCGTCTGCCTCGGCCTGGCCTGCGCGCTTCGCAACGCCTGCTGGGAGACCTACCGCCCGATGGGGATCACCTGGGCTCCCGAGCAGCGGCAGTCCCGCGGGCCGGAGGAAAGCGGCCTCTACCGGTTCATGGCGGAGGCGGCCCGCCGCGACGATTCCCCCCGCCTGAGGACCGGCTACTCCCGCATCTTCGCCGACAACACCGCGCTGGTCTACGGCGGGCTGAGCTTCTTCGGGGTGGGAAACAAGCCGATGATCCCCCGGATGTTCCGGGTCCTGAGCGCCGTCGCCGCGGGGATGCCGAACGAAGTCCATCTCCCCGACCCCACCCTGCCCCTGGTCCGGAACCTGTCGGGCGGCTGGTGGTGGCACGAGGGGAGAGAACCGCCCGCCGCCGACTGGGAGCATGCCGCGACCTCTCCCGATGGGGATTTCCACCTCTTCCGGATCCCCGGCGCCCTGCCCCGGGTCTTCACGCTCGACCGTCTTCACCCCGCCGGCGAGGACGATCAACTGCACGACCTTATCCGCCGCGATCTCCGCGAGGCGGCGGTGATCGACCAGGACGACGTCGAACTGGCCGAAAAGTTGGCCGGCCGTCGGGGGCCGGTGGCCGCGGAGAAAGTGGCCGGCCATTTCGCCGAGCTCCAGGAGCGGAACCGGATCGCGCGGGCCGATTTCTCCATCCCCAATGCGGTGGAAGTCGAGATCGCGGTGTCCGCGCCCTCGCTCCTGGTCGTCACCGACGCCTGGCATCCGGACTGGCGGGCGACCGACAACGGGAAAGCGGCGAGGATCCATCGGGTCAACTACCTCCAGCGCGGCGTCTGGCTCGAGGAGGGGCGCCACCTTGTCCGGATGGAGTTCCGTCCGGCCTGCGTCTTTGCGGGGCGGTGGCTCACGCTCGCCGGCCTCGTGGGCTTCGCCGCGCTCGTGTTTCTCGCCCGCCGCCGCCCCCCCTCCGCGGCGAGACCGTCATGAAATTTCCGCCCGCGCTCCGCCGGGAATGGATTTTTCTGATCCCCGTGCTGGCGGCTACTTTCGTCGCCTTCCTCCGTTTTCCCCTTCTCCAGAACGACGATCACCTCAAGGTGGTCCGTTTCATCGCCCGGGAATGGTCCTGGCCGCCGGTCCCCGTGAACGACCGGAACGATCAGGCCCAGCACACCCTCCTCCACCATACGCTTTCCGCGGCGGTGTACCGGGGCCTGGCCCGCCTCGCCCCCGGTTCGTCCCTGGTCCCCGCCCGCGGCGTGCAGGCCATCTCCCTGGCGTACGCCGTTGGGATCGTCATCATCGTCGCTCTGGTCGCGCGGCGCCTGATCGCGAGCCCGTCCGCCCGCGCCCTGGCCTTTCTGGCCTTCGGATCCTTCACCGGCTGGGTCCGCTCTTCCGTGACGATCGACAACGACATGGCGATGGGCTTCTGGGGGAGCCTCGCCCTCCTGCAGGCGGTGAGGATGATGCAATCGCCGGCGATCCCTCGTCTTCGCGCGGCGGCCGGTCTCGGCCTCCTGATCGGAATCGCCGCTTTCACCAAGGCCACCGCCTCGGTGATGATCCCGGTCGCCGCTCTGAGCCTGCTCGCCCGTTGCCGTCTCAAGGGGGATCCCTTTCGCCCTCTCCTCGGACGGGCCCTGCTCCTGGTCCTGCTCTGGGCGCCGCTCGCCGGGCACAACTATTACCGTTACTACCGGGACACCGGCCATCTCGTCACGCACCAGTCCTTTCATCAGCGTCCCCCGCCCGGCGTTGCGGAGGAGCGCTGGGATTACTTCTCCTTCCGCTTCCGGGAGATCCTCCGCCGGCCCTTCCGGGTGGCGGGGTTCCGGAACATCGACGAACGGCTGACCGCGGCGGATTATTCCTTCTGGTCCAAGCTCTATATCTACTGGTGGTGCCTGGGCTCCCTTCCCCTGCCGCCGAACCCCTGGGCGACCTCCGGACTCTACGCCGCCGCCCTCATCCCCAGTCTCTGCGCGCTCGCGGGCCTTTTCCGGGCCTTCTTCCTGATCCGCCGCGATCCGGCCTGGCTTCCGGTCATCGGCTGGCTCCTGATCGGGATCGCGGGGATGCTCACCGGCTCCTGCTTCATCCCGGACGTCTCCTACGGCGCGTTCATCAACCCGCGTTTTCTGAACTATGCCGCCCCCAGCCAGGTCGCTTTTTTCGCCCTGGGGTTTCAAGCGGCCGAACGGCGTTGGCCCCGTTCCCTCCCGGCCCTCGCCGCGCTCGTCCTCCTCCAGCTTCTCTTCTTCTGGTGGTTGCTCCTCTCCGGCCCGTTTTACTCGTTCTGGGAGACCTGGCCGAGCTTGAACTTGCCGTAGAGGGGGGCATGGCGTATTATCCCGAATCACCATGGAAACCGACCGTCCGCTCGAGCTCAGCCTGGTGATTCCGGTCTTCAACGGGGCCTCCTCCATCGCCGCGACGGTGGAGGCGTGGCGCTCGTCGACCGCGGCGATCGGCAGCGAAATAATCGTAGTCGACGACGGGTCGACCGACGGGACGGAGGCGATACTGGACCGCCTGGCGGCCTCCGGGGAACTCGCTGGAGTTCTCCGCGTCGTCCACCAGAAGAACGCCGGCCACGGCTGCGCGGTGAGGAAGGGCTATGAGCAGGCCCGGGGGGAATGGGTTTTCCAGGCCGACAGCGACAACGAGATCGAGCCTCGCTTTTTTTCCTCCCTCTGGGAGCGGAGGGTCGGGGGGGATCTGGTCCTCGCGGAACGGATGGGACGGTCGGCCGGGCGCCTGCGCGCCCTGGTCACCTCCTCGGAAGCCCTGCTGATGGGGGCGCTCGGAGGAATCCCCCTGCGCGACCCCAATGTCCCCTTCCGCCTCGTCCGCCGGGAGAAGATTCGGGAGTTCTGCGCGGCCGCTCGGCCCGACGAGTTCGCCCCCAACCTCCTGATGTCGCTTTTCGCCCTCCGCCGGAAATGGAAAGTGGCGGTGGTGAAGCTCCCCCACAACCGCTCTCGCCCCACCGCCCATTCGCTGCGCGGGCGGAAGCTTTTCCGGGGCTGCCTGGCGGCGCTGGGCGGGATCGGGCGCGTCCTCTTCTCTCCCCGGGCTTCCGCCTCCCGCGCCCGAACCTCCGCGAAGACATGAGACGCTTCCGTTTCCTGATCATCGGGGCCGGCCCCGCCGGCCTCTTCGCCGCCCGGCGTCTCCTCGACTCGGGCGAGCGGGACGTGCTGATCCTGGAGAAGAACCGCTGGCCGGGAGGGCTCTCGGCCTCCTTCCTCGATCGGAAAGGCTTTACCTGGGACCTCGGCGGCCATGTCATCCACTCCCACTACCGCGAGTATGACCGCATCCTGGCCTCTCTCATCCCCTCCAGCGGCTGGCTTTCCCACCGGCGGGAGGCCTGGATCTATTATCCGGATGGGTGGGTGCCCTACCCCTTCCAGCTCCACCTCGACCATCTCTCTCCCGAACTCCGTGAACGCTGCCTCGAGGGGCTGCGGCGGGCGGCGTCGGCGGGCAAGCCTCCGGCGGCGACCGATTTTCTCTCCTGGGCGCGTTCCCGCTTCGGCGAGGGGATCGCCGCGCTCTTCATGGAACCCTACAACCGCAAGGTCTGGCGGATGGACACGGCGAGGATGGGTGTCTACTGGCTCGGCGACCGCGTAGCCCTGCCTCCCCTCGGCCGCTCCTCACCGGCCTCCACGCGGAAGGACTGGGGTCCGAACGCCTGCTTCCGTTTTCCCCGCCGGGGCGGGACGGGTGCGATCTGCCGCCGGCTGGCGGATTCCCTGGGGCGGGGGAGGATCCGCTACGGATGGGAAGCGGTCCGGATCGACACCGACCGTCATGTGGTCTCATCCCGCGCCGGGCGCCGGATCGGTTACGATGTCCTTCTCTCCACCGCCCCCCTGGACCTCGTCTCCCGCTCCTGCCGGCCCCGGGTCAAGGAGACTCGCGCCATCGCCGGCCGCCTGGTCGCGACGCCGGTGGCCGTGGTTGGTCTGGGATTGCGCGGCCCGCGGCCGGAAAAACTCGATCATGTCACCTGGATGTATTTTCCTGAGAAGGAGACGCGGATCTACCGCCTCACCAACTTCAGCCGCTATTCCCCGGCCAATGTCCCGACCGGCCGGGGCGTCTGGTCTCTGATGCTCGAACTGAGCGCCCTGCCGTCGCGCGTCGATCTCAAGGCCCTGGCCGAGAAGGCGATCGGCGACATCCGACGCTTCGGTCTGTTTCCGAAAGAGACCTCCGTGGTCTCCCTCTGGTCCCGTCTTCTCCCCTATGGTTACCCGGTCCCGATGAAGGACCGGGAAGGAGCGCGACCTGCCCTCCTCGGCGAGTTGGAGCGGAGGGGGATCTACAGCCGGGGACGCTTCGGGGCCTGGCTGTACGAGGTCGGTAACATGGACCACTCGGCGATGCAGGGGGTGGAATGGGCGGAGCGGATGCTTCACGGCGCCCCGGAGATGACGATCAACGATCCCCGGGGAGTGAATGCGGCTCCGGCGGGCAAATAAAATTCAGCCGCGAAAAGGCTCAAAAGGCGCAAAATAATCACGTCTTGGCTCGGCGGATTTAACAGACGATTGAATAGGATTACTATCTTTGATCGGCGCGATAATTCAGCGATGAAGAAGACTCAGGACAGGAAGGACGTGCTCATCCTCGGCGGCGGCCTCTCCGGCCTCTCCCTCGCCTGTTTCCTCGGCGGAAACGGCACGGTCCTCGAGGCCGAGGCAAGGCCGGGGGGGCTCTGCCGGTCATTCCGCAAAGACGGTTTTGTCTACGATATCGGCGGCCACATCCTCTTCTCGAAAGACCGGCGCCTGCTCCGCCTGATCGTCGGCTGGCTCCAGAAGAACGTCCGCCGGGGCCGCCGCCGCAACGAGATCCGCTACGGCGGGCGCTTCATCAAGTATCCTTTCGAGAACGGCCTGGCCGGACTCCCCCCGGAGGAGATCTACGAGTGCCTGATCGGCTATCTCGACCGGACGGGCGGGCCGGCGCGGAACCTCCAGGAGTGGTTTGTCGGCCGTTTCGGCCGGGGGATCGCGGACAAGTACCTTCTCCCCTACAACCGGAAGATCTGGAAGCGCGATCTCCGGAACCTTTCCACGCTCTGGGTGGAGCGGGTCCCCGATCCTTCCCGGGAGGAGATCGTGAAATCGGCGGTGGGCGTGGAGACGGAGGGGTATCTCCACCAGCTCGATTTCTACTACCCCCGCCGGGGAGGGATCGAGGCGCTGATCGCCGCCCTGCGGCGGAAGGTCCCGAAACTCCTCACCGGCTTCCGGGCGGCCAAGATCGTCCGGCGCGGGGGAGACTGGGAGGTGAGCGACGGGTCGCGGTCCGTCTCCGCCGATACTCTCGTCTCCACCATCCCTCCCCGGGATCTGCTCGCGGCGCTGGAAGGGGTCCCCCCGAGAGTCACGGCGGCGGCTCGGCGGCTTCAGTATAATTCCGTCATCCTGGTCATGCTCGGAGTGAAACATGAGGGGCTGTCGGGCCGCACCGCCGTCTACATCCCCGATCCGAAGATACTGCCCCACCGCGTCTGCTTCATGAAGTCCTTCAGCCCGCTCAACGCTCCCGCCGGTCGTTCCCATGCTCTGGCCGAGATCGCCGTTCCTCCCTCCTCGCCGCTTTTGAGGGAAGACCTCGATGGGATCGCGGAGCGGGTTTTCCATGGGATCAAGGACATCTGCGGAATATCAGAACGCGACCTCGTCTGCACGGAGGTCCGCGTCGTCCCCTACGCCTATGTCGTCTACGACCGGGACTACGCCCGGAACACGAAGATCGTCTATGGTTACTTGAGTTCCCGGGGGATCAGGAGCCTGGGACGCTTCGGGAGCTTTCAGTACCTGAACATGGACGCCTGCGTGGCCCATGCCCGCGCCCTGGCGGAGGATCTATGACCAGGTTTTTCATCGTCGGCGGCGCCGGTTTCATCGGGAGCCATCTCGTCGACGCCTTGATCGGGCGTTATGGCGTCACCGTCTACGACAACTTAAGTTCCGGGCAGCTTGCGTTTATCTCGCGCCACCGGGGGAACCCCCGCTTCTCCTTCGTCCGCGGGGATTGCGGGGACTTGAAGAGACTGCGCCGGGCCATGGCCGGCCACGACGCCGTCATCCACCTCGCCTCCAACCCGGACATCGCCCGCTCCCTGCGGGAGACCGACCTCGACCTCAGGGAGGGGACTCTCCTCACCTTCAACGTCCTGGAAGCGATGCGCTTGACCGGGGCGAAGACCATCCTCTACGCCTCCGGCTCCGGCGTCTACGGCGACACCGGGCGCCTGCCGACGCCGGAGGACTTCGGCCCGCTCCTGCCCATCTCCCTCTACGGGGCGAGCAAGCTGGCGGGAGAGGGGCTCGCGAGCGCCTTCTCCCACATGTTCGATCTCAGGGCGAACATTTTTCGTTTCGCCAACGTGGTGGGCGCGCGGCAGACCCACGGCGTGGCCTTCGACTTCATCCGGAGGCTCCGGAAGGATCCGCGGGTTCTCGACGTTCTGGGCGACGGGCGCCAGTCCAAGTCCTACTTGCACGTGAGCGACGCGGTCTCGGCGATGCTGATGTCTCTTCGCCGCGGGCGGGAGAGGGTGAACGTCTTCAATGTCGCCACGGGGGATTATCTTTCCGTTTCCGCCATCGCCCGCCTGGTGATCGTCGAGATGGGACTGGCCGGCGTGAATGTCCGCTATGCCGGGGGCGCCCGGGGCTGGAAGGGGGATGTCCCGGTCGTGCGCTTCGACCTGAAAAAGATCCTCCATCTGGGCTGGCGGCCGCGCCACAACTCTGCGGAGGCGATGCGCCGTTCGATCCGGGAGATGCTGGCACAGAAAAACAGTGATCAGTGATCAGTTATCAGTGATCAGTCACTGAAGACAAAATGATGCCGGCGGGGAAGGGCTGCTTTTACCGATCACTGATGACTGATCACTATCTTTTTCGGTTACTCTTCTCAACCTCTCACCCGCAACCATCGGAGTCGGGCGCCGTGGGTCTGTCAACCGATCAAGTACGGGACAACACCTGGTTTCCCTGGGCCACGGGGATACTGATCGGCCTCCTCTACCTGGCTGCCCGCCTTTTCCCGGGGTACTGGACCTGGCCGTTCAACGCCGTGGCCTACTGGCCGGGCGCCGGCGGGGCGGTTTTCACCGGCGCCTGCCTCGTCCTCCTCCTCCTCGCCACCCGTTTCCTCCCCCGCCTGGAGGCTTTTCATCCCGCCCCCTTCCTCGAAGTGGCGGTGTTTTTCGCCCTGGCCCTGGTTTTTCTCGCGGCCGTGGCCTACGGACCCGTCTGGGTCCCCTCCCTGGAAGGGGACGGGGACCTTCAGCACGACGATTCCGCGGTCCGCCTCGCCAACCTCCTGGTGGGCTGGGTTCAGGACCAGACGGGGCTCGAGGAGGCGGAGGCGTCGGCCGTGGCCTGGAGAGTGATGGCCTGCGTCTATATCGCCGGGGCGGCGGCTTTTGCCTCCGAGATGTTCACCGGTTTCTGGCCCCGCCTGACCGGCTTCCTCTTCCTCGCCTCCTTCCCGTCGGTGGTGAATTTCTCCGGCCATTACGACAACTACTCGGTGACCTACACCTGTCTCTCCTTCGCCGCCGGTCTCGCTTTCCTGGCCGCCCGCCGAAGATCGGCAATTTTCCTCGCGGCCTCCGCCCTCGCGTTCCTGCTCTCCGTCAAGGCCCATCGCTACGCGGCGATCTTTCTCGTCTACCCCTTCTTCTGGGTCTTGCTCCGCCTGCTCGACCGCCGGGGAGTCTCGAGGCGCGCCCGGGCGGCAGCGATCGCGGCGTCTCTCGCTGCGCTCCTTCTTCTGGGAGTTCTGGTCGCCGTCTGGGGGATCCCCTTCTATGCCCGGGGAGAGGATTTCGGCCGTTGGTTGTCCGTCGTGCGGCGGTCGCAGGGCCTCCTGCCGTCGCTCGCCGTCCCGCTTCTCCTGCTGGCCTCATTTCTCTCGCCCTATCTCCTGGTCCTCGTCGCCGCGGCGGCCGGCCGGCATCGTTCCCGCCCGGGGGATGCCGCGGTCACCGCCGCGCTCCTCGGTTCTCTGGCTATCGCTCTGCTCTATTATGAAATACAGGTCCTCAACCCTGTCTCCTGCTATGGCATGCTGGATTTCGTCTGCCAAAGCGGAAGCCTGGGCGGCCTCTTCGCCGTCCCCGCCCTGGTCGTCGCCGCGGGGCGTTTCCCGCGGAGGATCTACTGCTGCGCGTTTCTCTCCCTTTCCCTGCTCGTCCCCCAGCTCGTCCTCCAGAGCGGCCCGCGGGCGCTTCACCGCCTGATGGACAGCCTGGGCGACGATCTCTCCGAGTTTTTCATCGACCGGTCTCCCTATCCCTTCCTCGGGCGGAAACTTCGATTTGCTTCCCAGCGGCGACCCGAACTCCGGGCGCTCTCCGTCGAGGTCTATGAGCAGGGGATGGCGGAGAAGGGTTTCTACCGGCCCTTCGCGCCGCTCAGCGCCTTCTCGATGATGGACGAACAATACCAGACGGGGGAGACCGCGTCCGCCCGCTTCACCCTGGAGAAACTCCTCTCCCGCTGGCCGCGGGCCGCGGTCTTCCTCATCATCAGCCGTCCCGAGACCTTCCGGCCGTTTTCGGACGGGCTGTTCACCGAACTGGCGCGGATGAGCGCCTGGGCCGAGGCGATCAGCGGGGAGTCGATCTACGAACGGATCGTTCTCAGCCTCAAAACGGAGAAGAGCAAGATCGTTCACCCGACGCCCCGGGAATACGCGTCCGTCCTCATCGCCCTGGACGCGCTCCGGCACGCTGATCCCAGCCCCCTGGCCGGCCCCGCTCTGGTCGAGGCTCTCCAGGTTCTGGAACGCTTCTCCTTGGGAGACCTGCTTCAGGAACCCTCGGTTGTCCCCTCCGCCCCGCCGGTCGATCCGTCCAGCGTCCCGGGAGGATCATGAACGCCCTCGCGCCGTTGCCCTGCGTGATTCTCGCCGGGGGAAAAGGGACGCGCCTCGGCCGGCTTACCGCCGGCCGCCCCAAGTCGCTGGTTCCCGTCGGCGGCCGGCCTTTCCTGGAACATCAGATTGATCTGCTCCGGGAAAGCGGTGTCGCCAAGATCGTTCTCTGCATCGGACACTACGGGCGCCCGATCGAGGAGTTTTGCGGGGACGGAGAGAGATGGGGGGTGAGAATATCTTACAGCCGGGAGAAGAAATCCCTTCTGGGGACCGCCGGCGCCCTGCGGCAGGCCGCGCGCCTCCTGCCGGAGCGGTTTTTTGTCCTCTATGGGGATTCCTACACGCCGGTGGATTTCTCGTCTCTCGCCCGGGCCCACGCCTCCTCCGGCCGCCCGGTCTTGATGGCCGTGTTTCGCAACCGCAGCCGCTGGGACCGCTCCAACGTTCTTTTCCGCGCCGGCGCGGTTATTCGCTACACTCCCGGCGGAGGAGAGACCGGGCCGGAGTTTATCGATTACGGCCTTTCCGTCTTCTCCCGGGGGGTCCTGGATGAGATACCCGCCGTCGTTCCTTCCGGACTGCCTGATTTCTTTGCCCGTCTGGCCCGCGAGGGACGGCTGGCCGGTTTCGAGGCGAAGCGCCGTTTTTTTGAAATCGGTTCCCCGGCCGGGATCCAAGACTTCGAGCGTTTCCTCGGGCGGAGAATGGCGGGACAATCCGCTGCCGATCGGCTATAATCGTTCCCGTCCGGCCAGAGCCTGCGCATCGCCATGATCATCACGCGAACACCCTTTCGCATTACGCTGGGGGGGGGAGGGACCGACCTCCCCTCCTATTACTCCCGCCACGGGGGGTTCATCTTCGCCGCCGGCATCGCCAAGCACATGTACATCAGCGTCAACCAGCCCTTCGACAACCTGGTCCGGATCAAATACTCCCAGTCGGAGACGGTGGACAACGTGGGGGAGGTGAAACACCGGATCGCCCGCGAGGGCTTGAGAATGATGGGGATCGAGCGGGGGATCGAGGTCGCCTCGATCGCTGACATCCCGGCCGGGACGGGGCTCGGCTCCTCCAGTTGCTACGCGGTGGGTCTCCTGAACGCCCTCCACGCTTTCAAGATCGACCCGGTGAGCCTCAAGGACCTCGCCGAGGAGGCCTGCCGCCTGGAGATCGATATTCTGCAGGAGCCGATCGGGAAGCAGGACCAATACCTGGCCGCCTTCGGGGGTCTGACCGTCCTGGAAATCGATACCGGCGGGCGGGTGACGGTGCGGCGGGCCAAGGTCTCCGAAGACGTGATCGACGAGCTGAACCGGAACCTGATGCTCTTCTACACCCACACCACCCACCGCGCCTCCGAGATCCTTTCCGAACAGTCCCATTCACTCGCCGAATCGAAGCGCGAGGTCGTCGACAGCATGCACGATATCAAGGAGATCGGGCGCCAGATCCTGGCGGCGGTGGAGAGTGGGAACCTCTCCGAGGTCGGCCGCCTCTTCGACCGCCACTGGGAGCAGAAGAAGAAGCTTTCCTCCCGGATGACCAACCCGCGCTTCGACGAGATCTACCGTTTTGCCCGCGAGAACGGAGCGCTGGGGGGCAAGATCAGCGGCGCGGGCGGCGGCGGCTTCTTCGTCTTCTACGTCGAGCAGGGACATAACGCCTTCCGGGACCGGATGCGGGGACTGGGCTTGAGGCCGCTGCGGTATCGGTTCGACTTCGAGGGGACGAAGGTGCTGGCGAATCTGAGAGACTCCTCCTTCTGATAGTGAACTGCCGCTGCGCGTTCAAAAGCATGGGTCGTTTTTGTGGGAGGGGCGTCTCGCCCCGATCCATGTCGGCCCGGATCGCGGCGAGACGCCGCTCCCACAGTGGTGGTCTATGCGGCGCTAAAGATTGATGGCTTTTTGTTATGCTTAAGAGAAAGGCAGTCTTCCTCGATCGCGACGGGGTCATCAACCGCGTCGTCATGCGGGGGAGAACCCCTGGATCACCCCGTCGGCTCCGCGAGTTCCGCCTCCGTCGGGGTGCGGCCGGATTCGTCCGCCGTCTCGCCGGAAGGGGGTTCGCGGTCTTTATCGTCACCAACCAGCCGGACGTCGCCCGGGGCCTTCTCGATCCCGCGGAGCTGGAGAAGATGCACGACCGAATCCGACGATCGATGCCGGTGGATGAGATTCTGGCCTGTACCCACGACGACCGCGACCTCTGCTCGTGCCGCAAGCCTCTCCCCGGGCTGATCGTGTCGGCGGCCGGCGAGCATGGGATCAACCTCACGCGTTCGTTCGTACTCGGGGACGGGGGGCGGGACATGGCCGCGGGGGGAGCGGCGGGTTGTACGACCATTTTGCTCCGGACGGAGTATAATCGCGGGGTCGAGGCTGATCACCGCGCGCGAAGTTTTGCCGAAGCCGAAAAGATCATATGCGGCCGTGGCAAAGGGAATAGGGCGTTTCGTAGCCGCGGACCTTTCAGGTCCGCGGGCTAGCGTGAGGTCCCACAAGCGACATTCATACTCATGTCATTGCGAGGAGCGACAGCGACGAAGCAATCTCTCGGTCGCCAGTCAATTGGGATTGCTTCGCTACGCTCGCAATGACAAGCCGATGCAAGATATTCCTGAGAAGCGCTAGGCTCCAGTTGACATTCCGCGGACCTGAAAGGTCCGCGGCTACGAGCCTGGGCTACTCCATGTTGAACCGGGATGCGAATATGAAGATGCCGTCGCATAGCGAGAAATTTCTGGAAGGAGTGAAAGCCGTGGCTTCGGCGATCCCCCCCGCGGCGCTGGAGGAAATGGCGGGAAAAATCGCGGCGATCCGGGAGCGCGGCGGCCGTCTCTTCTTCCTCGGCGTGGGCGGCTCGGCCGCGGCCGCCTCGCACGCCGTCAACGACTTCCGCAAGATCGCGGCCATCGAGTCCTATGCCCCGACCGACAACGTGAGCGAACTCACCGCGCGGATAAACGACAGCGGCTGGGAGAGCGTCTTCAGCGAGTGGCTGAAGGTGAGCCGACTGACGGCCCGGGACGGCGTCTTCGTCCTCTCCGTCGGCGGCGGCGACGAGAAGCGCGGGGTCAGCGTCAACCTGGTGGAGGCGGTCAAATTTGCCCGCTCGGTCGGGGCGGCCGTCCTCGCGATCGTCGGCCGGGCGGAGGGCTATGCGGCGCGGGACGCCGACGCCTGCGTCGTCGTCCCGGTCCCGGACGAGGCCGCGATCACACCCTTCGCCGAGTCCTTCCAATCGGTGCTGCTGCACCTTCTGGTGACGCATCCGTTGCTGAAAAGAAGCGAGATGAAGTGGGAGGCGCTGCAAAAGGGTAAGCGGTAAATGAAGGTAAGCGGTAAAGGAAGGTAAGCGGTAAAGGATACGACAACCACCGCTTACCGCTCACCGCTTACCGTTCATTGTTTACCGCTCACCGTTCATTGTTTACCGCTCACCGATTATCGATTACCGAAAAGGAGATACCGATGGCCATATTTCTCGATACCGGCAAGCTCGACGATGTGAAACGCTTCCTCCGCATGGGCGTCATCCGGGGAGTCACCACCAACCCGACCATCCTCCGGAAGGAGGGGCTGGCGGGGGGGATCAAAGCGCTCAAGAAACTGGAGACGGCCCTCGCCGCTCTCATCAAGCCTCTCCCTCTCTCCGTGGAAGTCACCTCCAACCACCGGGAGGAGATGGTCTCCCAGGCCCGGGAGTTCTCCTCCTGGGCGGAGAACATCAACGTCAAGATCCCCATCCACGGGCCGGAGGGGGAGCCGGAGAACCTGGAGGCGGTCCACCTCCTCGAGACGAAGCACGACATCCGGGTCAACGTCACCGCTATGATGAGCGCCCAGCAGGGGGTCCTGGCGGCCCTCGCCGGGGCGACCTATGTCTCTCTCTTCGGCGGGAGGATCAACGACCTCGGGCACGACAGCTCGGGGGAGATCGCCGATCTCCGCGGTTTTATCGACCGGCTGGGACTGAAAACCAAGATCATCGTCGGTTCGACCCGCGAGGTCGCCAACGTCATCGAATGGCTCTCCGCCGGCGCCGACATCGTCACCGTCACCCCGGCGCTTCTCGACAAGATGCTGGTCCATCCCTACACCAAGGAGACGGTGAGGATGTTTCTGGAGGACGCGCGGAAAAGCCAGTAACCGGAACCACAGTAATCAGTAAAAGCAATCGCTCATGCCGCCAGCGTTATCTTTCGGTTACTGATCACTGAGGTGTGTCTCCGCCTCTTCTCCTATTCCCGGGCCTGCGCGCCGAGTTTTCGCCTGCCCGCTCCGATCATGTCGGCGATAAAGACGCCCAGAAGCGCGACGAAGAACGGGTCGATCTTCGAGCGATAGCGCATGCTTTCCCCCAGGGTGAGCGTGAACACGACCGCCGTTATCCAGGCGATCGATCCCACCATGAATGCCACCGTCAGGGCGAAAGGCTTGTCGCTGGCCCGGCGGCGGATCGCCGCCGCCAGGCCATAAATGAACAGGAAAGGCAGGCCGAAGATCACGAACCAGGCGCGCCGGTCGTCGACCATTCGCTCGCCCCGCGCGGTCGGGACCAGCACGGGTTGTCGCGGGGCGAAGCGTCCATAGAACAGATCGTAGATCCTGCCGGATATCGGCAAGGGGTATTCCCAATCGTCGCAGAACAGGTCCTGGGAGGGGCGGAAATAGTCGCGGACGGAGTAGGCGACGGCGCGGGCGAAATACTCGGGCGCGAGGCGGATGATTTTCACCGCGTCGGACTGGCATTGTCTGCCGTAGTAGATATACCCGATGTAGTTAAAATTCGGGTCGCGCTCGTCGGTGTGATGCTTGTACTTCCAGTCCAGCGCCGGGATTCCGGTCGGGGGCAGGTTCCTCCATGGCGCCGGGAGCTGGTCCGGTCCGGGAGTATAGATAGACGGCGCATCGGAGAGAACGCCCGGGTGCGCCCGGGCTATCCCCCGCAGGGTCTCATCCGGCATCTCGTGGAGAGCCATCAGGATGAGCTGTTTCCCCAGAGTATAGCTGTGGAACGGGTAGCCGAAGAGCGCCAGCTGCTGCACGTGCCATCCCGCGACGACGAGGCAGGGAAGGGCCAGGGCCCGGACCAGTCGCCGGCGCCCCGCGGCCTGGGCGAAAAAGGGGATCGCCGCGGCGCCCCCGAACCAGATGATGTGAAACGTGGTGCGGGTGAGAACCAGGGCGGCGAGAAGCGTGAAGTAAACGGCCGCGTCCCGGGTCTTGCCTCCCGCCGCATACCGGTGCAGGAAAACCGCCGCGAAAAACAGAAATACGCCGCTGATAAAAGTGTAGCTGATAGAATGTTCATACAGCATGGCTCCCGGGCTGAGGGCGAAGAGAGCCGTCAGGGCGAAGGCCAGGAGGAGCGGGGTCTTCAGCCGAACCTGCAGAGAGAACAGCCCCAGGCACAGAAACAGGCCCAGGGCATGGGAGACCAGCAGATAGCCCGCTTTCGCCGACGGGGCGAATATTTTCAGCGCCAGGCCGAAAAAAAGGTTATAGAGGGGCGGCTGGAGATGAAGGTAGAACAGGGTTTCCACCAGCCGGTGTTGAAGCAGATAGGGCGGCGCGACATAATACGGCGGCATCAGCGGCCCGGAGAAGTCATAGATCCCCGCCGCCCAGCCGAGCAGCCGGGAAATGATAAAGATGACGGCGATCGCAAGCAGATATCTGGAGGACCGGCGCATGGAAAATGGCCCGCGGCTGGAAGATAGGTTATATCCCCGGGGGTGTCAAGAACGCTCCGGCTCGCGTTGCCCCGTTGCGCGGCTCGGCCGCCGGCCGCGGAGGGGCGGTGCTCCGGCATGAAATGGCGGCAAAAAATCGGCTGTTTGGGGGCGGTGATCGGGGCCAATATCTCGGGGCGCCGGCAGCCTATATCCACCCAGTACGCCGTCACCAACCGCTGTCCCTGGCGGTGCTCGTACTGCAACATCGCCAATGCCACCCGCGAGGAGCGCTCCCCGGCCGACGCCCTCCGGATCGTCGACGACCTGGCCCGGGCGGGGGTTTACCGGCTCCACCTGGTCGGCGGGGAGCCGATGCTCCGGGACGATCTGGGCGAGATCGTCGGCCGCGCCCGATCCCACGGTCTGTATGTGACCATGGCCACGTCCGGCGTGCGCATCCCGAGCCTCATCGAACAGGTGAGGGGGGTGGACCTGTTCATGCTCAGCTTCGACGGCCCCGAGGAGATCCACGACCGCCAGCGGGGGAGCGGCTCCTACCGCGTTCTCCGGGAGGCGATGGAGACCCTGCGGCGGGAAGGCCGGGAGATCTGGACCACCACCGTCGTCACCGGGGGGAACATCGACAGCGTGGAGACCATCCTCAAGACCGCGCGCCAGGAGCGGTTCATCTGCAATTTTCATCTGCTCTACTTCGCGCCGGGCGCGTCCCGCCCGCCGGGCTACATCCACCCGGAACGCTGCGCCGAGGGGCTGGAGGTCGCTCCCGACCGCTACCGGGAGCTGCTCAGGTATCTCATCCGGAGGAAGCAGACCGATCTGGGCGGGACGATCGGCAATTCCCTGGCCTACCTGCGGGCGCTCCTGGCCTGGGACGACCTGACCCGGGCCTACCGCCCCGAGAAGGATCCCGGCTACTCCTGCTGGGCCGGCCGGCTCTTCGCCTATGTCGACTCCAACGGCGACCTCTACCCGTGCTGCGACGTGATCGGCCGGGTCCCGGGGCGCAACATCCTGGAGATGGGTTTCGAGAAGGCCTGGGCCGGCCTGCCGGCCGCTCCCTGCCGCTCCTGCATCGTCGCCTGCTACACCGAGATGAACCTGATGTTTTCCCTCAATCCCCGGGCTATCTGCAACTGGGCGGTCAAGGTGTGAGCGTGTGAGAGCCCTGTCCGCATACCTGGCCTCGCTGAAGAACGTGATCCGCTCCCGGCCGTTTCTCCGGCGCTGGGTGACCGCCTACATGATCGACTTCGAGTTTCCCGCCGTCATCGGCATCGACCCCACGACCCGCTGCAACCTGCGCTGTTCGTTCTGCGGCCCCCAGCGCTCGGATCTGCCCGACGGCATGCTCTCGCTCGAGCTCTTCCACCGCATCCTGGAGGAGTCGCTCCGCCACGGCCGCCGCCAGATGCTGATCCTCCACAACTCGGGAGAGCCCCTGCTCAACCCGGACATTTTCGACATGATCTCCGCCGCCAAGCGCCGGCGGGCGGCCCGGGTGGTCCAGTTCGCCACCAATGGCGTGAACCTCACCCGGGAAAGGGCCGTCCGGCTGATCGAATCCGGCCTCGACGGCCTGGTGATCAGCGTCGACGCCGCCCGCCGGGAGGAGTACGCCGAGCTGAAGGGCGTGGACTGCTGGGAGCAGGTGGTCGAGAACGCGCGGACCCTGATGGAGGAGAAGCGGAGGCGGAAGAGCCCGACGCCCTACGTCTCGGCCAAGATGGTGCGGCGGAAGGGGCGGGAGGGATCGTTCCGGGAATTTTTGGACTTCTGGCGCCCGATCGTCGACGAGGCGGCCCTCACCCCCTTCACCAACTGGGGCGGCAGGGTGGCCGACGAGGGGACCGAGCCCGTCGCCCGGGAGCGTTTCGCCTGCCACTTCCTCTGGTTCTATCCCGCGATCCAGTGGGACGGAACGGTCTACTGCTGCTGCGCCTGCACCGATCGGAGCGCGGTGATCGGGAACGTCAACGAAAAACCGCTGGCCCGCATCTGGCGGGATGAGCCGCTGGCCGCGCTGCGGCGGCTTCACCTGGAGAAGCGATACGGAGAGGCCCGGCCCTGCCGGGACTGCACCTACTGGAGCGAGAGCGGCAGCAACCTGGACCGCTGGCTCCAGCGGCGGGAGCGGCCATGGCGCGGGAGGAAGGCGTGAGGTTCCAGAGCCTGCAGATGATCGACCGCTGTCTCGGCGTTCCCCTCTGCGGCCTCTTTTCCCTGTGCGCCGGGAGGCGTCTCTCCCCCGCCCCGGAGGATGTCGAACGGATCCTGGTGGTCAAGATGCTGGGGGTAGGCAGCGTCATCGTCATGTCGCCGATGTTCCGGTCCCTGCGCCGCCGGTTTCCCCGCGCCCGCATCGATTTTCTGACCATGGACAACCAGGCGCCGATCGGGCGCCTCTACGGGCTGGCCGACGACGTCTACAGCGTCGACTTCTCATCCGCGGGACGCTTCGTCCGTTCCAATCTCGCGACGCTCCGCCGCCTGAGACGCAACCGCTACGATCTGGTGGTGGACGCGGAATTCTATTCCCGCTACACCGCGCTCCTGAGCCATCTGACCGGGGCGCGGGCGATCTCGGGCTTCCACAGCCGGGACATCTACCGGGGGCGGCTGAGGGAGGTGAACGCCTACTTCAACCAGTATCGCCATATGGCGGCCAACTTTCTGGAACTGGCGCTCCAGGTGGGGGCGCCGGCGGAGGATCTTGCGTTCACCGCTCCCCGGCTGGACCGGCGGCTCCTGGCCGAGGTCGCCGCGGTCCTGGTCCGGTCCGGCCTCGACCCGGAGAAGCCCTACATCCTCCTCAATCCCCATGCCAGCGCCGCCTCTTCCGCCATCGACCGGCGCTGGCCGCTGGATTATTTCCGCGCCGTCGGCGTCTGGCTCGCATCCCGGGGCTACCAGGTCGCGGTGCTGGACGCCCCGGGGCAGACGGCCGCCGCGGACCGCCTGGCGGCGGGGAGCGGCGCTGCCGTCCGCCGGCTCCAGGAAGCCTTTGGCCTCGACCGGTTGCTGGCCTTGCTGAAGGGAGCTTTTCTCCTGATCACCAACGATTCGGGCCCCCTGCACATGGCGGTTTCGCTCTCCACACCGACCTTTTCCTTCTTCGGGACCGAGAGCCCGATCCTGTATGGATACGCCTCCCCCCTCCACACCGTCTTCTGCCTGCGGCTGGCCTGCAGCCCCTGCCTGAGCGTTCTCAACTTCAAGCGGGGGAAGTGCGAACTCGGACTGCGGTGCATGACGGGGATCAGGCCGGAGCAGGTCATCGCGGCCTTCCGGGAACGGGAAGACGCTCTGCGCGCGCACTGGGCACGGAGGAGAGATGAAGTTTCGTAAGGGCATCTACCGGATCGCCCGCCAGCGCCTGGCGCGGGGGGACATCGGCTGGTTCCTGCGCCGGGCGGTGCAATACCGCCGGATCCGGCGCGCCCTCCGCCGGCCGGGGGGCCTCACCTCCGCCGGGCCGATCATCGCCCATCTCTTCGCCACCACCCGCTGCGATTCCCGCTGCGTGATGTGCGATATCCCCCGCCGGTCCGCCGACTACGAGTTCACCACCGCCGACTTCCGGAGCCTGCTTGAGCAGTTCGTCGCCCTGGGGGTCGCGGGCGTGGCCTTGACCGGGGGAGAGGTCACCCTGCGCCCGGACATCCACGAGCTGCTCGATCTGAGCCGGCGGGCGGGGTTGGACACGATCCTCGTCACCAACGGCCTCACCCTGGAGCGTCACATCGACCGGATCGTCGAGCTCGGCGTCGGCACGGTCAACGTCTCTCTGGACGGAGCTGATCCGGCCACGCACGACGCCATCCGGGGCGTTCCCGGGGCTTTCGCCCAAACTACCGCGAACATCCGCCGGCTCGTGGAGAGAGCGCGGACCGCGCGCGCGCCCACCGAGGTGGCGATCAGCACCGTTCTCCAGACCGCCAACGCCTCCCGCGCCCAGCTCGACGCCCTTCTCCATTTCCTGGCCGACCTGGGGATCGGCCGGGTCATCTTCTGCCCGGTTCACGGTTTTGACTGCGGCCGGCAGGAGGCCGAGGTGGGGAAGATCGTGCCCGGTCATGACCTCGGCCGCTTTCTCCGGGAGCACCCGCTCCGCTCGATCATCGACAACTCGGATTGGTACCTCTCGCGCCTGACCGGCGTGATCGCCAGCCGTCGCCCGCCGGACGGCTGCGTCGCCGGCTATACCACGCTCTTCGTCGATTGGGAGCTGAACCTCTACCCCTGCAAGGCCTTCCTGGAGGTGCGGAAACCGCTCGCGAGCCTCCGCCGCGACGCGCGGTCCCTGGCCGAGATCTGGCGGGGGGAGGAGTTCAACTCCTTCCGCCGCTTCTGCCCCTCCTGCCGCCAGTGCTTCCTGACCGTCAACCGCGAGTTCGACGGAGTGTTCCGATGAGAAAGCCGGCTCTTTCCTGTCGGCGCCTGTTCGCCATCGGCCGCCACGCCCTGAACTGGCACCTCCGGTATTACGGGGGGGGGCGCCCGCCGCCGATGGCGGTCGGCCTCTTCACCACCAGCGCCTGCAACTTGAGCTGCCGGATGTGCTCGATCTGGCGCGACCCCGAGCGGCGGTCGCTCGCCTACGAACAGGCGGCCCGGCTCATCGACGCGGTGACCCCCGGCTGCTGCTACTTCTCTTTCAGCGGGGGCGAGCCCCTGCTGGTCCCGGAGATCGAGCGGATGATCGCCTACGCCGCCGCGCGGATCCCCTACGTCCACCTGGTCTCCAACGGGCTCTTGGTCGACTCGGAGCGCTGCCGCCGCCTCTCCGCGGCCGGCCTGCACGAGATCTCGATCAGCCTGGACGGCGAAGCGTCCTGGCACGATCAGGTCCGGGGGCGGGCGGGATGCCAGGCCGCCGCGCTGGCGGCGATCGACTGCCTGCGGGGAAACGCCCCCGGGATCAGGATCGTGCTCAACGCCGTTCTCTTTCCCGGGGCGGTCGCCCAGGCCCGGGCGGCGGTCGCGCTCGCTCGCGCCCGGGGGGTCCTGATCAAGATCCAGCCGGTGAACCGCCACTTCGACTTCCCCGGCGCGGCGAGCGCGCCGGAGGAGATCGACTTCAACCGGACGGACGACAGGGAGGTGGAGGAATTCATCGGCGAGTGCCTGGCCGCCCCCCATGTCGTCAACAGCCGCTACTACCTGAAGCGGATACCGGACTATTTCCGCGGACGCCTGAGCTGCCCCCCCATCCATCCCCGCTGCCGCCTCCCCTTCTTCTTCCTGGAAGCCAACGCCCACGGCTTCGTCTCTCCGTGCATGATCGCCACCGGCTGGGAAAGCGAGCTCGACATCGAGGAGTTCGGCCGTCCCGAGGGGAGGCGTCGTTACCACCGCCTCCAGGATAGTTTGACAAGCTGCCGCCGGTGTGAACAATCCATGTATATATGCTATTGGGAGCCGATGATCCATTTTCCCCTGATGCACTTTCTCAAATACCGGGTGCTCGGATGACGAAAAGCGCGGCCGGCCATCGCCTGGAGGATGGGGCGGTCCGGGTGATGTATTTTTTCAATACCATGGACACCTTCCTGCCCGCCTCCGCCGCTTTCTACCTGGTCCTCTGGCGGATCGCCGCGCGCTTCCCGGGAGCGGCCTCTGCCCGCCTCTTCCCCGCCTTCGCCCCGCGTCTGCCCGCCGCCCTGCTCCTCGCCGCCCTCCTCTACCTGCTCCTCCGGGCGGCGGACTTCCATCCCCTGCTCGTTCCTTTCTGCGTCACGGGGCTGGCCTGGCTGCTCGCGAGCCGCTCCCCGGGAGGGGCGGGGGTGCATTTGCTCTGGATGTTCGCCCTGACCTCGGCCGTCCAGATCGTCTTCATGGGCTGTCCCATGGCCCTGGCCGCCCGTTCCCCGATGATCCCCCTGCGGATGTACCTCAATTCGTTCGTCATCATCGCGCCCACCACCCTGTCCCTGCCCCTGACGATCCTGTACCAGCTTTTCATCGTCACCGCCGCGACCACGCTCGACCCCTTCCGCGATCTCGCTTCCCTGGTCTTCCTCCTCGCCCTCCTCGCCGCCGCCCTCTTCGTCCGGCGCTTCCGGAAGCGGGGGTTCATTCCCGAGACCCGCCACACCGTCTCCCCCGCCCCCTTCTGCCGGCGGGCCATGCTCCTCAACATCGACGGGCTCAGCCAGCGGGCGTTCGATTCCGTCTCCCCGCCCTTTTTGAAGGCGCTGGAGAAGGAATCGGCCGCCGCCGCCGGCGGGGCCTACACCGTCTACCGCGCCCTCACCAATCCCGCTTTCGCCAGCATCCTGACCGGCGCGGAGCCCGCCCGCCACGGGGTGCTCAACAACAACTCCGGCCGGGAGATTCGCGTCCAGGCGCTTCCGGACATTGTCCCCGCCCGTCTCTACGGCAGTATGCACGTGCGGCATTTCTCCCGCCCCTCCTGGGCGGTGACCGTGGTCTCGCTGGTGGAACGCGGCTACCGGAACGCCGACGCCTGGCTGCTGGGGCGGCTCCGGGACGATCTCCTTCGCCATCGGGACGACGTCCGGCTGTGGGTGGTCGATCTGAGCGAGGTGGACTACTGCGGACATGCCTGGGGGAGTTACTCCCGGCAGATGAAGGAAGCCCTCCGGCATCTTGACCGCCTCCTCGAGGAATTTTTCGGCTGGCTGAGGGAGAACGGGTTGTTCGACGATACCCTGTTCGTCGTTTCCTCCGACCATGGGCTGCACATCGGGGAGCACTCCTTCATCCTCCATCCCGCCGAAGAACGGGTGCCGCTGCTTTTTGCGGGGAAACCGGTCCAGCCCCAGCGTCTCCCCGGAAAGATGTCCATCATCGATATCGCGGCTAACATCTCCTACGCTCTCCAGGCCCCGTATTGCTCATCTTCCCGGGGGCGGGTTTCCCCCGAAATATTCGCTCCCCCCCGTGCTTCCATCCTCAGTTCAGCCGCTCCGGCGCGGTGCGTCGGGGATGCCGCGGCGGAGGCCCGCTCATGATCACCGTCCCCGGCGGGACAGAATCTGCGGCGGCGCCGTCTCCCGTCTCCGTCATCCTGATCGCCTATAACGAGGCGGAGACGATCGCGAAAGAGGTGGAGGGGTTCTACCGGGCGGTGGTGGAGAAGGTTCCCGGCTCGGAGCTGATCGTGGCCGAGGACGGGTCCCGCGACGGCACGAGCAAAATTCTGAAGGACCTCGCCGCGCGCCTTCCCATCCGTCTGGTCCAGGGGGCGGAGCGCAAGGGCTACAAGCGCGCTCTCCTCGACGCCTTGAGACTCCCCCGCCGGGAGTGGGTGCTCTTCAGCGACACGGGGGGGAAGTTCCGCCCGGAGGATTTCTGGAAGCTGGCGGCGCGCCGGCAGGACGCCGACCTGATCGTCGCCGTCAAGGTGAGCCGCCGCGACCAGTGGTATCGTCGGCTGATGACGAGGGTCTTCAGCTTTCTCGTCAGCCGCTACTTCGGCGTCCGGGTTCGCGACATCGACAGCGGCCTGCGCCTTTTCCGCCGCGAGCTGGCCCAGGCGATCGCCTCGGAGGAGCTGGTCTTCCGCGACCTGATCAACGCCGAGATCACCCTCCGGATGCTCTCCCGCGGCGCCCGCTTCCGGGAGGTGGAGGTGGTCGCCACCCCCCGCCCCAACCAGTCCCGGGGAATGCCGCCCCGCCGGATCCCCGGCGTCATCCTCCACATCCTCTTCTCTTTCCCCCGCCTTAAGCGCGCTCTGCGCGCCTCTCCGGCCTCGGCTGAATAAAACTACGAATTTCGCGAATTACGCGAATTCAGCCTGGCTGGCCCGGCGACTGACATCCACGAATTTTCACGAATGAGCACGAATAGGGCCGACCCGCCCCTTCGTGCCAATTCGCGGATATCTTCCCGCGAGCCCAGTCGGGCCAAATTCGCGCAATTCGTAGTTTAATTTGATGGCGAGCCGAGGGCGCGTTCCAGGTTGGCCCTTGCCTCGGCAAAACCCGGGCGGAGGCGGAGGGCCTCGGTAAACTGGCCGATCGCCCCCTCCCTCTGTCCCTGGCGGAGGAGGAGGGCGCCCAGGGCGTTGCGCGCCTCGGCCGATCGCGGATCGAGGACGACGGCCCGGCTCAAGAGATGGAGCGCCTCCTGGTTGTAGACCGGGTCCCCCGCCCGCCCCGGGTCCCGTCGGGCGAGCTCCTCCGACCGCCGCGCCCCCTCCCGGCCCAGCTCCTCCGCCAGGCGGGGGTTTTTCTCCAGCGGCGCCCGGAGGTCGGGACGGGAGAGAATCCGGTTCCGGAGGATCGCCGTCTGTTCCGGCTTCATCCAGGCGGCGTACTCGTCGAAGGCCCAGGTGTCCCAGATTCGGGCCAGGCGGCCATCCGGGCGGAGGGCGACCTCAAGCTCGAGGAAGCTCAGGAGGTTCAAGCCCAGGTAGGCCAGGAAGCAGGCGGCGGCCGCCGCGGCCGCCATCCTGCGTCGGAGACCGCCCGCAGATCGGCCGAGCGAGCGGAAAGCGCCTCCCGCCAGGACGCCGCCGATCAGGGCGATCCCGATCGAGCTGACGTAGAGGCGGTTGTTCCGATACCAGACGGCCACCAGGAGGGACCCGAGGCCGACGACCGCCGCGCCGAAGGCGAAGGTCCTCCTGTCCGCGGGCCGTCCCGCGCGGCCGATCGTTCCGCTCCCGATCAGGAGGAGTACGGCCAGGGCGCCGGCGGCGAGATAGTCACGGTCCCGGGAGAGACCGCCGCCGTAAATGGGGAAGTCCTCGTGGCCGGGGTCGTGGACGCCGCAGGTCTGCACCAGCGTGGCGAGGACCGCCCGGCCGTATTCCCTGAGGACGAACCCGGGAGTCAGGGGCAGGGGCGGAGGATGCTGGTTGAAAGCGGGCAGGTCTCTGATCACGGCCGTCCGTACGGCCGTGAAGGCGGCGAGGGCGAGGAAGAAGGGGAGGAGGCTTTTGATCAAACGACGGAACGAACTCCCGGCGATCAGGAATCCGTAGGCCGCCAGGATCAGGGGGAGCGTTGCCGCTTCCTCCTTGAGCAGGAGGTTGAGAATGAAGGAGAGGAATGCCATGAGCCAGGGTCCGATTCTCCGGGAGCGGAGGTGACGGTCGAAGAAGATCAGGACGAGGAGGCTCAGGTTGATCTGCAGGAGGTGCTGGCGGTTGACCAGCCAGGAGATCTGCCAGGCGTTCATCCCCAGGCAGGGGTAGAGGAAGGCGGCCCAGAAGGCCGGGCGGATGTCGCCGCAACAGCGGAGGGCGAAGAGGTAGAGGAGGAGGACGCCGGAGACCATCAAGGCGGCGGCGAGGAGGTGGTTGGCGACCGCGTCCCCGCCGATCAGCCAGTGGAAGAAGGCGTACTGGACGGAGTGAAGAGGGCGGTAGCCCTTCGTCTCCTCGAGCGTAGGCTCCCAGTGAGAGCGGAAGGTGTGGGCGATCTCTTCGAGCGAGTATGACCGTAGGTATTTGTAGTCTTCCAGGAGGTAGCCGTAGTCCAGCGTGGGGAGGGCTAGACAGAGCATGAGCAGGACAAGGAAAAGGATGGGAAGGATATGATCCCGTGTGCGCATCAGTCTGCCGACGGCCGGCGGACGGCTAACCTGCCCCGCCGCGGATTACGCGGATTTCGCGGATTATGATTGGTATAATAGGATAACACGCCCGGTCAGCGGGATGCCTTCCTCCCGGTGACGGCGACAATAGCAGAGTCGAGCGGGGGGAGAAAGCGGGATTTGAGCATGGCGACGTCCGGAAAGAAAATTCGGGTCCTTTTCATCAATCCCAAGCAGGAGGTGACCGAGCACCTCTACACCGAGCGGGTGGCCAAGCAGTACGCGGAGTCCGCCTATGTCCTGCCCAACATGGCGCTCGCCTATCTCGCCGCCCACCTGGAGAAGCTCGGCTTCGAGGCGGGGATACTCGACGCCTACGCCCTCAAGTTGAGCATCGAGGAGGCCGCCGCCCGGGTGCGCGAGTTCAATCCCCGGGCGGTCTGCTTCAACATCTACACCCAGAACTTCCACTCCGCCCTCTCCTGGATCACGGGGATCAAGACTCTCGCGGGCGCGACCACGATTGTCGGCGGACCCCAGATGGCACTCTATCCCCGCGAGGTGATGACCCATCCCGCGATCGACTTCGGAGCGACGGGCGAGGGGTGGCGCACGCTTCCCGAGCTTCTCGAATGTCTAGCCGGGGGAGGGGACCCCTCCTCCATCCCGGGCGTCTGTTTCCGGAAGGAGGGCGAGTTCTTCGCCACGCCTCCCCGCCCCGACGAGCTTTCGCTCATGGACGTGCCCTTCCCCGCCCGCCACCTCCTCCCCAACGACCGCTACACCACCGTGATGACCCAGTCCTGGCCGATCACGGTCATGCTCTCGGCCTTGGGCTGCCCCTTCCACTGCGCCTACTGCGACGTCCCCGGGAAGCGCTACCAGGCCAGAAGCGCCGAGCACGTGGCGGCGGAGATGGAGGAGTGCGAAAAGAAGTTCGGGATCCGGGAGATCCTCTTCCAGGACGAGACCTTCACCTTCAACCGCGAGCGGGTGCTGGCGATCTGCGCGGCGATCGGGCGGAAGAACCTCTCGGTCAAATGGTCGATCCGCTCCCGCCCGGACCGCGTCGACCGCGAGGTCTTAAGGGCGATGAAGCGGACGGGTCTGACCAAGATCAACTTCGGCATCGAGTCCGGCGACCCCGAGACGCTCAAGCGCTTCCACCGGGACATCCCCCTGGAGACGATCCGCCAGGCGGTGCGCTGGTCGCGGGAGGAGGGGATCGTGACACTCGGCTTCTTCATGGTCGGTCTCCCCGGCGAGGACCGGGCGGGGCTGGAGAGGACGCGGCGGTTCGCCCTGGAGCTCGGCTGCGACTTTGTCCAGGTGAACAAGTTCGTCCCCCAGCCCCCCTCCGAGCTTTACCAAGAGCTGGTCAAGAAAACCGGCGTCGACTACTGGCGGGAATACACGCTCGGCGACGCCGGAATCCTGGAGAAGATCCCCGTCTACAACCCGGAGATGGACTCGAAATTCCTGGACGAGTGGCAGAGAAAGTTTTTCCGGTCCTACTACTATCGCCCCGCCTATGTCCTCTCCCGGATCCGGAAGATCAAGTCCTGGCGGGAGTTCGCGGGGCTGGCCAAGGCGGCTCTGGCGATCCGGTGATGGCTATGTCAAGCCGGGTTTGTGGGAGCGGCGTCTCGCCGCGATCCGGATCGGCTCGGATCGGGGCAGGAATGCCCCTCCCACAATAAACACATTGTTTCTCGTGGAACCTGTGGTTTTTGGGATGCGCTCAGTGAATCGCGATAGACATCTCTCTGCTCCCGTTCTCGTCTTCTCGCTGGGGATGCTCGCCCTCCTTCTCGTCTTCCTTGTCTCCCTCCCGGTCCGCGTAGCGACGCCCCAGATCGCGCGGCTCCGCTACTACGCCTTGGAGAACGGGATCTCCGGGGGGCCTTTGAGTTCTTCTCTCTCCGAGTTCGACTGGCGCAAGGCCTTCGTCTGGCGCGCCTCCGACACCGAGTACCGCCAGCGCCAGTTCGCCCAGTTCTTCGAGGTCTTGACCCCCCGCCTCTACGCGCATCTGTACTATCGTTTCGGCCCCTTCCTCTGGTTCCCGGTCAACCTGCTGTGCGTTTTCCTGATCGGGTTGATGATCGCGCTCCTCGTCCGCCAGTGGACGGGGGAGTGGGGGCCGGGGCTCGTCGCGGGATCGTTCTGGCTCGTCACCACGGAGGTCCTGGTCGGCCACCACGCTCCCATCCGCTACGCCAAGGACTTCGCCACGCTGCAGATCCTCGGCATCCTGGCTCTCCTGCTCTCGCTGCGCTCCCGCGGACGTCTCCGCTCTTCGGCGGCCGTTCTCGGCGCCATCGCCCTCTTCGCGCTGGGTTGTTTCACCGACGAATACATCTTCTTCCTTGTCCCGGCCCTTCTCATCGCCCTCTTCTCCTGGCACTGGCTCAAGGGCGTCCGCTGGCCGCTCGCCCTGGCCCTTCTCCTCCTCGCCGGCGTCTCCGTCTGGCTCTATGTCGACGTCCTTCCCTCGGTGATCAGCCCGGACCGGCGCGCGCCCTTCGCCGCGATCAAGGCCGCCTCCGCAAGCGATCCGCTCTCTCTCATCGCCCGCAACCTCCGCTACCTCGCGCTCAACACGCTCGACATCTTCGCCTATACGTTCGGCGAGCCGCCGCCGAGGACGCCGATCCGGATCGCACTGGCCGCCGGCTCGGGCGCGGCTCTCCTGGGGACTGTCCTGGCTCTGCGCGCCTGGAGAGGGGCGGGGAGGATGATTCTCTTCTGTGTGCTCGCGATCATCTTCGCCGGGGGCATCCTTCTCCCCGAGGGGAACGACATACTCCACCAGCACACCTACTACAACCGCCCGCTGGTCGCCCTCCTCCTGGTGGCCCTGGGAATTTTTACGGCGCGCGTTCTGGCGGCGAAGCGGGGATGGGGGGTTCTCTGGCTGAGCGCATTAGCTCTGGCGGCTGTTTTGAACGTCCGCGCCGTCGAACAGGGGATCCGCTACGACCCGGAAGAGGCTTACCTCACCCGCTACGGCCTCGAGGACATCTTCGACCTCCACGGCCGCCTGAAGAGCGGTGAGCTCTCCGCACCCGTCTTCGTCTCCTACCCCCAGTTCCGGGACGTGGTGGGCGGCGTCTACGACGAGCTCGAACCCGCGCCCGTCTACACGCTGGAGAACGGATTCCCCTGGTCGCTCTACCGGACTCTGATGCCCCGCCTCTATCTCCGCCATTTCGAGACCGGGGAGATAAGGAACGACCCCCGCCAGTTCGTCCGATGGGAGAAGGCCGACGAGTCCGAATACCGCGCCGAATGCCGATCTTTCTACGACATGCCCTCGGGGACGGCCTGGGACCTGGAAGCGGTGCGGAGGCCTTTCTATTTCAAATCGGATGACCTACGCTGGACCAGTGCGCGGAATGAGATCGTCGAGTCGGTCAATCGCCGTGATCTTCTTGGCGAGGCGCCTTTCGCCGTTCTGACGAAAGGGCGGTGGGAGGCTGAGTATAACGTCCTGGCGGTGGTGACTAGCAGTTCGCACTTGAGCCTGCTCTTCTCTGTCCGATCCGAAGGCCCCGCTCGTTTCCTCGTGGAGAATGGCAAGGAGAGGAGCGAGACAGAGCTATCCTATCGCTGGTCCTGGCAAATCTTCGAGGTCCCCGCGAGCGGGCTTACGCGTTTGACTCTGGTCACTGACGGGGAGGCTCAAATCATCGGCCCGATCCTGGTCCTTTCCGCCGCGCTGAAGTCCGTCCCGCCTTCAGGGAGGAACAATGCCCCGCCCTCGGGTATCCCGCCGTTGACGATCCGGGGACTCAATCTGAGAGTGAAAGATGTGGGGCTGCTCGGAATCGGGGCAAGAATGCCCCTCCCACAGGGAAACAGTAACTGAAAAAGAAGTGATCAGTCATCAGTAACTGATCACTGATCACTGGTTCCCTCGTGAACTCGGACAACGATCATCTCAACCCGGCAACTCCCCTCCGCGGGGAGAAGAGCATCCTCGCCGCACTCCTCCTCTGGTTCGTCATCGCCTCCTTTCTCCCCGACCTCCTCTGGCCGTCCCGGAAATGCTATTTCGCCGTGGCCAACGAGTCGTTCCAGTGCTTCACGACCCTCCACCCCGTCCCCTGGAAGGAGTGGCACTGTCTCGGCGGCTCCGGACAGGAGGACACCTCTCTTCCGTACATGGCTCTCCTCCGCCTGGTCTACGCGGTCGCGGGGGACCGGATCTTGAGCCTGCGCATCGTCTCGGTCCTCGCGGCCCTCCTCACGCTCTACCTCTTCTATCGGACCGCGCGCCGTCTCTTTTCGCCCGCGCCCGCCCTGATCTTCCTCTTTCTCCTCGTCACCTCCCCGATCTACCTGGAGTCGATGCGGGCCTTCGGCTACCAATCCTTGAGCCATCTCGCCGTCGCCCTCGCCGTCTGGCTCCTCGTCTCGTCGCTCTCCGCCCGGCCGGCGGCTCTGAAAACGGCCGCCCTGGGAGCGACGGCGGTGGCCACCCTTTCCCTCTACATCGCCGTCCGGATTGTCGTCCTCCTCCCCGTCCTCTTCTTCCTCGTCTATCTTCGGACGGAGTGGCGCAAGCTCCTCCTCTACCTCGCAACTTTTGTCGGGTTGGTGGTCCTCCTGGAAGGGCTGCGGGGGGAAAAGCTCTTCAACTTTCCCTACTATTTCTACAACCCGCCCGAGCCGGGTGCGGAGTGGGTGATCGACGAGGGGCGCTTCTCGCCGCCGATGCTCAAGGATCACATCTGCGCCAACCTGGGCGCCGCCCGCGACTACCTCCTCGGCCGCGACCGCGTCCCCTTCGCCGACCGCGATCCGCGCTCGCGCATCATGAACGCGTTCTACGCGCCCTTTCTCCTTCTGGGCATTCTCGTCTGCCTGCGCCGGCGGGGGAGGGGGAGCGCTCTGATCCTGATCCTGCTTCTCCTCTATTTTGTCGCGCCCCTCGCCTCGAGCGCCCTCCATCCGCGCCGGATCCTTCTCGCCCTCTATCCCCTGAACCTTCTGATCGCGCTCGGCCTCTCACTCTGCTATGTCCGCCTCCGGCGCGTCCTGCCGTCGCTCAGTCTCGCCCTCTGTATCGCCGTCATCGGTTTGGCGGATCTCCACGAATACCTGTTCTCCGTCGCCTCTCCCGTCCTCGCCTTCACACGGGAACAGCTCCAAAAGGTCTCCGCCGTCCTCACGCCTCTGCGCCGGAGCGTGGACTGGATCCGCTTCCACAAGGCGATCAACGAGGTGACACTGGGGAACCCCTATTTCGCCCCGAAGCCGACGTCGGCCGCGCGCTCCGCCCAGATGTTCGGGGAGGAGACGATCGACCCGCGCTGGAACCTCACCCTCTTCATGCCGGAGGGTTTGAACCTTCTCTACCTGTACACCGTCCCGGCCTCGCCGCAGGTCGCGGACGCGCTCGATTTCGCCCGGGGGAAGCTCAAGGGCCTGGCTTCCGAGATCGCCGTGGCCGGGACGGAACTGCGGGGGATACTGGTCCGCTGGAACACGGTCGCGCCCAACCTCCTCTCCCGCCCGGGGACGGCGCGGATCGCTTCTTCGCCCAACCTTTCCGTCGTCAACCGTCCGCTCCGTCCTTACCAGAACGAGCACCTCCACTACGGCCTCGTCGACCTCAATCCCGCCACCTCCTGGGAGATTGTCCTGGACCGCGGCCGCGGTCCAGGGTGGGTGATGTTCGACCACGGAGAGGGGATGTCGTCGATCGCGCGCTCGATCTCCATCCGCCCGGCGCTGGGGAAGCGGGAGGGGTTCTTCCGATCCGCCGACCTTATGGGTTCCAGCGACGGCGTCGGCTGGGAGCACCTGGACCGGATGGAGCCGGGCGGCCCGCCCCCTTCGGGGGGCTGGATCAATTGGTCGTTCCGAAACGACCGGCCCTGGCGCTGCTACCGCCTCTTCATCCGGCCGGGGAACTGGTCCTCGGAGACCGAGGTCATCTCCCTGGGGGACCTGATGCTCTTCGACGCGGCCCCGCGAGCCTTCCAGATCGAAACTCTCCTCTGAGAAGCAATAACTGAAAAAGAAGTGATCAGTCATCAGTTATCAGTCACTGATCACTGATTACTTCTTTTACGGATCTCAGTGTCTTTTGAGGTAGTCGCGGACGGCCGCAAGGCCGTTCCGAACCAAGCGCCAGGAGAGCTTCGTCCCCCAGAGGCCGACCGTGTTCCAGTATCCATACCAGGCGAAGTGGAGATACTGGAAGACCGGGTTGGGGGGGAGGCGGATCAGGAGCTTGACCGGGGGGAGGAGGCGGGGAAAACGGATAACGATGCTGGCGAACTTGTGGAGGTTGTTGAGCCGCCGGGCGACGGACGGGTCGGGGTAGCGGAAGCTCGTCCCGGTGAAGACCGAGGGGAAACGCTCCGGATGGGCGAAGGCGTCCTTCTCCAGGTAGCCGTGGGCGACGGCGTAGTCGAAAAGGGGCGTCTTCGGGTAAGGGACGACGATGCAGCACTGGGCCCAGGTCGGCCGGCACTCGATGTTCAGGCGGATCGTCTTCCCGTCTGTCTCGAGGGGGTTGGGCACGGGGAGGGCGAAGAGGTTCTGGGAGAAGCACTTGACCCCGTGGGCGTGGAAGATCCGAAAGGCCCGGACGATGTCCTGGTTGCTGATCTTCCCGCGCTCCAGGACGTTCCGGGCGATCTCCTCGTCGCCGCACTCCACTCCCATCCCGACCACGGCCAGTCCCGCCTCCTGGAGCAGGGAGATCAGCTCATCATCCACGCCGGTGGCCCGCACCTGGACGTAAAACGGACGGCCGATCTCGCTCCGGTAGCGGCGGCAGAACTCCCGGATCAGGTCGCGGGGGAGGAGCGTGAAATCGTCGTCATGGAAGTAGACGAGGTCGGGTTTATAGCGCGCGCAGACCTCTCGGAGTTCCGCGAGGACGTTCTCGGCGGAGCGGTGGCGGATGATCCGATGGCCCGCGAACAGGCGGTTCCACTCGGCGTTGAAGCAGTAGGTGCAGCGGTGGGGACAGCCCCGGGTGAACATCAGGCCGAGCGAGCGGCCGAAGATCTGCTCGCCTTCCCCGTAGAGGGGGATGATCTCGCGGTCGGGGAAGGGGACGCGGTCGAGTTCGGCGATCGGCCCCCCGAGCTGGTTTTTAACCAGCTCGCTCCCGCGGCGGACCCAGAGCTTCTCGATCCGGGAGTAATCATTCCCCGCGCGCACCGCGGAAAGAAAGGAGCGGAAGGCCTCCTCTCCCTCGCCCCGGCAGACGGCGTCGATATCCGGGTCCTGCTCGATCTCCTCCGGGCTGAATGTGTAGTGCGGTCCTCCGAAGATGGAGACGAAGGAGAGGCCTTCCCGCTTGAGGGAGCGGTTGAACTCCTGAAGAGGGAGGTGCTCGAAAGTCATCGCGCTAGAGGCGACGACCTGAGGCCGGAAGGCGAGAGCCCTCTCTCTCGCCTCGGCGGGAGAGAGGGAGCTCAGTATGATCAGCTTCCGCTCCCAGCCTTCCTCCCGGGCGATGGCGGAGAGGATCTGGACGCCGAGCCGCTCGGTCTTGAAGTTGTCGTAGAGGACGAAGAGGACTCTGGGGGCCGTACCGGAGTCCTTCGTGCCTTCGGGTCTTTGTGGCATAATCGTTTTAGCTCCGCCTATCCGCCTGGCGGTCGATTATAATATATATCCTATGGCAAGGGGATTGCTCAGATGGGACGCCTGATCCGGATATCCGGCCGCGATCTTCTCTGGCCGGCTGGAATCCTCGCCCTGGTCATCGCTTTTTTCCTGCCTCTCCTCACGGAGAGGGAGTCTTTCTTCTTCGACGACATCGCCTTCTACTATTACCCCCAGCAGCGCTTTCTCTCCCGGTCGCTCGCGGGGGGGGAGATCGCCTGGTGGGACCCCCACACCTGCGCCGGGGCCAAGCCTTTTTACGCCAACCTCTTTCAGTGCTCCCTCTATCCCCCGCAGTGGCCATTCCAGCTCCTCGCCGCTCTCTCTCCGGCGCGCGACTATCTTTGGCTGGTCAAGCTTCCGCTCCTTCTCCACTACCTCCTCTCCGCCGCCCTCGCCTTTGCCCTGGCCCGGGCCGGCCTGGGACTGGGTCCCCTCGGCGCCGGCGCCTTCTCCCTCTCCTACACGCTCAGCTCCTCCATGCTCTACATGGCGACCGATCCCCCCGAGGTCTTCGTCCAGTCCTGGCTTCCCCTCTACCTCCTCTGCGCGATCCGCTTCTCCAGACGGGGGAGCCGCCTCTGGCTCGTCCTGGGCGCCGCCGCCTTCGCCCTGGGCTCCGCGGGAGGGGATGTCCCCTTTGTCTTTAACACGGTCTTCATCGCCGCCCTCTTCCTCGCCGGCTTCGCCCTTCTCCAGATCCTGCGCCGGGAGGGGGCGTCCGCTCTCCGCCTTCTCTCCGCCGGCGCTTTCATCTTCGTATCTGGTTTTCTCCTCTCCGGCGTCTACTGGTCCAACATGGCCGAAGGACTTTTCCTCCTCGTCCGCGACAGCTCGGGCGCCGTGGCCGGCCTCACCGGAAAAGGGCAGAGCCTCTCTCCCCTCTACCTGATCACACTTCTCATCCCGGATTTCTTCGGCGGTGTGACCAGCATCCACAGCTGGGGAGCGGCCCACGCCATCGAGTGCACCTTGAACGACGTCAACCTCTCGGGCGGCTCGGCCGGGTTCCTGGTGATTCTTCTCGGCTTCTTTGCCACCCGCCTCTCCCGCCGCGGCCTGTGGGCGATATTTCTCTCCCTCTTCGCCCTGAGCCTCGCCGTGGTCCTGGGCGTCTACACGCCGGCCTACGGGCCGCTCCGTCTGCTCGTCCCGCTTTTCCGCATGCCCTATCCCGTCCGTTTCCGGATCATCGAATGCTTCGCCTTCGCCGGCCTGCTCGGTCTCGGCGCCGACGGCCTCGCCGCCGGCCGGCCCCGCCCGCGGCGGGGGATTATCGCCGCTCTCAGCGCAGCCCTTCTCCTGGCCCTGGCGCTGGGTCTCCTCCGGAGCTACCCGGCGGGGGAGGGGGGAAGGGT
Organism: uncultured bacterium; assembly: GCA_964551475.1. Classification (GTDB taxonomy): domain Bacteria; phylum Auribacterota; class Erginobacteria; order Erginobacterales; family CAZKCI01; genus CAZKCI01. The sequence goes on along the minus strand of CAZKCI010000004.1, from coordinate 48,798 downwards.
CCTTGCCGGTTATCGCCTGCTCACGGAGGCCGGAGAATGGGAATGGTTCATCCGGGGGCCCCTGGCTTATGCCGCCGCCGTTCTCATCCTCCTCAGCGCGGCGGCGATCCATCTCCCCCCCGCCCTCCTCCCCCGCGGCCTGGTTCTCCTGTCCCTGGCGGAGATCGTTTTCTTCGCTTACCCGGCCTTCTACCGCAATGTCGTCTTGAACCGCCGGGTTCAGGACATCTCCGGCGTCCGTTTCGCGAATCCCCGGGCGCATCCCGTCTATCGCCTGCTCGAGTCCTGGCCATCGTCCCCGACGGAGAGGGAGGAGTTTCGCCGCGCCTGCTACCGCTCTTCCTTCGACAACCTATCCTGGGTGGACGGGGGGTTATCCCTTCTCGGCTTCGACACCAAGCCGCTTCTTCCCCAGTTCGAATCGGCAGTCAACGCGGTCGCCCCCGGCGTCCCCTACGAGCTCTGGCCCCGGGACTGGGGATCGCGCTTCTGGACAAACTTCAGCGTCCGCCTCGCTCTCGTTTCATCGGAAGAGAGGGGAGCGGCGCCGATGGTCTTTGACCTGCAGGAGAAGGCGGATGCGATTCCCCGCTTTTATTTTCAGGACCGCTGGGCTCGGGCGGGGGAGGATGAAGAGAGGGCAGCCGTTCTCTCCACCGATCTCCGAGAACGGGGCTGGATCGCGGCTGACGAGGCGGAGGGCCTTCCCGAGGCGCTTTTCCGTCCCGCCTCTTCCGCGGATGGATTTGCCCGGCTGCAGGAGGAGAACGCGATCGTCTCCCGCTCTGTCTCCCGTCCCAACCGTCTCCTTTTCCGGGTGAAGGCGCTCCGCCCGTCCCTTCTGGTGCTGACCGACGCCTGGCACCCGGACTGGAGGGCGGCGGTGGACGGACGCCCGGAGAAGATGCGCCGGGTCAACTGCTTCCAGCGCGGGGTGTTCTGCGCGCCCGGGGAGCACACGGTGGAGATGGTCTTCTCCCCGCGCTCGCTGCGGCGGGGGTGGATTTTCACGCTCGCCGGAGTGGGGGCGGCGCTGGCCCTGGCTCTCCCGTGGGGTCGGCTGGCGGCCCGGCGCCTTCGCCCGGGGCGCTCCGTCGGCGACGGTACCGAGCGATGAATCCCGAATCCACAACCGGGATCGGCGATCGTCTCCGGCCGTCGGGGGAGGAGCGGACGCCCCCTCGGCTGGCCGCCGCTCTGATCGCGCTGTATTGCCTCCTCGCCTTCCTGGCCGATCTCTGGCCCCTCAAGAATATTTCCCCGGGCTACGGCTGGCCGATCCCCCGCTCCAACGTTTTGGCGCTGGGGATGGACCTGGCAATCACCCCGGCCATGAGGTATTCCACCGGGGATAACTGCCTGTCTTTTTCTTCGCTCCCCTATGTGGCGGCGGTCAAGGCGGTGCAGGCGGTGATCCCGCGCCGCCTGCTCTGCCTGCGGGTGGTCTCCGTCCTGTGCACGGCCGTTGCGCTGGCGTTCCTCTACCGGACGGCGGCGCTCGCGTTCAGCCCCCCGATCGGCGCGCTGTATATATTTCTCTTGATCACGTCCCCCTTCTACCTAGAGGAGACGCGTTCCTTCGGCTATATTCCTTTCACCAACGCGATCGTCGCCATCGCCTGCTATGTAGCGGCGGCCGCGTTGCTCAAAGGGGGAGGAGCGGTCCGCATCCCGCTCCTCGGCTTGTTGTCCTACAGCACGCTATCGTTGTACGCGACCGGAAGGCTGGTCATCGTATTCGTTATCGCGTTGCTCGCGACCTACATCAGATCGCAGGGAAAGAAACTGGCGCTGTTCGCCTGCGTCCTCATCGCCCTGGTGGGGGGGCTGGACCGCGTCTTCGCCGACATTCGGTTCAGCCTGCTCGGCTCGAACGCCCTGTTGTGCTCCGAGCGCACCCCGCTCGGCGCCCTCTCTCTTGCGGGCTCCTCTCTTCCCTCGCTCCTGGGCCAGATGAGGGAGCGGGTCCGGCAGGCGATCGTGTGCTCCAGCTACTACTTCTCGCTGCGCTATCGCCCTTTCTTCAACGAGGAAGACGACGAATGGAACCGCCCCCCCAATCTCGTATCGGCCGCCTACCTCCCGTTCTTCATTGCCGGGCTGGCGCTGTGTCTGCGGAGGATGAATAAAGGCCATGTCTATCTCCTCTGGTGGTTCGCCGTCTTCTATCTCAGTCTTTTCGTGTCGGACCGGTTGCTGCCGCGAAGGATACTGTTCGGTCTCAACCCGGTCTTTCTCCTGATCTCCGTGGGCCTGTGGAAGACGTTTGGGATATTCCGCCGGCCGCGGGCCGCTCTCCTCGTCCGGGTTGCGCTCGGGGTGTTCCTGGGCGTCCTGGGGAGCTATCACCTCTGGAGCTTTTTCTTCCGGTACTCCCGGCCGGAGTACGATTTTTCCCGGGAGCAGCTCAGGCAGCTGGCGACCGTGATCCGCAGCCGGGGCCGGCAGGTTCGCGCGATCCGCTACAATCGCTTCAGCGAAGTCCTGATCTGGGGCAATCCCTATGTCGACGCGGGAAGCGTCGACCGGCGTACGCTCGCCAAACTGGAGGTCGAAAACTGGGATTATGCGTGCGGGGTGGTGAGGCCCCACTATTTGCCGGAGCAGATTGAATTCGCCCGGGGGCAGGGCGGGAACATACTCTACATGCACACTTTTCCGAAGAATCCGCCCGACGGCCGGAAAGAGGATCGCCACTGGCCTCCCGCGGATATTCGGCGGGCGGAAAGCGATCCGGCCGGCCGGGTGGAAATATTCCAGCTGCCGGGCGTCGACGAGGTGTATTTCATGCTCGTGAAGGCAACCGCCACTCCCCCGGCCCCATGATCCGATCGCCTTCGCCTCGCCGGACGGCTCGTTCCGCCGCTCGGGCGCTCCCCGCAGTGAAAACGACCTGGGGCCAGAGAATCCTCCTGGTCGCCTTCGGTCTCTTCCTCGGCTTATTGCTGTTGGAGGGGGGCCTTCGCCTGGGGGGGATGATCCTGAGCTATCGCCCATCGTCCGCGTTTCATCGCTCCAGCAGGCGTCTGACCTCCGCCCGGCGCGGGCCGGCCAGAACCGACCATCGGGCGGCGGTGAGGCCCGCCTCATCCCGAAGCTCCGCTAGCGCTCCCGCTTTCAGAAGCGCCTCCACCATCTCCCGGCGGCCGTAGGAGGCGGCGTACATCAAGGCCGTCACGCCGTAGCGGTTGGTCGCGTTCACGTCCGCGCCGGCGGCGATCAGCGCCCGGACGCTCTTAGCGCGGCCGCTTTTCACGGCCAGCATCAGGGCGGTCTCGTTGTGATAGTGGTTGTCCACCGCGTTGACATCGGCGCCGGCGGCGGCCAGAGCGGCGACCACCCCGTCCTGGCCATGATAGGCCGCCGCCATCAAGGCGGTGAAACCGGAATAGCCCTCGGTCCGGGAGGCGGCGGAGGGATCCGCCCCGGCCGCCAGGAGGACATCGACCGCCGGGAGGTTCCCCCGCGCCGCGGCGATGAGCAGGGGCGTCCAGCCGTTTCGGTTTCTGGCGTCGACCTCCGCGCCGCCGGCGAGGAGAGATTTCAGCTCCTCCGGGGAGGATGTCTCCGCCGCCCGGAACAGGCCGGAAGCGTCATCCTTCGCCGCCGCCCGGAGGTTCCTGAGCCACCAGTCCTTGCCGAGGTGGGTGTCCCCCGCGCCGCGGTTGTAGATCTCGTCGAAATCGTCCGCCCAGAGCAGATAATCCGCTTCCGGGGGCACGGGCTGCAGGGCGCGATGAAAGGAGTTGAGCGGGATGATCTTCCGCGTCAGCCGCGGGCCGAAGAGCAGATATTCCATCGAGTAGGGGTTGATGGCCGCCGCCACCGTGGCCGTGGGGGGAACCAGGCGCTCGAAATTCCGGATCGCTTTATCAAAGACCGGAGAGTCGCGCAGGACCTGGCTCAGCCGGTCCATCCGGAAGACCGACTCCGTCCGGCCCGGCAGCGCCCAGGTCTCTTCCTGGGCGGCCGTCAGCCGCCCGCGCAGCCAGACCGACTGATCGAACCAGACCGCGCCGCGGTAGCGGAACAGGACGGCCGTCAGGGCCGAGAGGGATCCGAGGACCGCCGCCGCGGCCAGCCAGACTTTTAACGCCCTCCCCCGGGCGTAAAACCACCACCCCGCCGCCGGCAGCGCCAGCACGGTCGCGGGGAGAAAATATCTGGCCCGGCCGCCGAAGTCGTACACGCCGCACAAGGCATGGACCGCGATGAAGGCCAGCGCGGCCCAGGCCAGCACGCCCGGCCCCCGGCGACGGCCTAGACGCACGGCGGCCAGGATCAGGGCCGGCCAGACCAGGGCCCAGCCAAAAATGCCCCAGGAAGAATAGTCCTCGTGGCTGTGCGGCGGCGGGAAATAGAACCAGGGCTCAAACAGACCCTGCTCGAGGTCGATCCTCGCGGCCGATGACAACGCCCACAGGGGGTAACGCAGGGTGTTCTGGAGCTTCCACACCAGGGGCAGGGCGGGCATGCCGTCGAGGGAGAGGAAATCGAACGTATCCCGCAGCAGGGTTTTCCCCGCCGACCGGAGGATAAAGGACGGCGGCCTTTCCTCGTAGGCGTTCACCGTGCGCCAGATCTCCGGTCCCAGCGGATGGTTGAAGATTCGGTAGTTGGCCCAGTAGCCCGCCGGGATCGCCAGGATCAACACTGCCGCCAGCGTCAGCAGGGCCAGGCGCCCCAGGCCCCGGACGCCGAACGGTCGGCCGCGCCGGAGAAATACGTAGGCGACGATCAGGAGGAGAGAAGGCAGGAAAAGGGCGAACGACGCCTTGATGCCCAATCCCAATCCGATGCCCAGGGCGGATACCAGCAAAAGGGGTCCGCGCGGCCGCCGGCGGTACGCGATCAATGAATACGCGGCGCCGCCGGCGCAGGCGGCCAGGAGCATGTCGCTCTGGTCGGTGGTCGACTGCATCAGGCAGACCGTGAGCAGGGCGAAGATCCCGGCGGCCAGGAGGGCGGCGGAACGCTTCAGGCCGATCTCCCGGGAGATCCCGAATACGCAGGCCGCGGCGGTCCAGTAGGCCAGGAACTGCCAGAGCTGGGTCAGGTTCTCGTTGCCCCCGGAGGCGCTGAGCGCGAACAGCGCCAGGACCGAGGAGCCGGTTTGCACCGCCACCTGGTTGACGATGTTGGCGTCAAAGTAACCGAGGTTGCCGCGCTGGAGATAATAGACCACCCGGGGCAGGCGATAGGCCAGGGTGTCCCAGGTATGGGGCGCCGAGAAGAGCACGACGCCCGCGTTGAGAAGCCCGGTTGCCGCCGCCGCGGCCAGGATTATCCGCAGGACCCTTCTTTCCCCCGCGGGCAGGGCTCGCCACCAGCCTCTCCCGAACGGATGCGGGGATCGAGAACGGCCCGGCGTTCGCCGCGAGAGAGAAACCCCGGCGGCCAGGGCGGCCAGCGCGCATCCCCAGGCCGCCCACCACAACCCCGAGGCCAGGCGGTTGAAAAAAGAGAGCGCGAAACCCGCCGCCACGATCTGGGCCGCCAGAAAGACGAAGGTGAAGATCACCCACTCCGGCCCTCTCCGCGGCCGGCTCGCGCGGCACCAGAACAATGCGCCGGCCGCGAAGCCGCTCGCCGCGGCCACTCCCCACCAGGCATTCATCTCATCGTCCTTCCCTGCCGGTTGCGGCAGAAAGGACAGGGTAGACGATAACCGCCGTTCGCTCAAGGGGATCATTGGTCTGCTTCCGCGCGGGGGTGAAAAATGAGCCGGAACCTGCTACACTAAACAGAAACTGAACAAAAAGTTATCCGTCAGCAGTGATCAGCCCATAGCTCATTGGCGCGATGTCAGTTTGCGGCCGGATGGCCGCGTTCGGCGGGGAATGAAGACAAACAGAATGTCGGCCTGGGTTTCACTCGGGATCGCCGCTCTGGTCGCGGTCCTCGGCTGCGGCCGCCCGTCTCCGCCCCGGGCGCCGGCCCGCCCTCCCTTGATCCTGCTCTTTTCCTTCGACACTCTCCGGGCCGATCATCTGAGCTGCTACGGCTACGAGCGTCCGACTTCCCCGGCGCTGGACGCCCTGGCCGCTGACGGCGTCCTCTTCACCCGGGCCATCAGCCAGGCTCCCCTGACGGCTCCGTCGCACGCCACCATGCTGACCTCCCTGACGCCCCTGGCGCATCGGGTCAACAATCCCAACGACGCCAACCCCGACCTCTTCTATACCCTGGCCGATGCCATCCCGACCCTGCCGGGCATCCTCCGGGACCACGGCTATCGCACCGTGGGCATCACCGGCGGGGGGGTCCTCTCCTCGGAGCTCGGGTTCGACCGGGGGTTCGACGATTACAGCACGCGGTTCTTTTTCAACTTTTCGACCTACTACTTTCAGCCGGAGCCCGTTCTGGACTCCATCCGGGCCGCGGTTTCCGAGGCCGGGAAGAATAAACGGCCGCTCTTCCTCTTCCTGCATCACTATCTGTGCCACGATCCGTATATCCAGGGTCCGCCGGAATACATGAGAAAGTTCCTGGATCGCCCGGTCCCGGGGTTGCCCCTGGGCCGGGCGGACCTGCTGCCCAACCCGGACCCGGCCTGGGGCGCCTACGACGAGGGGAGCTTCTGGAGGAATATCGACTTCGCCCTCCCCGGGCATCTCGAGCATACCGTCGCCCTCTACGACGGCAGCATCCGTTATGCGGATTACGTCTTCGGCCGGGTGATGGAGATCCTCCGGGAGGCCTCGTGTTACGACCCGGCGCTGATCATCGTCACCTCCGACCACGGGGAGGAGTTTAACGAGCATGGCGGAAAGTTGCACTGCCGGTTGTTCATCGAGCATCTCCACGTCCCCCTGATCGTGAAGCTCCCGGGCAATGTCTCGGCGGGGACGACCGCCGCCGCGCCGGTGCAGCTTCTCGACATCATGCCGACGATTCTGGACTACCTGGGCCTCCCCCGGCCGGCCCTGGAGGAGGGGGTTTCCCTGCTCCCGGTGCTGGAGAAACGGGGCGAGGTCGCCCATCCGGTCCTGGAGAGCTATGTCCTTTCCTACCGGCGACCCGACAGCCGGGAAACGACAGTGACCGCGCGGCTGGAAAAGGGCGGCTACGCGTATAGCGACCTGGCCTGGAAAGGCGAGGGGGAATGGCTGTTCGACGTCGGGGCGGACCCGCGGGAAATGAACAACCTGGCCGGGGAGAGACCCGGGATCCTCGCCGACCTGAAGACGCTGGCGGGAGATTACGTCCGCCGCCGCTCGGCCCGGGGCCGTTGGTTCGAGGAGGTGGCGAAACCCAGGACCGGCCTCAGCGACGACGTCAAGCGCCAGTTGAAGGCCCTCGGCTACATCGGAAAGTAAGGGAACCGCCCGGCGATGAACGCGACGAGCCGAGAGACCGATCGCCGGTCGGCGAGCGGCTATCCCTGGGCGGCGGCCTGGATCGGCCTGGGGCTCGGTCTCGCGGCGGCGGCGGCGGCGGTCAACGCCCTTTTCGGGGATTTCCCCATTTTCACCGGCCGCTTCGTCGCCCCGCTGGCCGTCATCCCGTCCGGGCTGCTCGTCGAGACGGTCCTCCTCGTCGGCCTCTCCCTGGGCGCGGGCGCCCTGGTCGAAAGCGCGCGGCGGCTTTTCCGCGCGCCGCCGTCCTGGCATGTCGGCGCCCAGTGGTCCGCCTCCCTCCTGCTCTGGCTGTACGCCTCCCGGGCGGCCTGCTTCATGGGGATTCGACGGGGACTGGGGCGCTATTTCGCCCCCCCGGAGATGGCGGATCTCCCGGTGGTCTGGGGGTGCGTCGGCGCGGCGGTTCTGGTCGGGGCCGCGGCCGGCTTCTTCTGGGGAAAACGGGAGACGGATTTTCTCCGCCGCGCCTCCCTGAAGGCGGCCGTGCTGGCCGCCGCGTCCGCCGGCGGCTACGCCCTGATCTTCCAGCGCTGGCGGGAGGCCCGCTCTTATCCCCTGCCTCCCGTTCTCCCTCACTTGGCGGTTCTGGCCGCCCTCCTGGCCGCCGTCTATCTCCTCTGCCGGGCGTCGAGCCGGGGCCTGCGGCGCTTTCGGCGGGGGGCGGCTCTGGCGGTCGCCGCCGCGGCCCTGGCCCTGACCGCTTATTATTCCTACCCCGCCGCCTCCGGTTTACCCTCGATCGCGGCGGCGGTCGTGGACGCCGCTCGGGGGGACCGCTTATCCTGCTTCGGCTATCCATCGGCGACCTCGCCGAACCTGGATCGGATCGCTTCCGGGGCGGTGGTGTTTTCGAACGCCTACAGCGTATCCAACTACACCTACCCGAGCCACGTCACCTTCTTCACCGGGAAGGAGTACCGGGAGCACGACTACCAGATCGGGGACGGGAAGGAGTGGAAGCGCTACCAGAAGGAGGCCACCCTGGCCGACGCGCTCGCGGAGCGCGGCTACCACACGGTTCTTTTCACCGAGAACCCCTGGGTGCTGGCCACCGACAAAGGCTTCGCCGAGGTCAGGTGGTTCGACTACCCGATGTCTTTCTGGGGCCCCCAGACCGATCAATGCGAGTTCGGCCCGCACCCCCCGTCCCGGAATTTTGCCGAGCCCTTCCTCGGGCGGCGCCTGCTGGACTGGCTGTCGTCACTCCGGGGAGGCTTCTACCCGCTCTGGGCCGACGCGTTTCAGGAGCGGGCGATCCAGAAACTCGTTGTCGCCTCGCGCCGCTCGGGGCCGGTCTTCCTTTTCCTCAACTGGATGACCGTCCACGAGCGGATGCACCCGTCCACGTCCTGGAGCGCCGGCCGCGAATGCCGGGGGTATGATTTCGCGGACGAGTACGATCTGTCGATCCGGCACGTGGACCGCCGCCTCGAGCGCCTGAACTCGCTCTTCCGCGGCGGCGGGAGGGAGGGCTGTCTGGTGGTCACCTCCGACCACGGCGAGCTCCTGGGGGAGTACGGCCAGTTCGGCCACAACAAGACCCTGTTCCCGGAGGTCCTGCGCGTCCCTCTGATCGTGGCCGGTCCCGGTCTCGCGCCGGCGGCGGTGAGCGAGCCCGTGTCCCTGAAGTCTTTTTACCGCCTGATCCTGCTCCTCGCGTCCGGGCGCGCCCGGACCGAGGACGTGGTGGAGCTTTTCCGGGGAGGGGAAAAGGCCGTCGCCGAGCACGGCTATCTGAAGGAGGAATGGTCTTGGGAGTTCGACTGGTGCTACACCGTCATCGACGCCGAAGCCCAATACATCTTCTACCCGAAGGTCGAGAAGGAGACCGGATCCTGGCCGCGGGACAAGGCCGAGGCTCTCTTCCTGGCCGGCGCTCCCCGTGCCCCCGAGAATGACCGCTCCGCCTCTGAGCCGGCGCTGCTGGCCCGGCTCCGGGAGTATTATCAGGCCCGGGTCCGCTCGCTGGCCGCTTCCCGTCCGCCCGTCTCGCCGGATTCGGACGCTTGGTCCCGGCAGGAACAGACCCTGCGTTCGCTCGGCTATCTGCAATAAGACGAGTCTCGCGCCACTCCGGTAGCCGCAGGCTTTAGCCTGCGTGTTTCCGATTATCCGTGTTCCTCTCTTCTGGACCGCGCAGGCTCAAGCCTGCGGCTACCTCGCCTGGCCGCCGTTCATCCGGCTGTTCGCCTCCGCCCACTTCCGGATGAGCTCTTCGGCCTTCCAGTCCCGGTCGGTCCGGTCGAACATCCAGAGCTCGGCGAGGGAGACGATCCCGCCGGGATGCTCCTCCGCCCGGTCCCGGATCTCGAACCGGTAGTAGCGCCACCGGCGCGGGTTGGGGAAGGACCAGGCGCAGGAGGGCGTCCCGGCCCGGCCTTCCGTCGTGAGCTCGGCGACCGTTTCCCAGCGGACGCCGTCCGCGCTGCCCCGCAGGACCGCCCGGCGGAAGAGGCGATCCTCCGCGCCCGTCGCCGGGACGGCCACCACCTCGCGGACGGCGCGCGGGTGATCCCTCCCGAGATCGAGGCTCAGCCAGACCGGCTTGCCGTTCGGATCGAGGGCGATATCGCAGCGGCTCGAGGGATCCATGTCCACGAGGGCATAAAACTCCAGCTCGTTGTTGTAGGTCTGACGCTCGCTGTTGGCCACCCGGAAGTTGGGAGAGACGGCCAGGGAAGCGTCTCCTCGCAGCAGATCGGGCGCGATCCGCTCGAAGTGGAACGAGGCCCAGCGCAGGCCGAGCCCGGCCAGTTCCCCCTCGGCCAGGAGCGCGCCGAGATCTTTCCGCGCCCATTGCAGCGCCGCCGCCGGGAGGGGTTCGAGGGGCGGCCGGATCAGATAGAGCAGGCCGCGCCCCAGGGAGAGGAAGATGGGCATGGTCCGGTCCAGCCCGATCCGCTCCTCCCCGAAAAACGTCGCCGCTCCCTCCGCTGCGGCCGGGCGGGGGACGAAGTAGGGGTTCCCCATAACCAACTCGTCGCTGTCGCGGGGATACCGTATGATGTCCGTTTCCCGGCGCTCCCGGGATAAAAATTTCGCCGCCTGTTTCATCGCCGCGGGCCCGTATCCGCCGGGCGGTCGCGAGACCTCGAGGAGATACTCCCGCCCATCCACCCCGCCGACCGCGAGCAGGAAGGCCCCTATCGCCGCCGCCGCCGCTTTCCCGCCCCCGGGGCGGGAGGCGAGGCGGGCGAGGAGCCGCCCCGCGGTCTCGAGCCCGAGCGCGATCAGGAGGTAGAGCGGGTAGAGGGCGAAGATAATCCGGCGCGGCTGGAGGAAGCTCGAAGCGAGGGGGGCGATGAAAAAGAAGAGGAGGAGGACCGCCAGGAAGATCACGCCCCGCCTCTCCCGCCGGGCGCAGGAGAGGAGGCCGAGGATGAGGAAGGGGACGTAGGCCCGGTCGAAGATGCGGGACTGGGGATCGCGGTCGGAGAAGGGGCGTCGGCCGCGGCCGAGAAGATAATCCCGCGCCGGGCCCGCGTTGGCCCGAACATGGTCGACCAGCATGGGCCAGCTGAAGCGTCCGGAGTCGATCACCCACTCCGCCCCCGGCTCCGGGGGGTCGTAGAAGTAATAGCGGTAGCTGAAGAGCGGATCGTTGAAGGCGAGCTCCAGGAGGGGGATCCCCCCGAAGAGGAGGAGGAGGAGGAGGAGGAGCCGACGCCAGGAACGTTTCCCATCCAAGGCGAAGAAGGCCAGAGGGACGCCGATCACGGCCCGGGAGGCAATGTAGAGGGACATGGTGAGGAGGGAGAAGAAGGCGAGGAGGAGGGTTTTCAGGACCATCCGCCGCCGGGCGTCCGCGACGGTGAGATAGCAGACGGCGGCCGCGGCCAGGTAGCTCAGGGAGTGGTAGCCGTAGGCCCGCATGGACTCGAGATAGACGGGGGAGGTGGCGAGCAGGAACAGGAAGATGAGCGCTATTTTCCGGGAAAACAGGATGCGGGCGATCCGGCCGAACAGGGCGAGGCCGGCCAGCGCCGCCGCCACCGAGAGAACGCGGAGGCAGAGGAGGCGGTCGGGGACGAGGGCGTAGACGAGGCGGAGGAGAGCCACGTAGGGCAGGGATTCGTCCTCCTTCCCCGACCCTCCGGTGACGAACCACTCGCCGGGGACGCGGTGCAGGACGGTGAAACACTGGAACGTCCCGGTGTAGACCGCGGAGTAGGTTTTTCTGCCCGTCCAGATCAGGTCGGGGAGAAAGGAGAGAAGAAGGAAGAGGACGAGGAGGGCGATCACCGCCCCGCGGTGGAATCCGTTCTCGGTCATGCCGCCTCCGCTCAGTCCGGAGAGTATAACCTGAATCCGGCCGAGAAACCGATGGTTTTTAGGGCCGGCTCGGGATATACACAAGAAATGGTTCCAAGGTTCAAGGGTTCAACGGTTGAAGAGACTCGCTGAACCGTGAACCGCTGAACTGTGAACCGCTGAACCGTGAACCGCTGAACCGTGAACCGCTGAACCGTGAACCGCTGAACCGTGAACCGCTGAACCGTGAACCGCTGAACCGTGAACCGCTGAACCGTGAACCGCTGAACCGTGAACCGCTGAACCGTCCCTATCGGACATGCCGTCCCCCCTCCAACTAACGGTGCTGGTTCTGGCGTCCGCGGCTCTCGCCGCCTTCGCCGCCTGGTATCTTGATCGCCGCCCCCGCGCCGGCGCGGCGGTTACGGCCGCTCTGATCTTTCTCCCCTGTCTCGCGATGCTGATCCCCTTCTTCGTTTCTCCGTCCTTCCCGCAGGGGGACAGCTGGCTCTTCCATTTCCCGTCCTTCGAGCATGTCGCCCGCTCCCTCGACGAGTTCCGGGCCTTCCCTCGCTGGTATCCGACCAGCGGCGGGATCCGGGCGGGTTATTTCCATGTCAACGCACCCATTTTCCATCCCCACCGGCTCGTCGGCTATCTTATCTACTGTCTGCTCCCCCTCTCCGCCGGCTTCGTCTACAAGCTCCAGTATGTCCTCGGTATTTTTCTCATGGCCGGCGGGTGGTTCCTGGTTCTGAAAAAGTGCGTCGGTTCGGCCCCGGCGGCCTTCTCCGGAACCTTGATGATCGTGCTCGGGGGCACCGGCATCACCGTCCATCAGGAGCAGGTCGTCTTCACCACCGTCCTCATGCCGTGGTTCCTGCTTTCTCTCCTCGGCCTTCGGGACAGCCCGCGTTTTCTCTTCCCGGCGGCGATCCTCTTTGGCCTGGGGCTCTCCACCCACTATCCCCAGATCCAGGCCATCTCCATGGGCGCGGCGGCTCTTCTCCTCGCCCTTCTCCATCCCGCCTGCGTCCGCGCTTGTCTCCCCTTTCTTCGGCGGCGTTGGCCGGCGCTTCTCCTCCTGATCGTCCTCGGCGCTCTCCCCTCTCTCTACCTCGGAATCAACCTTCCGCGCCTGGCGAGCGAGCTCCGCCAGTCCTCCGCCGCCGTCGCGCCCAGGACCTATCCGGAATACCTGGCCTTGTCCCGAGCGGGGGGGGCCTGTTCGGCGCCCCTCTTCTATCTTCTCCAATATCTGGACCCCCGCTTCGAAAAAGCGAGCGGGCGCGCCCTTCCCGGCGACGCCCGCGACCCGTGCTCGTTCTTCGTCGGGCGGCTGGGGCTCTTTCTGGCCGCCCTCGGCCTCGTTCTCAAATTTCGCCGGTCCTGGCCGGCGGCTCTTCTCGCCCTCTTCTTCGCTTCCCTTTCCCTGGGCGTGAACAGCCCCCTCCCGTTCGCCCGACTCCTCTTCGCCCTGCGTTTTCCCTCCATCAGCGTCTTCCGCCAGTGGCTCCATTTCTTTCCCCTGCTCAACTTCTGCCTGGCGTATCTCGCCGCGCTGGGCGTGGTCGCGGTCAGGGAACGTCGTCCGCGGCGGCCGGAGCTGGCGGCGGCGCTGCTCATTTTCTTCCAGGCCGCCGAACTCGGCTGGTACGATCAGATCTACTTCGACCGTTTCCTGACCACGACGCCGCCGCCGAAAATGGCCGACGGCTTCTTCGCCCGGGAGGACGTGGGCTTCAGCGGCCTCTTCCAGTACCGCGACCGCTTCCGCCTGGCGCGGGCCTGTCCGGAAAAGGCCATCCCGTCCGCCGCTTTCCTGACCGTCCGCGTCTCCGGCGCCGATCCCTCCGACCCCCCGTCGATCGACGCGATCTGTCGCGTCCTCTCCGCGGAATCAGCCCCCGCGGCGGTCTTGTGGGGAGAAGAATCGTTCTCCGTCTCGGAGGAGGCCGATTTCCTCGCGGCCGCTTCGGAGGTCACGCCCGCCGGCCTGGGTGTGGAGGTCTCGTCGCCGCGGCCCGCTCTCCTGGTCTCGCCGATGAACTACGGCCTGGGAGTGGCCGGTTTCATAGACGGGGAGGCGGCAGCGGTGCGCCAAGTGAACGGAGCCTTCTGCGGGATGATCGTCCCGCCGGGGCGGCATCGCGCCCGTTTCCTGGTCCGCCGCGATGCCTACGATCTTCTGCTTCTCTCCCAGTGGGCGCTCTACGCGCTCGCCGCCGTCCTGCTGGTCCGGGAGCTCCGGCGAGCGCCCTAGTCGAAGAACGCCAGCTCGTTGACCCCGCAGTCATCGCCTTCCCCCAGGCAGAGGATGACGTAGCTTCCCCGGCGCTCGCGGGCGTTTAGGTTGACCTTCTTCTGGTCAAGGTAGAAGACCTCCCCGCCCCGGCGGAGGAAGATCTCCCGGAGGACGACCGCGGCTAAGAGCGTGAAGGCCGCCAGACCCACCCGGCGGGCGGAGATTTTGGAATTCATGGCCGCCCTCTCTTGGGATATAGTTGCGCCATGCTCTTCAATTCCCTGGAGTTTGCCGTCTTCCTTGTCCTCGTCTATTTGGTACTCATTCTCGGCGTCAACAAGGCCGACCACTTCATCTCCTTCCAGTTCTGAAATCGCCGGAGCGAACGATGACCTCGGGGGCATGGCATAGGATCGCGGCCGCAATCCTCCAGGTTGCCCGGTCGCCCGACTTCGGCCGGAGCGATCTGCGGCCGCTTCGGCGCCTGACCCGGCGGGAGAGGGCCGCTTTCACCGTCCTCCTGTTCGCCTTTCTCGCCCTCGCCCTGGGAGCCGACCTTCTCCCGGGCGGCCGGTTCCACTTCGAGGCCCAGCTGGCTCGGATGACCCCCTTCTTTGAGCTCGACCGCCTGACTCCCTCCATGAGGTATTACCCCGGCAACGCGGTGAACTCTTTTCGGTCCCTGCCCTATATGCTATGCCTGAAAGGGGTGCACGCTCTGGTCCCGAGCCGCCTCCTCTCCCTCCGCCTGGTTTCCGTGGCGGCAACCGCCGTCTCCCTCGTCCTGATGTTTCATCTCGCCGTCCGCCTCTTCTGTCCCGCCGTCGCCCTGCTCTGGATGTTTTGCCTGGTGTTTTCCCCCGTCTGGCTCGAAAGCATGAGGGCGTACGGCTACCTTCCCTTCTCCCGTCTCTTCGTCGTCCTGGGCTGCTTCGTTCTGGCGCGGCCGGGGGAGGGGAAGGCCGTTTGGGGGCGGGCGACCGGCCTCGCCCTCAGCGTCTACGCGACCCTCTCCCTCTACCTGCCGGCGCACCTGATCTTCTGGCTGATCCTCGTCTATCTGGCCCTCGATCCCCGCCGGGAGTGGAAAACTCTTGCCCTCTTCCTCGCCCTTTTCTTCGGCGGGACCGTCCTGATCGACGCCCTGATCGGGGACGACCCGCTCAACTTCCGCGACTTCCTCCTCCCCGAGATCGGCGGGGAATGGGTCATGCGGGGGACGCGGCTGGACTGGCGGCTGCTGCCCGGGCACCTCGTTCGGAACGCTCCGCTCCTTCTCCGCACCCTGCTCCCCGCCGGGGTCTTTCCTCCCCTCCTCTCCGCCGCGCTGATCGGCGCGGGAACCGTCCTCTGTCTCTTTCTCCGGCGTCGCTCGAATCTGCTGGCCCTTCTCTGGCTCGGCCTGTTTCTCTTCTCCCCCCTCACCGCCGACGCCGTCCCCTTCCGCCGCATCGTCTTCGCTCTCGATCCGGTCTTCCTCCTGGCCGCCCTCTCCGCCTGGTGCGCCGTCCGCCTCGCCCGGGAGGCCGTCCCGTCGGTCTTGCTCCGGCGTCTGCTCGCCCTCTCCGCCGTCGCCCTCCTCCTGTTCTGCGCCGTGGTCTCCAGCCAGGGGTTCCTCCGGGAGACCTCGCGTCCGGAGGCGAAGCCGTCGCGCGGATACCTGGAAAGCCTGGCCGCCTTCATCCTGGAACGGGGCGAGGCCTCCTGTCTGATCATGTACGACGACCCGCTCTCCGACCTGGTCTGGGCCAACCCCGCCTTCGCCGACCGGGTTTCCGCCGACCTGAACCCCCGGGTGATCGCTGTCTCTCCCGCCCTCTCCTGGCAGCTCCACCAGGGCGGCCTGGAGCGGTTTCCTCGTCCGTCCATCGTCATCTATCGGCGGGTGCGGGAGGAGGCCTACCGCGAGCTCATTTCCCGTTGGGCTGCCGTCTTGGGCGAGGGACCCGTCCGGGGGGAGGTTCCGGGGACAGATCTTCTCTATGCGATAATCCCTTCCCCCCCCGGTCTTGTCCCCGAACTGGCCTCCTCCTCCTCCTCCGTGACGGCATCCTCGTCCCGGTGGCGCGAGGAGTCCGCCTGGGTCAGGCATCCCAACGTCCGGAACAACCTCACCGACGGAGACCCCTCTCAATATTGGGCGCCCGACCCCGCTGCACCGGATGGGCCGCCCTGGGCGCAGGTGGATTTCGGTCCGGGGGACGGCAAGACTGTCCGCCTGCTCGGCCTTCTCCCCGGGGGCGATCCGCCCTCCGCAGAAGGGTTTATTCGCCGGGGAGAGTTGCTGGGCGGTTGGACCGGGCGGGAGTGGGAGCGTCTGGCCGTGATCGAGGAGGCGACTCCCGATCCGCGGATGCTCTGGAGATACTGGGCAGTGGACAACGACCGCGCCTTCCGCTACTACCGTCTGGTGGTGCTCGAGCCTTCCCCGGGGGAGTTCCGGGGGATCGGGGACATCGCCCTCTATGAGAGCGAGAACGCCTACCGTCCCCGCTTCCTGCCCGCGGAGGCGATCGTCCGCCGGGCGGAGAAGTGACATTCGCATTGCCCCCGCCCAGCCTTGGCGTATATAGTCTCGGTTCCTTATGGAAACCGCGGGTTTCTATGAATAATCCGGGCCGTCATCCGCGATTCGCAGCCTGACCATGGACCTGCTCCTGATCAATCCCTTCCCCGCCGGGGCCGAGGGGATCAACGAGGCGACCATCGAGCCCCCGCTGGGGCTGGCCTACCTGGCCGCCTATGCCCGGGACAGGGGCTTCGAGGTCGATCTCATCGACGCGAACGCTCTGCGCATCCCTCCCGAAGACCTCCTGGAGCACGTGCTGGCGGTCCGGCCCCGGGTCCTCGGGGTGTCCAGCAACCTCATCACCCATCTGGCGGGGGTGACGTTGCTGCGGGGCCTCTCCGCCCGGGGCTTTTCGGGCTACACGCTCCTGGGTGGCCCCTTCCCGTCTTCGGAACCGGAGTACTGCCTTCGTTCCGCGCCGGTGGACGCCGTGGTCGTCGGCGAGGGCGAGGAAACCCTGGCCGAGATCATGGAAAAGATTTCGCGGGGGGATAGTTCCCCCGCCGAAAAGACGAAGGGATGCGTCTGGAGGGCGCCCGGGGGAGAGATCCGGCGCGAAGAGCCCCGTCCGCTCATACCGGATCTCGACGCCTTGCCGATGCCGGCCTGGGATCTGCTTCCCCCCTTTCGCCTGTATAAATCCCGCGCCCGCCGCCGTCCGATCGGCGCGCTTATCACCAGCCGCGGCTGCCCGCACCAGTGCACCTACTGCAACAAGAGCATCTTCGGCGCGCGCAGCCGTTTTCATTCGGTCGATCGGGTGATCGCGGAGGTCGACATCCTGGTCGAGACATACGGCATTCGCCAGCTGGACTTTCTGGATGACAACCTCACCTTGAAGCTGGTGTGGGCGAAGGATCTTTTCCGCCGGCTGCGGCCCTACGGTCTGGCCATCAACCTTCAGAACGGCATCCGCGCGGATTTCTGCGATGAGGAACTGCTGGACGTGATGCGCGCCGCCGGGGTGTTTAAAATATCCTTCGGCGTGGAGAGCGGCAGCCCGGAGGGTCAGCGCCGGATTAAAAAGAATCTCGATCTGTCGGCGGTCCTGCGCGCCGCCCGCTGGGCGCGGGAGCGCGGGATTGTCGTCTACGCCAATTTCATTCTCGGCCTCCCCTACGAAACTACGTCCGAGATGCATGAGACCATCGATTTCGCCATCCGGATGGATCCGGACATTGCCACTTTCAACTGCCTCCTTCCCCTCCCGGGGACGGAAGTCTGGAGGGAGATCGCAGCGCACGGCCGATTCTTCTTCGGGCTGGACAACCTCCTGGCCCTGGGGTTTTACGGCAGCGCCGCGCGCTACTGGCTGCCCGGCATGAATCCCGAAGACGTCACCGTCTGCTATCGGGAGGCCTATCGGCGCTTTTACCTCCGTCCGGCCAAGATCCTGCAGCTGATTCGGAAGGCCGTATCTCCGGGAGAGCTCCGGTGGCTGTGGGAAACGGCCTGGGGGGTGCTGCATCTTCCCCGCCTCGGCTCCCCTCGCCTCCCCGGCTCCGCCCGGGGCAGAATAGTGATGAAAAGCGCGCCCGGCCATGCTAGAATATTCAAGTCTGGATGAGCGCTTTTGTAAGCTTTCGGGCCGGGTCCGGGCCGAGCGGAACAGAGATCGCTACGGAGCCAGCGCCATCCCCGAACGCCGCCATGAAAGTCTCCATCGTCATCCCGACTAAAAACGAGGCCGAGGCCATCTCCGGAGTGATCGCGGAGGTCCGGCCGTATGCCGACGAGATCCTGGTGGTCGACGGCCATTCGACGGATGACACCCGGCGGATCGCGCAGGAGCTGGGGGCCCGGGTCATTCTGGACGGCGGGAAAGGAAAAGGCGACGGGCTGAGGTGCGCCGCCGCCCAGGTCAGCGGTGAGATCATGGTCTTCGTCGACGCCGACGGCTCTTCCGACACCCGGGATATCCCCCGGCTGGTCGAACCGATCAAAGCCGGCCGGGCGGATCTGGTCATCGGCTCCCGGAGCCGCGGGGGGAGCGATGAGCTCCACGGCGATCTGGAAAAACTGCTCCGGGTCCTGGGGAGCGACATCATCCTGGTCGGAACCAACTGGCGGTTCAAGGCGTGTCTGACCGACACGCAGTGCGGGTTCCGGGCCATCCTGACGGCGGTGTTCAGAGACCTCGGCTTGCGGGAAAACATCACGACCATCGAGCAGGAAATGACGATGAAGTGCCTGAAGAAGGGCTACCGGGTCGGAGAAGTCCCCTCCCACGAGTTCGCCCGCAAATACGGGGTCTCCCGCATCTGCCTGAGGAAGGTATGGTTCCGCTATCTCTGGTCGTTTTTGGTCAATCTCATCTAAAATGCTTCTCCCCTATTTCTATCTCGCCCGCCAGGCCCTCCTCTCCAACCTTCGCCGCCTTCCGCGCCCCTTCAAGCTCACCTTCGCCCTGACCTACCGCTGCAATTTCCGGTGCTGGTCCTGCCGGACCTGGCGGCGGCCGCCCGCCCCGGAAATGACCGCCGCCGAAGTGGGGGAATTCTTCCGGCGGCAGGATTATTTTTCCTGGGTGGACCTGACCGGCGGGGAGATCACGCTGCGCCCCGACCTGAACGAGGTCGTGGAGGCGGTGACGGCGCTGTCCCGCCGCCTGATCGTGCTCCATTTCCCCACCAACGCCTACCTGCCGGCTCGGGTCATCTCCGCCGTGCGGGCGGCGAAAAGACGGCCGGGACTGAAGATCATCGTCACCGTGAGCCTGGACGGTCCCGCCCCGGTTCACGACCGCCTCCGGGGCGTGGAGGGAAGCTGGGAGCGGGCCCTGGAGACCTTCGCCGCGCTGCGCCGGGAGAAGGGCGTGGAAGTTTTCTTGGGGACGACCCTCCAGGAGGGAAATCTTCATCTGCGCGCGGCGACGATCGCCTCCGTCCGGAAGCGGATCCCCGGCGTCCGGGAGAGCGACTTTCACTTCAATTTCGCCCAGCGCGCCTTTTTCTACGACAACCTCGACCTCGCTCCCGCGCCCGGGTCGGAGACGTCCGCCGCCCTGGACGAGATCGCCGCCGGTTTCCGCGGCCGCGCCAGTCCCCGGCAATATCTGGAGCGCGTCTACCTCGCGGGGGCGCGGCGCTTTCTCGCCACCGGGGTCTGCCCCCTCTCCTGCCGGGCTCTCTCCAACTCCTGTTTCGTCGATCCCTACGGAAATGTGTATCCCTGCAGCGGCTATGACCGGCCGCTCGGCAATCTGCGGGCGGCGAATTTCGAGCTGGATGCGATCTGGCGGAGACCGGAGACCAGGGCGACCCAGCGGGAGATCGCCGGCGGGAGCTGCCCGCAGTGCTGGACCCCCTGCGAAGCGTATCAAACCATCCTGGGAAACCTGTTCCGCCGCTGGCGTCCCGCTCGGCGCGAGGGCGGGGGATCGTGAGCGGGGCGGGAACCAGGAAGGCGCCCGGCCTCCGGACGGCGATCGGTGTCTTGGGCCTCTCCGCCCTGGCTTTCGGGGCGTTCTACGGTCGCGCGTATTTCAGCCGCGGTTACCGCGGCATGCTGGGTTATGAGAACAAGGACGCCCTCACCCAGCTGATGGCCTACGCCAACTCCGCGCAGCAGGGGTCCACGCTCTACTGGGACCCCGTCTACTTCCAATACACTCCGCGCGTTCCCCTCTCCCCGATCAGTTCTCCGGTGACCGGGCTCCTGCTCCTGCTGGTCCGGACGGGATGGTGCGCCGGCCTCAGCCGCCTCCTGCCCGCGTATCTCTTGGTCCTGGCTCTGCTCCAGATCGGCTGCGCGCTCACGATGTCCGTTTTTCTCCGCTCCGCCGGCCTCGGGTTCTGGCCGTCGGCGCTGGGAGGGCTGGTCTATGCGTACAATCATCACACCTTCGCCTTCGGGATCCGCCACGGCTACGAACGCATCAGCGCCGTCCTCTTGGCCCCCCTCTTCGTGGCGGCCTTTCTCCGGGCCCTGGACAGCCCCCCCGGGTCGCCGCGCCGCCGTCTTTTCGCGGCGGCCGCGGCCCTGGGCGCGGGGATCGCTCTGGCCTCCAACGGAGACGTCAAGCCCGCCGCGTTCTTCTGCTTCTTCCTGGCCCTGGCCGCGATTTTTTACCGGCCGTTTTCCCGCCGCCACCTGGCCCTGCTGGCGGCGGTTCTCGTCCTGGCCGCGGGGATCTCCGTCGGGCAGATCCTGCCCACGGCCTATTCCCTGCCCGAGCAGGGGAGGGGGGCGGAGGGCGTGGCGGAGGTCATGGAGTTCTCGCTCACTCCGGCGCAGATGGTTCTCACCCATCTCTGGACCGGTTTCACTCCCCGCCGGGATTATCCCTGGGAGAACACGGCGGAGTTTTCCATGTCGATGATGCCGCTGGTGCTCCTGGGCCTGGCCGCGCTCTTTCGCCACCGCTGGCGGAACATCTTCCTGGCCGCCCTGGCCTTCTCCTGCCTCTGGATGATGGGGAAATACACTCCGCTGGCCCCGCTCCAGGGATGGGTGATGAAGACGGCCGCGCTCCGGCACCCGGCGCGGATGGGAATGCTGCTCTATTTCTGCTACGGTTTCCTGGCCGCCCTGGGGGTTCAGTCCCTGCGCGCGCGCGCCCCCCGCCGCGCTCTCGTGTGGTCCCTATTTCTCATCCCCCTGGCCATGCTCGCTCTCCGCCTGGCCGGGGCCGGAGAGATTCCGCCCCGTTTCATACTGTGCTCCTTTCTCAGCTGCTCCCTCCTGGCCCTCCTCGCCGCCGGTGTTCTGCCCGCCCGGGCCGTGGGGCTGGCGGCGCTCTTCTTCATCCTGGAGAGATCGACCGTCTTCACGCCCCTGGAGAAGACCACGGTCACCGACCCCACCGTCTATTACCCGTTCGATGAGATCTACCGGGCTCATCCCCGGGTGCAGGCGATCCTCTCCGATCCCCGCCATGGGCGCTACCGGGCCTTCTTCGGCGCCGGCGATCTGCCCGGGCTCTTCTCCCACAACCTTTACCTGAACGCCTTTCAGGACGGCATCCGCCCGATCTTCCCCTACCTGTACATCGACGAGGAGATGAGAAGAGTCCGCGAGATCCAGGAGGTGCTCTTCTCCGATTGGTCCCATCCGATGTGGGGGCTGCTCAACGTCAGGTATTTCGTCGATCTCGACCGCTACTTCGCCGTCTGGGGCGAGGCGGACAGCAGCCGCCGGGGGCTGGAATCTCTGGCGCCGCTGGACGAGCGCGTGCGGGAAAATCGCGGCGCGGAAGAGGAGCTTTTCGTGCGCTACCGCCGCCGGCGGGTCGAGTCGGACGGCTGGTTCCTGGACAGCCTGCGCTCCGGCGATCTGGACATAAGCGCCGTCGCCTTCCTGGACGGGATCAGCCCGGAGATCGCCATCCCCGCCGAAGGCGACGTTCCGTTCGGCGGGGAGAAGATCGAGATCCGGGATCGCCGTCCGGACGAAGTTGTCGTCTCGGTGACTCTTCCCCGCCCCGGCGTCCTGGTCTTTTCCGAGTTCTGGTTTTTCCCCTGGTCGGCGACCGTGGACGGCCGCCCCCGGCCCCTGCGTCGGGCTTACCATGTTCTGCAGGCGGTGGAGCTGGACGCGGGCGAGCACCTGGTGCGCTTTTATTTCAACGCGCACCACTGGAAGTTCGTCCTCCCCGCGCTTTTCTCTGCCGTGCTGCTCGTCGTTCTGGCCGTCTATATGATCCGCCAGCGCCGCCGGCTCGGCCCTTCCCCCGGCGGCGGGCCGGCGGTTCCCCCGCGGGGATAACATTCGCCCGGCCGCCCGGAGCGGGACCGCAAGGGCGTTATCGATAGGCGACGATCGGGTCTGAAGATATTTTTCCGCTCCCTTTCTGCCGGTGTTTTTTTGTGGCATAATCCGTTCGCGGGCGGCGGCCCGCCCTTTTGGATTGTCGGTTCCGGATCGAAACGGGTGACGGGAGACAGACTATGCCGGTGCGAAGTGCGGCAGGGATCGTCACGATTGCCGCCAGTCTGCTCATGGCCGGCTGCGGCGGCGACTGGCCGCCCCTGCCCGGGGTCGAGGAGAGGGGCCGCCAGAGCACGGACACCTGGGAAACCCTGCGGGCGATCTCGCCGTGGAAAAGGCCGTTGGCTTCCGATCCGACCTACCGGCGCCTGAGCCTGGTCTATCGAAAGATGGACGCCCTCCAGGCCCGCGTCCGGGAGGGGGAAGGAGAAGCCGGGGAGGAATATTCCCAGATGAGGCTGCGCCTCGACCAGCATTACGCGGGGACCAGATCCCTGGTGTTCCGCCTGCGCTCGTCCGGGGCTGAAAACACCCCCGGCGGGAAAGCGTTCATCGAATCGGCTCTGGCCAGCCTGGAAGACCTCGTGCGCGAGGCGGAGCGCTTCGTGGCGGCGGCGGAAAGCGGGCGGGCGCGGCCATGAAACGGCTGTCGGGATACGCGGCGTGGTTCGGGCGGGAGGGTGTTTCCCGGCTCCTCTTCATGTGCGCCCTCGCCTATATGGCGTTTCTGGCCTGCGAGTACAGCCGCTGCTGGATGGACACCGACTATCCGATAAAATTCTTCTCCCGGGCGATCGGCAATGGCCCCCGGCTGGTCCCCGGGGATTTCACCCGGATCTTCGACCCCGGCCCCGCCGGCTTCCGGATCGGCCCTCCCTCCCGGCTCCGCTATGTCCAGGACCTCGTCGCGCTCATCGACATAAAATTCCGGATCTGGCTCTTCAATTATCTGCCGCCGCACCCCAGCGCCTCCCTGGTCTGGGTCTTCGTCTTCGCGCTCTCTCCCTTTTTTATGTTCAAGCTGGTCAACAACCTGACCCGGAGCCGCCCGGCGGCCTGGAGCGGGACGATCCTCTTCTGCCTCTCCACCGGAAACCTCTTCGCCATCACCAAATTCTCCAACCCGGCCAAGCCGCTGGCCAATTTTTCCGGCATCCTCGCGTTCTACCTGGCGTCCCTGGCGGACCGCTCGGCGCGCGCGGACGGGCGCCTCTCCCCGCGGGGCCGCTGGCTGTACCTGCTGCTCCTGGCCGTGCTGTTCCTCTCTTTCTTCGTCGACGAGACCGCCTGGATGCTCTATTTCATGATCCCCGTCCTTTTCCCCGCGCTCTTCTGCCGCCGGCGGATCCGGCGTTTCTCGATCGGGGGATATCTCCTTCTGCTCCTGACCGCCCTGGCCTTCGTCTTCTGGGTCTTCCCCTCCCTGCAGGCGCACTACGCCTCCGGCGGCGCGCGGGTGGACATGATCTACGATTACCTGCAGGCCGAGGATGCCGGCCCCCCCGTTCCCCCGTTCTTCGGCCCCCGCTACGTCCTCGTCACCGCCCGCAATCTTTTCTGGACCCAACTGGTCCCCTGGGGCCGTCCGTGGTGGGGGATCGTCTGCCTTCCCCTCCTTCTCGCCTTCTGCGTCCAGCGGTTTCGCTCCTTGCCCCCGCCGCTGCGGGCCCTGCTGCTCCGAACGCTCGCGGTTCTCGGTATCTTCATCGTCCTGCAGAGCTTCGCGATCGCCAAGGTCTACTGGGAGGAGGGGTATATCCTGAAATACCCATGCTATTACGGCGCTCTTTTCTCCCTCTGCCTCGCCCTCCCCCTGGCGGTGCTGTTTGCCGCTCCGAGCGGCCTCCGCGGCCGTCTCTTCGGGCAGGGGGTGCTCGTCTATCTGGCGCTCGTGCTGGCGTATAATTTCGCCCGGATCAACGAGGATGTCCGGTTTCTCCAGGCGCTCTATGAGAACGCCGGAGAGATCGACTATCCCACCGCGCGGGAGGCGTGGCGCCGCCGGGACGATCCCCGGGCCGTCCGGGAAATGAGAGCCCGCTATCCCCGTTGGTCTCCCTGGCTTTACATCCAGGAGATCGAGGTGGTCGCCGAGCAGCGGGCCGCCAAACGAGGAATGCGGGAAACCATCGACGATGACGATGATCGCGGGGATTGAGAAACGGTGCTGGCTCGCCGGCGGCGGCCTCCTTCTGCTCTTCCTCCTGCCGTTTCTCCTGGGCTGGGAGGGGGCCTTCTTCGCCGACGCCGCCGTCCTTTCCTATCCCCAGCAGGTCTTCTTTTCCCGGTGTCTGCGCGCCGGGGCCTTCCCCTGGTGGGACGGAGCTACGGGAGGGGGAGCGGTCCCCTGGCCTTACCGCTTCTCCCAGTCTTCCTGTTATCCGCTGAACTGGCCGTTTCTCCTCATTTCCGGCGGTTCGCCCCTCGGCAGCTATGCTGTTCTTTATCAGCTCCCCCTGGTGCTCCATCTCCTGCTCGCCTTCTGTTGCGCTTTCGCGCTCGCCCGCCGGGGCTTTCGCCTCGGCCGCCCGGCGTCTCTTCTCCTCGCCCTCTCCTGGTCTCTGTCCCCGGCCTTCGCCCTCCAGAACGGCCGGCTGGCGGCGATCTTCTCTCTCGCCTGGATCCCCGCCGTCGTTTTCTGCCTGCTCCTTTTCGCCCGGGAAGGCCGACGGCTCTGGCTCCTCCTGGGCGTCCTGTCCTCGGCCGCCGCTTACCTGGGGGGGGATTTCGCCGCCGCCGGCCAGGTGCTTCTCGTCTCGGCGGCTTTCGCCCTGGCGCTGTCCGGTGTCGCGCTGGCCCGGGGCGATCGTTCCGCCGCCGTACGCTCTCTCGCCGGGGGAGCGGCGATCATGGTCATCGGGGGATGCCTGTCGGGAATCCGCTGGTCGGGTCTGAGGGAGGCTCTGCGTCTGGTCGAGGCGGGCGCCCTTCTCCATCCCCTTCCGCCCGTCCCGCGCCTCTCGCCCGCCGCTCTCGCCGGCTTCCTCTTCCCCGGATTCTTCGGCGCCGATACCGGCCGTTCCCTCTGGGGGCCGGCGCTCTCTCTTGGCCGCCACTGGAAGTCCGCCGCCCTTCCCGGCGGGGCCGTTTCATGCCTTTTAATCGCCTCGGGGCTCGCCGCACTCCGGCGGAGGAGGGGAGGGGAGGCTGCTCCATCCGGGCCGGCGTTTCGAGAGGCGGCGCCGGTCGCCCTCGTCTGCCTCGTCCTGGGGATCGCTTCGTCTCTTCTCTTCCGCCCGGGCTATCCCGGCGGCCTGGTCGCCGGATCGCCTTCCGCGCTCATCCCTTTAGCCTGGGCGATCCTTCTCGGCGTCTCCCTGGAGGCGCTCCGGGACGCTCCCGAGGTCGCGTCAACGCGGTCGCTCCGCATTTTTCTGACGCTCGCCGCGGCGATTGCCGTTTTTGCCCTGGCCTGTCCCTATCGCTCCGCCGCCGGGACCGTCTTTCCGGGCCTCCGCGGCCTCACCGCCCGCTCTATCCCCTCCTTCCTCCTCACTCTCTTCGTCGGCGCGCTCGCCGCCGGAGCCTTCTCCGCCGTCTCCCGTTTTCTCGCCGGCCGACGGCGTTTCTCCGCCCTGCTGGCCCTGGCCGCAGCGGAGATCTTCATCGTCGGCTATCGCGGCTTCTACCGCTCCGCCTCGTTCGATTTCCCTCCCGGCGATCTCTTCGGCGAGCGCTATCGCGGTCCTCGCGATCATCCGGCTTACCGCGCATCGGCGGCGTTGGCCGAAGCTTTCCCCGATGGGGGAAAGCCTTTTCGCCGGGGATATTTTCGCTCCGCCTTCGACGACCTCTCCGGGGCCTTCGGTTCGGAGGGCCTTCTCGGCTTCGATCTCGCCCCTTTAAGCCGCCGGCCCGCGACGGCCTTCCCCGTCGCCGCCGCCGGTTTTCCAGGGGAGCTTATCCCCAGGGACTGGGCGTCGAACTTCTGGCGGAACATGTCCGTCCGCTACCTCCTCACGGAGAAACCGCTCGCCCCGCCTGCCCGCCTGGTCCCCACCGGTTCGGGAAACTACTACGCCGGCGCCCTCCCGCACGCGTTGCCCCGCTGGTATTTTCAGGACCGCTGGGTGGTGGCGGACGAGGAGAGGGAGAGGCTTGCCCTGCTCACCTTCGACCTCCGCGCCGCCGGCTACTGTCCGCGGGAGGTCTGGCACGTTCGCCCCTTCGCCCATCTCTACCCCCATCCGCCGCCCCAGACGGAGCCGGAATGGACGAAGCACTTTGCCGACCTGCAGGAGATGAACCGCATCATCTCGGTGGACGACTCCTCGCCCAACCGTCTGGTCTTCTCGCTGGAGGTGAAGAAGCTCTCGATGCTCGTGGTCACCGACCTCCACCACCCGGGCTGGAAAGCGCGGGCGGACGACCGGGGGGAGGAGGTCCACCGGGTCAACTACCTTCAGCGGGGCGTCTGGTGCCGGCCGGGGCGCTACACGATGGTGATGGAGTTCCTGCCGCCCTCGCTCGGCCCCGGACTGGCCCTGACCGCCGCGGGTCTCCTGGGCGTGATCCTGATCGTCTCCGCGCCTTCCTGGCAAAAGAAGTAAACCGTGAACCGTGAACCCTAAACCGAACCCCCCCACCGCATGCTTCCACTCACCTTTTTTGCGCCTTGGCGTCCAGCCTTCGCCCTTCGACAAGCTCAGGGCTACGGTGCGGGCAAGCTTGGCGCGAGAATGCTAGGAGTGCGGATGTGGTGGGGAATATATCCTTGTCAAATGAAGCAGACACGTATATAATTGCCTTGTATAATGAAACCATCGTAGGTTGGAGCGAGCTTTGAATAGGTTTATCGATCAGCAGTTGCTGGAATGGAAGAACGACCCGAGGCGCAAGCCACTGATCATCCGGGGCGCGCGCCAGGTCGGCAAGACATACTCCGTCAAGGAGTTCGGACGGAGTAATTTCGAGTCAGTCGCCTTCCTGGACCTGGAGCGCAACCCGGATCTGCATAGAATTTTCACGGGGGATTTGAATGCCCGCCGGATCTCTTCCGAGCTGGAGATCGTTCTCAATGCGAAGATCGTCCCGGGAAAGACGCTTCTTTTCATCGATGAAATCCAGGCTTGCCCCCGGGCGATCATGGCCCTGCGCTATTTTTACGAAGAGTTGCCTTTGTTGCATGTGGCCGCCGCTGGTTCTCTTCTGGAGTTCGCTCTGGCCGATATCTCTTTCCCCGTGGGGAGGGTGCAATTCCTTCATCTGTATCCGCTCTGCTTTGCGGAGTATCTTCTGGCGACGTCCCGGGACGAGGCGGCGAACATTGTCCTGGGAAGACCGACCACCGTTTCCCCCGCCGTCCATGACCTCTTGATCGAAGAAGTCCGCAAGTATTTCTTTGTCGGCGGCATGCCGGAGAGCGTGCGCGCGTACGCCGAATCCGGATCGCTCGTGGAATCCTTCCGCGTCCAAGGCGAGATTGTCGAGACTTACCGCCTGGATTTCGCCAAATACGCCCCCCGGGCCGACAAGCATTGCTTGAATTCCGTGCTCTCGGGGATCAGCCGGCATGCCGGGGAGCAGATCAAGTATTCCCGCCTGGCCGAGGGCTATTCCCATCCGACGCTGAAAAGAGCCTTCGATCTGCTC
This sequence comes from uncultured bacterium, assembly GCA_964551475.1. Classification (GTDB taxonomy): domain Bacteria; phylum Auribacterota; class Erginobacteria; order Erginobacterales; family CAZKCI01; genus CAZKCI01. Next base: position 21,071 of record CAZKCI010000004.1, on the reverse strand, counting down.
GTCCTGGCCGGGCTGGCGAAAAAGATCCTGGCGGTAAACCCACGAGGCTTTCCGCTGGAAGCCGGGGCCAGGACAAATATTTTCAAGGCCCTGCCGGTGGACATCGGGCTCCTCCGCTATCTCTCCGGCGTCCCCCCCGAAGCTGAGTATTCAAAAACCAACCTGCTGGATATTTTTCGCGGGACGCTGGCGATGCAGTTTGTCGGCCAGGAACTGGCTCTGGCCCGAAAGGGGAGCCTTTACTACTGGTCGCGCGCGGCGAAGAGCAGTTCCGCCGAGGTCGACTATGTCGTGACGGTCGACAATCAGATCCTTCCGGTGGAAGTCAAAAGCGGTTCGGCGGGGCGATTGAAGAGTCTCCACATTTTTCTCGGGGAGTATCCGTCCGTTCCCCGCGGGCTGGTTTTCTCCGTCCGTCCGTACGCGGAACTCCCCGGGGAGAAGATCGTATTCCTGCCCCTTTATTTCGCCTTCTCCGCTTCCGGCGGGAAGATCTGATCCGCCGGCCATTGTTGAATATTGAAATATTGAGCAACCATATGCGACGTAGGCTCGACGTGATCCCCGTCCCCGAACTCTCTCGGATCGAGATGTGAAGATCGCCTTTCTCCAGAAATATCCCTTCCCCTACTTCGGCGTGATGGCCCTCTCCGCCTCGCTCCCCCCCGAGGTCGAGCGGGAAGTCTTCATCGGCGACCTGGAGAAGGACGCGGCGGCCGCCGCGGCGGCCTTCCGGCCGGACGTGCTCGCCCTCCCGGTGATGTCCCTGGAATACGTCTGGATGATGGAACAGGCCCGGCGGGTCAAGGCGCTCCTCCCTGCGCTGACGGTCGTCGCCGGCTACATCCACGCCACCGCCTGCCCGGAGATGATCGAGGAGGATGTGATCGACGCGGTTTGCGTGGGGGAGGGGGACCGCTCCTTCCCCCGTTTTCTCGCCGCTCTCCGGGAGACGGGGCGGGCGGAAGCGGTCGCTGGTTTTTGGGTGAAGCGGGAGGGAAAGATCGTGCGGGGGGCGGACCCGGAGCCAATCCTCGATCTCGACGCCCTGCCCGAGGAAGACCGCGATCTTTACTACCGCAAGTACCCTTCCCTCCGGGGGGAACAGCTCAAGCACTTCATGGCCTCCCGGGGCTGTCCCTTCGACTGCGCCTTCTGCTGCCACCAGGTGTACGGGCGCCTCTACCGCGGGAAGGGCCGGTATGTCCGGCGCCAGTCCCCGGAGAAGGTGATCGGGGAGATCGCCCGGGTGAAGGAGCGCTACGGGATGTCCTCGATCTGCTTTCTGGACGACGTCTTCATCATGGACACCGAGTGGCTCACGCGCTTCACCGCCCTCTATCGCCGCCAGATCGGCCTCCCCTATTTCTGCGCGATCACACCGCCGAACTTCACTCCGGAGATCGCCCGCCTGCTTGAAGAGAGCGGCTGCCGCACCGTGAACTTCGGCGTGGAGACGGCGAGCGAGAAGAAGAGGTTCGAAATCCTGAACAAGCGCGTGACCGACGAGCAGATGTTCTCCGCCGCCCGGCTGATCAAGCAGCACGGGCTGAAACTCCAGACCACGGTGATGTTCGGCCTCCCCTTCGAGACCGTGGACGAGGCGTTCGAGAACATCCTTTTCAACCTCCGCCTGGGGACCGATTTTCTCGCCTCCAACGTCCTTCTCCCCTTCCCGAAGACGGCCATCGAGGAGTCGGCTTTGAAGACGGGGATACTCGATCCCGGCTACCTCCAATCCCCGGAATACCGCGGGATACACCTGAACAGCGTCTTCCGTTTCCCGGGGATCGAGACGATCGAGCGGGTGCAGAAGATCTCCCATCTGGCCATGCGCTTTCCCTCCCTCATCCCTCTCTTCCGCCGCCTGGTCCGCGTCCCCTCCCGGAAGCTTTTTTTCCTTCTCTACGTGCTCTCCTCGCTCTGGCGCTACAAGTCGGAGAAACCGATCTCCTGGCCCGAGGTGATCCGGGTCTTCTGGAGGGCGCGGAGGAACTATCTGAGATATGTAGTGAATAGTGAATAGTGATCGCTGCTTACTGATGACTATGCATCTCTCCCGCTCAGGTTTCCGCTCCGACGGGTGGGCTCTCCTCGTCCTGACGCTGGGCATCCTCATCCTCTTCCTCCCCTCCGCCGCCGGTATTTTGGGGATCTTCCACGACGACCAGGCGATGGCCGAGTTCCCCTGGCACTATTTCCTGGCGATGCGCTTCCTGGACGGGGAGATCCCCCTCTGGGACCCCCACACCTGGTCCGGGGCGATACCCTTCTACGCCCGCTACTACGCCGACACCTACTATTTCCCCCTCTGGCCCCTCTACCTCCTGACCCGCGCGGGTGACCTCGCCCAGGCCTACTGGACGCTCTCCCTGATTCCCCTTTTCCTCCACTATCTTCTGGCCGGATTCGGGATGTACCGTTTTGCCCGCCGTTCGATCCGCCTCCATCCCCCGGGCGCCCTCCTCGCCGCCTGGGTCTACGTCTTCAGCCCCGCCTTCGCCTACTCCTACGTCTGGTTCCCGATCGTGGTGGTCCAGGCCTGGCTCCCCTGGCTTCTCTCCGCCGTCGTCGGCATGGACCGCCGGCCGGGATTTCTCCGCGTCGCCGGGGCCGGAGTCTGTTTCTCCCTGATGTCGCTCTGCGCCCAGCCTCCCCATCTCGGCTACAGCATCGTCGTCTCTTTCCTCCTCGCCCTCGGTCTGGCCCTGCGCCGTTTTCTCCGGAGGGAGTTCGCGGCTGCGCTGCGCGCTCCTTTTCAGCTCTCCCTCGCCCTCGGACTGGGCTTTCTCCTCTCCGCCGTCTTCTGGCTCTCCACGCTGGACGGCGCGCGTTACACCGAACAGCACATCGCCCTCACCTACGCGGACGTCGCCGGAAAGGACGGAAGCGTCCCCCCCCTCTATCTCTCCACCCTTTTCGTCCCCGACCTCTTCGGCAGCGTGGACGGGAGGCATATCTGGGGAGCGGATGTGTCCTACGAGGCCCGCTACTGGGAGGCGAACACCAGCGGCGGGCTTCTGCTCGTCTTTCTCCTCCTCTCCGGAGCTCTCTTCGGCGCCCTCTCCCGCCGCCCCCGCCGTTTCCGTTTCTGGGCCTGGGCCGGGATTTCCGTCTGGCTCGCCGCCCTCCTCTGCATGCTGGGGCGGCACACCCCCTTCTATCACTTCGTCTTCAGCTGGACGGGGCCCCTGGCCAAGTTCCCTTTTCCCATCCGCTACCGGATGCTCCAGATCCTCGCCGCCGCGTGGCTCGCCGGCCTGGGGGCGGAATCACTGCTGCCCAAAGTCCGCGCCCGTATTTCCCCCCGTCTGGTCTGGGGATACCTCTCCGTGGCCGCGTTGGCGGTGGGATTGGCGCTCCTCTGGCCCCAGGATTTGACCTCGACCCTCTTCGGCCCGGTCCGCTTCTCCCCCCGTCCCTGGGCTTTCCCCGGCGTCCGGGAGACGGCGGCCCGCTGGGAGGGGCATTGGTTCTGGCTGGGGCCTTTCGGCTATTTCCTCTCGGCGTCCGCCCTCCTGGTCCTCGTCTGGCGGTTCCTCGCCGGCCGTGTCCGGCTTTTCGCGGCCCTCGCCCTGATCATGCTCGAGACGGGATTTTTCACTTTCAACGCTTTCTACTTCGGCACCTTCGAGCGCCGCTTCGCCCGCCCGGAGCATTTCCGCACCGTCCGGCCTTCCACCCAACCGCTGGTGGCGAGGGTGCTGGGGCCGCTCACCCTCCTCCGTTCCGATCCCAACCTTCGCTGGACGACCGACCAGCCCTATCATGACAACCTCTCCCGCCTGAACGCGTCATACGCGCTCATGGGCTATGAGATGAAGCCGCTGGAAAGGCGTTTCAAGACGGCGCTCGAGGCGGCGTTCCAAAAAACCATGGACTGGCCGATCTACTGGGACAACCCGCGCGCCGCCTTCCCCTCCTTCCTCTCCCACTTCTCGGTCGGCTATCTGATGGACATCAAACCCGACAACCCCTTCCCCTCCGGGCGGACGGTGACGCTGGGAAGCAAGCCCCGGCTCTACTTCCATCTGAACCCGGATCCTCTCCCCCGGGCTTATCTCCAGAACCGGATCGTGGAGGCCACCGCCGACGAACAGCTGGAGGAGCTGGTCGGAGGGGATCTGAGGCGGGGGGTTTTCATGGTGGAGGCCCCGGCGGAGGCGCGCGCTGCGGAGGGGGTTTCGGTCGCCAGCCATGGCGACTCCGCGGCCTGGGCGGGACAGACGGCGAGCGAAGAGGAGCGGGATCATTTCCGCAAGCTGCAGGAGAGAAACCCCATCCTTCGCCTCGATCTCTCCCGCTCCAACACGGTCGCGGCCGAGTGCGAACTCTCCTCTCCGGCGATGCTGGTCTTCACCGAGCTCTGGTATCCCGGCTGGCGGGCCAAGGTCGACGGTCGCCCGGCGGAACTCTTCCGTGTGAACTACTGCCAGCGGGGGGTGTGGCTCGCGGAAGGACGCCACCGGGTCGTCCTCCGCCTCGTCCCCACCCTCTGGGTCTGGGGGGCGGCCGTCTCCCTCATCGCATGGGGGGGACTGATCGTGGCGTCGGTCGCCGTGGCGTTTCGCGGGACGCCCGGCGCCAGGCTAGGTAGCCGCCGCCTTTAGGCTGCGCTCCCGGTAAAACGCAGGCTAGGTAGCCGCAGCCTTCAGGCTGCGCTTTCGGCAAAACGCAGGCTAAAGCCTGAGGCTACCGACGAGAATGGTCCTCAAGCGGGGAAACGGGGGGAGGAGGAAGATCCGCAGGACCGCACCCGCGTCGCGCGCGCCTTCGGCCATGGCGCGGAGATAGGGGACGACCTTGGGATCGAGTGCGGGATCGGGGAGGAGGTAGTCGATCGTCCTGATCCCGTTCTTTTTCAGGAAGACGGCGATCAGGCGGCGCCCGCGCTTGACGGCGCGGGGGAGAAGGAGAAGGTCATAGTAGGGGATCGGCTCGTCGGCCCAGACCGGACCGAGTTTTCCCGAGAGTATGACCAGGGGGAGTCCCGCCTTCCGGGCCAGGGCGGCGGCCCGGGCGATGCGTTTCGAGCGGTAGCGCCGGACGGCGGGGATGAGTTCCGGAGACGGGTCCTTGTCCCGGCAGCAGATGGTGCAGATGATGTGCGATCCGCGTCTTTTCATGGGAACGGATGGATTATCGCACATAGGAAAACAGGTTCAAAGGTTCAACGGTTCAACGGTTCACGGTTCAATGGTTCAACGGTTGAAATACTATCCCTGAACCCCCGAACCCTGAACCCTGAACCGCTGAACCGTGAACCAATCAACCAAGGTTCCGGGGTTCAACGGTTCACGGTTCAACGGTTGGGGAAAACCCCTAACCTTGAACCCTTGAACCCTTGAACCCTTGAACCGTTGAACCGCATGAGCGGCATCTTTCTCTCCAGCTCGGTATTCCGCGATCAGGCCTACGATCTGAGGCAGACCGTCCGCGCCGCCGCCTTCTATCGCTTCGCCGGCGTCCAGCTCTATCTTTCCCGCGATTTTCTCTCCGGCGAGTTTTATCTGAAGCAGGTGCGCGACCTCGCCTCCCCGGCCTTGCTCAAGGTCCTGGTCCATCTCCCCGACGATTTCGACGAATCCTTTCTCCCCGCGGCCTCGATTCTCCTCTCCCACCAGAAGGAGAAGAGGCTGGTCGCCCACTATTTCCCGGGGATGGAGATCCCCTCCTGGCCGGGGATGACCTGGGGTCTGGAGAACGCCTTCTCCGGCGCCGATGAAATGTATTTCGAGGAACTCGACCGGGTCGTCGGCGAGAGGAAGGGTTTTCTGGTGATCGATCTGCCCCGCTTTTTCGCGCTCCCGGTCGCCCGGCGGGACGGCCTGGTGAATTTCACCCGGGGTGTGCTCGGGAAGATGGATCCCGACGATGTCCTGCACCTGATCGATTATCCCGGCGACGACCCCTCCCGAAATAAATGGTGTCGCCTGGGGGAGGGGAACATGGGTCTCTTCGCGCGGGAGATCGGCGCTTTCGCGGGCGCGATCGTTCTGGAATACGAAAGCCTCCCGCTGGCCTTGAAAAGCCGCGAGGTATTGGAGAAATGGAGGAACGCGAAGGGATAGCGGGAGAGGATTTTGCGAGCCACCTCCCGCAGCCGGGGCAAGGAGTACTGGAGTATCGGAGTAATGGCGGCCGGCCTGGCCCCAGTACTCCATTACTCCATCACTCCATCACTCCATTGCTCCCGGTATTCTGGGCGCCCGATCGCAGATCGGGCCTACAACGCGCAGAAGCACTTGATCGGGGGATTGTAGGCCGGAACTGCGTTCCGGCGGCGGCTAGATCCTCGGCAACCGCAGCCCGCGGCGGGCGGAGAGGGAGGCGATCAGGACGAGGAGGGCACAGACTCCGAAGACAGCCGCGGGGACATAATCGACGAGCGTCCGCCCGGGGGATTGCCGGCCCAACCAGAGGGCGAGGCCGGCGAGGAACCAGACGCTGATCGAGAGGAGACGCATCGCCTGGTATTCCCCCCTTCGGAGGAGTGAGGGGAGGTGCAAGAGGACGACGCCGGCGAAGACGGTGAGTATCCCCGCCGTCACCCGATGCAGACGGATCCAGTGAACGGCGGCGGGAGGAAGCGCCGGATCGGCCCCGGGGAAGAAAAAGCAGGAGAGCGCTCCCCAGCCGATCAGCAGGAGCGCGGCGATGGTCAGTGGTCCGGTTCCGCGGTTCATGGGCGCTTATTCTAGGGGCCTCTCCGCCGGGCGGCAAGGCCAAAAAGCAGTAACTGAAAAGAAGTGATCAGTTATCCGAACAATCCCTGAAGGATAAAATACGATATATTCAACAGGTGCGATGATTGATCGACCTCACGGCAGGGTTGGCTCATGAGCGGAAAGCAAAAACTCGAACTTACCTGGATCGGTGTCCGCCTTCCGGGCCACGCCCGACCGCTATCCGAATCTGACGATCAAGAAAATCCCCAACGCCGTCCTTAAGCGCTGTGAATGGGGGCATGACGACTACAGCCTCCAAGTGCGGAACCTCCCGCCCTCTCCGCCGCCGCTGGGACAGCAGGAGCTGGAATTGCCGTGAAACGGCGGCTGGCGAGGAAAAATCCGGATCTGAAGATGCCCGTTGCCCCCGCGTTGTATGGCCGCATCCGGCAGATCTTGGAATCGGCGCGAGCGTCGGTCTCCCGATCGGTCAATACCACCCAAGTGGTAGCGAACTGGCTGATCGGACGGGAGATCGTGGAGGAAGAACAAGGCGGTCGAGCACGGGCACTCTATGGCGAGCAGGCGCTCGCCGATCTATCTGCCAAGTTGCGGGCAGACTATGGAACGGGATATTCGGTCCAGAATCTCCGCTATATGAGGCAGTTCTATTTGGAATATCCGGGGTTATCTGGAGGTTTTCGAATTTGCCACACACCGTGTGGCGAATCTCCGGGGAAGGCAATTCGCCACACAGTGCGTGGCGAATTCAGCCTTCGGGAGGTGGCGGCGCTTATTCGTCACGCGGCGCGTGACAAATCTTGGAAGCCTGGCATTCTTCATCCGAATCTTGCATGGTCCAACTACCGACATCTCCTAAAAGTGGACAAGCCCGCGGCCCGGGCGTTTTACGAGATCGAGGCCGTCAGAAATAGTTGGTCGGCGCGGGAGTTGGAGCGGCAGATCAGCAGTCTGCTCTACGAGCGCCTGGCCTTGAGCCGGGACAAGAAGGGATTGATGCGGCTCGCCGTCAAGGGGCAGGAGGTTCAGAAACCGGCCGATGTCTTCAAAGATCCCGTGGTCATGGAGTTCCTCGGCCTGCCCGAATCGCCCCGGCTGGTGGAGACCGACCTGGAAACGGCGTTGATCGACAACCTGCAGTCGTTTCTGCTGGAGCTCGGCAAGGGGTTCGCCTTCGTCTCCCGGCAGGAGCGGATCACCCTGGACGGCGACCACTTCTACATCGATCTGGTTTTCTATCATACGATCCTGAAATGCTATGTCCTGATCGACCTCAAGACGGGCAAGCTGACACACCAGGATCTCGGCCAACTGCAGCTATACGTGAATTATTTCGACCGCGAACGCCGGACGGCGGGGGATCATCCCACTCTGGGCTTGATCTTATGTGCGGAGAAGAACGACGCCGTGGTCCGGTATACGCTGACTGAGGAGCAGAGGGAAAAGATTTTTGCCAGCCGATATAAGCTGTATCTGCCGACCGAGGCCGAACTCCGGGCGGAGCTTCGCCGCGGAGTTCGGGCGATGCGGGATTCTTCAAGCCGGCCGCCGGCCAATTCTCCATTTTTTACCAGGCGTTAAGCGATCAGAGGGAAGGCGAAGAAAGACTCCGCGGTCAGGTATTGCGTTCTTGCCTCGCCCGCAACACACCGCGAATTCCGGGGGTAAACCCTGGAAGTATATGCTGATTCCCCACGACGCCATCGCCGAAAACATGACTTTGATGGGTCTGGCCGGGCAGTTCTTGGTATCGGAATGAAAGCGGAAGAAAAATCGAGCTGGGCCCGGGAGATCGTCCGGCGGCTCCGGAAGGAGTACCCGGATTCGAAGGTGGCGTTGCACTACTCGAATCCCCTGGAGCTCCTGGTCGCCACCATCCTCTCCGCCCAGGCCACGGACGCGGTGATCAACACGATCACGCCCGCCCTTTTCCAAAAATACCGTTCCGCCGCCGACTACGCCCGGGCCGTCCCGGCGGTCTTCGAGCGGGAGATCCGCTCTTCCGGCTTCTTCCGGAACAAGGCGAAGAACATCATCGCCGCCGCCCGGCGGATCGAGGAGGCCTACGGCGGGAAAGTCCCGCGGACGATGGAGGAACTGCTCACGCTCCCCGGCGTGGCCCGCAAGACCGCGAACATCGTCCTCTACAACGCCTTCAACGTGACGGCGGGGATCGCGGTGGACACCCATGTCCGCCGGCTCTCCCAGCGGCTGTCCTTGAGCTCTGAGACCGATCCGGAGAAGATCGAGCGGGACCTGATGGGACTGCTCCCGCGCGAGGAGTGGGGGCCGCTCAACGCCCTCCTGATCGACCACGGGCGCAAGGTCTGCCAGGCGAAGAAGCCCGCCTGCGCGGCCTGCGTCCTGAATGATCGCTGCCCGTCAGCGGTGATGAAGGAATAGCCTCCCCGTTCGGCCGTGCCGCGCCTACGAACTTGCGACACCCCCCGAGGAAGATCGCAGGGGTGAACCTTGTGTTCGCCCGGCCGGCCAGGCGCCTTTCTCCTGCCCGTCCTGCCTATCCTGCCTTGCCTGCCGTTCCCGTATAAAATTCTGCTTCAGTCCTCAGTCTTCAGCCTATTTTTCTTCGCCCTTCGGTCTGTTTTTCATCATTTCTTTCAGCCTCCGCGATTCCAGCACCATCAGCATCTTCGCCTCCTCGAACGGGCGGCCCGGGGATCCCAGCAGGATCTGCTTCGGCTTCACCTTCTTGTGGGGGGCGACGCCGGACTGGGCGGCGATGATGACGCCGTCGCCGAGCTCGGCGTGGTCGGCGATACCGGCCTGGCCGGCCAGGATGACGTTTTTGCCGATTTTCACCGACCCGGCGACCGCGACCTGGCCGCAGATCACCGTGTTCTCGCCGATATCGTCGTTGTGGGCGATCTGGACCAGGTTGTCGATCTTGACGCCCTTGCGGATGACCGTGTCGCCGAAAGTGCCCCGATCGACCGCCGTGTTGCAGCCGATCTCCACGTCGTCCTCGATCACCACCCTCCCCGACTGGGGAATCTTGACCTGGCGGCCCTCTTCGTCGGGGACGTAGCCGAATCCGTCGCCCCCCAGAACCGTGCCGGCGTGGATGATGCAGCGGTCGCCCACGACCACGTTTTCGTTCACGGTGACGTTCGGATAGATCCGGGTGTCGGCGCCGACGGTCGAGTTGAGGCCGATGAAGGCCCCCGCCCCGATCACCGAACGGTCGCCGACCGATGCACCGTCCTCGATCACGGCGTGGGCCTGGACGGTGACCTCCTTTCCCAATCGGGCCGAGGGGCTGACCGCGGCCCGGGGGGAGACGCCGGGCGCGAAGCGGCGGGGCGGGGAGAAAACGGCGGCGATCCGAGCCATGGCCAGACGGGGGTCGGCGGCGCGCAGGAGGGGCTTCCGGCAGGATTCGACCGAGCGGTCGGCGAGGACCGCCGCGGCGGACGAGTCCTCGGCTTTTTTTAGGAGCTCCTTTCTGGCGATCCAGACCAGTGTTCCCGGCGCGGGATGGTCGAGCGTGGACAGGCCGTCGACGGCCGTCTCCGGATCGCCGACGATCTCCGCGCCGACCAGATGGGCGATTTCCTTGAGCGTCATGCGCATGGTTCGGTCTCCTCCGATCAATGTTTTTTCTTCGCTGTGGGAGCGGCGTCTCGCCGCGATCCCGGTCGGGGCGAGGACGCCCCTCCCACAAAAAGCTGTCGGCTGCCGCCCCGGCAATTCTATCAGAAGAGGCGCCGCTGTTGGAAACGGCAGAGCTTCAGGAGATGCTCCTGTGAGCCGTCCCTCAGCCAGTGGTCGAGGAGGGCGGGATCCTTGAGCTGCTGGCCCCGCTGGCGTTCCGCGGCGAGAAAGGCGACGGGAAGGTCGGGCAGGGCGGTCATGTCGCCCCAGAGCTTCTCGCACTGGACGACGGGGACCTTTCTTCTTCGGCCGTCACCGGCGTCCTCCTCGGCGAATTTTATGGCGGCGTAGGTTTTCAGGCGTTTTTCGATCTTCTGCAGCGCCTGATCCACAATACGCCGCCCCTCTTGGCTTCCCGCCCTTCGGACGTCGGCGCGGGAAAGGCCGAGGTAGGAGAGGAGGGGGTCGATCGAGATCCATGAGGAGAGCGAGTTATACCAGGAGAGGCGGTCGGCATCTTCTTCGCGGGGCAGGGCGAGTGACTCCACGATCCGCGCCCGTCCCCCGTGCCGGGCGAGAAAGCCCCCCCGGTCGGACCAGAGGCGGGGGATGGCTTCGAAGCCGAGCGCCGCCTGGGATTCGAGGTGAAGGGCGAGGAGAGCGGGATCGAGCGAAGCTCCGAGCGTGTCCAGGTTGTGGACGAAGAGGACGGAGAGGCGGGGGTTGTCGGCGAGCATCCGCCCCAGACAGCCGTTGCGGAGCAAGGCGGGGATCTCGAACCAATGGCCGGGGGGATGGCGGGAGGCGAGCGGGTCGGAAGCTACGAAGTCGCTCCCTTCCCCCCGCGATTTTGCCCAGGGGATGAACGAGGCGAGTTTCCGGTCGCCCGCGGCCGCGAGATCGGAGACGGTCGGGACGAGACGGCGGAGGAGATCGGGGGAGGGGGAGAGATAGAACCGTCCCGAGAAGGAGAAATTGTTCCGCCGTCGCATCTCCGCCGCCAGCGCCGACCGGTTCAGGCCGCTCACGGTGAAGGCGTGCTGGAGAGGGAAACCCGCCCGCCGGGCGGTCAGTTCGCTTTTCGCGATATGGATCTCCAGGAATGAGCGGTGGCGGCCGTCGACCATGAGGAAGGGGTCCAGGGCCTTGATCGTTTCCCTTCCCTCCGACCAGCGGCTCCCCAAACCTCCGCTCAGCGTGACGACGGCGGCCAACCCCTCCCGGATGGCTTCTTCCCCTCTCCGCCGGAGTAACCGGCCCCGCCCGGATTCCGGAGGAGGGGGAATGATGATGTCTCCGGGGCGGATATCCGAGATGGAGCCGCGGAGGCGGTTGCCTCTCCGGCCGATCTCCCCCGCCCGGAGAAGACGGCGGTTTTCTTCCTGTCGCTTTTCGTCCCGGCCGTTTGCCCTCCGCCGTCCGGCCGGCGTTTTCGGCCGGGCCAGTCGGCCGACGGGGAGGGAGAGGAGGCGGTTTTCCCGGGCGGTGGCCCAACGGGAGGCGAGGCCGGTCCGGTTCAGACGGAAGGCGAAGACCTCCGGTCGGCGGGCGAAGGGAATGGCCCGGCGATGCTTTTTCTGGAGGTCCTTCATCATCCGCAGAACCTCCGCCGCGAAGCGGTCCCGGACACGCGGATCGACGACAAAGGCCATTCCCCCTCCGGAGGCGCCTCCCAGCATCACGAAGCCGCGATAGCCGGCGCGGAAGCGGCCTTTCAGACCGGCGATCAGCTCCTCGACATAGGCGTTGGTCGCCTGGGGGATGATCGCCTTGGTCCCCTTCTCCCAATCCTCGCTCGCCAGCCGGCCCAGCGAGCGGAAGTCGCCCCGGGTGAGCGCCCGCACGATTCCCCGGAACCAGAACGTTTCCCGGCGCCGCGCCTTCCACTCTTTGGCGTAGCGGAGGAAGTATTTCTCGGTCGCCATCTCCAGGACGGGACCGATGTTCCGGGCCATCCCCCCGTGGACGAGGACCAGCGATCTCTCCAGGCGATCTTCGATGTCGGGGACGAGCTCTCCGGGGGGGATGACCCGCACGGCGGGGAGGAGGCGTCCGCGGGACCGGCCGAACTCGGGATCGCCCCGTTGCGCGCGGACGCCGGCCATGGTCTTGATCCCCGGCCAGAGACCGCCCGAATCCTGCCATCCCCCTCCCGAACCGCCCAGCCACTCGCCCAGGATGGTCCGGGAGAGGATGAGCATCCTCTCCGCCTCGGTGAGTTCTCCCGCGGACCGCCCGATCTGCCCGGTCATCCGCATCAGTCGGGCGATCACCGCGTTCAGGAGGGCGGTGGAGACTGCCATCCGCGAGCCCGCGGGAAGATCGCGGACGCGGGTGACGACCTCGATCCCCCGTCCGGGACCGGCCAGCCGGCGGAGGAGGTCCTGGAGCCGGACGCCGGAGCGCCGGAGCGCGGGAGGGAAAAGGCCCGAGGCGATGACGCCCGCCTTGAGGAGGCTCAGGGGGTCGTCGGCGAGGCGGAAGAGGTCATCCGTCCGGAGGATCTCCTCGGAGCGTCCGAGGTCGATCGAGGCGAGACGGAGGGCGGGACGGGAGATGACGCGGGAGTAGCATTCGATCGGCGGCCGCGGCCGCGATCCCCCGGGCGCGATATCCACCGAGAGGTTGACCACCCGCGCGCCTTCCGGATAGTCCATGGCCAGAAAGAAGATATCCGACCAGCCACAGTGGCAGGGATCGATCCGGACCGGGGAGAGCTCGACGCCGGCGGGGAAATCTCCCCCCGCCGTTCCGCGGGAGAGATAGTCCGGAAGGATGCGGAGGGGATAATTCGCGAGCGCGGCGATGGAGAAGAGCCATTCGTTGCCCGCGACGCGGCCGATGGAGTCCGCGACCTCCTGGAGGAGGGAGGAGAAGGCGAGTCGGTAGTGGGCTTCGGCCAGGGCGGAGGCCGCCGCGGCGTTGGGGGACCGCCGGAGGAGAGGGGAGAGGAGGCGGACCGCGCCCTCCCCGTCGCCCCGGCGCAGGCGGTCGGCCGCGGAAGGGCTGATCTTCCCCCGGCGAGGAAGTCCGGGATCGCTCCGGAGATGGAAGCGGCAGGCGGCGAAGACGAGGAGAGAGGCCCGTACGCGGTGGAAGAGGTTGTCCGATCTTCGGCGGAATGCCTCCAGGGCGCCGAGCGAGCTCAAGATCCGGACGGCGGGGAGGCTGCGGAAGAGGCTTTCCGCCGAGCGGTTCCGGACCGCGGGATCGTTGCTGACGATCGTTCGGACCGCCTCGTTCATGGCGGGTCAGCGACCGTCCGGGATCCGCCCGATGAGTTCCCGGATCTCCCGTTCCCGCTCCGGGCCGGGCGCATGGGCCAGCGCTTGGCGGAAGTGGGAGATCGCCGCGTCGTTTTCTCCCCGCTCTCGCCGGATGCAGCCGAGATGATAGTGGGTCTCGGCCAGCAGGGCGTCCTCCTCGGCGGGCGTGGCGGCGAGCGCCTCGGCAAGGATTTCCAGCGCCGCGTCGGTCTTCCCCTCCTGGTAGCGGGACCAGCCCAGGCTGTCGAGATAGAGCCAGCGCCGCTCGGGGTCGGCGGCGATCGCGCGATCGAGGAGGGCGGAAGCCTCGGCGAGGTTCTCCTGGCGGACGAGATACGACCAGGCCAGGTTGTTCAGCGCCCGGGGCTGGTCCGGGTCGAGCTCGAGCGCCGCGCGATAGCAGCGCTCGGCCTGAGCCTGGTCGCCGAGCTGGAGCTGGACGTTGCCGGAGTTGACCCAGGCGGTGACGAAGCCGGGGTCGCTCTCCAGCGCCCGGCGGTAGAGGCGGAGCGCTCCGGCCAGGTCCCCTTCCCGCTCGCTCAGAACCCCCGCGTTGTTGAGCCGGGCCGCCATCCGTCCCCGCTCCGCGGATTGATCCTCCGGGGAGCTGGCCCCCGCCAGGCGGTCGAGCTCGATCCCCTGCACGGTCACCGCGTAATCGGCGCATCCGCCGAGAAGGAGAGCGGCGGCCAGCCACGGGAAAAGCTTCCGCGGAGACACTCGGACCGCGCGGACAGCCCCGTCCGCGTCCGGGACCAAGAACGAACCGCCCGGCTCCGAATGGATCACGGCCAGATGTCCTTTCTTTTCACCGTGAGCATCCAGGAGGAGGCGGCCGCCCATTGGGCGGAGAACTCGTCATAGGAGAGACGCGCCCCCTCCGTCCTCGCCGAGTGGAGCGTGAAGGCCCGCCCGCCGTCGTCATATCCGTAGACCACGGCATAGTGGAAGATCGTCTGATCGGGACTCAAGCCCAGCAGGACGATGACGGGAACATCCCGGTCGATCCAGGACTTGATCTCCGGGACTGTCCCCGCGGAGGCGTCGGCCGCGAAGCCGTGGCTGCGGGCGGCCCGCAGGAGGTCGAGGTTCAACGTGCCCGAGATCTCTCGGCGATAAACCTCGCGGGAGAGGTCTTCCGGGGAGACCCGGGCGCCGTAATAGCCAAGGACGATGGCCAGCGCCGCCGGTCCGCACTGCTCCTTTTCCTGGGGAAGGAAGGGAACGCCCCGGATAACGCGCGCCGGCGGCGGAGAGGGGAGGGCGAGGAGAAGAAGGGCGAGCAGGGGGGACACGGGCCACCGGCCCGGTTATTTGCTGTTGTAGAAGAGATAAAACCCCGTGATCGCGGCCACCGCGATGATGATCACGGCCGCCACCCCGAGGACCTTCTTCTCTTCGCCAGCGCCGATCAGGAGGCGGTCCGCGCCCTCGGCGAGCCTCAGGGCCTCAGCGGAGGAGAGAGCGTTGAGCCGCCGCTGGGCTTCCCCGGGAGCGAAGCCCATGGCCTGCAGGCGCTCGAGCAGAGCCGCGGCCTCGGGAGAGGAGATGAGGGGGCTGAGCTGGGAAGGAATCGGCGCGGCCAGAGCCGGCTTCATCGAGAGCGAAACGGCCAGAAACAGGGCGACGGCGACGCAGGGCCAGCGCACAAGGAATTGTCTCATCGGCGAATCTCCTTTGATGGTCGGGGAGACTATAGGAGAAGCGCGGGGGGGAAGGCAAGAAAATTCGGGCTTATTTCGACGGGGAGGACGCTCCGCCGCCGCCGTCACCCCGGGCCCAGTTCTCCCAGCGGCCGATCGCGGCCTTCCGCGCGCTCGCCGCCGCTTCGGGCTCGAAGCCGAAGGAGAGGCCGGAGATCTGACGGAGCACGGAGTCGGCATGGTCGCGGACCGTGCTTTTGTCGTCCTGCTGGGGTGAGGAGAGGTTCGCGATCAGTGTGGGGATGCCGTCCTTGTTCCCCAGGCGGTAGAGGGCGCCGGCGGCGTCGTTGCGCACCCAGAGGTTCGAGTCCTGCAGGCTGCGCTTGAGGCTCGGGATGGCGGCGGCGTTGCCGACCTTGCCCAAGGCCTGGGCGGCGGCGCTCCGGACATAGGAGTTGACATCGCGCAGGGACTGGATGAGGGCGGCGCCGGCGCGCGGGGAACCGATCTCGCCCAGGGACTGGGCGGCCGCGGTGCGCACATAGGAGCTGGTGTCGCTCTTCAGGATCTGGAGGAGCCGATCCAGCGCTTCCGCCGCCTTGAATTTGCCCAGTGATTTGCAAGCGGCGTAGCGGGGATAGGAGCTGGCGTCGTCAAGAGCGGCCCGGGTGGCGGCCCGGGTTCTGGGCTGGTCAAAGCTTCCCAGGGCGCCGATCACGTCGCGGCGCACGTTTTCGTTGGAGTCCCGGACCGCGCCCAGGAGGGCGTCGACGGCCAGCGGATCACCGATCAGGCCCAGGGCCTGGGCGGACCCGGCGCGGATCACCGGGTCGGGATCGGAAAGGCTGGTGATCAGGAAAGGGGCGGCGACGGGATCCTTGAGCTGGCCCAGCTTCTGGACGGCGTCCACCCGCAGGAGATAATCGGTTCCCTCGAGCCGGCGGATATAGTCCGGAACGCTCAGGGGCTTCCGATCCGTCCCGCAGCCCGCGAGCGCGCCGGCGGCGGCGAAGGAAAAAACCGCGATCCAGGCTGTTTTCCCGGTCAACCTCATAGCCAAAATAAAACTATCACCGCGGCGTCGATCGGTCAAGGAATTGTTTATACGGGGTTCAAGCAGGAATCGGACAGGAATGAAGCGGGAAGCAAACGGGAATCGGAAAGGAATGGAACGGGAATTGGAAAGGAATAATCGGCGGGCAAAAAAATCCCCCCGGCCGGGGGGCCGGGGGGAAAAGACCGTTGGTGTCCGCGACGGCTACTCCTCCTCCGGGCCGACGATCGCGTCGACCGGGCATACCTCGGCGCAGGCGCCGCATTCGGTGCAGAGCTCCGCGTCGATCACATAGGCGGGATCTCCTTCGGAAATCGCCTGGACCGGGCATTCCGGCTCGCAGGTGCCGCAGGCTACGCATTCCTTGGTGATCTTATAGGCCATACACACACCTCCCCGCGCGGCCTCCGCGCCGCGGTAAAATTTAGCCCTCAAAATAAACGAGGCCGCCGTCCTGTCAATAAAAAACTGAAAGGGGAGAAGGAATCAGGTCGGATGCAGGAACGGCAGGATAGGCAGGAAAGGCAGGAAAGGCGGGAGAAGGAGTTCGCCCGTCCAGGGGACAACCTCAGAATTTCCTTCGCATCACGGCGCTGCCGAAACGGAAGCAGGAGCGCGGGCAGGCGCGGAGACACTTCAGACAGCGGATGCAGGCGCCGGAGAGGAACTCCTTTTCCCGGGGCCGCAGCGAGACGGGACAGGCGCGCGCGCAGGCGCCGCAGTCCAGGCAGCGTTCGGGGTCGTAGAAGAGGCCCCAGACGGCCACTCGATTGAAGAAGCCGTAGATCAGTCCGAGGGGGCAGGCGGTCTGACAGAAGAAACGGCAGATGAAGATCGCGCCGAGAGCGAAGAGGACGAGGAAGGCCGCCTTGACACCGAACAGGGTTCCGATCAGGGAACGGACCCAGGGATCGAAGGCGACCAAAGGCGCTCCCGCCTCCAGCGTCCCGGCCGGGCAGAGGAAGCGGCAGAAGGACGGCTGGCCGGTCAGGGCGGGGAAGAGGAAGACAAACAGGACGAGGGACGCCCAGCGCAGATGGCGGGCTGGGGGCGGGAGGCGGATCTTGCGGGAGGGGAGGCGATGCAGAAGCTCCTGGACGAGGCCGCAGGGGCAGATCCAACCGCAGACCAGCCGTCCGGTCAGTGTCCCGATCAGGACCAGGAAGCCGGTGACATAGAGAGAAAGGCGGTAGGCGGTCCCGGCGGCGAAGTTCTGGAGGGTTCCGATCGGGCAGGCGAAAATCGCGTAGGGGCAGGAGTAACAGTTGAGACCCGGCGAGCAGATGCGCTTGAGCGGTCCCTGGTAGATGGATCCGGGAAAGGGCTGGCCGAGGAGAAAGGCGCAGTTGGCGATGAGGGCGGCAATGATCTGGACGATTCTTCTGATCATGGTCGAAGCATTTGTTAATCCCCTATCCCGATACAGCCCAGGCAGATGCCGATCGCCCTCGCCTCCGTTTTTTCGTGCTCCCGGAGATAGATCCCGGCGGCGATCAGCAGCAGACAGAGAGCGAGAAGGGCGATCCTGACGGCGTTCCTGCGGACAGCGGTTTTCATGCTCTACCCCAGTTGGGATTGGATATATATCGAGCAGACGTTTCTCGGCTGGCAGACGGTAAACTATAACTTACAACGTTCAACTTATCACTAAAACTGTTCTTTCCCCGGGCGTATACTGTTCTCCGCCATGAAGGTTGGTCTCGCGATCCTCGCCGTGCTGCTGGCGGATGCTACCTCTCCCGCTCCGGTCGACTCCCCCCTGCCGACGGTCGCCGTCCTCGTGGAGGGGGTCGCGGCGTCTCCCGCCGCCGCCCCGATCGCGGCCCTGCGGGAGATCTGGGGACGGGCGGTGGGATTGAATTTCTCCATTCTGGAAGGCAAATACGCGGAGCTGGGGGAGGGGGCGGCGCCGCCGCCGGTGGACACCCAGCGCAAGCGTTTGGTCGAAGTCAAGGAACTTCCGGGCGGCCTTTACCGGGCCCTGCTCGAGGTCGAGGCGCCGGGTCCGCTGCTGCGCGCTCAGGATAAAATGCGGGAAGTGACGGCGAGAGGAGAGGCCCCGATCGCCTCCGCCGGAAGCATGCTCGCCGCCCGGGAGCTGGCGCGCGAGGACGCCCTGGAGAAAGCCGCGCTCGCCGCGGCCGCCGAGGTCTACCCCGCCTCCTCCGTCCCCGCCTTCCTCGAGGGGCGGATCATCTACCTGGATACCATCCGCGAGGGGGCGGAGGAGGGGATGTATCGCCTGACCGCCCGGGTCAAGGTCGAGCTGGTGAAGCCCTAGCTGGTCTTCTCGGCCTGCTCGCGGGCGAACTTCTCCCAGACCTCGGGGTTTTTCATCTTCACATACTGTTTCCAGTGCTCGCAGGTGGGGTCTTTCCGGTTCTTGGACGAGAAGCGCTTCCAGATCCGCTCGTTCCCATGGTGGCTCATGACTCCCCGGGTGTGGAACGACATGCCGCACCTCCTTTTTGCCGGATCTCAAATTTGAGATCTCAAATCTCAGATCCTGATTCCGAGATTTCGAATCTCTGATCCGCGATCGCTGATCGGGCGAAGGACGATTTTACTTCTGTATGTTCGCCGTCACCGGTATCTTGATCTCCTCCTGCCCCGGCTGGTTGGTTCCGACCACGATCACCGACCGGTAGCGTCCCGGCGGCGTGTCCGGGGCGAGGCGGACTTCGACGACCGCTTCCTCGGCCGCCTCCTCGGTCGCGGCCTCCGCCTGGAACTGAGCCGCCTCGGAACGGACGGAGAGCACGGAGAAATCCGATTCGGAACGATGGCTGAAGACAATTTTCTTGACCGTTCCCGCGTTGAGATCATCCCGGGTGAAGAGAATCATCCGGGGGGAAAACTGGAGGTTTCCGTCGACCGAAGCGGCCAGCGTCGCCCGGAGCTCCGGGAGCCGGGGGTGGTCGGTGTTGACGATGAGTGAACCGTTCTGGCCGCCGACCGCGGTCAGAGGGCCGAAGGCGACTTCGATGTCTACCGGCCCTTTCTCCTTGCTCGCCTCGTTTCGTTCCCCCAGGATTCGGGCCCCAAAGACCGCGGGCTCGGCCCGCACCCCGGTCACCCGGAAGGGGAGGTCCTCGGGGACGACCTGGACGGTCCGCGTCGTCTGCTCCCCGAAGCTCATGTGGTGAAAGGTGAGCGAACGGGGAGAGAGGGAACCGGCCGTCTTCACCTCCACCTCGAGATGGAGCTGGACGGTGGCGTTGGCGGGGTCATCGGAGGTGACGAAGACGGTCTTTTTCTGGTTCCCGTGGTAGCGGCGGGTGTTGAATTCGACCTTGATCTCCCCGGTCTCTCCCGGTTCGAGCGTGTCCCGGGAGGAGAGCGCCGCCGTGCAGCCGCAGGTGGAGCGGACGCGGCTCACGTGCAGCGTGCCCGCGCCCGCGTTGCGGAAGGAGAAGAGGTGGGAGACGACGTCGCCTTCCCAGGCCGACCCGGCATTGAAGCTCGTCTCCGTAAACTCGATCCGGGGCGGCGGCGGCGTGGGACCGGAGACGAGGGAAGGGGAGGCGCTGGGGGAAGGCAAGGGCTCGGCCGCCGCCGCGGCGGCCAGGATCAGGGCCGCCCCCGCTGCCACGATCGATATCACCGCCGCTGGAATACGATGAGCCATCATTCCCGGCCGCGCGCTGCCACTGAAAATATACCTCATGGATTTCATTCGGCAACTGCTCCTGGTTAGGGTTGATAGTCCGCCGGATCGCTTTATGGATTAGAGCGTCCCGGCGGCGTTTGGTTCAGCGTTTTTCGCGCCCTTCCGGCTCCGACCGGCGACTTTCCAGGATGGCCAGCGCCTCGGCGACCGACGCGTTGTCGTGGACGATCTTCGAGATCGCTTCCATCATTATCCCCGGCCGATCGTGCTGGAAGACGTTCCGCCCGACCGAAACCCCGGCTCCCCCCGCCTCCAGGGATTCCTTGATCATCAGGAGGAGGCTTTGGGGATCCTCCGCTCGCTCCCCCCCGGCGATGACCACCGGGATCGGACAGCCCTCGATCACCTGGCGGAAGGAGGCGATGGATCCGGTGTAGTTCACCTTGGCGATGTCGGCGCCGAGCTCGCCGGCGATCCGGGCCGCGTGCTTCACCCCTTCCACGTCGTACTCGCTCACGAACTTCTTCCCCCGGGTGTACATCATGGCCAGCAGCGGGACCCCCCATTCCATGCAGCGGACGGAGACCGCTCCCAGGTCTTTCAGCATATCGGACTCGTCCTCGGCGCCGATGTTGACATGGATGGAGACCGCGTCCGCTCCCATCTTCAAGGCCATCTCCACCGAGTTGACCAGGACCTTGGTGTTGGGGTCCGGCGACCAGACCGTGGAGCCGGAGAGGTGGAGGATAAGCCCCAGGTCCTTGCCGTAGGACCGGTGTCCGTAGAGCGGCAGTCCCAGGTGGCCGAGGACGGCGTTGGCGCCGCCTCGGGCGATCTCCTCCACCATCTCCCGCATGTTGACCAGCCCCTTGATCGGGCCCAGCGTCACCCCGTGGTCCATGGGGACGATGACCGTCCGCCGTGTCCGGCGGTCGAGGATTCTCTCCAGGCGGATTTTTTTCCCGAGCATCATGATGCCCTCCTAGTGTGGTGTCACTAACACTGCTTTACAATAATCCTGTCATTGCGAGGAGCGGAGCGACGAAGCAATCTCTTGGGGCGCAAGCAATTGAGATTGCTTCGCTCTCGCTCGCAATGACAAATCCGGACAAGGTATTACTGGAACACTACACTAGCGCATGCGCGTATGACCGAGAGATGACATTTCATCGTCAATCCTAAGTGGCCGTTGCCCGT
>CAZKCI010000003.1:0-59083 GCA_964551475.1 uncultured bacterium | reverse complement strand
CCCCGGCCACCGGGCTTGCGCCGGCTGCGGCTCCGTGGTCGCCATCCGCCAGGCCCTGATGGCGGTGGAGGGGCCGGTGGTAATCGCCTTCGCCACCGGCTGCATGGAGGTGGTCACCACCATCTACCCCTACACCGCCTGGCGGGTGCCCTACATCCATAACGCCTTCGAGAACGCCGCCGCCTCCCTGAGCGGTGTGGAGACGGCCTACCGGGCGTTGCGGAAACAGGGCAAGATCAATGAGGACGTCAAATTCATCGCCTTCGGCGGAGACGGCGGCACCTACGACATCGGCCTCCAGTCCCTCTCGGGAGCGGCCGAGCGGGGCCACGATTTCCTCTACGTCTGCTACAACAACGAAGCCTACATGAACACGGGGATCCAGCGGTCGTCCGCCACCCCCTTCCGCGCCTCGACCTCGACCTGCCCGGCAGGCGACACGGTGCCGGGGAAGAAGCAGTTCCCCAAGGACATGACCGCGATCATGGCCGCCCACGGGATCCCCTACGTCGCCCAGGCTTCCCCCCATAACTGGCGCGACTATATCGGCAAGGTGAAGAAAGCGCTCGACGTCCGCGGACCCAAGTTCATCAACGTCCTTTCCTCCTGCTTCCGGGGCTGGCGGGTGGCCCCAGCGGACTCGATCGAGATCGTGAAGATGGCGGTGGAGACCTGCTTCTGGCCCCTCTACGAAGTGGAGAACGGGGAATGGAAACTGAACTACCTGCCCAAAACGAAGGTCCCGGTCGCCGACTGGATCAAGGTCCAGGGGCGCTTCCGCCACCTGCTGGAAGAAAAGAACAAGCCCCTCCTCGGTGAGTTCCAGGCCAACGTCGACCAGAACTGGGCCGCCCTCCTCAAGAAAACCGGCGAGAAGGTCTGGAAAATCGTCTGATCCGAATCGCTCAGGCGATTCGGATGCTGTAAATTGTGCGCGCCTCAAGCTTCGGATTCGGTATCTTCCCCTGGCGCGGCATACAATCGTCTGGTATTATGCGTGTTCCGGTATAGTCTCCGGCCCCGTTACGGCGCCCGGCACGGCGCTGCAAAATACCCCCAAGGAGGGTAACGTGATGAGAATGTTGATCGCTTTGATCGCGGTCGCCGGCGCGGCGATCGTCTGCCTGCCCGCTGTCCAGGCCGCCGGTAGCGACGTGACCGCGGCCGCGGCGGAAACTCAGAAGGCCGTGGTTCAGACCGAAAAGGCAGTCGCGGAAGTCACCGCCAAGGCCCAGTCCGTTTGCGCGGTCTGCGGCAATCCGATAAACAAGGAGATCTTCAGCGACGTCGACGGCAAGCGCGTTTATTTCTGCTGCGCCGCGTGCAAGGCCAAGTTCGACGCCGACTCCAAAACCTATCTCGAGAAGATGCAGAAGGACGGCATCACCCCGGAGGCCATTCCGGCGGCCCCCGCGGCTAAGTAAGGATAGCTAAAAAAATCCCCTCCCTCGCAAGAGGGAGGGGATTTTTGTTAATGGGTCAAGGTCAGGAAATGGGCCTGGTAAATGGGTTAAAGTTAAGTGCGGCCGGCCCAGCCGCACCATTTACCTTACCCATCTACCAGACCCACTTCTTAGCCCTAACCCATTGACCCGTCATCTCACGGGTATACCTTTGTTGCGTAGAAATTCCTTGGCCTCCCGAATAGAATAGGTCCGATAGTGGAAGATGGAGGCGGCGAGCACCGCGTGGGCCTCACCGGTCGTGAACGCCTCCAGGAGATGGACCAGTCGTCCCGCCCCGCCGGAGGCGATCACGGGGATGGAGACGGCCCGGGAGACGGCACGGGTCAGCTCCAGATCGTAGCCGGACTGGGTCCCGTCCCGGTCCATCGAGGTAAGCAGTATCTCTCCGGCGCCTCGTTTCTCCGCTTCCTTCGCCCAGGCCACCGCATCCTTCCCGGTCGGGCGGCGGCCGCCGTGAGTGTAGACCTCCCAGCCCGCCCCGGCCCTACGGGCGTCGATCGCCGCCACCACGCACTGGGAACCGAAGCGTGAGGCCGCCCGGTCGATCAGCGCCGGATCCGCGACCGCGGCGGTGTTGATCGAGACCTTGTCCGCCCCCGCCTTCAGAAGAGCCCGGATCTCCTCCACCGATCCGATCCCTCCCCCGATGGTGAAGGGGAGGAAAACCTCCTCGGCTGTCCGCGAGGCGAGCGCCACCATGGTGGCGCGCGCCTCGGCCGAGGCGGTGATGTCGAGGAAGACCAACTCGTCCGCCCCTTCCTTCTCATAGAAGGCGGCCTGCGCCACCGGGTCCCCGGCATCGCGGAGGTCGATGAACCTGACCCCTTTGACCACACGCCCCGCTTTGACGTCGAGACAGGGGATTATCCGTTTCGCCAGCATACTTGTTGCTTCCGATAGCCGATCAGCCTGCAACTGAGTTGAGGTCGATGGGTGAAGGGCAAGGAAGTGAGTTTGGTAAATGGGCTAGGGTTAGGTGCGGCAGGCAAAACCGCCGGCCCAGCCCACCATCTACCTCACCTATTCACCAGACCCACTTCCTAACCCTAACCTATGGACCATCGTTTCTCGTCTACCCCTTGGCCATCCGGACGAAATTGCCCAGAATATGTAAGCCCACCGCTTGGCTCTTTTCCGGGTGGAACTGGACGCCCCAGACGTTTCCCCGTCCCGCCGCCGAGACGAACTCCCCTCCGTAGTCGGTGACGGCGATGGCGACCAACGGGTCGGAGGGCATGACGCGGTAGGAGTGGACAAAATAGACGAAGGCGCCGTCCGCCACTCCGTCGAAAAGCGGCGTCGAGCGGGGGAAACGGATCTGGTTCCAGCCCATGTGGGGAACGGTCACCGTAGCGGGCAGTCGGCCGACCGTTCCCGGGATGATGGACAGTCCCGGGACGCCGCCGCTTTCCTCGCCGCGGCTGAAGAGGAGCTGAAAGCCGAGGCAGATCCCGAGGAAAGGTATGCCCGAGGCGAGGGCATCGCGGAGCCAGTCGTCCCAGCCTCCGGCCGTGAGGTTGGCCATGGCGTCGCCGAAGGCGCCCACGCCGGGAAGAACGATCCCCGCGCACTCACGGGCGGGCGGGGGCGAGGAGAGGAGAGCGACGTCGGCCCCCGCGCGCTCCAGGGCCTTGGCCACGGAGCGGAGGTTGCCCATGCCATAGTCGATAATGGCGATCATAGGCCCGGAAAATAATTCCACGAATTGACACGCTGGCGCGCCGCAGCGCTCCAGCGTGTCAATTCGTGGACATCAGTTCGGTTATTCGCGTCAATTCGCGATAATTCGCGCCTGCGCGCTGTAGCGCTTCGGCGCGCAATTCGAAGTCAGAGGATCGGGAGATACTCGTCCAGCTCGTAACGGGAGACGTGGGTGCGGTAGTTGTCCCACTCGATCTCCTTGTTCTCCACGAACTTCTCGAACATGTGCGCCCCCAGCGTCTCCTTCACCAGCGCGCTCCCCCTCACCGCCTCGATCGCCGCGTACAGGCTCCCCGGCAGCGCCTGGATCCCCCGCTTCTCCTTCTCCCCAGCCGAGAGCGCGAAGATGTTCTCCTCCAGCGGCTCCGCCAGGCGGTACTTCCCCGCCATCCCCGCCAGCCCCGCCGCCAGCATCACCGCGAAGGCGAGATAGGGGTTGCAGGCGGGGTCCGGCGCCCGGAACTCGATCCGCGTCGCCCCCTCCTTCCCCGGCTGGTAGAGCGGCACCCGGATCATCGTCGAACGGTTCCGCGTCGCCCAGGAGTTGTAGACCGGCGCCTCGTAGCCCGGCACCAGCCGCTTGTAGGAGTTCACCCACTGGTTGGTCACCGCGATCAGCTCGTCGGCGTGCCGGAGCAGGCCGGCGGTGAACTGCTTGGCGACGAGCGAGAGGTGGTGCTTGTCCTTGGGATCAAAGAAGGCGTTCTTCTCCCCCGCGAAGAGCGACTGGTGGACGTGCATCCCGCTCCCGTTCTCCGTCTGCACGGGCTTGGGCATGAAGGTCGCGTAGACCAGGTTTCGCCGCGCGATCTCCTTGACCACGAAGCGCAGTGTCATCACGCCGTCGGCCATCCGGAGCGCGTCCCCGTGCCTCAGATCGATCTCGTGCTGGCTTTTCGCCACCTCGTGGTGCGTGCACTCCACCCGCATCCCCATGGCCTGGAGCGCGCGGGCGGTGTCCCGCCGGATCTCGGTCCCCCGGTCGGGCGGGGTCAGGTCGAAGTAGCCCCCGGCGTCCAGTCCCTCGGGGCCGGCCTCGCTCTTGAAGTAGAAGTACTCCATCTCCGGCCCCACGCTGTAGACATAGCCCTGAGAGGCGGCCTTCTTGAGCATCCGCTTCAAAACCTGGCGCGGGTCGCCGGGGTGGGAGCGGCGATCGGGGTCGAGGATGTCGCAGATGATCCGGGCCACCGGGTACTCGGGCGAGGTCCAGGGGAGGATCTGGAAGGTGGCGGGGTCGGGCATCGCCACCACGTCCGACTCCTCGATCCGGGCCATCCCCTCGATCGAGGAGCCGTCGAAGCCCACCCCGCACTCCAGCGCCCCTTCGAGCTCGGTCTCCGAGATCTCGCTGCTCTTGAGCCGCCCGAGGATATCGGTGAACCAGAGCTGAATGTGGCGGATCTTCTTCTCCTTGACCGTGGCGAGTATCTCTTTTCTCAAGTCGCTCATGGCTGTCTCCTGTCGTCTGACCGGTCAGACTTTCTTTTCGCTTCGGAACAGTATAGCATCGGAAAAGGCATCGAAAAGAGGAAACCGCCCCCGGCCAAGTCTCCGTTGACCGTTGATAGATGACCACTGGCCATTGAAAAATGACTCTCTCCTTCGTCATCCGCGGCATGCACTGCGCCGCTTGCGCCGCGAACATCGAAAAATCCCTGAAGAAACTGCCGGGCGTTCAGAGCGCCCGGGTGAACTTCGCCGCGGCCAAGGCCTGGATCGAGTTCGATCCTTCCCGCACCGGATTGGCCGCGTTCCGGAAGGCGGTCGCCGACGCCGGTTACACCGCTCTCGACCCGGCGGAGACAACGCCGGGGGAGGAAGACCGCTTCCGGAGAGACGAGGGTCTCGCCTACCGCCGACGTTTTCTCATCGCCCTGGCCTTCGCCCTGCCTCTGCTGGTCCTGGCGATGGGACCGCACCTGGGGATGCGCCTGCCCCTGGCCGACGGGCGCTTGATCGCCCTTCTCCAGCTCGCCCTCACCGCGCCCATCGTCCTCGCCGGCTCCCGTTTCTACACCCGGGGGTTCCGTTCCCTCATCCGGGCGAGAACCGCGACCATGGACACGCTGGTCGCCCTGGGAACCGGAGCGGCCTTCCTCTACAGCCTCGTCGTCACCGCCGCTCTCGTCCTCGGCCAAACGGGAGTGTCCGCCCATGACCTCTATTATGAAGTCGCCGGCCTTCTCATCGCTTTCATCCTCCTCGGCAAATATCTGGAGTCCCTGGCGCGCGGGCGGGCGGGGGCGGCGATCGCCGGGCTCGCCCGCCTCCAGCCCTCCGTCGCCCGCATCGTTCGGGACGGGAAGGAGACCGAAATCCCGATTGAAGACGTGACGGTCGGTGACCGTCTGGTGGTCCGGCCCGGAGAGAAGATACCCGTGGACGGGACACTGGCCGAGGGCCGCTCGACCGTGGACGAGTCGATGCTCACGGGCGAAGCCGCCCCGGCGGAGAAGGAGCCGGGGAGCGCGGTCACCGGAGGGACGATCAACCTCGCCGGCGCCTTCACCTTCACGGCCATCCGGGTGGGGAAGGATACGACCCTGGCCCGGATCATGCGGCTGGTGAAGGAGGCCCAGGGGTCCCGGGCCCCGGTCCAGGATCTGGCGGATCGGGTCGCCGCCCGCTTCGTCCCGGCCGTCGCCGCCGCCGCTCTTATCACCTTCGCCGTCTGGCTCCTCCTGGGACAGCCCTTCGACTTCGCCCTCTCCTCCGCCATCTCCGTCCTGATCATCGCCTGCCCTTGCGCCCTGGGATTGGCCACGCCGACCGGCGTGATGGTGGCGACCGGGATGGCCGCCCGCCGGGGGATACTGATCCGGACCGCCGCCGCCCTCCAGGCGGCGGAGAAGATCGACCTCGTCGTCTTCGACAAAACGGGGACGTTGACCCGGGGGAAGATGGAAGTCATCGCGGCCTTCGCGGCCGACGGGGACGAGCGGGAACTTCTAGCCCGGGCCGCGGGACTGGAGAAATTCTCCGAGCATCCCCTCGCCCGGGCGGTGCTCCGGAGGGCCGAAGCGGAGTTGATCTCCATCCCGGAACCGGCGGATTTTGCCGCTCTGCCCGGACAAGGCGTGCGGGGGATCTTGGCCGGATCTCCGCACCATGTGGGCAATCGCCGCCTGATGGAGAAAATCGGCGTCGATCTCGCGGGCGCGGAAGCGCGGCTCCCGGCCTGGGAGGGAGCGGGTCACACGGTGATCTTCCTCGCGTCGGAGAAACGTTTCCTGGGCGCGATCGCGATCGGGGATGCGCCTAAGCCGTCCGCCGCGCACGCGGTGAGGGCCCTCCAGGGGATGGGAGTGGAAGTGGCCATGATCACCGGGGACAACCGGAGGACCGCCGAGGCGATCGCGGCCGAAATCGGGATCGGCCAGGTCCTGGCCGAGGTCCTCCCCGGGGAGAAGGCCGGCGCGATCGTCCGTTTCCAGTCCGCGGGGAAACGGACGGCGATGGTCGGCGACGGGATCAACGACGGGCCGGCCCTGGCCCGGGCCGATGTCGGGATCGCGATCGGATCGGGGACCGACATCGCCCGGGAGGCGGGCGAGATCATCCTGGTCCGGGACAATCTCCTGGACGTCGTCACCGCCATCCGCCTCGCCCGTTTCGCGATGAGAAAGATCCGGCTGAACCTCTTCTGGGCCTTCGCCTACAACGCCATCGGCATCCCCCTGGCCGCCGGCGCCCTCTATCCCCTGACCGGCGTTCTCCTGAGCCCGGTCTTCGCCGGCGCGGCCATGGCTTTGTCCTCGGTGTCGGTGGTATTGAACTCCCTTTCGATAAATTTGTTTCGAACTTCCGGGAATACCATCGACGGCGAGCATTAAATTCGAAATCCGAAACTCGAAATCCGAAACAAATTCGAATGACCTAAATTCGAAACCGCCGGCGGCAGGCCATAGCGTAATGTCAGACAACAAGGTATCTCTGTGTCCATCGTTTGGGAGTTTCGAATTTATCAGTTTGTTTCGGATTTCAATATTCGAGTTTCGAATTTATCCGTTTTTTTTCGGATATAGTATGCTGTTCTTGGTCCCCTCACCGATAATGCGATCGGCGCTATGATGCGAACTGAAGACATCCGCCTCCACTACGGCGACCGGGTTCTTGCCGGTTTCATCCCCCAGGAGTGGATCGACCGCGGCCGTTACCTGCCCCTGGAGCTTTCTCCCCGGAGTCCCGCGATCGATGACCCGGCGGGCGCCCTGGCCTCCGCCCTGGAGAACCCGCTCGGCGCCAGCCCTCCTTTCGGCGCGCTGGTCCGGCGCGGCCGGAAAAACGGGCGGATCGCCATCCTGGTCGACGACTACACCCGCCCCAACGTTCACACCCGCCTCCTCCTCCCGCTCCTCCTCGACCTCCTGAAATCGCGCTACGGCGTCGGCCCGGAACAAGTCCTGGCGGTGGTCTGCACCGGCACCCACCGCCTCCACACCGGGGCCGAGCTGAAAAAGGTCGTCGGGGAGGAGATCCTCCGGCGGATCGAGATCGTCTCCCACGAGTGCGAAAAAAACCTCGCCCCGGCGGGGGAAGCGGATGGTCGGCCGATCCGGATCTGCCGGGCGGCCGGCGAAGCCGACCTGATCATCGCTCTCACCGACATCGACAACCACTACTTCGCCGGTGTGGCGGGGGGGCCGAAATCCTTCTGCCCCGGCATCTGCGACCGGGAGACGATCACCGCCGAACATCTGCGGATGTTCTCCGACACCGGTTTCGCCGACCGGGTGGCCCTGGGCGTCCTCGACGGCAACCCGGTTTACGAGAGCAAGAAGAGGATCGTCTCGGCGATCATCGACTCGCTCCGGGAACGCGGGCGCGCGGTCTACTGCCTGGCCTCGATCATCGACGCCGGCGGCGCCCTCGTCCACCTCGCGGGCGGGGAGATCTTCGCCGTCCACCGGGCGGCGGCGGAAAAGCTCGACTCGGTTTGGACGGTCTCCCTCCCCGAGCGTCCGGGGGCGGTGATCGCCGGGGCGGGGTCCCTGGGGATCAACCTCTATCAGGCGGGCAAGGCCGTCCACGCCGCCTTCACCGCGGTTCGGCCGGGAGGACTGATCCTGGCCGCCGCCCCCTGCCCCGACCGTTTCGGCAACGAGGAGTATCGGCGGCTGATGGCTCTCGCCGTGGAGGAGATGAAACGGCATCCCGACCCCGGTGAAGGGCTGCGGGCGGCCAAGCTCAAGGTTCTCGAGATCGTCCGGGGCGACTTCAAGATCGGCAAGCAGAAGGCGGTCGACGTCTTCCGCATCCTCGAGCACGTCGGGCCCGGGCGGGTCCACCTGATTGAGGACGGCCTCACCCCGGAGGATAAGAGCGCGCTGCCCTTCCACTTTTTCGGCGAGCCCGGGACGCCGCCCGAGGGGAGGCTGAAACATTGGGTCCTCCGCTACGCGGCGGAGACGACCATCGCCGTGATCGACAATCCCGGTTTTTTAATCCGGATCAGGCCGGAGGTTTGATCCAATTAAAATATCAGGGATACAACGGGCCAAACACGTGCTGTAGGCCGGTTCTGTGAACCGGCGTTCATAACGCCCGGTCGCAGACCGGGCCTACAAACGATGCACACGCGCATCTCGGTGCTTGTAGGCCGGTTCTGTGAACCGGCGCTGTAGCCCGGGAGATAGGATATGGCCATGACATCTCCGACCGATAACCAGAGCGCCTCCCCCGGTTCCGCCATTCGAGCCGAGAAAGCCCGCGGGGATCCCCGCAACCCGGTCTCTCTATTCGAGGGGACGGACCGGATCGCGGCCGATTACGCCTCCTACCTGCGCGACGAATCGCGGCTGGCCGGCGGAGCGGCCGACCGACTCGTCTTCCCCAGAAACGAATCCGAGATCGCGGCCTTCCTCTCCGAGATGAACGGGAGAGCCGTCCCCGTCACCGTCTCCGGCGGGAGGACGGGGATCGTCGGCGGGGCGGTGCCCCGGGGCGGCGGACTCCTCTCGCTCGAGAAGATGGACAGGCTCCTCGACCTCGGCCGCGACCGGGGCACGGGCGCCTGGTTCATCCGCGCCCAGGCGGGGATCCTCCTCAAGACCCTCCACCACCGGATCGAGACCAAGGACCTCGCCGAACTCGCCGCCTCCCCCTCCCTTTCCGACGGCGGCGCGCTCCAGGAATTCCTCTCCTCGGCTGAACGATTCTTCTATCCGGTGGACGCCACCGAGACCAGCGCCACCTTGGGGGGGACGATCGCCGCCAACGCCTCGGGAGAGCGCTCCTACCGCTACGGCCCGACCCGAAAGTATGTCCGGTCCCTGCGCGTGGTCCTCGCCGACGGCAGCGTCCTGAGCCTGCGGCGGGGAAAGACGACGGCGGGACAGGACGGCCGTTTTCAGATCGTCACGACCGGAGGAAAAACCCTGGTCCTGGATGTCCCCCGCTACCGGATGCCCTCCGTGAAGTCCTCCGCCGGCTATTTCGCCGCCGAGGGGATGGACCTGATCGATCTCTTCATCGGTTCCGAGGGGACGCTCGGCGTGATCACCGAGGCGGAGATGGGGATCCTCCCCCGTCCGGAGAACATCCTCTCCCTCGTTCCCTTCTTCCCCTCCGAGGAGGATGCCCTCGAGTTCTTCCGGGAGGCGAAGGCGGCCTTTCCGGACGCGCTGGTCTTCGAGTATTTCGACTCTTCCTCCCTGGCCATCCTGCGGGAGAAGAAGGCCGCCGACGGCGCCGGATCCCCTCTCCCCCCCATCTCGGAGGCGGCCCGGGCGGCCATCTTCTTCGAACTTCCCTACACGGAGGCGACGCTCGATGGACTGATCCTCTCCCTGGACGAGATCCTCCAGCGCCATCGCTCCTCCACCGACCAGACCTGGACCGGGATGGAGGACGAGGAACGGGAGAAGGTCCGCCTTTTCCGCCACGCCCTCCCCGAGGCGGTCAACGCGATCGTGGCCGCCAACCAGCGTTCCTTCCCGGCCGTCCACAAGATGTCCACCGACCTCGCCGTCCCGGAGTCGAAGCTCTCCGAGATGCTCGCCTGCTACTCGGAAAAACTCCGCTCCGCCGGCCTCCCCCACGCCGTCTTCGGTCACATCGGCGAAAACCACCTCCACGTGAACATGCTCCCCCGCAACGAGGATGAGCTCGCCCGGGCGAAGAGCCTGGCCCGGGAGTTCTCCCAAAAAGCGGTGTCTCTGGGAGGAACCGTCTCCGCCGAGCACGGGATCGGCAAGCTCAAGCACCCCTACCTGGAGATCCTCTACGGGAAGCCGGGGCTGGAGGAGATGGCCCGCGTCAAAGCCGCCCTCGACCCCAGGGGTATCCTGGGCCGCGGCAACATCTTCCCGGAATCCTATCTCTCTCCGTTGCGCTTGTAATCGCCTGCTGTTTATCCCCCTTGTTTCCCCCGTTTCACTTGGTTAGAATCCCTCGACCATTCAACCGGGAGATACCTATGAAGATGGACCGCAAGGAACTTGAGACGCTGAGCGTCAACCAGATCCGCTTTCTCGCCGCCGACGGCATTCAGAAGGCCAACTCCGGCCACCCGGGACTGCCGATGGGGGCGGCGCCGATGGCCTATGTCCTCTGGACCAAGCATCTCAAGCACAACCCGAAGAATCCCTGCTGGCCCGATCGCGACCGTTTCGTCCTCTCCGGCGGCCACGGCTCCATGCTCCTCTACTCCCTCCTCCATCTCACCGGCTATGACCTCCCTTTGGACCAGCTCAAGAACTTCCGCCAGTGGGGATCGAAAACCCCCGGCCATCCCGAGTGTCGTCTCACGCCCGGCGTCGAGGCGACCACCGGCCCCCTCGGCCAGGGCTTGAGCCACGCGGTGGGCATGGCGATCGCCGAGGCTCATCTCGCCGCCCGCTGCAACCGCCCCGGGCACGCCGTCGTCGACCACCACACCTATGTCCTCGCCTCCGACGGCGACCTGATGGAGGGAGTGGCCTCCGAAGCCTGCTCGCTGGCCGGCCATCTGAAGCTCGGCAAACTGGTCGTCCTCTACGATGACAACCAGATCTCGCTCGCCGGGACCACCTCGCTGGCCTTCACCGAAAACGTGGAGGAAAGGTTCGAAGCCTACGGCTGGCAGGTCCTCCGCGTCGCCGACGGGAACGACCTGGGAGCGATCTCCCGGGCGATCACCCGCGCCCGCGACGAGACTGCCCGCCCCTCCCTGATCATGGTCCGGACGATCATCGGCTACGGCGCTCCGAAAAAGCAGAACACCTCCGGCGTCCACGGCTCTCCCCTGGGAGAAGAGGAGCTGATGGCCGCCAAGAAAGCCCTCTTCTGGCCGGTGGAGCCGCCCTTCCTGATCTTCCCCGAAATCCTCGAAAATTTCCGCAAGGCCCTGAAGAAAGGGGAGAAATGCGAGGAGGAGTGGAAGACGGTTCTCGCCCGCTACGCCGCCGAGTTCCCCGACCAGGCAAACGAGTTCGAACGGATGATGAAGCGCGAGCTCCCTGCGGGCTGGGAGGCCGGGATCCCGGACTTTGCGGGGGAGACGAAATCCGTCGCCACACGCAAGGCCTCCGAGGCCGTCCTCCAGGTTCTGGGCAAGAATATCCCGGAGCTGATCGGCGGCTCGGCCGACCTCAATCCCTCGACGCTGACCTGGATCAAGGGGGGAGGCGACTTCGAGCCGACGGGGCCCAAGCCGGAGGGCGTGCAGGGCGCCGTGGGCGAAGCCTGGGGATACGAGGGGAGAAACATCCACTTCGGCGTCCGCGAGCACGCGATGGGATCGATCGCCGGCGGGATCGCCCTCCACGGCGGCCTCATCCCCTATACCGCCACTTTCCTCACCTTCTCCGACTACATGCGCCCGCCGATGAGGCTGGCGGCGATGGACCATTCACGCGTCATCTACGTCTTCACCCACGACTCCATCGGACTGGGCGAGGACGGCCCCACCCACCAGCCGGTCGAACAACTGATGGTGCTCCGGGCGGTGCCCAACCTTGTCGTCCTCCGCCCGGCCGACGCCGCGGAAACGGCGGAGGCCTGGAAGATCGCCGTCTCTCGCCGGGACGGTCCCGTGGCCCTCGTCTTCACCCGCCAGAACCTCCCCGTCCTCGACCGGACTCGCTGCGCTCCGGCCGCGGGAACGGCCCAGGGCGGCTACACGCTTTGGGAAACCCCCGAGGGGCATCCCGAGATCATACTGATCGGGACGGGCTCCGAGGTCCACCTCGCCCGGGAAGCCGGAGATAAGCTCGCCGCGGAAGGGAAAAAGGTCCGCGTCGTCTCCCTTCCCTCCTGGGAGATCTTCGACAGCCAGCCGGCGGAATACCGGGAGTCCGTCCTTCCTTCCTCGGTCAGGAAACGGGTGGCGGTGGAGGCGGGCAACGCCAAGGGCTGGGAGCGCTATGTCGGTCTCGACGGAAAGATTGTCGGGATGACCGGCTTCGGCGCCTCCGCCCCCGCCGAGGTCCTCTATCAGAAGTTCGGCATCACGGTCGAAAACATCGTCGCCCAGGCCAAGTCTTTGTAGGTGATGTCGCGCGTTCGTCCCGCGGACCCTATGGGTCCGCGGGACGAGTCGATCGGGCCGGTCCGGTAGCGGAGAGGGACGGTGTCAAATTGTTAAGTTGAACTTAACAATTTGACACCGTCCCTCTAGTTCCCTCTAGTCTCCTAGTCCCGAAGCTGCAGGCCTTCCGCTTTAATGATGGTCTCGCCCTGATGGAGGGCATAAAATACCGCCTGTCGAGTGACCCCCAGATAGTCCGCGATCTCGGTCAACCGATAACCAAAATCTCGGCTGGCCCAACAACATAATATCGCGCGAGATTTGGCCGAATAGGGTTGTCTCTTGCCTGACCGAATCTGCCTCTCCGTTGTTCCGGTCATTTTCCCGACACGCTGAGCCAGCCGTTGCAGTGTCCATCCGGCCGACTCTTTCCTGCGACGGCAGGTCAGCCGCTCACCCCCGATTTCGAGCGCGTGCTTGACGAAAGCGCTGTCCCCGAGGATCCTTTCATCCCCCCGCCAGCGTTCGCCCCCCTTGCGCAAGGCCTGGAAACCCTGCCAACCGCCGGCGCTCCTGATCACCCCTCCGCCCTCCAGGTCCTTCTCCAGGCCGGCTAAGAGCCCTTCCAGCAGATAGTCCATATACTCCTTCAGCGCCTCTTCGCGCGTTCTGCCGAAAGAAGCCAGCACGGTTTCCACGTCCTGCCAATCCGCTCGCTGATTCCCGAGGATGACCGAGTGGCCGCACCAGGGATAGCGGTTCAACTCCCAGATATCCTTGACTAAGCCGGCCTTGAGGGGATTGAGATGAATATATCTGACCAGTCTCCGGAAATTCATCTTCTCATCGCACAAGATCGATTTGAAGCGATCCTGAAACACGTAGCCGACACGGTTATGGCGGCGATTGAAATAGACCGCGTATCCGGTGAGGAGCTTGTGCATCAACACGGTCAGTCGGCCTCCGTTCGAACGCACCAGGAGATGGACATGGTTGGGCATGAGCACCCAGGCGAAACAGGCGAGGGGGACCAGCTGCAAGCTCACCGAGAGCTTGCTCAGGAACCGGCGACGATCATCGTTATCGAGAAAGATCCCGGCGCGATTGATCCCCCGGACAAGAACATGATGGACCGCCCCCGGATAGTCGATTCTGGCCTGGCGTGGCATACGCACCTCCCCTGGTTGTGCGCTCAATGATAAGGATGCTTGTGGGGAGGAATTTCTTGCACGAAATCGAAAGAATCTTCCGGGGGAGGGAACAGGAGAACAGGAGGGACGGTGTCAAATTGTTAAGTTCAACTTAACAATTTGACACCGTCCCTCCTCCCAGGGGGCAGGAGGAACAGAGGGGGGATTTCGAGCAGTGCCTTTTCGCGTGCTCGACCAGGAGGGCATGATACTCGTTGAAAAGGCGCTGATCGCGAGGGAGTGAGCGGTGAAAGAGGTCCTGGAGTTCGCCGTATGACGCATCCTCCCGGCAAAGGCCCAGGCGGTGGAAGATACGGCGGGTGTAGGCGTCAACGACGAAGACCGGTTTTTGGAACGCGTAGAGGAGGATGGAATCGGCTGTCTCCGGCCCGATCCCCTTGAGATGGAGGAGTTCTTCCCGAAGGCGGACGGTCTCCTCCGCCCCGCTCTTTTTCCGGAAACGACGGAAGTTCTCGGCAAAGTAGGCGGAGACGAGCTTCAGCCTCTCCGCCTTCTGGTTGTAGTAGCCGGAACTCCGGATGAGGGAGGCGAGGCGGCGGGAAGACATCCGCCGGAGTTTTCCAGCGTCCAGCGCCCCCGCATGGATCAGGGAGCGGATCGCCTTATCCGCGTTTTTCCAGGAGGTGTTCTGGGTGAGTATCGTGCCGACGATCACCTCGAAACGCTGGCGGTCGTCCATCCTCTTTCCATGGTAGGAGGGGGCGTCGTCACCCGGGAGTGCGGTCGGCCACCACCGTCGCGGGCCATAGGCGCGGAGAAGAACGGTATAGATGCGACGGACGTCATTCACGTCCCCTATCATCTTATCAACCTATCCACTTATCAACAAATCTACCGCGTCGCCGGAAGATCCCCCTGTCCGCCGAAATAGAAGCGGCTCAGACCCCGGACCGCCCAGAGGCCGTCGTCGGCGCGGAAGATACCGCCGCCGAGCACCGGCCGATCCCCGCTCTGACCGAGGTAGAAGCGAGTGAGATCGCGGACCGCCCAGAGCCCCTCCTCCGGGCGGAAGACGCTGGCGTCGGATCCGGAGATGAAGGGGAGATCTCGGGCCTGGCCGAAGACAAAGCGCGTCCCTCCCCGAACCGCCCAGAGACCATCGCAGGGGCGGAAGATGGCGACGTCGCCCGTGCCGTCGCCCCCGGAGTCCGCCCGGACGGGGCGGTCACCGGTCGAGCCGAAGTAGATCCGCGTCTCCCCCCGGATCGCCCAGAGGGAGGAAGCCGAGCGGAAGACCGCCCCCTCGCAACGCCCATCGCCATTGTAATCGGCGGCCGCCGGCATGTCGTCCGAGCTTCCAAGGTAGAAGCGGGTCAGCCCCCGCACCGCCCACAGCCCTGAGGACCGCCGGAAAACTGCCGCCGCGCCCGTCCCGTCGCCGTCGTAGTCGCCGGAGACCGGGATATCTCCGGCGGAGCCATAGTAGAAACGGCTCACGCCGCGGACCGCCCAGAGGCCGGCCGTGTCGCGGAAGACGGCCACGTCCTCGACGCCATCGCCGTCGTAGTCGCCGGCGGCGCAGGAGGAAAGTCGGTCTACCATCGGCGTGAGGTCGAACTCGAGGTTGAACCAGCGCTCAATTTCGGCCCGGGGAGGCTTGACCGTTTCCTCCATCCAGGACGCGGTCACGCACTCGGGGCGGTTCGTCCACCAGGCGCTCTCTTCCAGGCACTCCACGTGCTCGTTGCCGGTAGGAAAGGGGAAACGGACGACCAGACGCCGTTGTTCGCCGATATTCTCCAGGCGGATGGTGATGTCGGAATAGTGGACGACATAGCGAGAGGCGGTCCCCGGCGGCGGAGCGGAGGAGGCGGCGCCGGTCAGACGGAAAGTCTCGAGATTGGCCTCCGCGGCGGCCAATCCCTCCGGCGAAGACGCGTACTCCTCCTCCCAAGGATGGACCTCGCGGAACATCCCCGCCGTCTCGACCGACCAGTCCTCGTGGATGATCGGGCCAGCGTCGAGGGCATAGTTGAAGACTTCGGAGGGAGAGAACGACTCGTAGCCGGCGGTCAGGCTCCCCGTCGAACGATAGGATCCCCTCCCCTTCAGCGTGCTCACTCCGATCCACTCGCCTGAGCCGGACGTCTCCTGGGCCCAGAACTGGCAGGCGTAGGTCTTGACCGGACGGGCGGGGATGCCGGAAGCGCGCATCAGCGCTGTGATGAAACGGGAGTGCTCGATGCAGATACAGCGGTGCTCTCCCAAACTCTCGGATGGCTTCTTCACCCAGTCGAGGAAGCTCAACCCCCATGCCCAGCCCTCTCCCGCCACCGTCTGCCAGCCGCCCGCGGTGGTGTCGGTGAAGGCTCCGAAGGCGACGGCAGCGTCGTTTTCGTAGTTCTTCACGATCCAGTCATAGATGGCATGGGAGACGGCACGGGTATTCTCCTGTTCGGACGGATCGAGCGAGGAGACGATCTCCTCGGCCGCGGCGACGATACCCGGATTGTCGGAATCGATGTAGTCGCTCGAATCGAGATAAGGGAGAACGTCGGGGGGGCAGAGGGAGGGGTCGATCACCGCCGTCACGGAACAGACCGGGTTGGGAACGCTGTCGTGGAGGCGGAGAGAGGCAAACTTCACGCGCAGCTCCGGATAGGGCATGGCACTCCCCCTCTCCAGCGATACGTCGGCAGTTGCAACTCCGTCGGGGATGACATCGATATCCCCCCGGGCCGTGTCGCGGTAGCCGTCGCTGGAAGCCTGGAGGAGATAGCGGGGAGCGGAGACCGGGACATCGGCGATGGAGTAGTCCCCGTTCTCGTCCGTGTAATCCAGATAGTCCGTGGTCTGGACGCGGACCAGCGCCCCCTCCACCGGCTCGCCGAGACAGGTCACGCGCCCGGCGATCGTCCCGGTGACGACGGCCTCGAAGGAGATGTCGTCGAACCAGGCCTGGCCGGGCCCCTGAAGATAAAGGATGATCTCGGCGGACGACGCCCCCGCCGGCGAACGAGTGAGGAGGGGATAGGGGAAATCCCAGATCCAGTCCATCGATCCCCGGTGGGAGAGGAACTCCACCATCTCGAGGAGCGTCCCGCCCCCGTCGCGGTAGGCGATCTGAAGCATGCAGTAGGCGCCGTAGTCGGGTATGGCGACCGTGATATAGCCGGAGAGGGAATAGACGGTCCCCGCCGTCACCGGGACATACTGGTGCCAGAGGCCGGCCCCGTCGGTCGCCGAGGCGACGGAGACGGAGCGGAGACCCGTGCGGACGGCGGAGGTCTCCCAGGCGAAAACCACATCGGCCGCCGACGGGGGAAAGACGGACCAGGACGCCGGCGTCGATCCACCGTCCTCAAAACCGGGGTTGCCAACCAGGTTCTCCGCAACGGCAATCCCCGCGAAGAAAGCAAAAGCCGCAATCGACAGAGCGGCTTTGCCCATGCCCGGCATTGTCCGAAGGATTCTCATGCGAGGGGACCTCCCGTCCCCGCCGAAACAGAAGTGCAACATCCGTTTCTCCGCTGTAACACCATGGTCCATTTTCCACTTCTCGCTGATCAATAATCGTGTCTATAATGCCCTTGTCGCCAAGGTGATGGCCCATTTTTCGGCAAACAGGACTAAAGATGGCACACCGCATGCTCTTTACCGCCAGGGAGATCTCTTCCTGCTTGTATAACGCCACCGGAGGGAAAAGGATGAAAGCCTTGTCGGTTGTTCTGTGCAGTTTGTTCGTTGCCGGACCCCTCGCCCTCGCCGCCGACGACTGCGAATACAACAACACCACCGACGCCGCCGTCCCCATCTCCCCGAACCCCTGCGTCCAGTTCTCCGCCTGGATCGAGTACACCGGGGACAACGACTTCTTCGCCTTCACCGCCCTGGACGGCGACCGGGCCTGGATCTCCACCCGTTCCGCCGGAGACACCGTCCTCTATCTCTCCGGGCCGGACGGAGCCCTGCTCGAGAGCGACGACGACGACGGGGACGGGTACGCCTCCCTGATCGGCGGCGCGCCCCTGGAGGAGGATGGGACCTATTCCGCCCAAGTGATGGAATACGGCAACAACTCCACGCCTACCTATAGCGTGTATTTCACCGTGATGGGCGACGACGAGAAGGTCACGGAGGACACGGGGCATGACAACAACACCCTCTCGGACGCCCAGTCCATAACCCTCGGATCCTGGGTCCTGGGAACTCTGAGCTCCCAATCCGACGTCGATTACTATAAATTCTTCGTCGATTCCTCCGTCGATCCCGTGGACGTGATCGTCCAGCTCACCGACGACCCCTACCGCGACGGCCTCGCCGGTTCTTATAACGCCGTCATCGATTATTATTACCCGAACGAGGCGATCCCAGTCTGGGGGGCGACCGGCAACCACGAAGGGACCGGCCCGGACGAGCCGGAGGATCTCCTTTTCCACTCCACCACCGACATCGCGGGCTATCAATATATCAAGATCAGCAACAGCGCCACCAGCATCACCTCTCCGGCCTATTACGCTGTCTCTGTCGCCCGGATCGAGAACCACGTCTGCGTGGAAACCCCCTCTCCCATCGCCACGCCCTCGATAACGCCGACGCCGACGAGATCGCCCAGCCCCTCGGCGACGCCCACCCGTCCCCCCCTCCCGACCCGCACGCCGACTCCTCACCTCCCCACGCGCACGCCGACTCCTCACCTCCCGGCCACCCCTTCGCCCCGGCCAACCATCATCCCGCCGGCTTCCCCCTCGCCTTCGCCGTCCGCCCGTCCGCCCCCCTTCGAGATCGACATCCTGGACAACTACTATGAGCCCGCCATCATCCGGCTGCCGATCAACACACCGGTGGCATGGAACAACAAGGGGGCCGACGTCCACACCGTGACCTGCGATTTCGGGCCGGCGACTTGGAACTCCGGTACGATCGTCCCCGGCGACGACTTCGGAAAGTTCATCCGACTCCCCGGGACCTACTACTACCGGTCCCTGCCGGACACCGGGATGTTCGGACGCCTCCTGATCGGACCGGCCACGCCGTCGCCCGCCCAGACCCCGACGGCCGAGCCGACGCTCACACCCTCGCCCTCGCCCACCTGCGGCCCGGTCCTCCCCCTGCCCGACTTCGAGATCGCCGAGGGCGACTACGACGGCGACGGCGACGCCGACGTGGCTGTCTTCCGCGCTTCCGCCGGCCTCTGGGCGGCCCGCGACATCACGCGGATCTACTTCGGGACCAGCGGCGACCGCCCGGTCTGCGGCGACCACGACGGCGACTTCGATTCCGACCTCGCCCTCTTCAAGCCCTCGACCGGCCTCTGGGCGATCCCGGGCGTGACCCGCTTCTTCATGGGCGGCGTCGGAGATTTCGCCGCCCCCCGCGACTACGACGGAGACGGCGACGTGGACTGCGCCGTCTTCCGCGGTTCCACCGGGATGTGGCGGATCCGCGACGTCACCCAGATCTACTACGGCTCGGCCGGCGACCATCCCGTCCCCGCCCGCTACTCCGGCGCCCTCGCCCCCGAGATCGCCCTCTACCGCCCCTCCTCGGGGATGTGGGCGGTCATGGGCTACACCCGGATCTACTTCGGGGGAGCCTCCGACTGGCCGCTCCCCGCCGATTACGACGGGAACGGGACGGCCGAGGCGGGGATCTTCCGACCCGACGGGGGACTCTGGGCGATCAACGGGATGACCCGCTTCTACTACGGCTGCTGCACCGACTACCCGTGCCCCGCCGACTACGACGGGAACGGGACGGTCGACTTCGGCCTCTTCCGCGACACCGAGACGCTCTGGGCGGTCAGGGACATCACCCGCGCCTACTACGGGGCGGCGGGGGACATACCGGTAACGAAGTAGGGGTGGCCGACAGCCTAGCAGCCCGAAGCGCCGGGTATAATAAATATGAAATGGGCGATCATACTGATCCTGATCACCGCCCTCGTCTACGTCTTCGTCCAGAGCGAAACGCTCGAGGTGCGCCAGGTCGACACCGCGAAAAACGAGGGGGGCTTCGATGTGGCCGGCCTCCACCGCTCGGAGTACACCTTCCACTGGGACCGCTTCTTCCGCTATCTGGAGACGATCCCGACGCGGGTGACCACCTTCTTCCAACGCCTGACCTCGGGAGGTTCGTGATGAAACTATGGCTGACCATCGCCGCCGCCGCGACCGTTCTCTCCGGTTGCGCCTCGGCCCCCAAAGCCCGCCAGGCCTTCGCTGACGCCGACGCCGACGGCAACGGACAGGTCTCCTGGGAGGAGTACCAGGCCGCCTTCCCCCGCGACGAGCGCAACGGCTTCATCGCCATCGACGAGAACCGGGACGACTCTCTCGGAATCAGCGAGTGGGAGACGGGTGTCGGCTACCGCTTTTAAATACCCCGCCCGGGGTATTTAAGGACTGTGAAAGCCGCATCTCTCATCGCCCTCTGCTGTCTTTTCCCGTCCCCCACGGCGCTCGCACTCAA
Source organism: uncultured bacterium (assembly GCA_964551475.1). GTDB lineage: Bacteria > Auribacterota > Erginobacteria > Erginobacterales > CAZKCI01 > CAZKCI01. The sequence goes on along the minus strand of CAZKCI010000003.1, from coordinate 38,843 downwards.
CGGCGAGATCCTCCGTCAGAACCTCGACGGGGACGGGAACGGCTATACCATTCTCCGAGTCTGGGGCACGCCCGCCGAGATGGGCTACGCCCAGGGATATCTTCTCTCCCCTCATATCGAATCCTACGTTCAGCAGTTCAAGGATTACTTCGGCTTGGCCTACGCGGCCCGAGAGGCTTCCATCTCCTCCACGCTCTTCCCGCCGGCGGATGTCGAGGAGGAGATCGACGGGATTATCGCGGGGCTGCGAGCGGTCAGCCCTTCCTCGCCGGTGGACGCCGGCGACATCAAGATCCTGAACACGCTGAGCGACTGGGGCTACACCCTAGCCTGCCGCTCCCATTCCTGCTGGGGCTCCTTCGTCTCCTCGCCCGTCCGGACCCTCTCCACGCGCCGGCTCGACTTCATCGACCTCCCGTTAGACGCCATCCACCACGTCCTCCTGGTCCGCATCCCCTCCGACCGGACCCGGCCGCGCTGGGCCAACCTCGCCTTCCCGGGCTATGTCGCGGTGATCACCGGCGTCAACGAGTTCGGGACGCTCTGCTCGCTCCACGACTACGGGACCTGGGGGACGCCGCCCTCGGGGGCGAACACCATCACCCGTTCCGCCGCCGCCCGCTTCGCCCTGACCCGCGGCCTCTCCGCCGATCCGTCCCTCCACCTCGACGAGACCTTCGCCGATCTCCAGCCCTACCTTCCCTACGTCAACTCTTTCGTCAACTACTACGTTCCGGACGGGCGGGGAGGCGTTTTCACCTGCCTGACTGGAACGGGTTTTTGCAAGAAGCGGACGCCGCAGACGGACTATTTCGGCGGCCAGGTCATCATCACCACCAACTCCGAGACCGATGGCCACGGCACACCATCCGGAGGGGAGGAGATCGCCGCCTACTACGACGCCGGAGGGGCCAAGTCGCTCGACGACCACTGGGAATCGATCCGCTCCCACGGGATCCTCGACGGTTTTCACCAGCTCTCCCTCGCCTTCCGGGGTGAGAACGATCTGACTATCCGTTTCGAGGGGAGGCTTAAAAGCGGCGCGTATACGGAAACGGCGGAGGAGGAGTGGAGCGATCTCTTCCGGGGGTTCTCAACGGGTGCCTTCTCGGCGCGGACGGACTACAACGGCGACGGTTCCTCGGATATCGCCGTCTTCCGCCCCGGATTAGGCCTGTGGGCGGTCAAAGGCATCACCCGCTTCTTCTTCGGAACTTACGGGGACGATCCTGCTCCCGCCGATTTCGACGGGGACGGAACGGGGGAGGCCGCGGTTTACCGGGGGACCGCAGGGCTCTGGGCGGCGCGCGGCATCACCCGCTTCTCCTTCGGGAAAGCGGGCGACCTTCCCCTCCCCGCCGATTACGACGGAGACGGGACGGAGGAGGCGATGATCTTCCGTCCGGGAATTTCCTACTGGGCGGCCCCGGGGATCACTCGGGCCTACTTTGGACAGACCGGCGACGACCCCGTCCCCGACGATTATGACGGCGACGGCGCGGCGGAGCTCGCCGTCTTCCGGAATTCCTGGGGGCTCTGGTCGGTTTCGGGGGTCACCAGCTTTTCCCTGGGAACGGCCGCCGACCGCCCTCTTCCCGGCGACTGGGACGGCGATCACACCGCCGACGCGGCGATCTTCCGCCCGTCCACCGGCCTCTGGTCGGTCCGTTCCGGAGAACGCTTTTATTTCGGGGGCACAGGCTATTCCCCCGTGGTCGCCGACCTCAACGGAGACGGAGTGGATGAGGCCGCCCTCTTCCGAGACGCCGGAGGGTCGTGGTCGGTGAGGGCCTTCACGCGCTGCTATTTCGGCAGCGAGGGCGACCGTCCGGTCACGCGGTAGGAGGGGACGGTGGCAACTTGCAAGTTGATAAGTTGCCACCGTCCCTAATGGCCTAAGGGTAGATGCCGCGGATGCGGGCGGCTTCGGCTACCCGCTTCACCGCCAGCATGTAGGCGGCGAGCCTCAGATCGCACTTCTCCTCCTGGGAGAGCTTCCAGACCCGCTGGCAAGCGAGGACCATGATTTCCTTGAGCCTGCGGTTGACCTCCTCCTCGGTCCAGAAGTAGCCCATCAGGTTCTGGGCCCACTCGAAGCAGGAGACCACCACCCCCCCGGCGTTGGCGACGATATCGGGGATGACCGGGATGTGGCGCTGGTGCAGGATCTCGGTGGCCTCCTCGCTGGTGGGTCCGTTGGCCGCCTCGGCGATCAGACGGGCGCGGATCTTCTTCGCGTTCTTCTCCGTGATCTGGTTCTCGAGCGCGGCCGGGATGAGGATGTCGCAGTCGATCTCGAGGAGCTGGGCGTTGGTGATGTTCCGAGATCCGGGGAAGTCCTTGACCGATCCCTTCCGGCACTTGTGGCGATAGACCTCGACGTAGTCCAGCCCTTCCGGGTTGAAGATCCCCCCCTTGCTGTCGGAGACCGCGATCACCTTCGCCCCCTCGGCCTGGGCGATCTTGTGGGCGAAGGAGCCGGCGTTGCCGTAGCCCTGGACGGCCACCGTGGCTCCCCTGAGCTCCTTACCCAGGTATTTTAAAATCTCGGCGATGGCGAAGATGCAGCCCTGGGCGGTGGCCTCGTTCCGCCCGAAGGAGCCTCCGATCTCCAGGGGCTTGCCCGTGACCACGCCGGGGACGGCGTAGCCGGAGTGCATGGAGAAGGTGTCCATCATCCAGGCCATGGTCTGGGGGTTGGTGTAGACGTCGGGGGCGGGGATGTCGCGCCGGGGGCCGATGAACTCGGCGATCTCGGTGGTGAAGCGGCGGGTGATCTTCTCCAGCTCGCGTTGGGAGAGCTTCTTGGGATCGCAGGTCACGCCGCCCTTGGCTCCCCCGTAGGGGAGGCCCATCACCGCGCACTTCCAGGTCATCCACATGGAAAGCGCTTTCATGTGGTCAAGCGTGACCTCGGGGTGAAAGCGGATCCCGCCCTTGGAGGGGCCGCGGTCGATGTTGTGCTGGACGCGGTAGCCGGTGAAGACCCGGAGCTTGCCGTTGTCCATCATCACCGGGATGGAAACGATCAGCGTCGTCTTCGGGTGCTTGAGCTTCTCGTGGATGTTGGGGTCGAGCTTGAGCTTTTTGGCCACGCGGCTGAGCTGCTGCAGGGCCAGTGTGTAGGTGTTCTCTCCCATAAATATTCCCTCCGGAAATTATTATTCGTTCGCGGGCGCCGGTTCTCTTCGTGATCGAGAACCGAAGATAGGCGCGGATTATGGGGACAAGCGGGAGGGCGGTCAATAACAAACGGGAATCGACATAAAAAGGAACCGGAACAACAGGAATCAGAAGAGAAACCCAAGGATCAAAGATTGCCCATCTCAGCGAATCCAAGAAGATCTAGAGCTTCTTGGATTCGCTGAGATTGGTGCAGAGGAAAGCGGGATAGGTCTTCTCGCGCGTTTTTACTTCGACCAGCTTGCCCCGGGCCTGCACCCGGTCGCCTCGCTTGTATTCGCCGCGGAGCCCCCCGTGGTAGAGGATGAGGGGCAGGGAGTTCAGATCGGGGCGGCCGCTCACTTGAGCTTCCGTCATCGGGAGAACCGAGGGCATGTAGAAGGTATGGCGATCGTCCCGGACCGTCGCCGTGATCTCCGCCGTCGGGGCGATGAGCTTCATCTCGAACTCGGGCAGGGCGATCTCTCTCCGGTCGGCGTAGGAGAAGAAGGGGCAGATCATGTTCCCCCAGTCGTCGTAGAAACGGATCGCCCAGAGCATCCCCAGCTCGAAGACCCGGCGCTTCGGGTCCTTGACGATCTCGTAGATCTGCTCGACGATCCGCCAGTGCTCGGCCACCGTCCCGTAGAAGACGAGGTCGAAGTCGTGGGCCGTCTCCAGGTTCCCCAGGGCGAGCGAGCCGGTGCAGCCGATCGACTCCACCGGGATGGCGAGCCGCCGGGCGGTTTTGCGCATGGCGTCGTCGATCTCCGGCTTGGCTTCCCGGGCCCGGCGCAGAGAGCGGCGGTGGTCGACGAAACCGATGAAGTCGGCGAGGTCGAAGCGGCACTTGAACTCGGCGAAGACGGGCTTGTCCTTCTGGGACTCGGGAGCGAGGTCCCGGTAGAGCTCCAGCTGGGACTCGTAGTTGATCCAGTCCTCCTCCTTCCCCTGGCCCTTCTTCTTGATCACGGACCGGTAGGGAAGGCCGAAGATCGTCTTCCTGCCCGCGGAATCGGGAGCGTAGATGATGTTGGCGATCAGCCCCCCGCGGGGGTGGCAGTAGCCTTCGGAGAAGACGATCAATCCGTCGCGCCGGACGAAGAGAGTGGCGTCGACAATGGCGCCGAGCTTCTCCATCGGAAGGACAAAATCCCGGAAGTTGGAATGACCGGTTATTTGACTCGCCAGATCGTTCTTCATGTCAGATAGCCGTCAGGTTAGCCGTTTGGCCTGATCCAGATTGTTCACCAGCACCGCCTCGAACTCCTCCCTCTTCTCCCGCTTCCCCTCCTGGATCCGGAAGGTGGCGATCCGGACGTGGAAGCCCTTGACCCGGACGCGGTAGCCTTCCCGCCAGTCGCCCCGCTCCCCCCCATGATAGAGGATGAAGCGGCTGATCGGCGGATAGTCCCGGCCGTCGAGCTTCGCTCCTTCCAGGACCAGGACCGAGGGATTGAAGGCGTTGTGGGTGTGGTCGACGATCCGCGCCTCCACCGTCGCCTCGCCCAGATTTTCGCAGTCGAAGTTGCGCAGAGGGGCCTCCTCTGGGTCGCGATAGGAGAAGAAGGGGCAGACCATGAACTTCTCCTCCCCCGCCCAGTCCCAGAAGCGGATCGGCCAGTATTTCCCGAACTCGCGCACCCGGCGCTTCTCGTCCCGGTCGGTCAGGGAATACATGAAGTTGACCATCTGCTTCACTTCGGCGGCGGAGCCGTAGATCACGTAATCGAGGTCATGCGGGTTCTGGTAGGTGCCGAGCGAGAGGGAGCCGGAGATGCCGATCCGGTCGACGGGGATCTGGAGAAGATCGGCGGTGTGTTCGGTGACGATTTTGACCGACCGCGCCGAGGGCTCCTCGGAGGCCTGGGCGATGATCGCCCGCAGGGAGTGCCGGTGCGGGAAACAGCCGACGAGCGAGGGGAGCGGGACCAGGGATTTGTAACGGGCGTAGACCGGTCGGGGGTAGGAAGCCTGGGCCGGGTCGAAATCGATGTAGCGCTTGAGCTGCATCGGGTAGAAGCGGTCCAGGGGCTGGGTGGACATGATCTCCTTGGTGATATTCTCGTACTCCTGGTCGAAGAGGATCTTGCGCGCATAGTCGGGGGCCGGGCGGGCGGCATTCCCGGGGGCGAAGACGATGTGGGAGACGATCTTTCTCTCGGCGCGGTCCTTCTCGATCCCGTGGTAGTAGCCCTCGGAGAAGATGAAAGTCCCGTCGTCGCGCAGAAAATAGGTGGCGTCCCGAAAGTCCTCTCTCTCGTCCAGGGGGACGAGGAAACGCCGGAACTTTTCGTTTGCCTGCAGTTGTTCGATCCGGGGATTCATGGGGCTTCAAGCCTCCTTCACCCGGGGAAACGCCCCGGTTGACCGCAGTATACTATTCGCGGCCGGCCGCGGGTAGTGGAATATCGAAACGGGCGGCCCTTCCGGGCCGCCCGTTCGGACACGAACAACAACCATCATCAGGCCGTCAGGCCCGACGATTATTCCTGCATCTTGGAGGATACCGCCTGGAATTTCTTCATCGCTTCCTGCACCAGGGGATCGCTTCCATACTTCTGCATGACGGTCGACATCGTCTGGCCGAACTTGGCGCCGGCCCGGGCCATCTTTTCCATGACCGCCTTGAGCTCAGCCGGGGGCTCGGCCATCGTCTTCATCTCCGGAAACTTCTCCGAGAGGGCCTTCATCGTCGCCATCAGCTTTTCCTGCTTGCCGGCGAGAGCGGTCAGGACGTCCGCGGCATCCTTCGCGCTCGGAGCTTTCTCGAGCTGGGCGGCGGAGGATTCCATCAGATCGGCCTGCTCGCTGAGAGCGGCCTCAATCTCCTTGAACTTGCCCGCCAGATCGCTCGCTGCTTTTCCCGCCGGGGCGGCGGCCGCGCCGGCCTTTTCGCCGAGACCGGGCTTCTCCGCCTCTTTTTCACCGCAGGACACCATGACCAACGCCAGCATGCACACGCATGCCACCAACGCCAGCTTCCTCATCTTCTCTCCCTCCAAGTTGTGGGCGGTTATCCGCCTGTTTCTTCGGCATCGATCTGCTCAACGCCGTATGAAATTATACCATTCTCCCGCGGAAGAATGGGTTATTTCGACTCCCCGGCCGCGGCGGCGGGAGACGGTTCCGCTTTCGCCACCGGCGGGAAGGGTTTGGCGGCAACGCCGTCCTGGGCTTTTTGCCACTCGGCCGCCCAGCGGTCCTTGACCCCGGCGCGCCATTCCTGGGCGCGGGCATCGCCGAGACCGGCCGCGACCGCCTCGCCCGCGCCTTCGGCCATCCTTCCCCCGGCCGTTCCCACCGTGTCCACGACCTCGCCCGCCGAGCCGATGGTGGCCTTGGTCAGGCCTTCCCCGGCCCCTTCCAGATCGCCGGTGGCGACGGAGGCGACGGTGTCGAAAAGACCGCCCCCGATGGATCCGACCACGCCCACCGCCCCTTCGCCCACCGCCAGCGCCGTTTCCGCGGTGGCGCCGACCACCGCCGTTCCGGCCCCGGCTATGTTGCCGGCCAGAGCCCCCACTCCCCCGCCGAAGCGGGAGAGGACGACGAAAAGGATGGACGAGGTGTCGAACTGGGGCTTGTCCGGCGTGCCCGTGACCGGGAGCGAATAGCTCTTGCCGCCGTTGGTCTCGATCGCGGCCTGGCAGTCGAGAAGGTCCGTGGCCACGGAGAAATCGGCGATGATGTCGAGGGCGTCTCCGCCCAGCGCCGTGGTGGTCCCGGCGGGGATCACCGCGTCCAGAGGCCCGAGCTCCAGGCCGATCAGGCGCAGGGCGCCGTTCAGGGCGGGGATGCCTTTCCCGATCGGCCCGATCCGGGCGGAGAGACCGAGGTGGCCGTCGCCGAGCTCCTCCTGAATCAGGCGCGCGGTGATGGAGAGAGCGGCGGGAGCGATCGCCTTCGGGTCGGCCGCGGGGTCAATCAGGAGATTCTCCAGCAGGAGGTTGAAGTCCTTGACCCGAACGGTGAGGATCTTCTCCGGCGCGGGAGCGGCCTGGGCGTTGGGTGCCGCCGCGCCCGCCGCGGCTTCCTTGCCGATCGCCTGATCGGTGTAGGAAAAGGAGAGGTTGGTGATCGCCACCCTCTTCACCAGAACCGGCTGGGCGGGCTTCTCCTCTCCCGCTTCCGCCGCCGGTGACGGCGCGGGTGCGGGAGACGGCTCGGCCTGGGCCTCTTTCCTGGGTCCCAGGGCGTCGGTGTTGAGGACGCCGTCCGCGTTGCGGATGATGTTGACCTCCAGGCCGTCCAGGGCGACTTCCTCCACGACCAGGGGGGAGGAGACCAGGGAGGCCGGATCGACCCTGACGTTCAGGGCGGGCAGGGAGAGAAGAACCCCTTCGCCGAACCCCTCGGGCTGGCCGATCGTGAGCGCGCCCAGAGCCAGCCGTCCGCGCAACGGGTTGAGCTTCAAGCTTCCCAGAGAGGCCTCGGTCCGAAGAAGCTCGGGCAGCTTTTTGTTCGCGAGCCGGGGCCCCGTCCAGGGCAGCGTCAGCAGGGCCGCGGCGACCAGGACGATGACCGCCAGGACGACATAGCCCAGAACACGGAAAACGATGCCGATATATTTTTTCACGTCATTCTCTCTCGCGCGGTCTTAAAGGCCGCTTCTGATGGCCTGTTCTCTGGGCAATTTCCGAAAGCGGCGCCGATGATGATACCGACCGCCATGTCCACCACGTTCCCCTTCATGGCGAAATCTTTAAATTCCTTCAAAATCTTCCCACCCACCTCCGGTGAGTTGCGTTGCTTTCCCGCCTCAGCGCGAAAGGGGGGAGACTATACGCCCGGGGAATAATGGTTGACAAGAACTTTTTTGCTTTTTCTTGCATGAAAAAACCCGCCGGGAAAAGGGGACTCCAGCGCTGGCTGGACGAGAAGGAGCAGGCCGACCCGGAGTGGGAGGAGACCGCGCGCAGGATCGAGGAGAAGATCAAGCGCGAGCTCAGGGAATGGGCGGACAAATAAACAGGATAGGCAGGCAGGCCAGGAGAGGCGGGAAAGGCAGGAAAAAGATAGCGATGGGAGAAGGCGGGTTCTCCCGACCTTACGCAGTCTTTATCTCGTCACCGGGATGTCCCCGCTCGTTCCGAAATGGAGTCGGGTGAGGTTTCGCACCGACCACAGGCCGGTCGCGGGACGGAAAACGCCGATCCCGTCGGTCGGTCCGCCCGTGTACCTGGCCGGGATAGGATCGTCCGCGCTTCCCCCGAGATCTTACGCGATCCAGCGAATCTGGAGTTCATTTTTCAGCCCTTTGAACTCGGGATCGCCGGTAATGAGCTCCGCCCCGGCGGATTTGGCCAAGGCGGCGGCGAAGCAGTCGGCGAAGGAGAGCTTATGGCCGGCCTTGATCTCGGCCGCGCTCCTGGCCAGGGGCCGATCGGCGGGGACGATGTCGATAGGCAGGGTGTCGATGATTTCGAGCGCGCCATCCGCGGCGGCCTTGCCCGCGGTCCGGGAGACGATGTAGTAAACCTCCCCCCAGTTGACCACGCTCATCAGCAGGGGCTCATCCCTGTCCCGGGCTTCCTTGATCAGGGCGGTAACGGCGTCGGCGCCCGGCTCATTATCGAAATAGGCGATGAGAGCGTATGAATCGATGACCTTGGGTGCTCTCACTTCTCGCGCTCCCGGTCCCGCCTTCTCTCCTCCAGGAGAGCGCGGGTAGCCCTTCCATGGGTACCGAGGAACCCCTTCAGCCCTTCGATATACGCATCCGTGATCGGGCGCAGAAGGATGTCCTTTCCCATCTCCAGGAACGCCACCCGCGTCCCCTTGCCGATCTTGTGACGGCGCCGGATATCGGAGGGGATGACGATCTGCCCTTTGACGGTGACGACGGATGTCTCCATACAAGTCTCCTTACTTTTGGGAATAGTATACCATATCGACACATGTAAGCCAAATATTGCAATGTAAGGCATACTTTGGATACAAAAGCCCGTCCCGACGACTGTCGGGACGGGCTTCGACTCGCAAGGCCACTAAGACACCAAGACACGAAGACACGAAGGGATACAAAGCTAAAAATTAGTGACCCTTCGTGCCTTAGTGCCTGCGTGGCATGATCGGTTGTTATTCCATCTTGCCGAGGATCAGGGCGATCAGAGCCATCCGCATGACCACGCCGTTGAAGGCCTCCTGCCAGTAGCGGGACCAACGGGTGATGTCCACGTCGGACGGAATCTCGTCCATCCGCGGGAGCGAGTGGAGGAGGATGGCGTCCGGCTTGGCCTTCTTGGTCAGGAGCTCGCGGGTGATCTTGTAGTTGGCGGGGGTCATCCCCACGTCGCCCTTGCGCTCGTCGCGGGACTTGGTGTAGTCGGGCTGGACCACCGGCTCGACCAGGATGACGTCGGCCTCGCCGATCGCCTTCTCCACGTGGTCGGCTTCCTGGAAGTTCAGGCAGTACTGCTTGAGATCGGCCTTGAACTCCTTGGTCAGGCCCATGTCCTTGGGGGAAACAAAGGTGATCGGGCAGTCGAACTGGGTGAGGGCGTAGCCGAGCGAGTGCATGGTGCGCATCCGCATGTCGCCCACCGCCAGCCATTTGAGGCCGTCGATCCTCCCCTTCTCCTGGAGGACGGTGTAGAGGTCGGTCAGGATCTGGGTCGGGTGCTCGCCCCAGCCGTCGCCGCCGTTGATGATGGGGATGGAAGCCCACTTGGCGGCTTCCATCGGCGCGCCCTGCTGGAAGTGCCGCATCACGATCACGTCGCCGTAGAACTCCAGCATCTTGACCGTGTCCTTGATCGACTCCTGGTAGAAGTCGCCGGCGCGGGTCATCTTGGCGTCGGAAAAGCCGGTGACGTGGCCGCCCAGGCGGTGCATGGCCGCCTCGTGGGCGAGCCGCGTGCGGGTGGACGGCTGATAGAAGGCGGTGACCAGCGTCTTATCCTTGCAGAGATCGCTGTTCTCGCGGTTGCGGGCGATCGGCTCCAAACGCTTGGCGATCTCGAACACCCGGAAGAACTCCTGCCTCTCGAACTCCTTGAGCGACAATATGTCGCGACCCATGAAACTCCTCATTACTTCACCTCCTGGTTCTTTATGAGGATGGCTGAAAAACCGCTTATCCTACCCTTCGGAGAGGCAAAGTCAACAGCAAAAGAATGGTATGTGCAAAAGAATGGTAGATGGGTATTGGGTTAGGAAGTGGGTTTGGATGAGATGAAAATGACCTTGAATATCGGGTAGGGTTTGGATATTCTTGCCGGTCCTCGAAAACTTCGCGACTTTTCCCCCTCACCCGGGGACGAAATACTAATCCAAAGGAGGAAGGGATGAGAAAGACGATTGTGATCGCGCTGGGCGGCAACGCGATCAAGCAGGCCGACGAGGTCGGCACCGCCGAAGAGCAGCTGCGCAATGTGGCGATCACCGCCAAGCAGTTGGTCTCCATGCTCAAGTACGGCCACCGGCTGGTCATCACCCACGGGAACGGCCCCCAGGCCGGAAACCTGCTCCTCCAGCAGGAAGCGGGTGTCCAGGAAGTCCCCGCCCAGCCGATGGACGTGGTCGGCGCGATGACCCAGGGGCAGATCGGCTATATGTTCCAGCAGACGATGCAGAACATGCTCTGGCAGGAGCGCCTCCCGCTCCCGGTGGTCGCCATCGTCAACCAGGTGCTGGTCAGCGAGGACGATCCGGACTACAAGGACCCGACCAAGCCCGTCGGCCCCTTCTACACCGAGGAGGAGGCGAAGAAGATCAAGGCCCAGCGCCCGGACTACGTGATCAAGGAGGTCAAGCCCAAGAACGTGGCCAAGCGTTTCCGCCGGGTGGTCGCCTCTCCCGACCCCATCCGCAACCTGGAGTACATCGCCATCCGCCGGATGGTCGACGCCGGGATCGTGGTCATCGCTTCCGGCGGCGGCGGCGTGCCGGTGGTCTGGGACCAGCAGGGCCAGATCCGGGGCACCGCCGCGGTGATCGACAAGGACAAGGCGGGGGAGCGCCTGGCCGAGGTGGTGGGGGCGGACATCTTCCTCATCCTCACCGATGTCGACCACGCCAAGATCAACTTCGGCACGCCCAACGAGAAGTCGGTGGGATTGGTCACCTACTCGGAGATGAAGAAGCTTTACTCCGAGAAGCACTTCAAGTCCGGCTCCATGGGGCCCAAGGTGCTCGCCTGCCTCCGCTTCATCGAGTGGGGCGGCCAGATGGCCATCATCACGAGCCTGGACAAGGCCGTGGAAGCCATGATGAACAAGGTCGGGACGAGGATCGTCCCGGATCCGGCGCGTTAAATATTGGGAGCGGGCCGCGCATTCCGCGCGGCCCGCTCCCAATGTTTAAGATTGCCCCGAGGTCAGTGTCGTTTTTTCGGATTAAGATTATCCTTGGTTCGCGAATATCGCTATTGCCCTCAGAGAAGACCGTTTTCCATTACACGTTCCACGTCACACGTTACACGTCCCCAACCCCTCACACGGACCGCCATGCACCACATCCAAGGTTTGCAATGCGTCTCCTGCGGCAAGGAATACGAGCAGAAAGGCATGCAGTACATCTGCCCCTCCTGCCGGGGGAATCTCGAAGTCGTCTATGACTACCAAGCCATCGCCAAGACACTGACCCGCAAATCGCTCTCCGCCGATCCCAACTTCTCCGTCTGGCGCTACTGGGACCTCTACCCGCTCTCCGACCGGAAGAACATCATGCCCCTCCAGGTCGGCTGGACGCCGCTCTACCGGGCCGCGCGCCTCGAGAAGAAGCTGGGGCTGAAAACCCTTTTCATCAAGGACGACGGAAGGATGCCCTCGGCCTCCTTCAAGGACCGGGCGTCCTCGGTCGCGGTGGCGAAGGCCCTCGAGCTCAAATTCAAGGTGATCGCCGGCGCCTCCACCGGGAACGCCGCCTCCTCCACCGCCTGCCTCTGCGCATCCATCGGCATCAGCCCGATCATCTTCGTGCCCAAGACCGCTCCCCGGGCCAAGGTGGCCCAGCTCCTGGTCTTCGGCGCTCGGGTCTTTGCGGTGGAGGGGACCTACGACATGGCCTTCGACCTCTGCGGCGAGGCCTGCGCCGAGTACGGCTGGTACAACCGGAACACCGGCTACAACCCCTACACCCGCGAAGGGAAGAAGTCGGTCTCCTTCGAGATCTGCGAACAGCTCGGATGGAAGGTTCCCGACCTGGTCTTCGTTCCGGTGGGCGACGGCAACATCATCTCCGGCGTCTGGAAGGGTTTTAAGGACCTCCTGGGCGTGGGGCTGATCGACCGCCTCCCGCGCCTCGTCGCCTGCCAGTCCTCGTTGAGCAACGCGGTGGCGAAAGCGGTCCTTTCCGACGGGAAGATTCGGACGGTCTCGGCCACCACCATCGCCGACAGCATCTCGGTCGATCTCCCCCGCGACGGGGAGGCGGCGGTGAAAGCGGTCAAGGAGTCGAAAGGGACGGCGGTGACGGCGAGCGACGAGGAGATCCTCCAAGCCATCATCACCATCGCCCGCGGAGCGGGGGTATTCGCCGAGCCGGCGGGCTCGACCGCCTACGCCTGCCTGGAGAAGGCGCGGGCGGCGGGGAAGGTCAAGGACAACGAGACCGTGGTCTGCCTGGTCACCGGCAACGGCCTGAAGGACGTAGCTTCGGCGATGAAGGTGGCGGGAGAGCCGACCCCAGTCCAGCCCAAACTCGATGCTCTGAAGAAAATCCTGTCATGATCGTGGGAGCGGCATTCTTGCCGCGATCTTCGCCGACTTGGATCGGGGCAGGAATGCCCCTCCCACAAACAGTATAAGCGGCAGATTAACTTGGATCGGTAGATCAGGGTAGACCACGATGATGGAGTGTTCTTATTGCTTATCGCTGCCGTCTGCCTGATTTTCATTTTGAGTTGGTAGAGAAAAAGAGGTTATGTCGAGGCGCTCGCAAGGAAAAATGGACTTTTCCGAAGGAAAAATATGAAGAAGGATCTAGTTTCCATATCTGATTTCACCCGCCCGGAGATTTGCCGTTTCTTCGCCCTGGCGGCGGAACTGAAAAAGAAGCAGAAGAAGGGCATCGTTCACCATCTTCTCGAGGGGAAAACGCTGGCGATGATCTTCGAGAAGCCCTCCCTGCGCACCCGCGTCACCTTCGAGGTGGGGATGACGCAGCTCGGCGGCCACGCCATCTACCTCTCCCCGGCCGACATCGGCCTGGGCAAGCGGGAGTCGGTGGCCGACACCGCCCGGAACCTCGAGCGCTGGGTGGACGGGGTGATGGCCCGGACCTTCTCCCACCAGGTGGTGGTGGACCTGGCCGCCAACTCCTCCATCCCGGTGATCAACGGGCTGACCGACCTCCTCCACCCCTGCCAGGTGCTGGCGGACCTCTTCACCGTGATCGAGCACTTCCGCCTCGACCCGGCCGACCCCGATTTCAAGGGGATCCCGGTGGTCTTCGTCGGCGACGGGAACAACGTCTGCAACTCCTGGATCAACGCCGCCGCCGTCCTCGGCATCGATTTCACCGTCGCCTGCCCGGAAGGGTACGAGCCGGACCAGGGAATTTACGAGGCGGCGCTGAAGAAGAAGGCCGGCGTAAAAGTATCCCATGATCCCCGCGCGACCGTGAAGGGTGCGCGTGTGATCTACACCGATGTCTGGGCCTCCATGGGCAAGGAAGCGGAGGCCGAGGCGCGCAAGAAGATTTTCCTCCCCTACCAGGTCAACGCCGCCCTGGTCCGCGCGGCCGCCAAGGACGTCAAGGTGATGCATTGCCTCCCCGCCCACCGCGAGCTGGAGGTCACCTCCGAAGTCCTGGACGGGCCGCACGCCATCGTTCTCGACGAGGCCGAGAACCGCCTGCACCTGCAGAAAGCGGTGATGGCCGCGCTCATGAAATAAGCATATGTCATATCTCATTGGTCATTAGTCAAATATCAAGTGGCCCGGCTTCCCGGCGGTCGTCTTCTCCCGGTGCGGGATTAAGCAGGAAATCATTTTTTAAGGGGAACGCCAGTTGATAAATGGCCAATGATAAATGACCAATGAGATATGATTCCTTTAAAGGATAGCACCCCTTCCCGCACCGTTCCCGTTGTCGTCATCGCCCTGATCGTTCTCAACTGCCTGGTCTTCCTCCTCCAGCTGGGAACGGGGTTGGAGCGATCCGTCCTCGCCTTCGGCTCCGTCCCCTACTACGTCACCCACCCGGGAGTGAAGGAGGCGGTCTACCAGGAAGTCCCCGTCCGCTACGAGACCTGGCTCGGGACGGCATTGCGGATGGAGGCGGTCGAGGTCCCCCGTCCCCGCTGGGGGCCTTTCGGCTCGCTCTTCTCCTACATGTTCCTCCACGGCGATCTCTTCCACATCCTCTTCAACATGCTCTTCCTCTGGATCTTCGGGAACAATATCGAGGGCGCCTTCGGCCATGGGAAGTTCGTCGCCTTCTACTTTATCTGCGGCCTGGCCGCCGCGCTCGTCCAGTCGGTCTTCACCCCCAACGCCACCACGCCGATGGTGGGGGCGTCCGGCGCGGTCTCGGGCGTGATGGGGGCCTACTTTCTCCTCTTCCCCCGCTCGCGGATACTCACGCTGGTCCCCTTCATCTTCTTCATGGAGATGATCTGGCTCCCCGCTTTCATCTTCCTCGGCTTCTGGTTCCTCCTCCAGTTCCTCTCCATCGGCTCGTCCTCCAATGTCGCCTTTCTGGCCCACATCGGCGGCTTCGTCGCCGGGATGCTCCTCACCCGTCTTTTTAGACCGCGCCGCCCCCCGCCGCCGCCCGATCCGGAATTCGAGGTGATCAGCCCCGAGCAGGAAAAATGAAACAGGAAGGAGGGACGGTGTCAAATTGTTAAGTTCAACTTAACAATTTGACACCGTCCCTCCTTCCCGCCGTCGGCCAAGGGGAGTATCATCGGCCTTCGTCATGAGCAAGCAATCGCTGGGATTGATCGAGGGGTGGGTCTCTATCGTCCTGAACACCGCTCTTTTCGCGGTGAAGTATTGGGTCGGCTGCACTTCAGGCTCGGTGGCGATGATCGCCGACGCCTGGCATACCCTCTCCGACACCCTGACCTCGGTGGTGGTGATCATCGGCTTCCGCGCCTCGGCCCGCCCGGCCGACGGCGAGCACCCCTTCGGCCACGGCCGCGCCGAGGCGATCGCCTCCATCATCATCGGGACGCTCCTGGGCGTGGTGGGCTTTGAGTTCGGCCAGAGTTCGATCCATCGCCTGATCGACCACACCGCCGCCTCTTTCTCCACCCTGTCCATTGTCGTCTTCCTGGTCTCGGTGGCGCTCAAAGAAGCCCTGGCTCGCTTCTCCTTCTGGGCGGGGAGGAAGATCAATGCGGGGTCGCTGATCGCCGACGGCTGGCATCACCGCTCCGACGCCGTCGCCTCCGCCCTGATCGTGGCGGGGGCGCTCGCCGGAGGGAACCTCTGGTGGATGGACGGGGTGTTGGGGATCGGCGTCTCGCTGTTGATCTTCTACGCCGCTTTCAGCATCCTGAAGTCCTCGATCAGCATCTCGCTGGGGGAGGCGCCCGACGAGGCTCTCGACCGCCGGATCCGGGCGGTGATCGGCAAAACCGTCACCTGCGCGGAGGACACCCATCACCTCCACTTGCACCGCTACGGGGACCACATCGAACTGACCGTGCATCTGCGGGTGCCGCCCGAGATGCCGGTCGCCGAGGCCCACGCCGTGGCGACGAAGGTCGAAAGGGCGATCAGGGCCGAGATCGGCGCGGAGACAACCGTCCACATCGAACCCTGTCCGCCCTCCGGGACAGGATGCCGTATAGAATCCCCCGGTCGCTGACCGTCGCCTCCGCCGCTCCCAGGCGGTCCATCAGCGCCTCGGCGATCGCGATCCCCGGGATGATGATGTCCGCCCGGAGAGGCTCCAGGCCGACGACCTTCTTTCTCTCGTCCAGGGGAAGGGCGCAGAGCATCCCCCGTATCTCCTCCATCCGTCTCCGGCTCAGGCGCGTTCCGTGGACGATCTCCCCCCGATAGACTTCGAGCTGCCGCTCGATCGCGGCCAGCGTAGTGAAGGTTCCCCCCAGGCCGATCAGGGGAGAGCCGGATTCCGGAACGGAAGCCTCCGCGAGCTTTCCCCGGCAGAACTCGCGGATTTTTGTCCGGGAAACCTCGTCCTCCCCGCCGAAGATTTCCCGGAGGCGGACGCAGCCCAGGGGGAGGCTCAGGAGGGAGGGGGATTTCCCCCGCCGCCGGACGATGATCTCCGTGGAGCCGCCCCCGATGTCGGCGAGGACGCCGTTGGGGGATGGCAGGGGGAGATCGGTCAGAGCTCCCCGGAGTATGAGTCCGGCCTCCTCCTCTCCGGAGAGGATCTCCAGCGTGAGTCCGAGATTTTCGGCCCCCCGGAGAAAGTCATCCGCGTTGCGGGCGGAGCGAAGCGCTTCCGTTCCCACGCAGTCGAAGGAGGTCACTCCCTCCTCCCGAAGCTTGTCTCGGACTGCCGCCAGGGCTTCCAGCGTCCGCCGGATCGCCTCGGGTTTGAGTTTTCCCGCGGCGGCGAGACCCTCGCCGAGGCGGGGCGTGGAGAGACCCCGGGCGATGACCGCGGGTTCGCCCCGGTCCGGGATTTCGGCGGCGAGATAGCGGACCGAGTTAGTTCCGATGTCGATGAAGCCGACCTTCACGGGCGATGACCGATTAGCGATCAACAATAAGCGATTCGCGATTTCTGTTCCCTGATTTCTGTTCCCCGATGCTTCTTTCTCCCCAGGCCGCTTCATAGTATAATTAAGAAGCAAGAAAAACGCCGCCTTTTCCCGGGCGGAGAGGGAGGATATGGACATGAATGGTGTACCCCTGGCTTTCATTCAAAACCTCGGCTGGACCGAAATCCTTCTCATCGTCCTGGTCATCCTTCTCCTCTTCGGGGCGAAGAAGATACCGGAGGTGGCCCGCTCGCTCGGCCGCGGCGTGAAGGAGTTCAAGAAGGGGATCAAGGAAACCACGATCGATCTGGAGGACGAGGATGAGCGGAGGGACGGGGAGAAGAAAGACGGAACTCCTCCGGCCGCCGGAGGAAGCTCGGGAGCGCCCCCGGCCGGATAGAGGAGGGGAGGGAAAACCCTTCCTCGATCATCTGGAAGACCTCCGCTGGGTCCTCATCAAGATCATCGCCGCCTGGGGAGCGGCGACCGCCCTGGCTTTCGTTTTCGCCCCGCCTCTCCTGGCGGTGATCCGGCATCCCCTGGTGGGGATGCTGGAACGGTCGGGAGAGACGGGTGAAGCGGCCGGGGTTCTCAGGTCGCTTGCCCCGGCGGAAACCTTCCTGATGAGCTTCAAGCTGGCGGCTCTCGCCGGCCTGATCGTCTCCCTCCCCTTCATCCTCTACTTGATCGGGCGTTTCATCCTCCCCGCCCTGACCGCGGCCGAACGGCGTCTTCTCCTCCCCGCTTTTCTGATCGGGGGAGGGCTTTTCGCCGCCGGGGTCATCTTTGCCTACGCGCTGATCCTGCCGGTGACCCTGTCTTTCTTCTGGTCCTACACCCGCCGCCTGGGGATACGGCCGGAATGGACGGTGGGCAATTATGTTTCCATGGTCGGCCAGATGATCCTCGCTTTCGGCCTGGCCTTCGAGTTCCCGGTGGTCATTCTTTTTCTGGTCAAGCTCGGCGTGGTCACGTATGATATATTGAGAAAAATCAGGCCCTATGCGGTGGTGATCATCCTGATCGTGGCCGGGGTTCTGACCCCTCCCGATGTCGTCACGCAGGTCCTGATGGCGGTCCCCCTCCTGGCGTTGTACGAGGTGTGTGTTTGGATGTCCCGTATGATGGGGAAGAAAAGCGTAACCTAGCGAAAGGGAACATTGGAGTAATGGAGTATTGGGAAAGCGGCCGGCCAGAAACCCATTACTCCAGTACTCCATTACTCCGATTGTGAGGTGTCCATGGCAACCGAGGAGCTCTACAGCAAGAAGATCGCCTGCGGCAAAAGGACCTACTTTTTCAACCTGAAACAGCAGGCCAGCGGCACCCGCTTCATCGACATCGTCGAGTCGCAGTACGACAAGGGGGAAGACAAGCATCACCGGATCCGCCTGGTCATCTTCGAGGACCACATTGACGAGTTCGGCGAGGCCCTGCGCGAGGTGGCCAGCCGCCTCAAAGCGAATGTTCCTCCTCCCGACTAGAAATTTTCCGAAGGAAAATTTTTACGGGGCAGTAGCTCAGATGGGAGAGCGCCTGGATCGCACCCAGGAGGTCGACGGTTCGAATCCGTTCTGCTCCATAACCGCACCGATGCCACGAAGGCACCCAGGCGCTAAGAAATATGATTTTTATTCCCTATTTCCGAGTCCTTCGTGCCTTCGTGTCTTAGTGGCTATCCATAACCGGGAGGAACAATGCTGGAGCTATTGATCAAGGGTGGGCCGGTGATGATACCGATCCTCCTGGGTTCGGTGGCCGGGGTGGCCATCATCCTGGAGAGGTTTTGGATCTTCCGAGCCTGCGGGATGTCCGCCATGCGGGCGCTGGCGCAGCGGATCTTCAAGCTGGCCAAGGACGGGAAAACCGCCGAAGCGCTGGAGGTCTGCGCCCAGCATCCCCGTTCCCCCCTGGCCGCTCTCCTCCGGGTCGGCCTGGAGCGCAAGAGTCTCCCCCTCAACCGCCTGGAGAAGATCCTTGAGCAAGTGGGGAACAACCAGGTCCAGAAGCTGGAGAAGCGGCTGGGGACGCTCGCCTCGATCATCTCGATCGAGCCGCTGCTGGGCTTTCTGGGGACGATCACGGGGCTGATCCGCGCCTTCATGTCCTGGGAGCAGGCCGGGGCCAATGTCACGGTGAACTCGCTCGCCTTGGGCATCTACGAGGCGATGATCACCACCGCCGCCGGGCTCATCGTCGCCGTCCCGCTCTTTCTCTGCTACAACTACTTCATCAGCCGGATCAAGGGCATCGCCAACGACCTCACCAACCACGCCATCCAGCTCACCGAGCTCCTGGCCGAGGATAATACGCCGCGCGGCGGAGACGGAGCGTGAAGATCAGAGCCTCGCGCACCCACATGCTCGGGCTCGAGTCGGTCGCCATGACCGACATCGTGCTCAACATGTTCATCTTCTTCTTCATCTCCTTCAGCCTGCTCTACACCTTCAGTCCCTTGCGGGCCCAGAAGATCGAAGTCAAGCTCCCCCAGGCGGCGAACGTCTCGCCTCTCCCCGATGCCACCCAGGCGGTCATCACCCTGACCGGGGAAGGGGTGCTCTACCTCGACCGGGAGCAGATGACGATGGAGGCGCTCAAGGGGCGGCTGGCCGAGCGGGTCAAGGCCAACCCCCAGACGGTCGCCGTGCTGCAGGCCGACCGCCTCTCCCGATTCGACCAGGTGGTCGGCGTGCTCGACCTCCTGAGCGGCGCGGGGATCAGCCGTCTCAACATCGCAGCGGTGAAGGAAAAGCCCCAAAGTTCTCAGGGGAAGTAGCTGATCTTTCCGCAACCCATAGGGAAATCCGAAATACGAATATCGAAATTCGAAACAAGAAGATAAATTCGAAATTCAAAACCGGGCGTTGACATACGCTGGGGCGGTTTGGGAATTTCGATATTCGAATTTGTTTCGTATTTCGGATTTCGATATTCGGATTTTATCCCAGTTCGCCGGTCCGAAATTCTCGCCGAGCGAAAACCGATGCTTATGCTCCAGGACCTCCTCATCTCCTCGCGTCCCCGCCAATGGCTGAAGAACCTCCTCGTCTTCGCCCCCCTCCTCTTCTCCCGCCAGTTCGTTCACCTCGATAAGCTCCTCGCCGCCGTCCTCGCCTTGGCCGTCTTCTGCCTCCTCTCCAGCGTCGTCTACCTGATCAACGACGTCATCGACGCGAAGGAGGACCGGCGGCACGAAGACAAGCGGAAGCGCCCGATCGCCGCCGGCCGACTTCAGCCCGCCGCGGCCATGGTCGCCGCCGTCGTTTTCGCCGCTCTGGCCCTGCTCGGCGCCTTTCTCGCGTCTGCCGCGCTCGGCTGGACCGCGGTCGTCTATCTGGCCGCGATGTCCGCTTACACGCTCGGTCTGAAGCACGTGGTCATACTCGACGTGCTCATCATCGCCTTCGGCTTCATCCTCCGCGCCCACGCCGGAGGGGTGGCGGTGTCCGTGCCGGTCTCAGAGTGGCTCTACCTCTGCACCCTCCTCCTCTCCCTCTTCCTGGCCCTCTCCAAACGCCGCCATGAGCTCGTGCTGCTGGAGGAAGACGCGCCCTCCCACCGACGGTGCCTGGCCGAGTACACGCCTTACCTCCTCGACCAGATGATCGCGGTGGTCACCTCCTCGACCGTGATGGCCTATGCCCTCTACACCCTGTCCGCCCGGACGCAGAAGGAGGTCTCCACCGGCCTCTACCTCACGCTCCCCTTCGTTCTCTACGGCGTCTTCCGTTACCTCTACCTCGTCCACCGCAAGGAGAAGGGGGGACAGCCCGAGATGGTCCTCCTCAGCGATCCCGGACTGATCGTCGATCTCCTCCTTTGGGTGGTCTCCGTGGCCCTGATCCTCCGCTATTTCCCGGGGACGAAGTGAGAATCCGTACGATGACCCTCTCCGTCCGCCGTTTCCTGCCCGTTCTCCCGTTTCTCTCCGTCCTCCTCGGCGTCTGGATCTGGTCCCGCTATCACGCATCCCAATACGATCCGGCCCAGGGTCTCAACGTGATCGAGGGGATCGAGGCGATCGACCTCGCCCAGGTGGCCCGCTCGGTGGCGGAAGGGGAGGGGTTCGTCACCCGCTTTGTTCGGCCGGTGGGGCTTCGCTACCAGGAGTCGGCGATCGGGCAGCCCGAGCTGACCCGACCGCCCCTCTACATCCTTGTCCTGGCCCTGGCGATGAAGTTCATGGAGGCGGCGGACGGGACGGTGGTGGCCGTCTCCGCCGTGTTCTACTTTCTCGCGCTCCTTCTCCTCTGGTGGTTCTCCCGCCGCTTTTTTCCCCCGGAGACAACGGCTCTCGCCCTGCTCTTCTGGGCGATCAATCCGCTTCTCCTCCGGCACAGCATCGACGGGGGTCCGGGGACTTTCTCCGCTTTTCTCGGGCTCGCCTTCTTCGCCTTCCTCTCCCGTTCGCCCTGGTCGGCCCCCGCGGCCTTCGGGGCGGGGGCGGCGGCGGGCCTGGCCGCGCTCACCCGCTACAGCTACGCTCTCTGGCTCCTCCCGGGCCTGGTTTTCCTCTGGTCGGCATCGGGGCAGGAGCGGTGGGGGCGGATCAAGTTCTTCCTCGGCGGGGCGGTCCTCGTCCTCCTCCCCTGGCTGGTCCGGAACGCGCTCATCGCCGGAAACCCGGTCTTCTCGCTCCAGGGCTACGGTCTGATCGTCGATACCGACCCCCGCCCGGGTTCGATCGTCTGGCGTTCCTTCAGCGGCGCCTCCCTGGCGCTGGAGCGCGCCCCGTTCTTCGTGGCGAAAAAATTCTTTCTCGAGTTTCGGGACCAGTACCTGGCCGTCCTCCTGATCACCGGCAACTTCGCCGGGACACTGGCGCTCGTCTCCCTCCTCCAGCGCTTCGCCGACCGGACTTTCGACCGCCTGAAGCTCTGTTTCTTCGCGATGATGGGTGGGGAAGCCGTCGCCGCCTCCCTCTTCGCCATCCCCGGGAACGGGATGATCGCGCTCGTCCCTTTCGCTCTCCTTCTCGGAGCGGCCTTCCTGGTTGAACTCCTCAGCCGCTGGGAGGGGAGAAGCAGGATCTGGGTACGGACGGGCGGCGGCGTCCTTGTTCTCGTCCTCTCCTACATACCGATCAGCGATCAGCTCTCGGAGCGCCTCTCTCCGCGCCTCGCCCTCTACGACATCGACAACATCCGCGCCGTCGCCCGCGCCGTGCCGTCCGACTCGCTCATTGTCTCGGACATCCCCTGGGCGGTCGCCTGGTACGGCCGGGTGGCGTCCCTCTGGCTCCCCTACCGTCTCGAGGATTACGAGGACATCCGCATCTACCGCCGCCCGCCCACCTCCGGCTTCTACCTCACCCGCGTCTACTTCGGAGCCTACTACACGGCGCCCGAGCGGAGCGCGGACTGGAAGAAGGTCTACCAGTCCGGCTGGATCCCCGGGGGCTGGGATCTGGGGAAGAAGACCGTTCTGCCCGGCGGGCAGATACTTATAACCAAGTAAGCGAGCCAAGCTTCGATTCGGACAACTCATGTCCGATCGGACACGAGTTGTCCGAATATCAGATCTACTGTTTGATCAATAACCGTTCTTCCGGAGAATAAACTTCCGATGCGAACTATACTTGTCGGCATCGCCGGCGGGTCCTGCGCCGGGAAGACCACGCTCGCTTCCGAGGTGGCGAAAAGGCTCGTGCCGCTTCCCGTCCGCGCCATCCAGTTCGACTCCTACTACCGCGACCTCTCCCATCTGCCGATGCCGGAGCGCCACCACCAGAACTTCGACTGCCTGGAGATCCTGGAGTGGGAGCTTCTGCGGGACCACCTGCAGGCCCTCCACGCCGGGAAGACGATCGATGTTCCCGTCTACGATTATCGCATCCACAACCGCTCCGGTGAAGTCCGCGCGGTCTCTCCCGCGCCCATCGTCATGGTCGAGGGGATACTCCTCTTCGCCGTCCCCTCTCTCACCGAGCTTCTCGATCTCAAGGTGTTTCTCGACGCCGAGGCCGATGTTCGCCTGGCCCGGAGGATCGAGCGGGACATCCGGGAGCGGGGGCGGACGGCGGCGACGGTGATCGCCCAGTACCTCAAGACGGTCCAGCCGATGCACGACCAGTTAGTCGAGCCGTCGAAGAAGGCAGCCGACCTGGTGGTCTACCGGGGCGGCCTGGACGAGGAGGCGATCGGGAAGGTGGGCGGGGAAATCAAAAGGTTACTAGAGGTTACTAAATGAAGAAGAATATGATCCATATCGTCTGCGCCGTGGGGGCGAGGCCGAATTTCGTCAAGATCGCGCCGATCCTCCAGGCCTTCCGGCGCTATCCTGAGATCGAGGCGACGCTCGTCCACACCGGCCAGCACTACGACCGGGCGATGTCGGACGCCTTCTTCCGCGACCTCAAGATCCCCCGACCGGACGTCGAGCTCGGCATCGGCTCGGGGACCCACGCCTGGCAGACGGGGAAGATCATGGAGTCCTTCGAGGAGTATCTCCTGAAGGCTCGCCCCGATCTTGTCCTGGTGGTGGGGGACGTCAACTCGACGCTCGCCTGCGCTCTTGCCGCGGTCAAGCTCCACATCCCCGTCGCCCACGTCGAGGCGGGTCTGCGCAGTTTCAACCGCCTGATGCCGGAGGAGACCAACCGCCTCCTCACCGACCAGATCAGCGACTACCTCTTCATTACCTCAAAGGAAGCCGAGAGCAACCTCCGCCGGGAAGGCGTGAGGCCGGAGAAGATCTTTTTCGTGGGCAACGTGATGATCGATTCGCTGAAGGGGGCGGTAGCGCTGGCACGGAAAAGAACTCGGGTGTTGAAGGATCTGGGTCTGGAAGCTCGTTCCTATGCCGTCCTCACACTCCACAGGCCGGAATCGACTGACGACAAGGAGACGCTCCAGGAGGCAATCAGCGCCGTCGCCGCCGCTGCCGCGCTCATCCCGGTCATCTATCCCGTACACCCCCGGGCGGCGAAGAAGATCGAGGAGTTCGGTTTTGCCGAAAGTCTCCGGGCCGCTGGTGTCCGGATGATCCCGCCCCTGGGCTATCTCGATTTCCTCGAGCTCCTGCTGACCGCCCGCCTCGTCCTCACCGATTCCGGAGGCATCCAGGAAGAGACCACCGTTCTCAAGATCCCCTGCCTGACGCTCAGGAACGAGACCGAGCGGCCGGTGACGGTGACGGAGGGGACGAACGTCATCGTCGGCCTGGACCCGCGGAAGGTGGCACGGGAGACGGCAAAGATCCTGAGGGGGAAGGGAAAGCAGGGATCGATCCCCGCTCTCTGGGACGGCCAAGCCGCCGACCGGATCGCGAGGATCATCAAGGGAAAGGCGGGGGGCCCGGCCAAAGAATCTAACAGACGATTGAATAGGATTGAATAGGATGGGCCCGGCTGGCCGTCTGTATCCTATTCCATCCTATTCGATCGTCTGTTGAAAATGCCGGGCCTCCGCCGGCCCGGCAAATGGATCGGGGCCCCGATTTTGATATACATATAAATGTCATCGGGGCAGGCGAGACGCCCCTCCCACAAAATCAACCTGCGACTGCTCGCTGTGCGCTGATGTGGGAGCCCCGATCGAATCTGAGCATCGATCGGGGCCGCGATCCGGCGGCTAGCGGAACCAGCCCTTCTTCCAGAAGGCGTAGAAGGCGACCAGGAGGACGAGGGAGAGGAGGAGGCAGACCTCGTAGATCGAGGCGTGCCAGGGGTTGCCGATCAGGTTCATGCCCAGAAGCGCCCCGATGATCGAGGGGATCAGCCCCAGGCAGGTGATGATGGCGAGCATGCGCATCACCCGGTTCATGTCCAGGGAGACGGTGTTGATGTAGAGATCGATCAGGGAGACGAGCCGCTCCAGCGTGTTGTCCGAGATCTCGTGGAGGGTGGCGGCTTCGTCGGCGAGTTTTTTGAAGAGGATGGCGTAGTCGCTCCCCAGCGAGGTCAGGGAGGCATTGCGCTGGCGGAGGTCGCCCAGCGCACGGTTGAAATGCCTGAGGCTGTTGTGAATGTTGGTGACCTCCCGCTTGAGAAAGAAGGTCTCCTCGAGAAAGGACCTTTTCAGGCTCCCCACCGTTTGTTCCTCCAGGAAAATGGTCCTCTGCTCGATGGCGTCGAGGATCTCCTCGCAGTCACGGTTCTTGAGCTGGAGGATGGAGTAGAAGACTCTCGCGGCCAACCCGTCTTTTTCCGGTTCCAGCCCTCCGGTGCTGATGCGGTCGAAAAGATCGTGGCCGACCGAGGAGAGGGTGACGATCCGCTCCCCGGAGCAGACGATGAGAACATTGTCGCGGGAGATGGCAAGGTCCCGGACCCCCTCCCCGGCGCGCAGGAGGCGGGAGTTCCGGATCAGGGTGCTGGTGAATTGATCGTAGTAGTCGACCTGGGGGAAGGTGTCCTTAAGCACCTTGTTCTGGATCTCGAAGGCGGGAATCCGGAAGGAGGCGGCGATCAGGTCGAGGTCGAACCGGGAAACCTCCTGCAGATCGATCCAGGCCGGTCCGGGATCACTGGCCAGAGCGGCCAGCTTATCCCGGGAAGGCGCGCTGACGGAGAGATCGGGGTGGAGGACCCGGACTTTTAAATGCGACTCCGTGGGGCCGTCTCTGGCCGCCTGGGATTGGGGCGTCGCCCGCCGGGCCGCCCGCCCGGCCACGGCGAAGACCCGGGTCAGACGGATCAGGCGCAGGAGGGGAGCGGCCCGTCCGCCGCCGGGGATGATGGGGACGAAGTCGAGGAGGGCGAGGAGGATGATGAAGAGGTCGAGGAGATGCCAGGGGTCGAGGATGAACTCCCGCCTGCGCTCGGCCACGGCGAGCTTGCCGGCGTACTCGGCGGTGAACATGAAGATGACGAAGTAGTTGACCGCGGTGAGGATCGTCCGGGTGAAAGCGGAAAAAGTGAAGAGGAGAGGGAAGACGGTGGCCGGGATGAGGAGGAGGGCGAGGAGGACCATCAGGTCGTCGCTGAAGAAAGCGTAGACGGCCCGGCGGAAAGATGCGGATCTGGCGGCCGGTTGTGTCATGGGCTCGCTCATCGAGCAGATTATACCAGAATATTCGCGGAATATTTAATCCGGCCAGCCTGGCCGGGGCTAACTGAAGCCGCGGATTTCTTTCGGTTTTCTTCAGTCGGCGTCATGGGGTATAATCATCCGCGGAAAACCTCTCATGAGCACCGTTTCCACCCGGACATTCCAGAAGCAGATCAAGACGCTGGCGAGCAAGCAGGGCACGCCTCTTCTCGCGGTCAGCCGCTCGGCCCTCCTTGCCCAGTTCGCCCGCTTCCGCAAGGCCCTGCCCCGGGTGGACCCCTACTACGCGATCAAGGCCAACCCCCACCCGGCGATCCTCAAGGTCCTCTCTTCCGCCGGGGCCGGTTTCGACGTGGCCTCCTCCGCGGAGATGGAGTCGGCTCTGGCGGCGGGGGCCTCGCCCGACCGGCTGATCTTCGCCAACACCATCAAGCCCGCCGCGGCGCTCTCCGCCGCCCGCCGGGCCGGCGTGAACCTCACCACCTTCGACAGCGAATACGAGCTGGACAAGATCGCCGCCCAGGCGCCGGGCTGCCGGGTGTTGGTCCGGATCAAGGTCCCCAACATCGGTTCGATCGTGGAGCTCTCGCTCAAATTCGGCGTGGACCCCTCCGACGCCATCCCCTTCCTGATCAAGGCCCACAAGCTGGGGCTGAAGCCGGTGGGCGTGAGCTTCCACGTGGGCTCCCAGTGCACCAACGTGAGCAACTACGTCGAGGCGCTGGAGATGACGGCGATCATCGTCCAGGACGCCCGCTTGAAACAGATCCCCCTGGATCTGGTGGACATCGGGGGCGGCTTCCCGATCCGCCACTTCGACGCCGAGGAGGACCCCTTCGAGAAGATGGCGCGGGGGATCGGCCGGGAGATCGACCGCCTGCTCGACCCCAATCTCACCGTGATCGCCGAGCCGGGACGCTTCATCGCCGGGCCGGCCGGGACCTTCGTGGCCCGGGTGATCGGCAAGGCGATCCGGGAGAACAAGCACTGGTATTACCTCGACGATGGCGTCTACGGCGGCCTCTCCGGCATGATCTTCGACCACGCCAAGTATCAGTTCCGGGCCCTCGGCGTCGGCCGCTCGCGCCTCTCCGCCCTGGCCGGACCGACCTGCGACTCGCTCGACATCATCAGCCGGGGGGAGGACCTGCCGGATCTGGAGATCGGGGACCTGGTCTGGGCCAGGAACGTCGGCGCCTACTCCACGGCCAGCGCCACCAATTTCAACGGGATCCCCCCGGCCCGGGTGGTCATGATCCCCTAACCATTCGCCACTGAGGCACCCAGACACGAAGGAACACGAAGAAAGAAAAATCTGCAGTTTCGGTTCTTCGTGCCTTTATGGCATATTTTGAAAAGGAGATAGACAGGATGAAAAGAGAGCATCGCATGCGCGAGAGTCTGGCGGAGGCGCCGGACTGGCTGATGAAGAAGAAGTGCCCCCACAAGCACCGCTACCTTTCCGGGCGGCGGATCATGCCCAAGGGGATCACCGGCAAGGAGAAGCTCTCCGACCTGATGAGGGGGGCCTTCCTCGCCTACAACTCCGCCCGCCTGATGGAGGGATGCCAGCTCTTCGCCGAGAAGATGCTGGAGGCCGACGTCACGGTGGGGATGTCCCTGGCCGGGGCGCTCACGCCGGCCGGACTCGGCGGCGCCGCGATCGTTCCCCTGATCAAAGCCGGCTTCGTGGACTGGATCGTGGCCACCGGCGCCAACCTCTACCACGACCTCCACTTCGCCTTCAACTTCCCCCTCCACGTCGGCAGCCACCTGGTGGACGACGCCGACCTGCGCAAGAACGACGTGGTCCGGATCTACGACGTGCTCCTGGGCTACACCGACTGCCTGATGGCGACCGACGACATCCTCCGCTCCATCCTCGTCCAGCCCGAGTTCCAGAAGGAGATGGGGACGGCCGAGCTCCACCACCACATCGGCCGCTACGCCGCGGAGTGGGAGCGCAAGAACGGGCTCAAGGACGTCTCGGTGATGGCCGCCGCCTACCGCTGCGGGGTGCCCCTCTACACCTCTTCGCCCGGGGATTCCACCATCGGGATGAACGTGGCCGGCGTGGAGCTGAAGGGGAACAAGCTCCGGATCAACCCCTCGATCGACGTCAACGAGACCACCTCCTTCGTGCTCGCCGCCAAGCGCTCGGGGGGCAAGAGCGCCGTGGTCCTGATGGGGGGAGGGTCGCCCAAAAACTTCATGCTCCAGACCGAGCCCCAGATCCAGGAGATCCTGCGGATCAAGGAGGTCGGCCAGGACTACTTCTTCCAGGTCACCGACGCCCGGCCGGACACCGGGGGCCTCTCGGGCGCCACCCCGCACGAGGCGGTCTCCTGGGGCAAGGTCGATCCCCACCGCCTCCCCGACGCGGTGGTCTGCTACACCGACACCACCATCGCCCTGCCCCTGCTCACCCACTACGCGCTGGCCAACCACCCCAAGCGGACGCTCAAGCGCCTCTTCCACCGCCGTCCGGAGATGCTGAAAGCGCTGGTCCGGGAATACTTCGCTCACAACAAGTGAAGGGGCTGGAAGCGCCTGCACTGGTTGTCGGAAGAAAGTGTCCACAAGCTCGCACGGAAGGGAAATGACCCTGATATCAGAGGGAGCCGCAACCGATCCCATGCCCGCCCGGCGTCTCAAATATATCGGCATCCTTTTCCTCGGCGTCGTCGTCGCCGCCCTGGTCTATATCTTTGTCGTCACCTTCTACATCTCCAAGGACTACCTCTACGGCCTCCCCCTGGTCTTCACCCAGAACCGCTATCTCTTCGCGGATGTCTATCCGCGCGGCTGCGAGTCGGCGACGGTCTTCACCAACAACTATATCGAAGGGAAGAGCCAGGTCGACGACATCGCCATCCTCCGCCACTTTCTGAAGAAGAAGAAGGTGCGCGGTGTCTTCTTCGTCATCCCCGACTATCTCCGGACCTATCCCCTCGACCGGTCGCCGGAGGTCGCGGAGGAGCTCAAGGAACTCGCCGCCGACGGCCACGAGATCGCCCAGTGCGGGACCTACCACACCTACGGCGACGACATCGCCCGGGGCGCCCCCACCGGGGGTGAGCTTCTGGAGCTCAGCTATGACGAACAGAAGGACCGGATCGGGGAGGGCCAGGCCCTCCTCTCCCGCCTGGGATTCTCCCCGGCCGGCTTCCGCGCCCCGGAGTTCATGATCAACCGGGAGACCTACCGGGTGCTCGAGACCTGCGATTATCTCTATTCCGCCAACGCGCTCGCCCCCCCCACCACCCCCTACACCCTCTTCTTCCCCTCCCTGAGCCGGGGAGTGCTCTATCCCGACCATCCCAACGGATTCGACCTGCTGGAGTACACCGACCAGGTGGACCCCACCTTCAAGTTTAGCAAGGCGGTTCGCCTCTTCCAGCGGATCCATTCCCTGCACGGAGTCTTCGTCTACCACACCTACATCGGCGAGGTGGCCCGCCCGGAGAGGCTCCAGCTCCTGGAAAAATTTCTGGACGCGGTGCAGAAGGAGAACACCTGGCAGTGCACTCTGAGCGAGCTCTCACGCTGGTGGCTGGCGCGGGAGAGGATGCGGGTGGAGACGCGCAAGGACGGGGAGGTTTTCCAGGTGACGATCACCAACAAAACCGCCTATCCCCTGGAGGAGCTGGGGCTTCGTTTCCTCAAGTTTCCCTTCGGGATCAAGGAATACGTCGTTCGGGACCGGGACGGGAGGGTGATCACGCGGGGGTCCCTCCCGGTCAAGGACAAGATCAGCGTCACCATCCCCGGGGCCGGGGCGCCGTGAGGGCGATCGGCGGTAGGCGCTGCCTCCTGGCCGCGGCGATGTTTCTCCTGTGGACGGGGTGCTCCTCCGTCCAGAACCGGCGGGAGAGCTACATCGAGGAATATCCGGATCTCAGCCCCGCCGTCTCCCAGGCGGTCAGGGATGGAATGATCGTGATCGGGATGACCGAGGACGACGTGGCGGCCTCCTGGGGCGAGCCCGCCGGCGTCAGCCTGACGCTGGACAGGGAGACGCGGATCGAGCTGTGGCGCTACGAGGCCTATCCGGGATGGGAACACAACGCCGGTCCGGCCGATATCACATTCACCAACGGCCTGGTCACCTCCTGGACCCGCTAGCGCGCTGCCTCGGAAATAGCTTGCGCAACCGAGACATGGCGAGGAGTCCCGCAGGGACGACGAAGCAATCCCTTAGATCGAAGCACATAGCCCGGGGAGATAATGCGATGAAAAGATCGGCCACGCTCATGGTCCTGGCTTCGGTGTTTGTTTTCGGCTGCGCTTCCGATCTCCGCCGCTCGGCCGCGGAGGGAGACCGGCCGCGGGCGGACGAACTGATCTCGGCGGGAGAGGACATCAACGCTCCCGACGACTACGGTTGGACTCCCCTCCATTATGCCGTTTCCCGACGCCAGGGGGAGATGGTGATCCTGCTCCTGGAAAGAGGAGCGGCGATCGCCCCCCGCGACCGGATCGGCCGTTCACCCCTCGACCTGTCCGCCCAGTACAATTTTCCGGATATGGCCGAGCTTCTGATCTCCCGGGGGGCCGATCCGCTCGCCGTCGATCCCTGTGGCGGCGCTCCCCTCCACTACGCTGCGAATAAGGGGAACACGGCGGTGATCGAGGTCCTGCTTTCCCATGGCGCCGATCTCAACGCCCGGGACAAGCAGAACGGATGGACCCCCCTTGATTTTGCGGTCAACAACGGCAAGACCGATGCCGCCAACCTCCTCCGTGCTCGCGGAGGGACCGGATCCTCGTACTCCGCCGCCCTCTTTTTGCAGGCCCGTGCCCCCCGGGGCACGCCCGCCCCGGTCGACCGCCCTCTCGCCGCCGGCGTGCCCACCGTCACCTACGATTCCTTTTCCGGCCAGACGGAGCTCTTGAGCTTTTTCAGCGTCGAGTCCCTGCTTCTTCCCTCCCAGATCGAGCTGTTCCAGGAGTCGCTGGCCCAGCATCCGCAAACGCCAGAGGATTTTTACCGGTCTTCCCGGGAGGCCTGGCTGATCGGCCCCTTCCGGGAGATCCGCCTGGACTCCGGTCCGGAGATATCGTCGGCCGCCCGTCTGACCATGGCGGTCGAGAGCGAGGCCTTCTTTTTCTTCGACAAGGTCCCCCTCCAGGCGAAGGTTGCCGGCGTCATTCAGGACGCCCCCTTTGAGTCGGCGGCGAGCTCCGTCGGAGAGGGAACGGTGCGGACCCAGGCCGTCTTTCTCATCGGTCCGGAGCTGGCCGCCGCCCTCTCCGGGGCGGAGGAGGCGAGTCTCCGCATTGCCTTCAGCGACCGCCCCCCCCTGACCTGGGCGGTCCCCGCCCGGGTGCTCGCCTCCTGGCGCGAGCACTTCCGCCGGGCGGAGGAGCTGTTCGGCGCCGCGGGGAAGTGAGGGAGCCGCTTCCCCGGGGAGTCCATGTCCGCGCGCAACGCCAACGCCGTCTCCGCCGGCCGCGATGTATTTTCCGTCGCCTGGCTGGTGCTCCGGGAGACGGTCCGCTCCTTTCCCAAGAACAACAACTTCCAGGTCGCCGCCACCCTCGCTTACTACGGTTTTTTCTCGCTGACCCCGCTCCTCCTCCTCGTCCTGATCCTGCTCGGCCGGTTCACCCTCTCCTCCCGCGAGGTGCTGGAAGGCATCTCCTCCATCACCCAGCAGGTCCTGCCCCAGTTCAACGAAGTGATCCTCAAGGAGATCTCCGCGCTGGCCGTCCAGAGGACCTGGGGCTGGGTGTCGATGGCCGCGCTTCTCTGGGCGGTCACCCCGCTCTCCTCCTCGCTCCGGGCGGCCTTCACCCAGATCTTCCGCTCGGAAAGGAAGCATAACTTTCTCCAGGCCAAGCTCTACACGCTGGCCGGGGCGGGCTCTATCCTTTCCCTTTTTGTCATCCTGGTCGCGAGCAAGCTGGCGATCGGTTTATGGGAGGGGACGGTTTCGGCCCCGGCGGGGATACCGGAATGGAAATGGCTGGCGTTCGCCGTCTCCTTCCCGGTCGGCGTGCTCTTCATCGTCCTCCTCACCTTTGTCTTCTGCCCGGTGCGCCTCTCCTGGTTCGAGCGTCTGGCCGGGGCCCTGGTCACCGCTTCCCTGCTTTTCGTCATCCGGCCGCTCTTCGCCCTGGTCCTCCGTTTCAACCCGAATTACGGATACGCCTTCGGCTCGCTCAAGGCGATCTTCCTCCTCACGGTCTGGATCTATTACTCGTTCGTGGTCATCCTGTTGGGGGCGGAGCTGATGGCCAACCTGCGCCGGCGCGATGCCCTGCTGCTGCGCGGCCTCTTCCTCGCCGCGCGGCCCCGGACCGGGGAGGTGCCGGGTCCGCTCCGGCGCTTTCTCCGTCTCTGCGCGGAGGGGGAGACGATCTTCCGGGAAGGGGCGGCGGGCTCCGAGATGTATTATGTCGTCTCCGGGCGGGTTAAAATCGAGAAGAACGGCAAACCGGTGCGGGAATATGGTCCCGGCGAATACTTCGGGGAGATGGCGATGCTGCTCGACGAGTCCCGGACCGCTTCCGCCACCGGTTCGGCGCCGGAGACAAATCTGATCGCCATCTCCCGGTCGAACTTTGATACCCTTTTGCGGGACAACCCGTCCATCGTGACCGGCGTTTTGAAGGAAATGGCTCGCCGGCTTCAGGTGACGACCGCCCAGCTCTGAGGGCAGGGGAAATACAGAGAACAGGGGAAACAGGGGGAAGAGCCCACCCGATTGAACCTGGGAACTCTTGAGCTTGTGAACTGTATCTTGGGGGAGGTTCCGATGCCGCTGACCATCAAGACCAGAGAGGGGCCGACCGGGGTATTCACCGTCTCTCCGAGCGGGCCAATCGACTCGGCAAGCTACGCCCAGTTGGAGAAGCAGGTGGAGATACTCCTGGAGGTCTCGCCCCGTCTCCTGATCTTCGATCTGAGCGGTGTGGACTTCATCTCCAGCATGGGGGTCCGGGTGATCCTGAAGACAAAAAAGGCCCTCGCCCGGACCGGCGGGGAGATGCGTCTCGTCCACCTCCGCCCCCCGGTGCGCAAGGTTTTCGAGATCATCGCCGCTCTCCCCTCCCAGTCGATCTTCACCAGCCAGGAGGAGATGGAGAGCTATCTGGAGAAGATGCAGCGAGAAGAAAAGTGAAAAGGCAACAGGCAAAATGGAAAAGAACTAAGTCGCCATCGCCGCGGTCCGTCTATTACGTCGACGGGAAGTATGTCGCCGCCGCCCGCGCGGCCCTTCCGCTCGACGACCTGGCGATCCTGCGCGGCTTCGGGGTCTTCGAGTTCCTGCGCACCTACGGGGGGAAGCCCTTCCATCTCGGCGAACACCTGAAGCGCCTGGGCCGCTCCGCCGCCCTGATCGGGATCAAACTTCCCCGGACGGAGGGAGAAATCGCGCGGATCGTCGCGGAGACGCTTCGCCGCAACCGCTACCCCGAAGCCAACATCCGGGTCATTGTCACCGGCGGCGCCTCGCGGGATTTCATCACGCCCGAGGGAGAGCCCCGCCTCGTCGTGACCGCGGTCCCCCTTCAGCCCTACCCCGCCCGCTGGTATTCCCGGGGAGTGAAGGTGATCACTGTCCCCGCCGAACCCTATATCCCGGAGGCGAAGACGCTGAACTACCTCTCCGCGGTGATCGCCGTCCGGCGGGCTTACGCGCGGGGAGCGGTGGAGGCGCTCTCCATCGACCGGGAGGGGAGGGTTCTGGAGGGAAAGACCGCCAACGTTTTCGTTTTCCTCGGCGGGAGGCTGGCGACGCCGGACCGGAAAATTCTTCCCGGCGTCACCCGCCAGCTGATCCTCAAACTGCTCCGCGGCGTTTTCCCGATCTCTGTCCGTCCGCTCACCCGCTCCGATCTTCTCCGGGCGGAGGAGGTCTTCATCACCGCCACCAACAAGGGGATCCTTCCCGTGGTCCGCGTCGACGGCCGGAGGATCGGGAAGGGCGTCCCCGGTCCGCTCACCCGCCGGGTGGCAGCGATCTTTGCTGAAGAGACAGCCCGTTTCGCGGGCGAAAAGACCAGGGGAACAAGGTAAACAAGGGGAACCGGGAAAACCAGGGATGGCGAGATCAGTTCCCTGGTTTCCCCGGTTCCCCTTGCTGTCTAGGGCCTGCTGATCCTTCCCAGCCAGAAGAAGACCGCCGCCCCCGCCGCGCATAAAACAATCCTCAAAATAATCTTGAACGCGCCGGAGGATCCGCCCGCGGAGGACGATCCGGCCTTACCGCTCGATGGCGCTTCATCGACTTTCGCCTCGTCGGCCGCCGGCGGGGCCGGGACGATGACGGGGGTCGCGGCGGGCAGGGAAGAGAATGACTGGGAGAGGAGCTCCTGGGTTTTGGCGTCGCGCCTCTGCTTGCTCTGGGACCCCGCCACCACCGCGATCAGGCGCGCTCCCTGGCGCTCGGCCGTGGCCACGATCGAGTATCCTCCCGCGCCGAAATAGCCGGTCTTGAGGCCGTCGCACCCCGAGCAGGTGGTGAGCAGGCTGTTGTGGGAGCGCATCTCGAAGGAGCCGTCGCGGAAAGGGCGGACGGTGGTCGAGGTGTAGGCGAGGATGTCCGGATGTTTCAGGAGCTCCCGGGCGAGCACGGCCAGGTCGCCCGCGGTGGAGACGTCCGGCTCCTGGCTCGCGGCCGGGGGGAGGCCGTGGACGGAATGGAACTTGGTGCGCGCCATCCCGATCTCCCGCCCCCGCTCCTGCATCATGTCGACGAAGCCGTCGGTGGACCCGGCGATGTGGATAGCCAGGGCCACCGCCGCGTCGTTGGCCGACTGGATGATCAGGGCGTAGAGGAGATCCTCAATGCTGAACTCCTCATGCTCTTTCAGGTAGACCTGCGATCCCCCCGTTTTCGCCGCCTGGGCGGTGACCTTGACCGGATCGCTCAGGTGAAGGTTCCCCGCTTCGATCTTCTCCTGGACGATCAGGAGCATCATCAGCTTGACGATGGAGGCGGGGTAGCAGGGAGCGTCGGCCTGGTCGGCGAAGAGGACGGTTCCGTCGTCGGCCCGCATCACGGTCGCCCCGACGTAGGGGTCGGCGGTGCGGGGCGGGATCTTCGCCCGGGCGGCGAAAAGCGGCGCCGCCGGGAGGAGGAGAAGCAGGAAGAGGGCGGGGAGTCGTTTCATGGATGATTCAGGTCTCCTGCGAGACTCAGAAGGTCTGCTCCCTTTTCGCTCTCTTCGCCGCCCGCTTCTCCTTGAGCGTCATCTTGGGCGCTTTCTTCTCCAGCTTGCGGCCGATATCACGAGACTTTCCCATGACTGCACCTCCTTTTGGTTGGTTGAATAAAGGCGGGATTATAGCAGAGACCGATAGAGATTAGAATTCGACTTTGAGAGGGCGCTTGAGGAGGAAGCCGAAGACGACGGCGAGGACGAAATAGACGATCGCCCAGTGAAGCTGCCGGCCCAGAACGTCGATCCGGCGGACGGGGTAGTCGATCCGGACCGAGCTGACCGGGTAGTCCTCCGGGAGATAGTTCTGGCCGGGGGAGAGGAGATAACTTCTCCAGCCCGGCCGCCCTCTTTCCGGATAGATCGGCCTGATCCCGTCGCCGGAGACGACCGGGAACGTCGTCGAGTTCTTCCCGATCGCGAGCGCCAGCAGGTGGTATCTCGGTTGTTTCATGCCGATCCGCCAGTCGGTCTCGCCCAGAGCGGCGATCCGCACCGGCGGCGTCTCCACGATCAATCCCGACGCGGACCGGAGGGCGGCCTGAGGATCGGTCGCGCCGCTCCAGCGGACGTAGACGTTGACGCTTTCCCCGACCTGGAGGCCCCGCCTCCCGTAGTGGAGGTCGAGCTGAAGGCAGACGAGAAGGATGGGGATGATCACAATGAAAAGAGAGGGGAGGGACCAGGCGAGGTAGCGGACGATGGCGAGGAGGAGCCTCGCCAGGGACAGGAAGATCTGGCGGGCGCTGTCCTTGAAGAGGTAGATGCCGAGGAAGTGCCCCTGGATCCGCTTCTTCTCCCGCCGGATCGCCTCCTGGTTCGAGGCGAAGCGGTAGACGAGGAGGATGAAGACCGCGGTCAGGAGAGCAACCGCGGCGATCCCCCAGATCGGAGGCAGGGACCGGAAGGGGAAAAGGAAGAGGGCGAAGGCCAGGGTCGGGATGTTAAAAAGCAGATGCATCTAGCGTCATCCGATGTAGCCGAGCCCCTTGAGCTTCTCTTTCGCTTTTTCCTGGTCATCGGCGGCCGTGTCCGCGGCCGTCGCCTTCTCTAAAGCGTGGACGATGAACTCATCCGCCGACGCGTAGCCGGCCTGGGCCGCCGCCGCTTTCACCCTTTCGAACAACTCATCCGCGATCTTGATCTTGGCCATGAGGAACCTCCAGATAAACTGGAGTAATGGAGTATCGGAGTATTGGAGTATTGGGAAAACCAGCCTGGCCGCTGCCCATCACTCCATCACTCCAGTACTCCATGACTCCTTTCTTTGTTAGAGATACGGCAGACTTTTGACTTTTGCTTTCTCCGACGCCTTGGGTTCCCGAAAGACGTTCTCCCCGTCCATGTCGGCCGGCTTCTCGATCCCGAACTCGGAGAGTATGGAGGGGGCGAGGTCGTAGAGATGGGGATTGTCGGAGATGATCTTCTTGTTCGAGAAGAGAACGCCGGGGACGATCTCGGTGGCCCCGCAGTGGTCGCCGGACCACTTCTCCTTGTTGTCGGTGAAGAGGACGCCGGTCACGTCGCCCAGGACCGACTCCCAGGAGGAGCGGTAGCCCCAGTCGTAGCCGACCAGGATATCGGGGGCGGATTCGGCATAGGGTCCGCTGTAGGCGTCCTCGCTTTTAACCGCCCGCCGGATCACCGGCTTCCCGTTCTGAGGGTCGCGGACCGCCTGGAGCTTCGCGCTGAGCTCATCCAGCAGGGCTTCCCGTTCGCCCGGGGAGACCGACCCGAAGGCCTCCCGTCCCTTGAGGTTCAGGTAGAGGCTGTTGAAGCCGAGCGCGTAGGCTCTGGTCCTTTCCCAGTCGACGTTGCCGTAGAGCGACCCCTTCTCCGCCCCGCCCTGGAGGACGAGATAGCCGTTTTGGGCGAGCCAGGTGTTGAGGTGGAAGTTCCGGTAGAAAGGCCCGAAGCCGTGGTCGGACATGATGATCAGTGTGGTCCGGTCGTCGAGGCGTCTCTCCACCTTGGCGACGACCTGGTCCATCTCCTCGTAGATCTCCTCGATCACGTCGCCCATCTTCGCCCGCCTGGCGGCGTCGTGGACGGGGTGCTCCTGGTCGCGGAGATGCCAGAAGATGTGCGTCCCCAGGTCGGTGGAGGAATAGTAGTAGAAGAAGAAACCGTCGGTGAAGCGGTCGAAGAGGTAGTCGAAATTCCGGTTCCTCTCCGCGAGCACCATCTTCGCCTGGGCGTAGAACTCCTCGGTGGTGAAGGTGTTGTTGGTCAGGGCCTTGGTGTCCTCGGGCATGCCCAGCGTGTAAAAATCGCCGTTGGCCTCGGCCAGCTCGCGGGCGAATCCGCCGGGCCAGTCGATCGGAAGGGCGGGGTGGCGGGGGTCGACGTTGAGCGGCGTGACATAAAGGCGGAAATGCGGCCGGACCTCCTTGAGATAGAAACGGGCGATGGCGGTCGTCTCGCCGAGGAAGGCAAGAGGCTGGAAGCGGAGGACCACCCAGTCGGACCACT
This sequence comes from uncultured bacterium, assembly GCA_964551475.1. GTDB lineage: Bacteria > Auribacterota > Erginobacteria > Erginobacterales > CAZKCI01 > CAZKCI01. Next base: position 1,415 of record CAZKCI010000003.1, on the reverse strand, counting down.
CGCCCTGGTTGAGAAGGATTTTTCGGTCGGGGAGATCGATCCGGGCCGCGGGGCTCTCGGGATCGAGGAAGACGGCGAAGGGGATGTCGAGGTCGGGGTTCGTGTATTCGATTTCGCCCCTGGCGTTTCTTGGCGCCTCGCCGTTCTCCCCCTTCTTCGGCTCCCGGCGGAAGCCGTTGGCGGGGCCCTGGAGAGATTCCCTCACCGTGTTGTTCTCTACTCTGGTCACGATGATCCGCGCCCCGCCGTAATCCTCGGGGACGTCCTTGGGCTCGGTGGTGAAGTATTGATAGGTCCCGTAGGTGCCCCGCAGGTCCGGCGTTCCCATCCCGGAGAGAGCCGTCCCCGCTTTGACCGGCGGGTAGTTGGACGGGATGCAGAAGACGGTGACCGGGATCTCCTTTTGGTCGAGGTATTCCCAGAAGGCCTTCCCCTTCCGGTTCAGGACCACCTCGGCCCCCTTCAGGGGGAGCTCATAGGAACCGAAGCGGAGGACGTGCCGGGCGGGCAGCGTGTCCGACATCGAGAGGTAGGGGAGGTAGGTCTGGGGGTGGCGGTGGATGAAATCGAAGATGCCGTGGCCGCCGGGGTTCTTCCCGGTGATGAAGTTTGACCAGGCGACCGGCGACTGGGGTGGGATACTCGACCAGACCTTAGTGAAGGTCCCCGTCTCGGCGAGCTTCTTTAAATGGGGGAGCTGGCCCTGGTCGAACATCGACTGGACGATCCGGGGGTCCATCCCGTCGAAGGCGAGGACGATCACCTTCTTTCCGGTAGCCTTCGTCTTCCCGGAGCAGGAGAGGAGGGCGGCGAGGCAGAACAGGGCGCAGTATCTAATCAGCCGATTCATCGGTCATTGAGCATTGATCATTTTTCATTTCTCATTGAGCTCGGCCCGCTCTGTCGGGGCGACATGGCTAAAGAATTTAACAGACGATTGGATAGGATTGAATAGGATGGTCCTGGCTGGCCGTCTGTATCCTATTCCATCCTATTCAATCGTCTGTTGAAAATGCCAGGCTGAAGCCGGCCTGAATCGGGCCGAGACGGTCCTCCCACACAAAAAACAGTAACAGAAAAAGAAGTGATCAGCGATCAGTAGCCGCGAACTCCAGGACCGAGCCGTCCATGTGCTCGGGCGGTTTGATGCCGAAGAGCGATAAGACAGTAGGCGCGAGGTCGATGATCCGGGGCGTCTCGGCCGCGACCTTCCGGCTGGAAAAGAAGACGCCCGGGACGAAGCGGTGGTCGATGCAGTGGTCGGCCGACCAGGTCTTCTCGTTGTCGCTGAAGACATCGCCGGCAATAGTCCCGGTCACCGACTCCCAGGAGGCCCGCCAGCCGGGGCGATAGCCGACGATCAGGTCGGGCGCGTTCTCCCGGTAGGGGCCACGGTAGATCTTTTCCGTGTCGTA
>CAZKCI010000002.1:0-27826 GCA_964551475.1 uncultured bacterium | reverse complement strand
TGGGATCAAGGAGGCGATCTACGTCAACGGGGCCGTCGATGCCACTATCTATGCCGGCGCCGCCTTCGACGCCTACGACGGCGGCATCTACGAGGACGCGAACACCGATTGCAACGCCCAGACGTCCAACCACATGGTGGCTCTGATCGGCTGGGTGAGCTCCACCGATATCCCCCACTGGATCCTGCGCAACAGCTGGGGCACGGACTGGGGGGAGCAGGGATACATGCGGATCGCCTACACGTCGGCCTGGGTGGCCTGCAGTCCCGCCTGGCTCGATTACACCACGCTCAAGCTCGTTGTTCCGTTCGACGATTACCAGATCGGCCAGCGCCCCGAGGGATGGGAGTTCACCGGGTGCGGCGCCGACAGCGATTGTTACACCTCCTACGGCCTCTACGGCGTCAATCCTCCCGCGCTGAAGTTCGACGCCACGGGGGACTCCTTCACCACGTCCACCTTCAGCAACACGGAGCAGTTGAGTTTCTGGATCAAGGGCGTGGGAAGCGTGACCACCACCGACGCGCTGCTGGTGGAGGAACAGTATGGGGGCGGCTGGTATACCCTGACCAACGTCACGGGAATCTCCGCTTACAGTTCCCTGGTGGCGGGACCGTTCAACTTCCGATCCGGAGCCAGCCGCCTGCGCATGTCCTATACCAAGGTGGGTGGCGACCTCGCCATTGACGATGTCCGGTTCCTGGGTACCACCCCGACGCCTATAACGCCGACGCCGACGGAGGTTCCGAACACACCGACCCCGGTTCCCGCGACGCCGACGGAGGTTCCGAACACGCCGACGCCGGTGCCGGCCAGCCCGACGCCGGTCCCGGCGACTCCGACCGCGGTCATACCGACGCCGACCGAGGCTCCGAACCCGCCGACGCCGGTCACCGCGCCCACGCCGGTTCGTTACGTCCTGGACGCCGCCGACTTCAACGGCGACGGGGCGGACGACCTGGGCCTCTGGCGCCCGTCGGATCGGCACTTCCGGGTCTACAACATCAGCGACGTCGCCTACGGAATCGCGAACGACATCCCGATCACCGGCGATTACAACGGCGACGGCACGGCCGACTACGGCGTGTTCCGTCCCGGGACCGGTGTGGGGGCGAGCGCGAGGTGGTGGGTGAGGGGCATCTACAGCGGCACGCCCTACACGAACTTCCTCTTCGGGGCGTACGGGGACATCCCGGTCCCGGCCGACTACGACGGTGACTTCAGGACCGACACCGCGATCTGGCGGCCGACGGGCTCGGGGTGCCTCTATGCGATCAAGAGCCAGACCCGCTTCTACTATGGCATCAGCGGGGACCTGCCCGTGCCCGCTGACTACAACGGCGACGGCCACGCCGACCCGGCCGTGTTCCGGAACAACGGGGCGATGAGCGGGCTCTGGTATGTCCGCAACCTCACCTTCCGGGCTTGGGGCTTCGGCTCCGACGCGGTGGCGCCGGGCGACTACAACGGCGACGGGACGGCCGAGTTCTCGGTCTTCCGCGGCTACGCCGGGACCTGGTACATACTGGGGTCCCCGACGGTGTCCTTCGGCCAGACCGGCGACATCCCGGTCGTCATCGACTACGAGGGCGACGGGACGCAGGATAGGGTGCTGTATCGTCCGTCGGAAGGCGCCTGGTACATCTACGGCGTGACCTCGATCACCTACGGCACGTCCGCCGATCAGCCGGCGGTGGGCAAGACCGAGTAGCAGCAGAGAAAAGCTAAAAGGGCGGCTTCCTGCAAGGGGAGGCCGCCCTTTCCCAGTGCGCCGAGCATGTTCGGCAATTGGGGGGTGAAAGTCCCCTGCACAGCCTGATGGAGGCGAAGTGTTAGCGAAGCGCAAGGGCGTTGCCGCGAGGCTCCCCGATCGCAACGCAGAAGTCAGCCGAGGGCCTAGTAGTCCGCGCCGTGGGCGAGGCGAAGGAGGCACTCCGAGGCCGAAAGGCGGAGAAACGGATAGGCTGGACCCGGAACGGCGGACGAAGGCCACAAACGGTCGGAGTGGCGAGTAGGACATATCACTCGGGGATACCAAGCGGCAGAAAATTCAGTGTCAACTGGCCTGGCCGGCGGAGAGTAGGGGTGAAGCCCCGATTATCCAGGTGTTTGCCGGGCATAACTTTGTTGCGGGAGTGCAATATGGAGTTGCCGACAGGAAACGCCGGAGGATATCGAAGCCCGGGCCGTCGCAAGGGAATACCTCCATCTTGTTGCCATGCATCGTGTTCGGAAATGTATCCCGTCGGTGAAGAGATGGCACGGCAAATGCTATATTCTTCAGGGCAGACTTTGGCGGAGCAGGCCAAACCAGGAGGGGAAGATGAAAAGATGGGTGATGGGTGTGCTGCTGCTGGCGGGCGTGTCCTTCGGTTCGGCGGCCTGGGCGGCCGACTTCAACGGGGACGGGAGGGGGGAGCCGACGATCTTCCGCCGCTCCCAGTGCAAGTGGGTCGCCTATGGGGTTACCAACTTCTACTTCGGGAACTCCGCCGACCAAGTGGTCTGCGACGACTACAACGGAGACGGCAGGAGCGACGCCGCGGTCTACCGCCCGTCCGAGAGCATGTGGACGGTGCGGAACGTCACACGGGTCTGGTTCGGCTCCACTGGCGACGTCGTGGTGCCGGGCGGAGGAGGCGGCGGACTGTATGATTACGTGGTCAAGCCGGGCGACGGGGACGATCTGCAGCAGGCCCTGGAGAGCGACATCTACGACAGCGTTTTTATTCCGGCCGGAGAGTACGGAGTCCCCAACGACATCGTTATAGATCACGTCACGCAGGTCACCGGGGAAAGCATGCAGAAAACCATAATCACTTTTGCCCGCCAGTACTCCTCCGAGCTGTACATCACCAGCGAGGGGTGCCATCTGGAGAAACTCACGATCAAGAACGGCGGCGGCATATCCCCCCTCGTCGGCTCCATCAACATCCAGAGCGGATACGTTTCCCTGCGCGAATGCCGTGTGCTCGATTCCGAGGGCGCTGGTTTTAATTATACCGTGGCCGCCAATTACGTCAGCTTCGTCGACTGTATCGCGGATCACTCCGATGATTCCGGTTTCGCCTGCTCCAGCCTCCAGCCGGAGGTGAGCGCCCGCTTCACCAACTGCGCCGCGCGACTGTGTGCCTCCAGCGGTTTCCTATATTGCAATAACCTCACCTCCTGCTACGTCTGGGGCAACGGGGAGACGCAGAACGGTTTCATCTACTGCGACAACCTGGCCGCCTGTCACGTCGAGGGTTGTACCAACGAGTATCCCAATTGCTTAAAGAAAGATAGCGACTCCTGCGACTGACCATTAGTCCGCAGCCCAGCGATGATCAGCGTCTCCCATTTCAAGGGCAAGAGCGGCAAACAGATCAAACGGGAAGGTCGCGCAACCGGGAGGTGTCGATGAGATCAGTGCCGATGGGATCCGTGAGATTTCAGGCCAGGTTGGCGACCAAGCTTTTCGTGGTCATCTTTGCGTTCGCGACGGCCGGCGTGTTTCCGCCCGCCCTGTTCTGCGAGCCGGTCACCTGCGAGGTATCCTCCTACCTGGGGGGGGCGGGCGACGACCAGGCCAACGCTGTTGCGGTGGATTCGCTCGGCAGAGTCTACTTGGCCGGCAACACCTACTCGTCGAACTTCCCCGCATATTCCGCGACGCTGTCGCCGTATCAATCCACCCGGAATGGCGACTGTGATGTGTTCGTGGCGCAATTTGCCTCCGGGGGGTCCTTTTTATACTATTCAACCTATCTGGGGGGGGGAGGTTATGACAGCGCGTCAGATATCGCCGTGGATCTGACCGGCGACGCCTATATCGCCGGCTACACGCTCTCCAACAACTTTCCCGTGCTGAACGCTTATCAATCCAGCCGCGGGGGTCTCGAGGACGCCTTCCTCGCCAAGCTGGATGTCACGGGCTCCTGTCTCGAATATTCCACCTATTTGGGGGGAATCGGCGAGGACATCGCCAGCGGCGTCGCGGTCAGCCCATGGACGGTGGCGGTGGTCTCGGGCTACACCTATTCAGTCGATTTCCCGACCGTCGACGCCTACCAGAGCAGCAACAACGGTTATTCCGATGCTTTCCTCACCATGTTCTCCCTCTCGGGTTCTTCCCTCTACGGCTCCACATATTTCGGCGGCTTCTTGGAGGATTACGGCAGCGGCGTGGCCATACACCCGAGTCTTGGTCACACCTACTTGTGCGGCACGACGATTTCACCGAATTTCCCCCTCTTGGGCCCTTATCAAAACTCTCTGCTCGGGAACGCTACGGACTGTTTCGTCGCCAAATTCGATATGCCCTCTAGCGCGCTTTTCTATTCCACCTACCTCGGGGGGACTGAAGACGATTTTGCCACGGGCATTGCCCTCGACTCGGCGGCGGGGTGCGCGGTGGTGACCGGGGGCACGGCATCGTCCTCATTCCCCGTGACCTGGTCCCCGCGGCCACCCTCTCCCCAGGATGGTTTCGTGACCCGATTGAACAGCACCGGTTCCGCCCTTTCGCTATCAACCTTCTGGGGCGGCGGGGGCGAGGACACGAGCGAGGACATTGCCGTCGATTCCGCGGGAAACATTTTCATCGCCGGGGTAACCGACTCCCCCGATTTCCCAATCGAGAACGCTTATCAAGCCACCAGCAATGGCGCGAACCCTCCCCCCACCGTCAACCCCCAGTATGTGGAAGGTTTCGCCGCCGGTATTTCGCCCAGCGGTCCGACGGTCCTTTTTTCCACGTATCTAGGCGGCACCAAATGGGATATGGCCCGCGGAGTGGCCGTCGGCTCCGGGATGGGGGTGTGGGTGGTGGGAGAGACGGGGTCGGATAATTTCCCCAGCGTCAATTCGTATCAGCGCAGCCGGGCTGGAGGAGCGGACGCTTTTCTAAGCCGCCTGCGGTACGACCCGTCTCCCCGCCAGACACGGGTCGACTCGGGCGACTACGACGGGGACTTGAGGGCCGATCCGGCCTATTTCGATCCCCGCAACGGCGGGTGGCGCGTTCGGGGTGTTATCAACACAGTACTGGGAGTGGCGGGAGACATCCCGGTTTCTGGTGATTACGACGGCGATGGGACGACCGAAATCGCCCTTTTTCGCCCCTCCAACGCACAGTGGATAATTCGCGGCATCGGTCGCCCCGTGTTCGGCATCCCCGGAGACATTCCGGTTCCCGGGGACTACGACGGGGACGGTACTACCGATCTGGCCATCTTCCGCCCCCGCAGCGAGGCTTTATGGGCGGTCCAGGGGATTCCGAGGGTGAACTTCGGCCGGGAGGGTGATATCCCCATCCCCGGTGATTATAACCACGATGGGGTTGACGAATTCGCCATCTACCGTCCCCACGATCAGTATTGGGCGGTGCGGGGCGGGGACCGGTTCAACTTCGGACCGACCACGATTTACCCCGACTCGCTGCCCGTACCAGGGGATTATTGCGGCGACGCAAGGCTGGAAGCGGCCATCTATGTGAGGTCGGGCTATTTCGCCGGGTCCTGGTTTATCAGGGACTTCACTCAGTTTGAATTCGGTTGCCCCCAGGAGTGGCCCATGCCGGCGGATTACGATGGGGACGAGAAGGACGAGCCCGCCCTTTTCAACGCTCCGGCGGGTCTGTGGAGGGTGCCGGATGTGACCCGCTTTATATTTGGTTCCACCGGCGTCATCCCCGCTACCCGCTGAAACAGCCTAGACAAAAAAGGGCGGTTTCTCCAGCAATGGCGACGCCGCCTTTTTCTATACCAGTTGGGGAGAGCTCAGTAACGCCCCGAGCTTACGACCGGTTATTGCCCGGGATCGTAGGGACTCGCCCTTATCCGCGACAGGGAGATATCAGCATAGAGGATGGCACTAATATTGGGGGTTGGTCACCTACCGCTCTCCTTCTCTTGAAATGTGGCCTATTGCTTAAATAATGAACTGCTATCGCTGTTCTCTCTTTCCTCTCCTCGCCCCCCTTCGGCCGCCTCCAGCGCGCCCGCCAATGCCTACTTATTTTATAACGGCTACGACTATCCCGTCACTCGCCTGGTCTCGCCCCGTTTTGAGCTTCGGTTCCTGCACGCAGAACCCCCGCCTGGTCTTCTGGCCCGCGATGGAAGCGGGGCCGGACGGCCGGCAACGGTTACGGGGTGTGCCTCGACGACATCCTGGTCACCGGGGATGTCTCCGCCTCTCCCACTCCCACTCCGTTTGGCCTCATCATCATCACCCCGACCCCTGTTGTTTCCTCCACGCCGTCGCCCATCCCCACCGCTTCGGCCGTTCCGACGCCCACCTGCGGGCCCAGCCTGCCTCCTGGTCCGGCTGCGCTGGATTCCGGCGATTACAATGGGGACGGCAGAGCCGACGCCGCCATCTTCCGCCCGGACACGGCACTTGGGGTGATCCGGGATATCACCCGCTTTTACTACGGGACCTCCTCTGATCGTATTGTCTCTGGAGACTATAACGGCGACGGGACAAGCGACCCGGCCGTCTTCCGGAGCGCTTATGGCCGCGGGGCCGTGGCAATAGGCCCTGTTCCGCCCCGCCGGCGGTCTCTGGGCGATCCGCTGACTAACTCGCTGTTATTTCGGCAACAACCTCGATCAACCCGTTCCTGCCGATTACGACGGGGATGACACTGACGAAGCCGGATTATTTCGCGATTCCTCGGGTCTGTGGTCTGTGAGGAGTCTCACCCGGCTGTATTTTGGCTCCCTCGGCGACATCCCCGTCACCCGATAAGCCGAACTGGGCAAGAGGAAGGGCGGTTTCCCGACAAAGATAGCCGCCCTTTTGCTTTAGCCATAGTAGCCGGGATTATTCTTTTTTGGTAAATCTTCTTGACCAACTACGTCGAGAGGAGAAGAATATCAGCCAGTTGTTCACCGTAACCCCGGCAGGAAGCGCCGTGAGGAATAACTGGGGACATGAGGTTCGGCAAGCCTGACCCGGCTCGGATAGCGATATCCGACCGCGTTTTCCTTACTCAGCGATAAGACGGCGAGGCAATACACACCCCAGGAGGGTTCTCATGAAGAGACTTTCTGTAGTTACAATCGCGGTATCCTTCGTGGTGCTGGTTGTAGTCCCCGGCATTTCCAGGGCACAAGGCATGATCGACCTAAACACGGCCAACTCTGCGGAACTGGAGAGGCTTCCCGGGGTTGGGCCGGAAATGGCGGCCAAAATAGTCGCCGAACGGGATGCCAATGGACCCTACTACTCCTTGGATGACTTGGATAGGCGGGTAAATGTTGGCCCCGGGTCTTTAGCAAAGTGGCAAGGCATGGTCATGCAAGGTTCCGGCAAAAATGTTATTTCCATGGGTACCGTGGGCACGGATCGGATTACTTTAAAAAGCGGTGACGTTATCAACGGAGATATTGCCACCGTTTATTATGAAGTTAATACCGGTTACGCGTCAGTTACATTGGACAAGGAACAAATATGGTCGATATCTCTTGAAGGCGGAGGGCAAAACATCGATACAATTTTATTGCGAAGCGGGAATCAATACAGCGGCGCCATAAAACCCGTTGTACTGCATGTAATATTGTCAGGAGGGCAGGAAATCGACATACCCAAGGAAAGAATTAGAAGTATTCAATTCAAGAACTAGCAGTATCACTCGCCTCTCTATTATCATTAGTACTGCATGGTGGGAGTGTATCTTGGGAGCGACAAAAGGCCTGCCCCAATACGAGGCAGGCCTTTTGTCATCTTGAGCACTTCGACTACGCTCCCTTCGACAGGCTCAGGGTCTACGACAGTGCCAGCTCGCGGAGCGATTCGAGCACCATCTTAGGGGTAGGATGCGGGAAGCAAGTATCCGAACAGCGCGATCAGACTGAGCGCGGCGAGGAACAACACCATCATCAGAGCGGCGGCCGCCTGCCGCTTCGCTCCGAAAAGCCTCAGCCAGCCCGCGGCGAGCAGGATGGAGACAGCCCCCAGGGCGGGGAAGAGGAAGCGCCCCTGCGACTGGGGAACCAGGAGGTTGTTCTTCACCACTCCCAGCAGCAGGAGCAGGAAGCTAGTAAGCAGCAGGATGAGGGAGCGCTTCGATGCTCTCGGGAGTGTCTCGGCGCCCCGGCGCGGGAAAATCCATCCGGCCAGGCAGGCCAGTAAAAATCCCCCCCACGCACCATACATCCATCCTCCGGCGGCGATGCTCATCCACCCGAAGCGCGCCCAGAACGACTGGTAGAGATCGACCGCCATGAGATTCAGGCGCGGCGGCGTGACCTGAAGGGGGTTGATCCGGAGCAAACGCTGGAAAATCTCGGAGGCATGGATGCCCGACCCCAAGTGGAAAATCAGGCCCGCCGCCGCCGCCAGGGCAAGGGAGGGGATAAATACAAGCCCCACCGCCGCCAGAATCCGGCGGGGTTCCCTGCCATCCCTGACTTTCCACAAAATCACGAGGAGACTCGCCGGGAAGAGGAACACCAGGTTCATCTTGGTGAGAAGGCCCAGCGCCAGCAGCAGCCCCAGAACAGACCAGCCCCGGAAGGACGGGCTTCTCCCGGGATCCGCCAGCCGGACCAGGGCGAAGAGCCCGGCCGTTCCCACAAGAACGGCGAGGCTGTCGTTGCTGATCGCTCCCGAGATGAAGTTGAATTGGGGCAGACAGGCGAGAAAACCGGCGGAAGCGGCCGCCGCCGCCGGATGCCCCGGGAAAACCGCCCGGGCCATCCGGTAGACGAGATAAACCGCGATGCCCCCGGGGATTATGGAGAACAGGCGAAAAAGATGCCCGCGCACCTCGTTCGTATTCAGGTCCCACACGGTTTTTCTGTCGTGGATGAATAAGTTGCCCTGCCGGTTGAAATCCGAGCGGACGGGAGGAAGGGCGACCCCTTCCCCCAGGGGAAGGACGCGGGCGGCCAGCGTTTTCATCACCGGTGCGGCCAGCAGGTAGTACAGCGGCGGCTGGGAACGCTCATACATGGAGTAGATATATCCGTCGTGCCATATGCTCCTTTGCCCGGCGGTGAAGCGAGGGGGGGAGAAATTCCCTGCGTCCGAAATGCGCCGGACGCACAGGTAGTGCGACGGCTCATCCGGGGCCTCCCAGAGGGGAACCCCGAAGCTGTAGAGCAGGGTGAGCCCGGCATAGAGGACCAGCACGGGGGCCAGATAGGGGTTCCGGGATGAGGCGGTCATATGCTCTGCCAGAAGATTGAGAGATCGGCTTCTCTTCAAGGATATCACGTTACCAGAATATCGGGGGGCCGGAGCATCAGAATAGCGGCATTTTCTGCTATCCTGATATCCTGATCTGCTTTTATTGAGGCGCTGAAAACCATGAAGGATGAGACGTTGCTGTTTCTTCTCGCCCATCCCCGAACCGATCCGGCCCGGCTGCGGGAGCGGGAAAATCAACCGGCGGAGTGGAGGTGGCTTGTCTCCACGGCGGCGGCGAACCGCCTCGACAGCCTGGTCTTCAATGCCCTTGACCGTCTCAACTGGCTCGACCGGCTGCCCGCGCTCCCGCGGATGGAGCTGAAGGAGCGCCACCGCCGGACCGTGATCAAAACGCGGGCCTATCTCGATCTGGCGGGAGAAATCGTCCGGGAATTCGGGCGCCGGGGCGTGAACTTCGTCGTCCTGCGGGGGCTGGACCCGGGGATATCGCTGTACGGCACGCCTTACCTGCGGCCATTCCAGGATCTCGACCTGCTGGTCGCCAGAAATGACGTTTCCGCCGCCCGGGACGCCCTGGCCCGGATGGGCTTCGTTTCCCCCCCCGGCCTCCTGCCGGAGAGCTATTTTCTCCATCACCACCTGCATCTCCAGCTCAGCAACAAGGCGAGGGGCGCGACGGTCGAACTCCACTGGGCGCTCGACCATCCCTACACACTCTACCTCGTGGATTATCCGGGGATTCTTTCCCGGCGGCGGGAAGCTTCGTTTTCCGGCGTCCGCATCCCCGTTCCCTCCCCGGCCGACCGCGTCCTGATGCTCTGCCTGCATCTGTTCAAGCACTGCCCTTCCCTTCCCGCGCTGGCGCGGGAAGATGATTTTCCCGGTCTCCTGCTCCGGGGGAACTGGGCCCTCTGGCTGCTGGATATTCACCTGGCGGCGACAGACCGGGACCCGGAGCCGGACTGGGACGACGTCCGGAAGCTGGCCGACGCCTGGAATCTGCGCAGGGAGGCAGCCGCCTGCCTCGAGGCCGCGGGCAGAATCTACGGCGGTCACGGCCTCCCGCTCCCCTTCGCCCGTCAGAGGGGGGGGAGAAGCGGAATGAATTTCGCGGAGAGATTCGCCGCCCGGGCCCAGATCTCCTTCTTGCGGCCGGGGGCCGGGGGCGGGGGGCGCTGCGCATTCCTCTTCCGTCTCCGCCCGGACACCATCTTTCGGCCTCTCCGGGCGCTGGACGCGATAAAATACCTCTTTCCCCCTCCGGGATATGTTCGCCAAAAATACCGGGCGAGCGGAACGCGGCTCCTCGCCGCCTACGCCCGTCACCAGATAACCGCCCTGCGGAGTCTTCTCGCCAACGCCGCCGCCTGCGCCTATTCCCCTAAGAAACGACGGGCGGGCCCTCCCCCTCCGCATCGTCCCCTCCCCCCGTCCGGAGGGGAGTGATTGGCCGGTCCATCCGCCCGGATAACCCGATTTTTAAAAAATTCCTTGACAACAGATGCAACTGGTCTAACTTGTACACTACCTATGTTGGTATAGCCGTCTTCGAGTGGCTCAACAGGTGCGCTTGGAGAAAAAGGAGAAACCCATATGCCGGATCAAAATGCCAAGGGAAAATCAGAGTACGAATCGCCGGTCCTGGTGCCCTTAGGGGAGATGGCCAAAGGGTCCGGAGCCTGCGCGTCCGGAAGTTCAGTTCAACCCGTGGATTGCTCTCCCGGGTCTACTGACACGGCGAGCGATTGCAACTGCGGCGGTGTTCCGCATGGCGGCGCCGTGACCGATTGCGCGCCGGGTTACACCGACACGCGGGATTGCACGGAGGGTGTCACGGCCAACAGAAATTGCACGGCCGGCACCTGCGCACAAGTGGCTTGCTCGGGCGGCACTGCCGCCACCAGCGCCTGTTCGGGCGGCACTGATAATGTTGGCGGATAAAGGATCGCGCGGCCGGCGCTGCTTTCCTGCAGCAGATCGCACTGGCGGCGGTGGCATGTAAGCGACCGCACTACGGCTGGCCTGGCTCTCTAACCCGGGCTATTCATGAAAACCGATGCTTTTCATGAATAGCCCGGGTTAGTCATTTTAGCCTCCGGAGGGAATGAACCATGAATCAAACGGACAGACCGATTGCCAATCCCATCGTCGTGCTTCGGGAGGAGTTCGACGACTGGGCCGTGCTTTTCAACCCCGATACGGCCGCGGCCGTGGGAACCAATCCTGTCGGCGTAGCGGCATGGAAACTGATGGACGGCAAAAGAAGCATCGAGGATATCGTGTCGGAGATCAAAGACAGATTTGAGAACACTCCGGACGGAGCCCTCAAAGAGATCGCCGCCTTCGTCAACACGCTGGCCGAAAAGGGTTTTGTGGGGCTGGAACTGAAGAGCAAATGATGGATGCCTCATGGAACTCAAGAACCAGATAGAACCAGCGGCGGCAAAAGTCATGCGCACCCCGCGCAGCCTGAGCATTGAAATCACCGCCCGTTGTAATCTGCGCTGCCGCTACTGCTACTTCTTCAACAATAAGGCGGTAGAGTATCGGGATCTGCCTGCCGGCGAATGGCTGAAATTCTTCGATGAACTGGGGTCGCTCGGCGTGATGAACGTCACCCTGGCCGGCGGAGAGCCGTTCATCCGGGAGGACCTGGCCGTACTCATTGAGGGTATCGTCCGCAACCGGATGCGCTTCTCCTTCCTGTCCAATGGCGCGCTGATTGGCGATGAGATCGCCGCTTTCATCGCCGGCACCGGCCGCTGCGAGTATGTCCAGGTGTCGGTGGATGGTTCGTGCGCGTCTGTTCACGACTCCTGCCGCGGGCACGGCTCTTTTGACGGCGCGATCCGCGGCCTTCGCACCCTGCAGCGCCATCGGATCAGCGCGGCCGCGCGGGTCACGATTCATCGGAACAACGTGCATGATTTGGAGAACATCGCCCGCTTGCTTCTGGATGAGCTGGGCCTGCCCGATTTCGGCACCAACTCCGCGGGGTACCTGGGCACGTGCTGCGCGAATGCGGATGACGTGCTGCTGAACACACAGGAACGGAAGGAAGCAATGGCGACCTTGCTGCGCCTCACGGCGAAATACGATGGCCGCATCTCGGCCCAAGCCGGCCCCTTGACGGATGGGCGCATGTGGCGCCGGATGGAGGAGGCGCGGGCCCAGGGCCAGCCGGCCTTTCACAACGGGGGCCGCCTCACCGCGTGCGGCTGCCCGAATCACAAAATCTCCGTCCGCGCCGACGGCGCCATCGTCCCCTGCAACATGCTAAACCATGTTGAATTGGGGCGTATCAACCATGATTCCCTGGCGGAAATATGGCGAGACAGCCCGGCCCTGAACCAGCTCCGCCACCGGCACACGATCCCGCTGGCCCGGTTTGACTTCTGCGCCGGTTGTCCATACATCCCTTATTGCACGGGCAACTGTCCGGGGTTGGCCTACTCGCTGACGGGCATGATAGACCACCCCAGTCCGGATGCTTGTTTGCGGCGCTTTCTCAAGGAAGGCGGCGCCAGCGCATGAACATCCCGAGCGGGAGGAAACAGCAGAAGGCGGGGCAGGCTCTCAGGCATACGATCAACACTTTGTATTTCTACTTGACCGAAGGGTGCAACCTCGCCTGCCGCCATTGCTGGATGGGTCCCCGGTTCGACGCCGGCGGCAGCCATTATCCCACCTTGCCGGTCGAGTCGTTCGAGACGGCCATCCGCGAGGCCAAGCCCCTGGGGCTGAGCGGCGTCAAGCTTACCGGCGGCGAGCCGTTGTTGCATCCCCGCTTCACTCGTTTGCTGGAGATCGTCCGGCGTGAAGATTTGAAGCTGACGATCGAGACCAACGGCTTGCTGTGCACGCCGGAGAGCGCCGCTGAGATCGCCAGGTCTCCCCACCGATTCGTATCCGTAAGTCTTGATGGAACTGACGCGGCGACCCACGAATGGGTGCGCGGTGTTCCGGGATCCTTTGCCGCCGCCCGGCAGGCGGTGCGCAACCTGGTTGCCGCCGGCATCAGGCCGCAGGTCATTTTCACGGTGATGCGCCACAATGCCGGCCAGGTGGACGCCATGGTGAGCATGGCCGAAGAACTGGGTGCGGCCTCGCTCAAGTTCAACCTGGTTCAGCCCACCGCCCGGGGCGAGAAGATGCATGAAGCCCAAGAGACCTTGACTGTAGGCGAACTCATCGAGCTGGGGCGGCATGTTGAACAGGGACTGGCGCCTCAGGCCAAGGTGAAGATCTTCTTTCATCACCCGCACGCCTTTAGAGCCCTCTATCGGATAGCCAGCGGGGATGGGTGCAGCGCCTGCGGTGTTTTCGGTATCCTGGGCGTCATCGCCAGCGGACACTACGCCCTGTGCGGCATCGGCGAGCAGGTCCCGGATCTGATCTTCGGCGAGGTGGGGAAGGACAGGCTGGACGAGGTGTGGCGAGAAAACGCTATTTTGAAGGCTCTGCGGGAGGGACTGCCCGACCGGCTGGAAGGGGTCTGCCGCCGCTGCCTGATGAAGAGGTACTGCCTCGGCTCGTGCGTTGCCCAGAACTACTACAGCAAGGGCAGTCTGTGGGCCCCCTACTGGTTCTGTGAACAGGCGGAAGCAGCGGGGCTCTTCCCGGCTTCACGCCTGAGAACAAGGCCCGTGCGTTCTCCACGCATCGCTCTCGGCAATGCCGCCGCAGAATAGCAACGGGAATGTCTCCGGGGCGATGTTCTTCGCCGCCTATGCCGGCTCCAGCATGAATCCGACTCTGCGCGAGCCGGAGATCATGGAGATCATGCCTTATGGCGACCGGCCGCCGCGCGTCGGCGATGTGGCCTTTTTCCTGCCGCCGGAGGCTGATCGGCCGGTCGTACACCGCATCGTCCGTGTGACCCCCGCAGGCATATCCACGCTTGGCGACAACAATACCCGGGAGGATGCTTTTCTCCTGCCGCCACGGAGCATTCAAGGCCGGGTGGTGGCCGCCTGGCGCGGCCGGAAGCGGCGGAAGATCGCGGGCGGGTTACCGGGCCGGTTGACCGGCCGCCGGCTTCGTTGGCGGCTCCACCTTCGCCGTGGCGTGTCTCCGCTGCTCTATCCCCTTTATCAGGCCCTGTCCCGCCGGGGGTTGATCGCCTGGTGGTTGCCTGCCCCCTTCCGGCCGCGGGTCGTCGTCTTCCGCGACCGGGGCCGGGACCAGTTTCAGCTCCTGCTGGGGCAGCGTGTCATCGGGCGATACGATGACCGGAGGCAGCAATGGCAGATCCAACGGCCGTTTCACCTGTTGGTGGATGGAAGGGCGCTTCCAGGGCAGCAGGATAAGGACCGATTGAACCGGCACGTTTTGGCTGACCGGCGACGAACCAGGGACCATCCGCTGACGCAGGGAGTGCGGCATGACCTCGTCCTGGCCGATGGGAGTCATTGGGAAGTCACCGCCGGAGATGAAGAGGCCGCATCCATCGTTTCCCAACTGGGACGCGCGATGCAGTTGCGCATGGCTGGAGGCGCCACCGAGCCTTCTCATCACGGCAATCTCTGCCGGCTCAGCGTCCGGGTTGAGGCGCACACGTCCGTGGCGGATTATTATGTCCCGTTGGCATCGGAAAATGACGGTGTCGTTGCCTGCATCCTGAGTCCCGGCGATCACTGGGGCGGGCCGTACGTCAATCTGGTGAGATTATCGCTCGTTTTTGCTCGCGAAGCCCAGGCCCGCGGAGGAGTCCTCATGCACGGCGCCCTCGCGGAACGGGACGGCATGGGCGTGATCCTGACTGCGCCGGGCGGGACGGGAAAGACCACGGCCAGCAATCGGCTCCCGGCCCCCTGGCGCTCGCTTTGCGACGATACGACGCTGGTGGTGCGGGATCCGCAAGGGAACTACTGGGCGCACCCCTGGCCCACCTGGAGCCGTTTCCTGGACGGGGGACCGGGCGGCACGTGGAACGTGCAGAACGCCGTGCCGGTCAAGGGCATCTTCTCCCTGGCCCAAGCGGTGGAAGACCGGGTGGAACGGGTGGGCCGGGGGCAGGCGGTCAGCCTGCTCGGGGAGTTCGTGGGACAGGTCTCCACGTTCATGGCCCCGGGGCTGGGCCAAGAAGAACTCCGCGCCCTGCATCTGGAACGGTTCAATAACCTGTGCGCCTTGGCCCGGGTCGTACCCGCCCACGTGCTTCACATCAGCCTGGCCGGCGCTTTCTGGAAAAAGGTCGAAGAGGCTTTAGATATCCATGAAAGAGCAGACTGAATCGATAAGGCTGAAAATACGCCGCGCCCTGCAGATGGGCCGCACCGTGCGTTTTGTCTGGGAGAGCGCGAAAGGCTTGACCATCGCGAACGGGGTTCTCATCGTGCTCCAGGGGGTATTGCCTTTACTCCCGCTTTATCTCATGAAGCTCCTGGTGGACGCCGTGACCGCGGGGCCGGCGGCTCCCGACAAGGGAGTCGCTCTCAAACACGTGCTTTTGCTCGTCGGATGCATGGGCGCGGCGACCCTGTTCGCTTTCCTGACCCGCTTGGTAGCGGGGCTGGTCAGCGAATGGCAGGCGCACATTGTCACGGATCACATGAACGACGTTCTCCTCGCCAAGTCCGTTGAGGTGGATCTGGAGTATTACGAGAGCGCGCGATACTACGACACCCTTCATCGCGCCCAACGCGAAGCCCCCGCTCGACCCATCAGTATCGTCAATGGTTTGGCGCAGATCGGACAGAACGGAATCTCGCTGCTGGCCATCGCGGGACTGCTCCTGTCATTTCATTGGTTCATCGCGGCGGTACTGTTCGCCGCCGTCATTTCCGGCACCGCGGTGCGATTACTATATTCCGGCAAGATGTATCGCTGGCAACGCGAGCAGACATCCACGGAACGGCACGCCAGCTATCTCAATTGGATGCTCACCGGCAGCGGCCACGCCAAGGAAATCCGCCTGTTTGACCTGGGATCTCTGTTCATAAGCCGGTTTCGCGATATCCGCCGGAAACTCCGCCGGGGAAGGCTGGCCCTCGCGCGCCGGCGGATCATCGCTGATTTTGCCGCTCAGACCTTCGCCACCGCGGCAATCTACGGTTCGTATGCTTATGTCGCGTATCGGGCAATGTGGGGGAAAATCACGTTGGGCGATCTGGTGATGTATTATCAGGCATTTCAGCGCGTGCAGGGATTTCTTCAGGGGATACTGGGCAGCCTGGCCGGACTGTACGAAGACAACTTGTTCCTTTCCAATCTCTACGAGTTTCTGGATCTGAAACGTACCGTCGTCGAGCCGGCCCCCGCCCGGCCCGTGCCCCAGCCGATGCAGCGCGGCATCGTGCTCGACCATGTAAGTTTTCGGTATCCCGCCGGCGCCAGAAAGGTCTTGGAGGATATCTCCCTCGCCATCCGGCCGGGAGAAGTGGTGGCTTTGGTGGGTGAAAATGGCTCGGGCAAGACGACTTTGATCAAGTTGTTGTGCCGATTGTACGATCCCACCGGCGGGGCCATTACCATCGACGGGGTGGATCTGCGCCAGTTTGCCACCAAGGCGTTAAGACGCGAAATCGCGATCATTTTCCAGGACTATGCGCATTACCATCTGACCGCCCGAGAGAACATCTGGTTCGGGAATACCGCCCTGCCGCCCGACCATGAACGGGTCGTCGCCGCCGCGCGCCGCTCGGGGGCTGACGGCGTCATCGGCGCGTTGCCGCATGGCTATGATACGATTCTGGGCAAGTGGTTCGAGGACGGGGAAGAACTGAGCATCGGCGAGTGGCAGAAGGTGGCCCTGGCCCGCGCCTTCATGCGCGATGCGCAGATCATCGTCCTGGACGAGCCGACCAGCTCTATGGACGCCAAGGCGGAATACGAGGTCTTCCGGAGCTTTCGCCGACTGCTGTCCGGCCGCACGGCCATCCTGATCAGTCATCGCTTTTCCACCGTCCGGATGGCTGACCGCATTTATGTGCTGAAGCAGGGAAGCGTCATCGAAGGCGGCACCCACGAAGAATTGATCAGCCGCCGGGGTGTTTACGCCGACCTCTTCGAGAAGCAAGCCCGGGCCTATCGTTAGCCGCAAGAACTGGAGGGTGTATCATAAAGGAGGGGTGGTCATGAAGATCGATCGGGCAAGGATTCTGGGTATTACGGCGATTGCTGTTGTTGGGGCCATGGCTCTGGTCGGCTGTGGCGAGAAGGGGGCGGCGGAGAAAACCGGCGCCGCCAGGGAGAAAGCCGGCACGGCCGTAAAGAAGACCGGCGCGGACATGCAGAAGTAGACAAAAGGAGAAGCAAAATGCTCTGGACCATTGTCATCGTTTTGGTTGTACTCTGGCTTTTGGGTCTTGTCACCTCGACCACCATCGGCGGACTCATCCATGTCCTCTTGGTCATCGCGGTCGTGGTGCTTTTGCTTCAGGTCATTCAAGGCCGACGCCGGTAACGACCCTGAAGTAAAGCATAGGGGCAGGTCATGCATTCACGCGACCATTCGAGGAGTCTTGCCCGGTGGGGCCGGCTGGGTTACGGCGAGCTGAGGCGGTTTTTCCTGGTCCATTTCAATATGCGATACGTGCAGTCCCAACTCCTGCTGCGAAAGGGCAAGTGTAAACAATGCGGCTGCTGCTGCAGGTTGATCTTTCCCTGCGTGATGCTGACCCGTCGGGGATTATGCCGCGCATACGGCGGGAGACGTTGGCTGGTCTGCAAGGTTTTCCCAATCGATGATCGGGACATCGATGATGTCACGTTGGTGGGCGGGCGCTGCGGATATCATTGGGATTAACACCGAGGCTTCCCGCATGGCCCAGGCTGGTTACACCCGAGTGAGTGCGGGATATTTTTCTGGTTGCGAAACTCCGAGCAGAAATCCCGAATCGGTTACGCCTTTTTGCCCATCCGCACGATTACCTTGTGTTTGATCGAAATGTCTTCCAGGGGGATAAGAGGCTGTTCCAGGCGCCGGCCATCCATCTCCACCCACGCCACACCGCGGCATACCCCCTCGGGGTTTTCGACCGAGATCTCATAGACGGCCTCGCCCCGGCGGTAGCGGATGCCGAACTGCTTCCAGCCGGACGGGATGACCGGATCGACGGTAAGGATCCGGCCGGAAATCTTCAGGCCGAGCACCTCCTCGATCCAGACGCGATACATCCAGGCGGCGGAACCGGTATACCAGGTCCAGCCGCCCTGACCGACCCGTCCCGCCAGGCGAGAGACGTCGCCGGCGGTCACGTAGGGCTCGACCCGGTAGCGTGCCACGGCCGCCGGATCGCGCGCCCGCTCGATCGGGCTGATCATGCGCAGGAGAGAAACCGCCCGGTCCCCCTCGCCCTCGCGGCACAGCGCCATGGCCAGCCATAACGCGGCATGCGTGTACTGGCCTCCATTCTCCCGAACGCCGGGGGGATACCCCTTGATGTAGCCAGGATTTTTCTCCGACCTGTCGAAGGGCGGGGTGAGCAGCAGCACCAGATTCTCTCCCGTGAGCACCAGCTGCTCCCAGGCGGATTCAACCGCCCGGGCCGCCCGCTCGGGGTCGGCCGCACCGCTGAGCACCGCCCAGGACTGGGGCAACGAGTCAATGCGCGCTTCCTCGCTCGCCGCCGATCCGAGCGGAGTGCCGTCGTCAAAAAAGGCCCGGAGGTACCAGTTTCCGTCCCAGGCGTGGCGCTCGACGGCCGCGGCCAGCGCTCTGGCTTTCTCGCGGTAGGCGGCCACCTCCTCCGGGCGGCCGTGCGTCTCCGCCATCCCGGCAAACCGATTGAGGGTCTCGATGAGAAACCAGGCCAGCCAGACGCTCTCTCCGCTCCCCTCGATGCCCACCCGGTTCATGCCGTCGTTCCAATCGCCGCTGCCGATCAGGGGCAGGCCGTGAGGCCCCGAACTCGCTCCCCGCTCGAGCGCCCGCCGGCAATGCTCATAGAGCGCGGCGCTGTCCAGAGAACCGTGCGGGGTCATAAAGACCTCGTGCTCCTTTTTCTCCAGGGAGCGGTCCTCGATGAACGGAATGCGCTCGTTCAGGATTCCCGCATCGCCCGTGACGCGGACATAATGGGCAGTCACGTACGGCAGCCAGAGCAGGTCATCGGAACAACGCGTCCGGATGCCGGCGCCGGACGGCGGTTGCCACCAGTGCTGAACGTCTCCCTCGACGAACTGGCGTCCCGCCGCCAGGAGTATCTGCCGCCGGGCGATGGCCGGGTCCGCGTATAACAGCGCCATCGCGTCCTGGAGCTGGTCGCGGAATCCGAAAGCCCCGCTGGACTGGTAGAACCCCGTCCGTCCCCAGATCCGGGAGCTCAAGGTCTGGTAGGGCAGCCAGCGGTTCAACAGAATATCCGCCGACTTCTCCGGGGTGCTGACCTGGATAGCTCCCACCAGCCGGTCCCACCAGGCGATCGCGCGATTGAGGGCCTCCTCCACTTCGGCGGCATCGCGGTATTTCCGGATCAGGCGATCGACCTCTTCGATGGAGCCTGCCTGCCCGAGCAGACAGGTCACCTCCGCGCTCTCCCCCGGCGGCAGATTCACCGCCACCTGCACGGCCGCACACGGGTCGAGACCCGGCCAGGCGCGGCCGGAGAGCCGGATGCGCTTCATCGCGGCGGGCGCGGCCATGGTCCCATTACGACCGAGGAAGCCGGCGCGGTCGGCGGTATAGCTGCGGGGAGGGGGGCTCAACGTGGCAAAGGCGATGCGGTCGCCATAGCCCGGGTGGTAGCGATTGCGGGCCAGCAGGGCTCGCAGCTCGCTGTCCCACTGGCTGATCACGCGCGTCTGGCTCTCCTCCCTGTTCTCGCCGAGAGTCCACTCGACGTAGAAGGTGACCGCCAGCCGCCGCAATCGTGATGAGTCATTGCGCAACCGAAGCCGCTGCACGCGCACCGGTTCTCCGCCGTTTTCATCCATCGGCACGAAGACGGTCAGTTCCTGCTGGATGGAGTGGCTGGTGTGTTCGAAGACCGTATAGCCGGCGCCGTGGCGTGTCCGATAGGCGTCCTTCTCCCGGATCGGCAGGGGGGTGGGGGTCCAGAACCTTCCCGTTTCCTGATCGCGGATGTAGATGGCTTCGGCCGGCAGGTCGGTGACCGGGTCATTGGACCAGCCGGTCAAGCGGTTCTGCTGGCTGTTGCCGTACCAGGCGAAGCCCGCGCCCGATTCGCTGACCAGCGCGCCGAAGCTCGGATTGGCGATCACATTCACCCAGGGCGCCGGCGTCTGCGCGCCGGGGCCGAGATAGATTGCGTATTCGCGGCCGTCGGGGGTAAAGCCGCCCAGCCCGTTGAAGTAGGCGAGCTCCAGGAACGGCAGCGGCGCGGAGGGCTCCTCCGGGATACGGCGCACGGGCAGGGGGGCGGGGATCTCCGTCGGTTCCATCGGCGCGCCCAGCTGTTGAGGCAGGGGGCCGCGGGCGGCCACCAGCGCCACGCGCGCGGCCGAGAGGATGAGCGTCAGATCCTCCTCGGGGATATGGTCGGCGTTGAGCAGGTAGATCCCGCCGGTCTGGCCGCCGCCGGCATGCATGGCATGGGATTGGATCAGCCGCTTCAGCTGTTCTTGCAGGGGCTGTTCATAACCGCCGGCTTCCTCGTTGAGTATGACCAGGTCCGAGGGGAGGCCGTGGAGGCGCCAGTAGGTGTGCGCCTGGAGCATCTGGCGCACGAGACTGATGTCGTTCGACTCTCCGATGCTGACCGCGGCAATCGGAAGGTCGCCCGAGATGCCATGGGACCAGAGGCGCGACTGGCCCAGGCGGTTCTGCCGCAGGCGATCCGGCGCCGTCCGGAGTTTGGAACTGGGGTAGAGCATATAACTGGCGAGCTGCTGAAAGCGCCGGGCCGCGTCCGGCTCGATGCGCAGGCGGCGGAGCTCTACCTGTGAATAGGTCCACGCGAAATCGAGCGCCCTTCTCACCGCCTGGGGATCGCTATACTTCTTGACCAGCGCCAGGGCATCCCGGCGCGACTCGGCGGCGCAGAGGATAAGGGAAAATTGCAGGCGCTGGCCGGGTTTGAGAGCCACCGTGCGTCGCAGGCTGAAAATCGGATCCAGCGCCTGCCCGGCGCTGTTGGAGAGCGCGCCCGCCGCCGCGGCGGGATTGCCCGTGGTGCCGCCCCGACCGATGAACCGCCCCCGGTCCGTTTCGAAACTCATCACGCCCGTCATCCCCGTCTCGGATGTCAACAGGTGGGCCGCGTAGATCGGCGGGTCGTCCCGGTCCCGCGGGCGGCGGAAGGCGAGCAGAGCATTGCGCGCCGCGATCGCCTCCGTGCACACAAACAACTTGTTGAATGCGGGATGCTGGCGATCCGCGTTGTGCGGGGCCAGGGCCAGCTCCAGGTAGCTGGTCAGCTGCAGCTTTCTTTTGCGGCCCGAGCGGTTGATCAGGGTGATGCGGCGGATCTCCGCGTCGTCTTCGGGCGATACCACAATCTCGGTCTCGGTATCTATGCCGTCGTCCGAGCGGCGGAACTCGGCCCGGTCAACGGAGAAGCTGACCGTATAGGCGTCGGTCGAGCCCCCGACGGGTTGATAGGTGTTGCACCACACCCGGCCGCTCCGCAGATCGCGGATATAGCAGAACGCGCCCCACCCATCGCAGGTGGAGTCCGCCCGCCAGCGGGTGATATCAAAATCCCCCCACCGGCTGTATCCCCCGCCGGCGCTGGTCACCATCAGGTGGTAGCGGCCGTTGCCGAACAGCTGCGTCTTGGGCGTGACCGAGTGGGGGGTGACAAACCGGGCGGCGGACGGCGCGATTTCCGCGGGCATCAGGCGCGAGGCGGCCCGCTCCCGCGTCGGCGCCTGATAGCGGGGGGGCGAAACCGGTATGCGCTCATAGAGCAGAGGCTCGGTCGCCTTGACCCGCGGATCGGAGTGGAACCGCCGCTGCAGCACGGAATCGTTGATGAGGTTATCAATCGCCAGAAACCCCATCGCCTGGTGGTGCGCCATGTAGGCCCGGACAATCACTCCGCGGTCGCCCTCGCGGCGGCGCTGCCGGGTGAAATCGATCGCCTCGAAAAATCCATAGCTGCCGTTCAGCCCGAGCCGCTGGAGCCATTTCAGGTTGCGCACCGCCGCCGCCGGATCGACCAGCAGCCCCAGCATCGATGCGTACGGGGCCACCACCAGGTCATCTTCGAGCCCCCGTTTCAGCCCCAGTCCCGGCACCCCGAAGGCCTGGTATTGATACGTGTTATTGGCGTCCATGTCGCTGTAGGCCGACTCGGAAATCCCCCAGGGCACGCCCATCCGGCGCGCGTACTCTATCTGCGCGCCGACCGATTCGCTGCAGGCATCCTCTAACAACGAACGGGGGAATACGCGCAGCAAGAGCAGCGGCATCAGGTATTCGAACATGGTCCCGCCCCAGCTGAGCAGCACCCGGCGGCCTTCGGTCGAGCCGAACGGCCTGGCCATCGCCAGCCAGTGGGCGCCCGGGACATCGCCGCGCGCGATCGCCACGAAACTGGCCAGCCTGGCCTCGCTGGCCAAAAGGTCATAGTAGGAGGGGTCGCGCCGTTGCTCGCTGGCATTGAAGCCGATGCTGAACAACCGCCGGTCGGGGTCATAGAGGAACCGCATGTTCATGCCGTCGCCCAGGTCCCGGCTCTGCCGGCGGAGATCCTCTGCCCGGGCGCACAATTCGCCGGCCGATACCTGCGCCCGGGCAAAGGCTTCGCCCAGCCGGTCTATCCACTCCCCGCGCGGCGCGGGTAATCCGACCGCTTTTTCCCGCGCCAGACGGAGCAAGGTCATCACGGGAACGACTCCGTCCGCCAGCGACTTCGCCGAGGGAGCCTCCTGGAGCGCCTCCCGGCGGGCGTTGCTCACTTCGAGTCCGAGCGGGATCACACCCTCTTCCTTCTCGGCCAGCAGGATCTCCACCCAGGGTAGATAGCGGTCAATAAGCGCGCCCCACGCTGATACTTCTCGCTCGATCTGCTCCGCCCAGTAGGAGAGTTCGCTGTCGGCGCCGGCGCCTAAACGCAGCCGATCCGCGATGACCTTCGCCGGCGCCGCGGACTCGCGGATACGGCGGATGATCTCGTCGATCCGTTGCCCAGAATCGCCCCACAGGCGCTCGAGCACACTGAGGGCTGGAGAGAGCGATTCATCCCGTTGGGTCTGGGGTAGCAAGCCACGCAGAACCAGGAGGGCGTCATTGAGCCCCCGGATGGCCTGCCGGCCGATCAGCGGCCGGTCGGTCAGATCAGCAATTCCGTGCTCCATGGCCCACAGACACCCGATCAGGTTGCCGCTGTCCACCGTTGAAACATAGCGCGGCGCCAGCGCCTGGCGCGTTTTCAGGTCGTACCAGTTCAGGAGGTGTCCCTCATAGCGCTCGAGTTGGCCGAGCGTCTGGAAGGTCTCTCCCAGGCGCCGGATGGCTTCCTCGCCGGTCAGGTAACCGAAATCGCAGGCCGCGCCCGCGCTCAACAGCCACAGGCCAATATTCGTCGGGCTGGTGCGCAGGGCGATGCTGTTCTGGTGGGAGATCTGATAGTTATCCGGGGGGAGCCAGCTCGTTTCCGGGCCGACAAAGTCGTCGAAGAAACGCCAGGTCTGCCGGGCGGTGGTCCTCAGCATCTGCGCATCCTCCCGCGCGACCAGCTCCCGCGGCGGCTTCCGGCGGGGCTTGATACACAGCCGCCACATGATCAGCGGGCTCAGCAGCCAGAGGGCCAGAAAGGGCGCCGCGATGGGGAGCGCGGCGGGCTTGCCCAGCCGGAGGGCGATTCCGATGCCGAGGGAGAAAAGGCTGATGAGCCCCATCCGCGCCAGAAAGGCGGGGGCTCGCCCCCGGGTCTTCCACTTCGCTATCTGCGCCGGCGTCCACTCCAGCAGTTTGCGCTTGCTGACCAGGCGGCGATACCAGACCCGCACGATCGCATCCAGGGCGAGCAGAGCCTGGTGCGGCATCAGGGCCGCCTCGACGATTGCCCGGGAGAGGCCATGACCTGTCTCGCGCCAGGAGACCTTTCCCGATCCGGGAGCCGTCGTCACCCAGGTGAGGAGGCGCAGGAGAGGCGAAAAGATCATCAGCAGGACGACGAGAGTCCCGGCCGCGGCGGAGATCGCCGGCAGGAAGAGCCAGGAGGCGGCGAGGAGCAGGGCGGCGGCGACCGGCACCAGGCTCCGCCTGAGGTTGTCGAATATCTTCCACCGGTTCAGCATGGAGAGGGGATTGGGAACGCGTCTCCCTTCGGGGGTCGGTACGCGGGGCAGGCACCAGCCGGCGATCTGCCAGTCGCCGCAGATCCAGCGATGCTGCCGGCTGATGTAGGAAATGTAATCCGGAGGGAACTCCTCGTAGAGTTCGATGTCGCTCGCCAGCCCCACCCGCACGTGCGCGCCCTCAATCAGGTCGTGGCTGAGGAGGAGCTGTTCGGGAAACCGGTCGGAGAGAACGCGGTGAAACATCCGCGGTTCATAAATCCCCTTGCCGAGATAGGAGGCCTCGCCGGCCAGATCCTGATACACGTCGGATACCGCCCGGGTATACGGGTCGGTGCCGACGGGATCGGTGTACAGGCGGCTGAAGGGGGTCGCCGTGGCGCTGGGCAGGGAGATGCTGACGCGCGGCTGGATGATGCCGTAGGCGCCAACGACCATGCGTTCATCCGGGCTGAGCCGCGCCTGATTCAGCGGATGAGAAATGGTCTCGATCAGGCGCCGGGCGCTCGCGCGCGGCAGTTGGGTATCGCTGTCGAGGGTGATCACATAGCGGATGTTTTCCAGCTTTTGCGCATCACCCACGTGAACGATCTCCCGGCCGCCGCGGCCCGACGCGCCGTTCAGGAGCCGGTTTAGCTCCTCCAGTTTGCCGCGCTTGCGCTCCCAGCCTATAAACCGACCGTCCGATTCAACCAATTCGCGTTCCCGATGAAACAGGTAGAAGCGCCCCTCGCCATAGCGCGTGTTGAGGTCAGTGATCCCCTCGCCGGCCAGGCGCAACAGGCTGGCGTCCGTATCCTGATGCTGCGTGTCCGCATCGGCCAGGTCGCTGAAAAGGCCGAATAATATATTTTGCTCCGGGTTCGCCAGATACCGGACCTCCAGCTTGTAGAGTTCCTGGTGGATGGTCCGGCGGTCCAGGAGGAGCATCGGCACGACCACCAGCGTGCGGAACTCATCGGGGATGCCTTCCTTTTCGAAATACATCTTCGGCAGCGTCCGCGGCGGCACCAGCCGGGTCACGAGGTAATTGGCTGCCTGCACCGCGAGCTCGCTGGCCGGAAGCAGCGCCAAGATTACCGCGGCCACGGTCAGCCCGAACTGCCCGCTCATCCGGAAGCCGGAAACGGAAACGGCGCCGATGATCAGGGCGGTTGCCGATCCGATGGCCGACAGATAGAGAATGGTGTGATGACGGTACGCCCAGTGCAATACCCGATAGCGGCGTTTCTCCCGGCCCTGCAGGCGCGCGACCAGCGCCGGGCGGCCTCCGTCGACAAGGTAATAACCGATATGCCGGTGGCGCGGATCATCCGCGGCGCCGGGAGCGGGCTCGCCGGCCATCTCCACTGCGGCCTGGGCGACCGCCTCCTCCGCGGCCGTTGCCCCGCGGGAGATCTCCTCCACCGCGTGGCGATATCTGTCCTTGGTGGCGAAGTCCATACGGTGGTAGATGCCGGCCGGGTCGTGGCACAGCATCGCCTCCACCCGGCTCTGTCCCTCGAAGATCTCGCGCCAGTCCAGCCGCGAGAGCTGCCTCAGGCTCGTGATCGCATTGCCGATGGAGACCTGGTCGGTAGCCTGTCGGGTCTGTTCCTGGATGACGATCTCGCCGAGCCCGCCGCCCCGCTGGCGTTCCAGCCAACCCCGGACCGGGGCCAGCGCGGCCTCCGCATCGTACAGGGAACCAGTGAGCTGGAAGGCGAAATGCGCGCTGGGTTCGGGCTGCTCCCGGGCCAGCTCGGACAGGATAAAGAACAATCGATTAGGATCGCGCCGGACCGCGGTGAGCAGGCGGTTGGCCCAGAAGTCGGCCCGCTCCTGCTCGCGCAGCCGTTGATCAATCTGCTCGGTCAGTCGCCTCAGGATGTCGAGCAAGGCGAGGCGCAGCATCAGCGGCAACGCCCAGAGCTCGCCGATCGTCAGCGCCGAGACCGACTGATAGGCGGTCAGGAATTCGGAAATATTCTTGCGGTCCAGATAGCTGTCGGCGTGCCGGATCAACTCCGCCGCGAGGCGGTAGATCCGCGGCACGCCGCTGCCGGGTTCGGACGCCAGGACCGGCAGTTCGTGATAGAACTTCTTCGGCAAGTTCAGCCTGACGTCATCAATCTGCCCCTGTATGAGGTAGGCATTATCGAGAATCCACTCCGCCGTGGCGGAGATGGCCTGCTCCAGGCGGGAGGCCTCGGCCAGTTCCCGGCGGACCCCTTGGATAACCTTCTCGCACCGGTCGAGATGCTGCAACAGGGGCTCTTCGCGCCGGACATCAGCCTGGACCCGGTGCGCGGAGGCCAACCGCCGGGCGTATCGTTGCAGTTGAGCGGCGGCCAGCGGTTCGACCGGGACCGGTTCGCCGTCAACCGGGCCGTCGCGACGTTGGTGAACGGTGAAGATAGCGGTCGGGCTCTCCTCGCTGCCCCGGAGTATAGAGATCGCCCGGCTCA
This sequence comes from uncultured bacterium, assembly GCA_964551475.1. GTDB lineage: Bacteria > Auribacterota > Erginobacteria > Erginobacterales > CAZKCI01 > CAZKCI01. Next base: position 1,091 of record CAZKCI010000002.1, on the reverse strand, counting down.
TCTCTTCCGGAGAGCCCTGGACGATGACGACGGACTCATCGGCCATCAACCAGCGCGCGTGATCCTCCACCAGTTTCTCTTCGATGCCGGGACTGAACCGACGGATGGTGAACCAGCCGATGATCCCCCCGGCCAGCACGGGCAGGCTCAAGGCCACATAGTGCGCCAGGCCGCCGGGCCTGCCCCGCAGCAAGATCATGCCGATCGCAACGGATATGCCGGTGAGCAGGCCGATGGCGATGCCCCGCCGGAGGCGGCGGCGCAAGAAGATGCCGGCAATGCGGATGCGTCCGTCGGCCGACTTGCGAATCAATGCCGAGCGCCGGAACCGCTTCTGACGCAACTGCCGCAACGCCTCTCCGGCGTCATTGTCGTTCAAATAAAAACTGAGCAGGATAACCTGTTCACTCATGGCTGGGGATTCGTGTGTTCTCGGTCCATTCCCCGGAAGTCCCCCTTCGGTAAGGATAGGGGTCGGGGCAGGGTGTCGCGAAGCGGCTCGGACGTAAGTGAGGCCTCGGGTGCCAGCCCGCGGAGATTAATCGAGTGGCATCCAGCGGGCCACTGCTGTCTGATCGGTAGAATATATAATACATATAGCGGCCGATAGGAAATTCACTCGATAGTTCAAGGTCACCTTTATCGGGCAACGGGCGGAGGGCCTTTCCCGCCGATTCGGACGGCGACGGCGCCGCCGCCCTTTTCATCCCAGTGGAGGGGAGTTCTACTGCTTATCCCGCATGGCCCAGGCTGGTTACACCTGGGTTGGTGCGGGATTTTCTCTAATTAGGCAAATCTCCTTGACCGAGTTCGTCGGAGAGAGAAAAATGTAAAGGAGCGTCGTGAGATCAGACTGGGGACATGAGGATCGGAAGTTCTGGCCCGGCTCGGATAGCTATATCCGGCCGGGAAATATTTATATCGGTACGCTCTCGCACCCCCACCACGCCGGAGATAGCGCATGAATGAGAAGCTTGCGAAACGAGCGGTGAAGATCCTCGCGATGATGACGCCTTTCTTCATGGGCTTCGGGATTGCAGTTCGCGCAGGAACGGCTTTATTGCCTGACGGCGGGATGGCCGCGCGGAACG
>CAZKCI010000001.1:0-50126 GCA_964551475.1 uncultured bacterium | reverse complement strand
CTCTGGCTGGCGACGATGGGCTTTCTTTACCGCCGGGAGATCGCTCCGGCCGAAGCGGCCGGAACCCTCTCCGCTCCCCTGGTCCAGATCAGCTCCGATCTGCTTTTTCGCGAAGAGTGGATGGGAGTTTTCTACCGGGGGCGCCAGCAGGGCTACCTCCAGACCTCCCTCTACCCCCACCAGGAAAAGGGGTTTTACGGCCCCGCGCTCGAAAACACGCTCTGGCTGGATCTCCCCCTTCCCGGTTTCCGCAGCCAGATCCGCTCCCATTCTCTCTGCCTCTTCTCTACGGCCGGAGATATCCGCCGGATCGACCTCAAGCTGAGCAGCGCCAAGCCGTCCTTCACGATGGAAGGGCGAACGGTGGGTGACCGGCTTCGGGTCGCCATCGCCTTCGCAGGGCGGGCCCGCGATTTCGATCTCCCCCTCCCCCGGCGGGCCCTGCCGATCTTCTCCCTGACCCCCCTGTTCGCCCTGCGCCCCCTCAAGGAAGGCGACCGGTTCTCCCTCCCGGTATTGGACATCGCCAAAAGTCTTTCCTCCCAGCGGCCGGAACTCTCCGAAATCCGCTTCAGTGTCGATGAGAGGACGGAGGAGGGCTGGCGAATTTCATCGTCCTACGAGGGGATCGGCCTGGATCTGTCGCTTTCTCCCTCGGGAGAGGTGACCGGCGTCACGACGCCGCTCGGCTGGGAGCTGCGCCAGCAGAGCCATGACGAGGTGATGCGGTATCTGCGGGAGGGGATCAACAAAGTGATCAGCAACTGAAAAAGAAGTGATCAGTCATCAGTAACTGATAACTGATTACTTCTTCTGGTGTTACTGTTTTTCTGTGGGAGGGGCGTCTCGCCTGCCCCGATTACGATGGCTTGTATATAAAAATCGGGGCCCCGATCTATTAGCCAAGCCGGCTTGGGCTCGACCTTTTCAACAGACGATTGAATAGGATGGAATAGGATACCGACGGCCAGCCAGGCCCATCCCATTCAATCCCATTCAATCGTCTGTTGAATTCTTTGGCCGGGCCGGATCGGATCGCGACAGGTCCCGAAGAAGATTTCGGGATGGGGCAAATGTCGCTCCCACACAAAAAACAACGACATTACGATACGAGTGAAAACCGGAGCGAAATGGATATTGCTCATCGGCTTGACGGTGGTCATAGCCGCGGCCATCGCCCTGGCCGGATGGCGAATCTGGCGGAAGTTCGCCCAGCGCGGCGGGGAGCGCCTCACCGAAAACCGGGTTCCGGAACTCAAGAAGCGGTTGGACGAGAACCCCAAGTCCATCTTCATGTTCGACGCTTTCACCTCCTATCGTCTCAAGCCTTCCTTCCGCGGCCTCCGCCACGATTCCGATTCCGACCCCCACGCCGCCAATTCCCTGGGCATTCTGGGAGAAGCGGAAGTCAATCCGGATCCCGCCGTGGCCAAGATACTTGTCCTGGGCGACTCGGTCGCCTACGGAAGCTACCTCCCCTACCCCGCCACTTTTGTGCCCTTGATGCAGGCAAGGGCGGGCGCGGGCGTCCAGTTCCTCAATGCCGCCTGCCCCGGCTGGTCCACCCACCAGGAGCTCACCGCCTACCACCGCTACTATTCCGGTCTCCCCCTGAGGGCGGTGGTCGTCGTCTTCTGCCTGAACGATCTCCTTCGCTTCGAGTGGGTCTGGAGAAGCGAGACCAGCTTCCAGATGTCGGCCGAGCTCCGCGACCTGGGAGGTCTCGTCCACACGGCTCTCGCCGACCTTTCCCTGCGCCAGGTCCACGAAGAATTCGCCGGCAATCCCCATCTCTCGCCCCTGGCCGAGCTCAACAACACCTGCCTCAACTCCTGGCTCCCGGAAACCTGGAAGCGTTTCCGCGAGACGAGCACGCCTCTCTTCAAGAACAACGCGGGGCGGGCCGTGTTCCTTCTGGCCGCCGTCCCGGCGCGCGCCCAGATCGAATCGCTCGGCCGGGGGGCGGACCCGGCGGTCGTCCTCTATCCCCAGGAACGGATCAAAGAAATATGCGCGCAGGCGGGATGGGAGTATATCGACCTCCTCCCCGCTTTCCGAACCGAGTCGGGGGGGTACGACGGCCAGGCCTTTCTCCCCGGCGAGCCGGGCATGCTCCATCTCTCCGCCCACGGCCAGCGTCTGATCGCCGATTTTCTCTGGCCGAAGCTCGGCCAGATAATCAACGGCCCGGCAATGAATTCCACGAATTGACACGAATTTGCACGAATAATAACGCTGAAGTCAATTCGTGAAAATTCGTTCAAGTAAGTTTTAAGCCAAGCCATGATCAAGACGGAAAACCTGACCAAGCGGTTCGGAAGCACGCTGGCCGTCGACAACCTCTCCCTGGAGATCCCCCCGGGCGAGATCTTCGCCTTCATCGGTCCCAACGGGGCCGGGAAAACCACCACCATCAAGATGCTCGCGGGGCTGATCGCCCCCACTTCCGGGCGCGCGATCATCGGAGGGCAGGATATTCAGAAGAACCCGGTCGAGGCCAAGAGGCTGATCGGCTACATACCCGACATTCCTTTTCTGTATGAAAAGCTCACGGGATCGGAGTTTCTGTCCTTCGTGGCGGGCATGTACGGCCTTTCGGCAAAGGAGACGCCCGATCTGATCCGGCAAGAGCTCGCCCGGCTCAACCTCAGCGACCTCGCCGGGACGCTGATCGAGTCCTATTCGCACGGCTACCGCCAAAGGCTGGTCTTCGCCGCCGCCTTTCTCCATCGGCCCCGGGTTCTGATCATCGACGAGCCGATGGTCGGCCTCGACCCCCGTTCCGCCCGCTTGATCAAGGATCTCCTCCGGGAGCGCGCCCGCGAGGGCGAGACGGTCTTCATGTCCACTCACACGCTGTCGGTGGCGGAGGAGCTCGCCCACCGGGTGGGGATCATCCACAACGGGAAGCTTATCGCCTGCGGGAACCTGGAGGAACTGCGGAGACAGAGCGGCGTCCGGGGCCAGCTGGAGGAGATCTTCCTGAAGATAACCGAAGAGGAAAAGACCGTCCCGGCAAAAGATCTAACAGACGATTGAATGGGATTGAATGGGATGGGCCTGGCCGGCCGTCGGTATCCTATTCCATCCTATTCAATCGTCTGTTGAAAATGTCGAGCCCCAGCCGGGCCTGTGGGAGCGGCGTCTCGCCGCGATCCAGGCCGGTTGCAGTTATTCGCGCGCTATTCGCGGTTAATTTTCAGCCAGGCCATGATCTTGCTCCTTCTTCGCCTTCGTCTCCTCTCCGCCCGAAATGCGGCGCGGCAGATGTTCGCCCACGGGAGATTCCGCCTCATCACCATCGCCGTCACGCTCGCGGTTTTCTGGACCGTCCTCTTCTGGTGCTTTTACCGCGCCTTCGTCTTCCTCCAGGGGTTCATGGGACTGGGCGAGATCCTCATCGATCGCCTGATCTACCTCCTCGCCTTCGCCCTCTTCGGGATGCTCGTCATCAGCAACGCGGTCATCTCCTTCCAGCTTCACTACAAGGCCCGGGAGACCGCCTATCTCCTGACGCTACCCCTGCCCTTCCCCTCTCTCTTCGCTTATCTCCTCATGGAGACGGTGGTATTGAGCACCTGGGCGACGGTCTTTCTGGTCTTTCCGGTCGCTCTCGCCTATGGACTCACCCACGCCGTCCCCTTATGGGCCTATCTCGGCTTTCCCCTCTTCGGCGCCGGCCTCGCGGCGATGGCGGCCCTCTTGGGGACGCTGGCGGCCGCCGCCCTGCCGCGCATACTCGCTTCGCGCCGCCTCCGGGCCGTCGCCTTCATCGCCCTGGCCGCGCTGGTCATCCTTCCGGTCGGGCGGAGACTGAACCGCCCGCCGCGGCCGCCCGCCTCCGACCGGCGGATGTTCATGGTCAACGATCTCCTCCAGCACTCCCGGCTCACGCTCCACCCGCTCCTGCCGAGCTATTGGGCGACTGAGGGCTTCCTCCAGTTCGTCCGCTCCCGTCCCGCCCGTTCGGGGATGTATCTGGCGGTCATGGCAGTGAACCTGCTTTTCCTCGTGAGCCTTGTCCATCTGGCCGCCGGGATACCCTACTACCGCGCCTGGGCCTTGTATCACGGACGGGGAAAGAAGAGGCGGCGGGGCGGATCAGCGCCCGTAACGGCAGGCGGGAGCTTCCTGTTTTTCCTCTCCCCCGCCGTCAGGGCTTTTCTGGTCAAGGACGCGAAGGTCTTTCTGCGCGAACCCTCCCAATGGATCCAGGCGCTGGTCCTCTTCGGATTGCTCGCCGTCTATATCGTGAACATCCGCCACATGCCGACCGATGTCCGCCAGGTTTTCTGGAAAAACATAATCACCTTCTTCAACCTGGCGGCCTCCTCCCTCATCCTCGCCACGATGACCACCCGCTTCGTCTTCCCCGCCTTGAGCTTGGAGGGGAAGACCTTCTGGATCATCGGGCTCGCGCCGGCCCGGCGGTCGCTGGTCTTCTGGTGCAAGTTCTGGACCAGCTCGCTGGCGGCTCTCCTGGTCACGGAAGGGCTGATGGCCCTCTCCAACCACATCCTGGAGATCCCGGCGGGCTTGCGGTTGATGACCGCCGCCGTGGTATTCCTGATGTCCCTGACACTGACCGGCCTGGCGGTGGGCATGGGAGCGATCTTCCCGGACTTCAAGACGGACAACCCGGCCCGGATCGCCTCCGGCTTCGGGGGGACATTGAACCTGATCGCAAGCCTGGTCTATGTCGCGGCCACGGTGGGGATCGTCGTGGTGGCCGTCCAGGCGCATGTCTTCCGCCGGGGATGGCTCGCGCCCTGGCGCCCCTGGGTTCTGCCGGGAGGGATAGCCGCGGCGGCGCTCCTCTCCGCCGCGGTCAGCTCAGCCTCCCTGCGTCTCGGCCTCCGGGCCTTGAATCGCCGGGAATTCTGATCCTCTCTAAAGACTTCCGCGCTCTGCCTGTGGGAGCGGCGTCTCGCCGCGATCCGAGATGGCCCGGCCGAAGAATTCAACAGACGATTGAATGGGATTGAATGGGATGGGCCTGGCCGGCCGTCGGAATCCTATTTCATCCTATTCAATCGTCTGTTGAAAATGCCGAGCCCCAGCCGGGCCTGTGGGAGCGACATTCCTGTCGCGATTCGGGCCGGCCGGGATCCCCCGGTCCCACAGGATCGCTATCGACCACCTTCCCGCGAAACGGATCTCTCCACCTGGCGCTGGTTGTTCCGGGCGGCAATGTTGTCGGGGTTCAAAAACAAGGCCCGCTGGAAATGCTGCCGCGCCAGGTCGATTTTGCCGGTCTCGGCCAGAAGGCAACCCATCAGACTGTATCCCTCGCTATCGTAGGGATCCATCTCCAGGGCGCGGAGAAGCGCCTCCGCCGCCGCCCGATATTGTTTCATCCCCAGATAGATCTGCCCCTCCAGGCGATAGGGACGGGCGGAAAGCGGGTTCTCTCTGAGCGCCTCTGCCGTCCGCTCCAGCGCCTCCTCCGGTCGATTGCGAGAGAGAGCAAGGACCGCCTGGTTGGCATAGGCGACCGACCTGATGCCGGGGGGCGCTGGGGAGGCGAGCACGCGGGCGAAGTATCTTTCGGCTTCGGCCTTATCCCCTTGCTGTAGATAATCCCAGCCCAGATTGTTGAGTGCGACAAAGCTTTCCGGCGAAACACGGAGACTGTTTCGCCACAGCGATCTCTCGTCCTTCCAGCGGCGATTTCCGGTCCGGACCAACAGCAGGCTCAAGATCAAGACAGCTCCCAGACAAACCGATACCCAGCGAAGATATTTCCCCTGTCGTACATCCGCCAGCCAATCGGCGAGTCCCCGGGCTCCCCAGGCCGCGAGACACGACCAGCCGGCCAATGGAAGATATAGGTAGCGTTCACCTACGATCTGGGGAAGCGAGACGATATGGAGAAAGGGGAGAAGATTGAGGGCAAGCCAGAACAATGCGAAACGCGCTGCCTTGGCCCTAAGACCGGCCCAGATGGCAAGAGTGCACAGGGATAAAGCTCCGACCGTTGCCAGCCAGGCGGGCGCCCGGAAGACCAAGAGGCTGAGGGGCGGCGAGTAGTCCAGGGAAAGCTGGGCGGGGAAAATGAGCAGACTAGCGTAGTGGAGGATGCAGCGAAATGACAGAACGATCCTCTCCGCCGAAAGCGGCGGCGTGAGGCTATAGGTCTCGATTCTTTCGAACCAGATGAAACGCGCCAGCGCGTAGAGAACCGTCATCGCCGCCGCCACCGACCAAAAGAGGCGGGAACGCGGGAACGGGAAACCGTTTCGTTGCCGGATGGAGGGGAAGATCCAAGGCGCCAGAAGCAGCAGGGGGATAAACATCAGCGCCGTTTCTTTGCAGGCCAGACCCAGCAGATAGGCGGAGAGAGAAACCCCCAGAAGAAAGGGGGAAGCGCGGCGCGAAAATGATAATGCCGACAGAACGGCGATCAGGATGAAACCGGTGGCCAGAAGATCGTGGTAGAAGGAGATGCAGTTGATCGCCTCCGCCTGGACCGGATGGAGCAGGAAGATCAGGGCGGCCAAGGCCGCCCAGAGGCGGGATTTCCCGGCGCCGGTTCGCAATCGGCGGGGCTCGCTCTCCGCCAGCCAGACACGCGCCAGAAGAAAGACCGCCCAGCCGTTCCCCAGATGGATCAGGATTTTCCCGACCCGATAGCCGTACGGGTTGAGCCCCCAAAACCGATAGAGAAAGAAATATCCCGCTGCGGGGAGGGGACGATAACGCATGTTGATCCCCGCCGCGTAGTCGCGGGGGCGGAAAAGGCCGGGCAGATGGGCGAAGTTCTTGATGAAGCCGTTGTGGACGATGGCCGTCTGGTCGTCATAGACGAAGGGATAGTGGAGTGTGTTGCCGTAGGCGATGGCGACCGCCGCGGCCAGGACCAGGAGAACGGCGAAGTCACGACGAACCGGGGAGTTGAATAGTGTGCCCATCGCGGAGATCCCCCGAAGACGACGGCGTCGCCACGGGATGGCGGCAGAGACCTGACCGGTTTCGTCGCGCCCGATCGCAGATCGTGCTTACACGGCCATCCGGGATCGCCCCGATCTGTAGGCCGGTTCTGTGAACCGGCGGCCGGGTCCGGGCGCGCCCGATCACAGATCGGGCCTACACTTCAGCGGGGTCCCGGCCTACAGCCAGCCGCGGGAGCTGAAGTAATACGCCATGAAGAGGAAAAAAAGCCCCAGGGCGACGAAGATCAGGCCGGCGGAGATCCGGTATTTCATCGTCTTGGAATCGACGGCGACGATCTGATTGAAAAGCTCGCTCAGCTTGATCAGGGCGCCGGGTCTGATCAGGAAGAGCAATCCCGCAATCAGGCAGATCGCGCCGATCAGGATAAATGCGGTCATCGCAGTTGGCTCCTCTTGGAGGCCTCGGTCTCCCGACGGCTTTCATTGCTCCCTTCCTTGCGGACTTCCCCGGTGGATTCCTTCTTCTTCCTCTCCGGCTCGGGAGACGGCGACGGCACCGGCGTGGGCGGCGGCGGCTCCTTCGCGCTCTTGTAGAGGAAGGGGCGGATGTTTTCATCCTCGGTGTAGTTGACATCCTGGAGCGCGTCGGGGGTGGCCTTTTCCAGCATCAGCTTTTCGTAGGCCGAGAGCTTTTGTTCATCAACAATCTTGGCGGTGATGAAAATCAAGATGTTGGTCTTGTGCAAAGCCGTGTGCTTTTCCTTGAAAAGGTAGCCGAGTATGGGGATATCGCCCAACAGGGGGATTTTCTTTTCCTCATCGATCGACTCGCTCTGGATCATTCCTCCTATGACCAGAGTGTCTCCGTTATTTAAATTCACATTCGTGTCCGACTCGCGAATATTGACGATCGGATAGGGAGAGAATACCTGCTGCCCATTGGGAGCATAGGTAATCGCATTATTGGCCTGTTTAGTGCTCACCGCGGGATGGACGATCATGTTGATTGATTTTGTCCCCCCGGGGCCTTCTCGGATTTGAGGAATGACCTTGAGGGTGATGCCGATCTCCAGCCAATCTTCGATGCTTGTGCCTCCAATAGCGCCGCCGCCGATTCCCTCCTCCCCGGCCCCTCCGCTCGAAGTGAATTCGGTGCTGATGATCGGATACCTCTGGCCCACATGTATCTTGGCGGCATAATTTTCCTGGACGATCACTCGCGGATTGGACAGCACCACTATATTCGAATCCGTCTTCATCGCGGAAAGCATCAGATTGAAATCAGCCGCGCTGATGACAGCGTTATACGATTCCCCGGCGGTCGCGATCCGCGTAAGTGAATTGGCGATTGAATCAAGATAATTCTCGAAATTGCGCGCGGAAACAGTGCTGCTGGTGTTATCGTAAGCCAAATCCGAGAAGCGGCTCTCCTGTATGGCATCCTGGATATCCGCGCTCCAGGCAGCCTGGTTCTGATACATGCCCTCGCCGGAGCGGGTGATGACCTGGTTGATGTAATCGCCCAGATTATAGGTGTCCTGGACTCGACTGACATTGTCGCCGGAAACACGATCAAAGATCTGGGAGCGGACGTTGACCTGGCGGTTGAGGGCGGAGTCGCTATAGCTGTCTTGCACCTGCCGCCCCGCTTCGCTCTGCGCGAGGTCTTCCAGCTCATAGCCTCGATTGGTGGTGTCGCTATTGACGCTGTTATCTTCCTGGCTATAGCCCTTGGTCAAGATCATCTGCAGATTGCCCGCCCCCACCTGCCAGCGGTTCAAAGCCTGGGTCCAGTCAATCCCGAGGCGAAACTCCTGGTCTATGGGGACCTCGATGACCTTCGCATCGATGAGGACCTGCGAGGGCCTTTGGTCGATCTGCTTCAAAACGCTTTCCACCTGCTTCAGGACCGTCCCGGTATCCTGGACGATCAGCGTTCGTGAACGCACGTAATCCTCCGGCGCCTTTTCCGCCTTGGCGCTGGTAGACACCCTAATTTCCCATTCGAAGCCCTTGAACTGCTTGGTCTTCATAATCATGATCTTGCCGCGGTCCTTGGTGAGCAGGGACTTGATCGCTTCCATGGCGTCATTGGCGTCGATATACTTCAAGATATAGACTTTGGTTTCCAGCGGCTCCGCCTGCTCCTGGGCCTTGAGCTTGGCCGCCTCCGCCACCGAGGTCTTCGCCTCCGCCTCCCGGCGGACGGATAAAGCCTCTTCCTCCGTCTTGATCTTCTCCATGGTGGTGACGCGGAGGATGTTCCCGGAGATCTGGTAGCCGAATCCGTGGTCCTTGAGGATGGTCTCCAGGGCGTTGACCACCATCACGTCCTTGTAGTCCACCGTCACCTTCCCTTGCACCTCCGGGGCCAGGGTGACGTTGAAGCCGTAGGCCTTGGCTAATGAGCGCAGGACCACGCGCAGATCCTCGTCCACGAAGCGGAAGGACCCTTTCTGTTTCAGTTTGTCCGTGAGATCCACCTCCAGGGCCTCTTTTTCCTCCGGGCTGATCTCGATCTCGCCCCGGGGGGTGGCCTGGATGACGACCGGCTTGGTCCCGGTCTGCTGGACAAGAGAAGACTCGGGCAGTGTTCCCTCGGCGAACGATCCGGAAATGACGATCTCGGATTCGGAAGCGGCTGTCGTCTGGATGGAGATCCCTTCGGCCGGGGAGGATGAGGCGCCGGTCTCAACCGGCGTTACCGTAATTTTTTCGTCGGGAGCGGCGGGTTCCGCGACCGAAGCGACCGGCGAGGAAGCGGCGATCGGCTGGGCTCTCTCTCCCGCAACGGGAGCGGGAGACCCGGAGACTTCGGGAGCGGCAGTTTCCTGCGGCCGCGCCGGCGCGGAGAGATAAAGGACGCAGAGTAGCGCGAGGATCGAAGCGAGAAGGTATTTCATGTGGTCACTCCTGCGGCATTTCCAGCCGGCATTCCTGTCCGTCTTTTTCCAGGATAATGGCGTATTGGTCGAAATCAATCTCGATCAGAAGGTAACCCCGGTAGGAATCGCCCACGACGACCTCCGTTCCGTTGATGACGGCCACGCCGCCCGCGGGGCCCGGAATGAGGCCGGTGACGCGAAAGTTCTTCCAGTCGTTGGTCACTCCCGGCCCTTCCATGGGCGTGGGGGCGGGATTGAAGGGGTCCCTCCCCCAGGGCTCGGCGGCCGTCTGGGACTGCATCTCCAGGAGCTTCTTATCCAGCGGCGGCAGTTCGCCGGAAACCGGTTCGGCGTCTCCCTTGGCCGTCGTTTTCGATCCGCCCCTGGCCGCCGGCTTGGCGGCCGGCGCGGCCGCCGGCGGAGGGGTCTCGGCGGCCGGCGACGGTCCGGGCTTCTTCTCCGGGTTGATCAGATTGCTATAGACCACGTAGCCCAGAACCGGGACCAGGAGGCCGATCAGGATGAGCTGTTTTCGCTTTTTTTCCATGTTGGGCTCGTCTATCTTGCCGCGAAGAGGCTCAAAAGGCGCAAATAATATGGCTCAATACTTATCTTATAGTCTTTTATGGTGCTTGCGGAAAAATTATTCTCAGGCCTGAGTTGGCCCGTCTGGCCCGGATCGCGGCGAGACGCCGCTCCCACAAACCCGGCTTGCGTGCGAGCAGTCGCTAGCGAGACTGTGGGATCGCGCCTAGACTCCCACAACGGCCGGAGAGAGCGATGGTCGGGTTACGGTTCATTGTTCACTGTTTACTGCTATTACCTCCGGACGACGTTTCCTCCTGCGAAAGATAGGCGGTGATGTGCATCTCCGTCTTGAGCTGGTCGAATTTCTGGGCGACCGGGACCGTTTCCTCCCGGGAGATCTTGAGCGCCGTGACGGAAAGGGTCACCGGCAGGACGGTGATACCATGCAGGAATTCCCCCAGAACCTGCACCGAAGACTGGGACTCCAGACTGATGTCGCTCTCCCTCACCATGAGGGCGGGATCGCGCGCCGGGCGGCCTTCGGTGACCATCCGGAGTATCTTGAGCCCCGCTTCCTGGGCGACCCGGTCGATATCGCGGTAGATCGGGTCGATGGTGCGCGGATACTGCTCGTTCAACCGCTTGATGCGCGTCTCCAGATCCGCGATCTCGGCCATCACCTGGGGGAGACGGGCCTTCTTCAGCTCGATCTCCGCGATCTGCTCCCGGCCGACCTTGGCTTCTTCCATGAGCCTGCCCAGCTCGCCGGACCGGGGCAGGTAGACGGCGAGGAAGAAGACGGCCAGGAGCAGGACGGCTCCCCCGATGAGGGCGAGGACTTTTTGCGTATAGTTCATATCAATGGATCGGGGCGAGACGCCCCTCCCACATAAAAGCAGTAAAAGCAGAAGAAGTAATCAGTGATCAGTTACTGATGACTGATCACTTCTTTTTCAGTCACTGATCACTTTCCTCTGTGGGAGCGACATTCCTGCCTGCCCCGATAGTCCCGGCAGAAATGCGGGACTATCGGGGTCGCGATCCGGGCCAACTTGGATCGGGGCAAGAATGCCCCTCCCACAAAGTCCACCAAACGTTTTTCTTCGTATCTTTGTGCCTTGGTGGCAGAAGTTGTTCCAGCCCAAGTCAGTATACCAGCGTGCAGTTGAAGCGGAAGGATCCCTTCACCACGTCTTCGCTGATGGCCCCCACGTCCCGGAAGAAGGGGGAGTTGCCCACCCGGACCAGGAATTCGGTCACGGTGGAATGGAGGGAGGCTTCCGGCTTCACCACCGACCCTTCGCAGACGATCGCCAGGGGGACGGACCCCTCGATCACGGCGATCCGGGTCAGGACGATATTCCCCGGCGTGATCTTGCCGAGCTCCTTCAACACCCCTTCCCAGTGCACCTGGCGGGGGGACGAAATTTTGCCCTGGCCTTCCCCCGCCGCGAGCTGCTTCTTGAGCTCCTCCAGGCGGTCATACACCGAGAGTTCCTTGGTCATGGCGACAAGCTGTTTCTGCTGCCGCTCGACCGTCTTGCGCCAGGAGGGCACGGCGGAGGTCTTGAACCGATAGAAGGCTATGGACATGAGAAAGAGCAGTCCCAGGGCGATCAGGATCACCATGCGGCTGCGCAGGACAGACTGAAGAACCTTGTCCGGGGTGGGAAGGAAGTTGACCTCCCACTTCCGGCTCAGGGAAAGGGCCAGGGCCTTGGAGAGCCGGGGCACGATGCGGACGGCGGCGTCCCGGGGCGAGACGGAAGAGTGGAAGGTGATGCCCGGGGGGAGTTCGATCAGGGAGACCGGAGGCTTCATCCGCTCCTGGAAGAAGGGGACGAAGCCGTCCAGCAGAGAACCCCCTCCGGACAGGATAATCTGGCCCACGTCGGCGCCCCGGAAAAGCTGGCCGTAGTACTCCAGCGAACGCTTGGTCTCCTGCACGATCCGTTCCAGAACCGGACGGACCATGCTCACGACCTGGGACGAGTTCAGGCTGCCCTTGACGGGATCGCTGCCGGATGATTTCAGGAGGTTCTTTCCCTTCTTGATCCGCTCCGCCTCATCCCAGGAGATGTCGACCTTCTCTCCGAAGGACTGCCCGGCCTGGATCACCGCCTCCGTGATCTGGTCGCCGCCGAGGTCGAACTCCCGGCAGAACTGGAGCTGGCTTCCCTGGTAGATGCTGACCAGTGTGCGATCGGAGCCGATGTCCACCACCGCGCGGACCGGATCGGGATCCCCCCCCCGGAAAGCGATGAGCATATTTTTCCAGGCGAAAGGAATGGGAAGGAGAGCGGCCACCTGAATACCGGCGTCTCTCAGGATATTCAGGCGGCGGGCGACCGATTCGCGGCGGGCGACGGTGACGATGAAATTCTGTTTGGCGCCGGGGCGGGCCGAATCCTCCGGCACCAGATGGCTCTGCAGAAAGGCCTTTTCGACATTGAAGGCCACCCGCCGCTTGACCTCGAGGCGGCAGGCGCTTTCCAGCTCCTTCTTGGGCATCCGGGCCATGGGGATGAGGCCCGTGTTCACCCCGTCGCCCCGGATCGAGCAAACATGGCTCAAGGTCAGACACTTGGTCTGGGCGCAAAGCTCCTTGAGATGGCGCAGGAGAAACTCCTTCTTCTCCAGCCCCTCCTCGTCCTGCTCCAGGCGGATCTCCAGGACGGCGAAACCGCCGATCTCCCATCCGGAGTCGTTCGGGATGACCTGGACGATCTTGATCGACGATTGCCCGATGTCCAGGCCCACCCAGGCGTTCCGGCGCTGGGGAAAAGCCCCGGAGATGGTGAGCACCTCTCTGACCACCCGGGGAGCGGCCGGCGGCGCCGGCCTGGCCTCCGGAGCGGCGCCTCCGTTGGCCTTGGCCTCCGGAGCGGCGCCCCCGTTGACCTTGGCTGCCGGCGCGGCGGACGTCGCGGCCGGCTGGCCGGCACGGCCGTTCACAACCTCCTCCAGGCCGGAAAAGATGGAGGAGATGTCCTTATGCAAACCGGACTTTTTCTGCTCCGGCGGCACGGCGGAGGACCTCCTCGGTTAGCGCTTGATAATCCTCGGCGCCCCGGGAGTCCGGGGCGTAGAGGTGGATGGGGCGGGCGGCGCTGGGCGCCTCCGCCAGTTTGCTGTTGATCCGGATGATCGTATCCAGAACCCGGCTCCCGAAGTACTCCTTGAGCCCCTGGAAAACATCCCGAGAGATGACGGCGCGGCGGTCGTAGAAAGTAGGGAGGATGCCCAGGATGGAGAGACGGGGGTTGAGCCTGCTCTTGACCACGTTGATGGTCTGGAAGAGAAGCTTCATCCCTTCCAGGGCGTAGTAATGGGTCTGGACCGGGATCAGGACCTCGTCGGCGGCGGCCAGGGCGTTGATAGTGAGCAGGCTCAGGGAGGGCGAGCAGTCGATGACGATGAAATCGTAGTCGCCCTTGATCGGCCCGAGCTTGGCCGCGAGGACCGACTCCCGCCCCAGGAGATTGGCGAGATCGAGATCGGCGCCGGAGAGAACGATATGCGACGGGATGATCTCCAGGTTATAGACCGGAGTCGGCATCACGGCGTCGCGGGCCGGGAAACGGTCGTCGGTGAGGACGCGGTGAACGCTCCTCCCCTCGGCGGCTTCCGCCCCCAGGCCGAGCGTGGCGTTGAACTGCGGATCGAGATCGACCAGCAGCGTGCGGCAGCCTCCGGCGGCCAGCCCCGCCGCGAGGTTGACGGCGGTGGTGGTCTTGCCGCAGCCGCCCTTCTGGTTGACGATGGCGATGATCATAAGAACGGTGAATAGTGAGTGGTGAATAGTAAATAGTGAATAGTGAATGGTGAATGGTGAATAGTTAATGGAAAATCGCCCAAAACCGTTACACGTTGCATGTGGCTGGCTTGATCCGGTTTCGTTTGCGATCGGTTACTGATCACTGATCACTTTTTTTCGGTTACTGCTTCTCAGTCTTCCCTCAGCTTCTCGGGGATGTCTCGGAACTCGTCCAGGTTCTTGGCTTGGGAGATGCCTTCGTTGTAGGAGATCTTGCCGTCCAGGATGAGCTTCTTCAGGGACTGGTCCATGGAGTGCATGCCGAACTGGGATCCGGTCTGGATCTGGGTGGGAATCTGGTGGGTCTTGTGCTCCCGGATCACGTTCTTGATCCCCGCCGTTCCGATCATCACCTCGGTGGCCAGGATCCGTCCCGTGGTGTCCTTGCGGGAGAGGAGGACCTGGGCCAGCACCCCCTGGATGCAGCCGGCGAGCTGGACCATGACCTGGCGCTGCTGCGCCGGGGGGAAGACGTCGATCAGGCGGTCGACGGTCTGGGCGGCGTCGGGAGTGTGCAAGCTGGAAAGAACCAGGTGGCCGGTCTCGGCGGCGGTGATCGCGCAGGAGATTGTTTCCAGATCGCGCATCTCGCCGACCAGGATCACGTCGGGGTCCTGGCGGAGAACGTGCTTGAGGGCGGCGGCGAAGGAGTGGGTGTCGCTCCCCACCTCCCTCTGCTTGACGATGCTGCTCTTGTTGCGATGGAGATATTCGATCGGGTCCTCGGCGCTGATGATCAGGCACTTGCGCTCCCGGTTGATCAGATCGATCATCGCGGCCAGCGTGGTGGATTTCCCCGTCCCGGTCGGGCCGGTGATCAGGACCAGGCCGTTGGGTTTGCGGGAGAGTGTCTTGCAGATGTCGGGGAGGCCCAGCGTGTCGATCGCGGGGACCTCGGTGGGGATGGTCCGGAAGGCGGCCTCCACCGAACCCTTCTGCATGTGGATGTTGACGCGGAAGCGGCTCAGACCGGGGAGGAAGAGCGACATGTCCAGCTCGAGGTCCTTTTCGAAGCGGACCTTCTGGCTGTCGTTCAGGATCCCGTAGATCAGCCGCTTGGTGTCGTCGACGCGGAGGATCGGGAAGTCGGTGGGGATGAGCTCCCCGTCGATCCGGATCATCGGGGAGGCGTCGGCGGTGATGTGCAGGTCGCTAGCCTTCTTGCTGACCACGAGCTCTAATACTTCCTTGAGATGCATTTCAAACCCTCGGTAATTGCCTCCTGGCGGACGGCGTATGTTTCCGTGTTCGTCAGTATGGTCGATGGGTTAGGGTAAAGATATTGGTTTGGTCATTTTCCAAACCCACTTCCTAACCCTAACCTGTTTATTGGTTTTGGCCCCCCCCCGCGCCCTGGGCGCGGAAGGTGTCCTGGCCGCTGTAGATCCCCCGGATCGACAGCTCGAGAAGCTCCGGGTGGTCGGCGTTTTCCATCGCCACCTCGTAGGTGACCTTGCCCGACTGGTAGAGACCGAGGATGGCCTGGTTGAAGGTCTGCATCCCGAAGAGGTTCCCGTTCTCGATCGCCTTGGTCAGCTCCTCGGGCTTGCCGTCCATGATCAGCTTGCGTATGGTGGGCGTGGTTACCATCACTTCGCAGGCCGGCACCATCCCCTGCCCGTCCTTGCGCGGCAGCAGCCTCTGGGCGACCACGCCGCGGAGCACGAAGGAGAGCTGCATCCGAATCTGGGGATGCTGGAAGGCGGGGAAATAGTTGATGATCCGTTCCAGGGTCTGGCCGACGTCGATGGTGTGCAGGCTGGAGAGGACCAGGTGGCCGACCTCGGCCGCCATGATGGCGCTGGTCATTGTCTCCAGGTCGCGCATCTCCCCGATCACGATCACGTCCGGGGCCTGGCGGATGACGTACTTCAGGGCGCCCTTGAAGGTGTGGGTGTCGAAGCCGACCTCTCTCTGGTTGATGATGGACATCTCCTCGCGATAGCTGAACTCGATCGGGTCCTCGATGGTGATGATGTGCTTGCGCCGCTTGTGGTTGATGTAGTCGATCATGCCGGCCAGGGTGGTGGTCTTGCCGGAGCCGGCGGCGCCGGCGATCAGGACCAGGCCGCGCGGCTCCAGGGAGAGCTTTTCCATCACCGCGGTGGGGAGGTTCAGGTCGACGAAGGTCTGGGCCTCCTGCTTGATCCTCCGGATCACGGCGGCGATGGTCCCCTGCTGGAAGAAGAGGTTGACCCGGAAACGCAAGCCCCCCTCCAGCGTGTAGGAGAGGTCCATCTCCCGGTTTCCCTGGAAGAGGGTGAACTGCTTGTCATCGAGAACCTGGCGGGCGATCTTCTCGATGTCGTCTTTGGTCAGGGGGGGCGATTCGGCGATCGGCGAGAGCTGCCCGCTGATGCGCAGATGGGGAGGCTGGCCGACCTTGAGATAGAGATCGGAAGCCATCCTCTCTTCCATCATCCGCAATAGCTGGTCGAGTTTCATATACAGGTGGTTGAATGATAAGGCGGTTACGGCGGGTTGCCAATGGAAATTTGCCCGCGAAAGACCATACCAACGCGTTCCCGGTTCAAGGGTTCAGCAATGCCCGCATCCCCATTCCACGGTTTTCGCGGTCTCACTGCGGGGGAAGATCCCCGCGCAGGGTGCGCAGGGCCTTGGCGATGCCGGCGGCCGTGGGCGTATCCCCCGCCGCGGTAAGCGAACGAGCAAGATGCGCTTCGGCCTCGTCCTTCCTCCCCGCCCCCCAGAGGAGGAGGCCGAGGTTGTAGTTGAGCGAGAGGTCACCGGGCGAGGCCTGGAGTCCTTCCCGGAAGGCCGCCTCCGCCTCCGCCGGCTGGCCCAGGCGGGTCCGGGCCAGGCCGAGATAGTTGTGGGCCGAAACGAGGTCGGGATTGAGACGGACCGCTTCCGCCAGGTCTCCCGCCGCGGCCGCGGCGTCGCCCGACTGATAGCGGGCCATGCCCAGGTAGAAACGCGCATCAAAAGAGAGCGGATCGATGGCGAGAGCGCGCTGGAGCGAGGCGATCGCGCCGGGGAGATCGCCCCGCTTGATCAGGGTCATGCCCAGGCTGATGTGGGGGCGGGCGCGGGCGGGATAGCGGGCGACGTGCTCGCGCGCCGCCTTCTCCGCCTCCTGGAGCTCGCCCAGATTGAAATAGGCCGCCCAGAGGTTCCGCCAGGCGTCCAAACGGGGATTGAGTTCCATCGCCCGGCGGGCCGCTGTCGCTGCCGCCCGGGCGTCCCGGGAGATCAGCGCCCCGCTCAGGCTGTTGTTGACGGCCGCGCAGTCCGGATACTTTTTCCAGGCGTCGGTCCAGAGCCGGTCCGCGTTTCTCCAGATCTCGTTCCGGTAGATCGTCAGTGCGGCCAAGGAGATCGCGATCGACCAGGCCAATGCGCGACGGGACGGGCGATGCCGGCATATCCTTTCCAGGCCGACGGCCATGGCCAGGGACCAGCCGAAGAGAGGCAGGTAGAGATGGTGCTCGCTCAAGAATGGCCAGATGACCATCACGGAAGAGGTGGGGATGAGCGAGAGAAAGAACCAGGCGACGGACCCGGCGATCAGCGTTCGGCGACGGGCGCGAAAGCCAACGACTACAAGAGAAAGAACGAGGGCCGCGGAGAGGGCGGTGGGGATTTCCAGGACGGAACGGGCCACGGGGATGTCGTGATAGATGGTCTGCCGGAACGGGAAAAAGCAGAGGCGGAGGTAGGTCCGGACCACGTTGATCTGCGTGCAGAGATACTCCCCCCGGGAAGCCAGGACCTGGTCCTGGGCGATCAGGTTGAAGCGCGGTATGGCGAAACCCCGGTTGAGGCGGTAATAGAACGATGTCTCGGCCCGTTCGGCGCGGGCGGTGATCAGTGTCAGCACCGGGACGACCAAAATAAGCGCCAGGTAGGGGGCCATCTGCCTGATCGCATCCAGTTTGAACATCCCCCTCAGGCCTCGGGAGAGAATCTCCCAGGCGGCAATGAGGAGCGGGACGGCAACGGCCGACTCCTTCGATCCCATGGCGAGGACGCCGGCGATCAGGCCGCCGGCGTAGGGCAAAACATGGGCGGCGGACCAGAAACGCGCCCCCCGCCCGATCATCCCCCGGGAGCGGAAGTAGCAGAGGAGCGCCAGGAAAGAAAGACACCCCGCCAGTGATGCGCACCTCTGGACAATATAGGTGACCGACTGGGTCTGGACGGGGTGGACGGCAAAGAGGAGGGCGGCCCAGAAGGCGACCTCCCGGATGTCGATGCGCCCGGAGGATTCCTCCCGGCGGGGGAGATGGAGGACCAGGAAATAGGCGAAAACGGCGGAGAGGAGATGGATCAGGAGGTTGACGGCGTGATAGCCTTCCGGCTTCAGTCTTCCCGCGGCGTAGTTCAGGGCAAAGGTGTAGAAGCAGACGAAGCGGCTCGGCCAGTGGCCCCAGATCGCCCCCAGATCCCCCGCCTGCTTGATCCGCTGGTTATCGACTATGTGGGGGAAATCGTCGAGATGAAAGTCGGCCTGAAAGCTGTTGAGGTAGACGAGCGCCGCGAGGAAGACGATCACGCCGAGATGGGAGAGGACCTTCTTCATCGGGCCGATTATAGCTCTCCGAAACGGCTAATGATACCCGGATGCGACGCGGCAGGCCCTGGCCAGCCTAATCCGACGGATCGGTCTGATCCGACGGATCCGTTCCGATAAACAGGCCTCACCTCCGGCCTGGGCGGAGGAGTGAATCATTGCCGGCCGCCCCGGCCGGCAATGATAAAGAAAAATCCCGCCCTCCGAAGAGGGCGGGATTTTTGCGCTACACGCAGGGTACTTTAGTTCGTGGTGACAGCTCCCGTGGCCTGGGTGTACTCCCAAGTATAGTCGCCGGTCGCGGTATCGGGAACGACGCCATCGGCGAACATGGCACCGGCCAGCGCCGGATATACCGGCGGGTTAGCGCCGCTGGTCACGGATTCCGCATACCCGATGGTCACTGCCGCCTTGACCGCCCCCGCATTTCCATCCCGGGCAGCCTTGTTCGCCGCATCCGTGAGGTCGATGTACTTCGGAATGGCGATCGCGGCCAGAATGCCGATGATCACGATGACGATGATAAGCTCGATCAACGTAAATCCTTTCATATTCTCCACCTCCTTTGGCAAATATATAAAGCAATTGCCGTGCCAAGCACCACCAACGGCAAAGAATATTCCCAACAACCTGATTCACAACTAGTTGCAGATTCGCCGATTGTGTATTTCAGATGGATCCCAGTCCAATATTCCTTGGCGAGTCTAACATTTATACACTTTTACCGACCAATATCTGGGCGGTGTCTAAATATTGTCCGCTCGGCGGCTGAAATCTACCTCTTGGTGAGATCGATCAGGTTCCACATCGGCAGGAAGATGGCCAGGGCAAAGAGGAGGACTCCGGCGGCGATAAAAACGGTGAGGAGCGGTTCGATGAGGTCGGTCAGCGTGGCCACCATATACTTGATTTCCTGGTCATAGTAATACGCGATCGCCTCGGCCATCTCGTCGAGCCTTCCCGTCTCCTCCCCGACCGCCAGCATGTTGCTGACCATCGGAGGGAAAATCGGCTTTTTCATCAGCACCGACGCTATCCCCTTGCCGTCTTTGACCGCTTCGCGCAAATCCTTGAGCTCCTCGCCGATGATTTCGTTTCCCACGGTCAGGGAGACGATCTCGATGATCTTCAGGATCGGCACGCCGCTCCGCTCCAGCGTGGCCAGCATCTTGGAAAACCGGAACATCGCCAGCTTTATGAAGAGGGAGCCGAAGATGGGGAGCCGGAGCTTGAGCTTGTCCATCTGGTAATGGCCGTACTTGGTCTTGGCGAAACGCATGCAGGCGTAGATCCCCGCCGCTATGCTGGGGAAAACAATGTAGTAATAGTTGTTCACTAGGTTGCTCATCCCGATCAGGATCCGGGTGGGAAGAGGCAGGTCCATCTTGACCTGTTTGAAGATGCCGATGAACTTGGGGATGACCATGGTGGTCATGACGAAAAAGGCGATGATCATGACGATGATCGCGATCATGGGGTAGCGCACCGCGGACTTGACGGCGTTGCGCGTCTCCTGCTCCGACTCCAGGAGATTGGCGAGGCGGTCCAGGACTTCGGGGAGGGCGCCGCCGGTTTCCCCGGCCAGCACGGTGTTGATATAGAGATCGCTGAAAACCTTGGGAAATTTCCGCAGGGCGTCGGAGAAACTCGACCCCCCCGAGATCTCCTCCTGGACCTGGGAGAGGACCTTGGTCAGGGGCGGGGACTCGCTCTGCTGCTCCAGGATCTTGAGCGCGGTCAAGATCGGGATCCCGGCCCGGATCAGGGAGTGCATCTGGCGGGTCATCATCACCAGATCCTTGCCCTTGACCTTTTCGAAACGCTGAAAAAGGCCCCCTTCCTTCTTGGCGGCG
The DNA here is from genome assembly GCA_964551475.1 of uncultured bacterium. GTDB lineage: Bacteria > Auribacterota > Erginobacteria > Erginobacterales > CAZKCI01 > CAZKCI01. Next base: position 29,616 of record CAZKCI010000001.1, on the reverse strand, counting down.
CCCTTCTCCGCCCGGACCGAGATCGGGGTGTAGCCCATCTCCTCGAGATGGCGGATGACGGCCTGTTCGGAGGGGGCCTCGATCGCCCCGGAGAGGATCTTGCCCGCGTCGCTGCGGGCCTTGTAACGGAAATTTCCCATGGTTTACTCGAGAGGTTATGGAGCCCCTAATCGCTCTGGCGCCTGAAAGAATACCACAATCATGGACTTTATGGACGAAATGGACGATATGGACGAAATGGACGCCATGGACACCCCACCCTCTATCCCCCACCCTCTATCCTCCACCCTGCCGTCAGCGCGAGAGCGCTATCCCGTACTCCTTCGCCTTGTTGTAAAGAGTGGCCCGGGAAATCCCCAGCTCCTTGGCCGCCCGGCTGACGTTCATCGAGCAGGACTGGAGGGCGGCGCGGATCGTCTCTTCCTCCGCTTCCCGGAGCGTCCGGACCCTCTCCGGCTCAGCCGGGGCGGCGGGCGGCGCCGGAACCGCTTCCGGACGGGCCGGCGGCGGCGGCGGAAAAGCCCCCACGTGGATCTCCGAAACGCCGATCAGCCCTCCTTCGGAAAGGATGGCCGCCCGGCTGACGACATTTTCCAGCTCCCGGACATTTCCCGGCCAGGGATAGCCGAGGAGGCGCTCGGCCGCCGCCAGTGTGATCCCGCGCACCGGCCGCTCCGGGCGGCGGAGGACGTTCGCGGCGAGGAGGGGGATATCCTCCCGCCGATCCCGCAGAGGCGGCAGCGAGATCGGAAAAGCCTCCAGGCGATAGAACAGGTCCTGACGGAATTTCCCTTCGGCCACGCGAGCCTTCAGGTCGCGATTGGTGGCGGCGATGATCCGGACGTCGACCCGGATCTTCTCCCTCCCCCCCACCCTTTCAAATTCGTGCCCCTCGAGCACTCTCAGGATCTTGGCCTGGGTGGCCGGAGACATGTCGCCGATCTCGTCCAGGAAAAGACAACCCCGGTCGGCCTGCTCGAAACGGCCGATCACCCGGGTGGAGGCTCCGGTGAAGGCGCCTTTCTCATGTCCGAAGAGCTCGCTTTCGAGCAGGGTCTCGGGCAGGGCGGCGCAGTTGACGGATATGAACGGCTGGGAAGCCCGCCGCGACCGCCGGTGGATGGCCCGTGCCGCCAGCTCTTTGCCCGTGCCCGACTCCCCCTGGATCAGAACCGTGATGTCCTGGTCGCGGACCTTGTCGATCAGGGAGAAGATCTCCCGGAGGCGAGCCGAGCGGCCGACGATCTCATCGTATCCCGGGGAAGGGTAAAAAAAATCGCGGACGTCGCGGGCCGGATCGAGAAGAATCCCGGAGACGAGAAGGAGCAGCCCCATGATCTCCGGCCAGCGCTCGGGAGTGAGAAGAACGGGGCCGATGTCCCACGCCGTTCGCTCCCCGGCCCGGTTCTCCGGCGGGGGCCTCCCCCCCTCCTCCGCCGCCAGGACCAGAAGGGCGGAGGGCGCGGCGTCGCGGATTCGGCGGCAGAGCTCGGGACCGGAGAGGAGGGGGAGGCCGGAGTGGCAGACCACGGCAAAAAACGGCTCCAATTGAAGCATCTGCAGGGCGGCGAAGGGATCCCGGATCGAACGGCAGTTGACGGACCACGCCGCCGCCGCCGCTTCCCAGGCGGCGAGAACTTTCCGGTTCTGATGGACTAAGAGCAGGGAATCCTTCACGTCAGGCCGATGCGGGTTCAACCGTCTCTCCGAACCTCGACTGCGACTCCCGGAAAATATCCGGATCGATTTCGGTCTTCTTCCGGGCGAAACCGGTCATCAGGCAGAGGTCGCAGACATGGTTGATCCTCCGGGGGATGCCCCCGCAGGCCCGGTAGATCTCCGCGACGGCCGCGGCGGTGAAGACCGGCTCTTCCCGGCCGGCGATCTTCAGGCGATGGACGATGTAGTCCGCGGTCTCCTTCTCGCTCAAGGCGGCCAGGTGGCACTTGACCGCGATCCGCTGTTCGAACTGGCGGAGGTTGGCCACTTTGCCCGCGAGCTCCGGCTGGCCCACCAGGACCAGGGTGATGAGGAATTTGGTCTCGGTCTGGAAATTCAGGAGAAGCCGCATCTTCTCGAAAACCTCTTCGGAAGCGATGGTATGGGCCTCGTCCACGACCACCACCGCCTCCTTCCCTTCCCTCTCGTTGTCGGCGAGCAGCCGCTGGAGGGATTCGACCATGGCATCCTCCATGAGCTCGTTCTTCTTCGTCGGGAAATCGGCGTATTTCAGCGTCCGGACCAGGGAGCGAAGGAACTCTTCTCCCGAGGCGGGGGGATAGGGCAGAAAGGCGGTGCTGTAGCGGTTCTTGGCCAGCGAGCCTAAGAGGGAGCGGGCGATCATGGTCTTGCCGCAGCCGTAGACGCCGGTGAGGAGGGCGGCGCCCATGTTCTCCCTCACCGCGTAGGTGAGCTTCATAAGCGTGTCGGCGTATTGGGGAAAGGTGCAGAGGAACTTGGGGTCGGGTGTGTTCTTGAAAGGCTTTTCCTTCAGTCCCCAGAATTTTTCGTACATAGGGCACCTACGAGCGGCCGACGCCGAAGAAAGCCGCGGATTACGTGGATTTATAAACGGATCGCGACAGGTCCCGAAGAAGATTTCGGGATGGGGCAGACGCCGCTCCCACAGCAAAGGACAATGAGAGCATCTGTTTCGATGTACTGTTTACGTTCTGTTTCCAGCCGCTGTCCGAACCGATCGGGTGCGGAAAAGACGAGCTCGTTGACAAATGACAGTTGCCAAATGAAAAATGAAATATGCTTTAGCGCCCCCCTCCTCTTGCCAACCAATGCGTGATCTTGTCCTGGTACTCGTCCACGTCCTTGGGCGCGAGCGAGGCCTCCGGCTCCTGCTCCTCGGCGCCCAAGGGGATAACCGGGGGCTCGACCGCTCCCTCCGGACCGGGCTCCTTCTCCTCTTCCTTCCCGATGTCCACCTTGGCGCCGGTGACGCGGACCATCTCCTCGATCGTGGTGGTCCCGTTCAGCACCTTATCCAGAACGTCGTCCTTCATGAAGCGGGTTCCCTCTTTCCCGGCGGTTGCCCGAATCTCGTCGACCTGGGCCTTGGCCAGGGTGAGCGTGCGGATGGCCGGCGTCATATCGACCAGCTCGAAGACGCCGGCCCGCCCCTTGTAGCCGGTCCCCCGGCAGTAATCGCAGCCCCGGCCGCGGTAGAACTGCGCCGAAGCGGGGAGATCCAGCTGGAGCTGTTCCAGGATCAGGTCGGAGGGCGAATAAGGCTCCCGGCAGCGGGGGCAGAGCCGGCGCACCAGGCGCTGGGCCATGATCCCTTCCAGAGCGGCGGCGACCAGGAAGGGCTCGACCCCCATGTGGACCAGGCGGGGGATGGCGCCGACGGCGTCGTTGGTGTGGAGAGTGGAGAAGACAAAGTGGCCGGTGAGGGCCGCCTGGATGGCGATATCGGCGGTTTCGGCGTCGCGGATTTCCCCGACCATGATGATGTCCGGATCCTGGCGGAGGATGGCCCGAAGACCGTTGGCGAAGGTGACGCCGGCCCGGGGGTTCACCGGGATCTGGCGGATCAGCCGCAAACGATACTCGACCGGGTCCTCCACGGTGATGATGTTCTTGTCGATGGTGTTGACCAGCTGGAGGGCGGCGTAGAGGGTGGTGGTCTTGCCCGATCCGGTGGGACCGGTGTTGAGAAGAACCCCGTGCGGACGATGGATGACCTCGTTAAACTTTTCGAGCATTAATTCGGAGAAGCCGATCTGTTCCAGGCCGATGGCGATCGCCTGTGGATTAAGGATCCTCAGCACCACGTTCTCCCCGAAGACGGTGGGAACGACCGAAACGCGGACGTCGATGGTCTGGCCCTCCACCCGCATCCGGATGTTGCCGTCCTGCGGCCGGCGAGTCTCGGCGATGTTCAGGTTGCTCATCACCTTGATCCGGGAGGTGATGGCGGCTTTCAGGTGCTTGGGCGGCGAGGGAATCTCGTAGAGCATCCCGTCGATCCGGAAGCGGATGCGCAGGACGTTTTCGTCCGGCTCGATGTGGATGTCGCTGGCCCGGTCCCGGACCGCCTGGGCAAAGATCAGGTTGACCAGCTTGGTGATCGGCGCCTCGTCGGTCAGGTCCTTGAGCTCGGGGAGGATCTCGTCCTCGTCCTTGAGTCGGGTGACCTCGAGGTCCTCGATCATCTCCTGAACCGTGCCCAGGTTCTGGAACTGGCGGTCCAGAACCCGGCGGATGTCCTCCTCGGCGGAGAGATAGGGCTCCACGAAGAGGCCGGTCTTGATCCGGATCTGGTCGATCGCCTCCACGTTGCGCGGGTCGGCCATGGCCACCCCCAGGGTGTTGTCCATGACGAAGACCGGGACGGAGAGGAACTTGCGCGCCGTTTCTTCGGGGACCAGGGAGATCGTTTCGGCCTGGATCGAATAATTGGCCAGGTCGATGTAGGCCACTCCCAGCTCCTCCGCGATGGTCTCGAAAAGCTGGTCCTTGGTCAGCGCCTTCATCTCGACGAAAGCTTCGTGGAGCGGGGTCTTGCCGGACTTGCGGGCCTTCTCCTCCTGCTCTTCGTTGATCAGGCCTTTTTTCCTCAGGGCGCCGAGGATTTTTTCTTCATCCGCCTCGAACATAGCGCGTTCCTCCTACGATCTCGCTGAACCGACAACACTTTTGCCACCAAGGCACGAAGACACTAAGGATTCTTCATGCCTGGATGCCTGCGTGGCTGGATTTTCCCGGGCTTCAACTCCTCTTGACCGGCTCGGCGGCGGCGATCAGCTCCCGGATCCGTTTCATCAGATAGACGCTGTCGAAGGGCTTGACCAGGTAATCGTCGGCCCCCGCCTTCTTCCCCGCTTCCTGGTCGATATCCTGGCCGCGCGCGGTCAGCATGAGGATCGGGATCTTCGCGTAGCGCTGGTCGAATTTAAGCAGGCGGGCCACCTTGTAGCCGTCCATCTTGGGCAGCATCAGGTCGAGCACGATCAGGTCGGGGAAGAGGGCGCGCGCCTTCTGCAGGGCCTCCAGGCCGTCGCGGGCGACCAGGACCTCGTAGCCGGAGGCGGCCAAGCGCGCGGTCAGCGCCGTGACCAGATCCTCCTCGTCGTCGACCAGCAGGATTTTCTTTTTACCGTCGCTCATTGCCTTAGGGCGCCTTTCCCGATCCTTTTGAAATGGCTGACAAGTCTTGCCTGTGGGAGCGGCGTCCCCGCCGCGATCCGGGCCATCCTGGATCCCCCGACCGAAGGTCGGGGTCCCACAAAATGCGAAGAAAGCGGAAGAAATGTTCAGTGACTGATCACTGCTTACTTTAGTTTCGTTTGCTGTTTTAACTAGGCTGCTTTCTCCAGCACCGCGCTCACCGCCTGCAGGAACTGGCTCATGGAGGCCGGCTTGTAGAGAGTGGGCAGCGCCCGGGAGGAGAGCGCGTTCAGGCGCTCCTGGTCCAGGCCGTAGCCGGTGAGGATGATGATGGGGATATCGCAGGTCTGCTTGCTCTCCTTGAGGCGCCCGATCACTTCGTAACCGTTCATCTTGGGCATCACGATGTCGAGGATGATCAGATCGGGCAGCTCCTGGATCGCCTTGGCCACCGCCTCCTCCCCGTCGAAGGCGGTGACGATGCGGTAGTTGTGGGGCTGGAGGAAATCCTTGAACATCTCCACCAGGTCGGGATCGTCGTCCACCAGCATCACCTTGGGGGCGAGGGCCTTGGGCAGGACGAAGACGAAGCGGCTCCCCTGGCCGGTCTGGCTCTCCACCCAGATCCGGCCCCGGTGCAGGCGGACGATCTCGCGGGAGATGGCCAGTCCCAGTCCGCTGCCCTGGCGGCCGAACTTGTGGCCGTGGCGGATCTGCTGGAAACGGTCGAATATCTTGTCCTGGTCGTCGGAGGCGATGCCGACCCCGTTGTCCTGGACCCAGACCTCGATCTCCGCGCCGTTGTCCTGGGCTCCGATCTTGATCCAGCCCCCTTCCCGGGTGAATTTGAGGGCGTTGCCGACGAGGTTGGTCAGGACCTGGATCGTCTTGTCCGGATCGGCGTAGATCCGGGGCAGGTTGTCGGGGACCGCCGTCCCCAGCTGGATGGTCTTTTTGGCCGCCCCCACCTTGAAGTCGTCCCGCACCTGGCGGATGATCTCCCCGATGTCGATCAACTTCTTGTCCAGGACGATCTTCTCCTCCTCCAGTCCCGAGAGGAGGAGAAGGTTTTCGATCATCCGGGTCAGACGGTCGATGTTCGACTGGATCCGGTTGAGATACTGTTTCTGCTCCGGGTTCATCACCCCCGGGATCTCATCGAGAAGGAGCGAGACGAACTCCCGCATCGCCGTCAGGGGGGTCCTGAGCTCGTGGGAGACGTGGGCGATGAACTTGTTCTGGAGCTCCTCGACCTTCTTCCGCTCGGAGATGTCGCGGGCGATCCCCATCACCCCCACGATCTCCCCTTCGGAATCCCGGACGGGAGAAGAGGCGAGCGAGAGGTTGATCACATGCCCGTCGATATGGACCGCGTCCAGGTCGAAACGGGTGGACCCGCCCTTCAGGGTTTCCCAGTAGTATTTGATGGCCTGGTCGCGGAAGTTGGAGGTGATGATGTCGTAGAAGGAGCGCCCTTGCCACTCCTCCCGCGGATAGCCCAGGATCTCCTGGAACTTGCTGTTCATCTCGGTGAAGCGGTTCTCCGCGTCCAGCATGAAGATGATGTCGTTGGCGCGCTCGAAAAGGTTCTTGTAGCTCTCCTCGGTCTTGACCAGCTGCTTCTCGCTTTTCTCGACCGCCTCGCTCAGCCGGACTCCGTAGACCTCCAGCTCCTCCTTCTTCGCCCGCTCGAACCCGCTGAAGATACCGATCAGCAGGCCCATCAGGACGAAGATCGTCCAGTCCAGATTGAGATTCCCGAGCTTGGAAAGATAGCCCCGAAGGAAGACCCCCACCAGGATCCCCATCAGCGTCCCCACCAGGATGTTTTCCAGGACCGGACGGCTGAGGTTCTTGGGGCGGCGCAGGATCTCCTGAAGACGGGGCCGGATGTGTTTCCAGATGCTCATATCGTATTATTCTTCCGCCTTGTCCTTGAGCTCCTGGAGCCGCTGCATCGCCTCGAACGGGGTCAGGTGATCGAGGTTCAGGTTCCTGATCTCGGTCAGGACGGGATGGGTCGCTCCGGCCGGGAAGAGGAAGAGCTGCTGGGACTCGGCGGTCCGGGGGCGGGCGAAACGGGGAAGACCGTCCGCGGCCAGCGTCTCGGCTTCCAGCTCTTCCAGGATCACCTTGGCCCTCTCAATAACCGGCCGGGGCAGGCCGGCCAGACGGGCGACCTGGATCCCGTAGCTCTTATCCGTGCCGCCCCGGGCCACCGTGCGCAGGAAGATGACCCGGTCGTTCCACTCCCGCACCGCGACATTGTAATTCTTGACCCCGGTCAGAGTCAACTCGAGTTCGGTCAGCTCATGGTAATGGGTGGCGAAGAGGGTGCGCGCCTGGCGGCCGGGCTGATTGTGCAGATACTCGGCGACCGCCCAGGCGATGGAGATCCCGTCGAAGGTCGAGGTTCCGCGGCCGATCTCGTCCAAAACGACCAGGGAACGGGGGGTGGCGTGGTGGAGGATGTTGGCCGTCTCCAGCATCTCCACCATGAAGGTGGACTGCCCCCGGGCCAGGTCGTCGGAGGCGCCCACCCGGGTGAAGATCCGGTCGGCCGCGCCGATCCGGGCGGAGGCGGCGGGGACGAAGGAGCCCATCTGGGCCATGAGCACGATCAGGGCGACCTGGCGAATGTAGGTCGATTTTCCGGCCATGTTGGGCCCGGTGATGATCAGGATCCGGTTGGCCTCGCCGTCCAGGAGGACGTCGTTCCCGACGAATCTCTCCCCTTCGAGGAGTGTCTCCACCACCGGATGCCGTCCGTCCTTTATCTCGATCTCGGCCGAATCGTCCACCCGGGGGCGGACATAACCGTTTTTAGCCGCCGTCTCGGCCAGCGCCGCCAGTCCGTCGAGGGCGGCCACGGCGGCGGCGGTCGACTGGATCCGGTCCGCCGCGGCGGCCACCCGCCGGCGCAGATCCTCGAAAAGGTCATGCTCCAAAGCGGCGGCCTTCTCCTCCGCGCCCAGAACCTTTCTTTCGTAATCCGAGAGGGGGTCGGTGGTGAAGCGCTCGGCGTTGGCAAGCGTCTGCTTCCGGCGGTAGTCGGCCGGAACGAGATGCAGGTTGTGCTTGGACACCTCCAGGTAATAGCCGAAGACCCGGTTGAAACGGACCTTGAGGGACTTGATCCCGGTGCGGGCGATCTCCGCCTCCTGGTAGCTCGCGATCCAGTCCTTCCCGTCACGGGCGATGGTCCGGAGATTGTCGAGATCGGACGAATAGCCCTGGCGAATCATCCCCCCTTCCCGAATCGAGAGCGGAGGCTCGTCGGTGAGGGCCCGTTCGAGAAGCTCGCCGATCTCCGAACAGGGGTCGAGACGGGCCAGGAGATCATCCCAAACGAGGATTGCTCCTTCCTCCAGGCGCCGGCGGAGACGGGGGATCTTTTTCAGGGAATCCCGCAGCCCCGCCAGCTCCCGGGCCTGGGTGGTCCCGCAGGACGAACGGGCGACGATCCGCTCCAGGTCGCGAATCCCCTTCAGTTCTTCCCGGAGGGCGCCGAGCAGCCCGCGGTCCTCGGCCAGGGCCTCGACCCGGTCGAGCCTCCGGTTGATCTCCTCCGGTTTCTTAAGAGGGCGCAGGATCCAGGAGCGCAGGGCGCGGGAACCCAGGGGGGTGAGCGTGCGGTCGAGGACGCCGAGCAGCGTGGCGGAGCGGTCGGCTCCCCGCAGCGGCTCCACCAGCTCCAGGTTGCGCTGGCTGGCCGCGTCCACGATCAGGGAGTCGGAGGGATCGGAGACCCGCAGGGAGAGGACATGGCCGAGCGGTGATTTCAGGTTCTCCTCCGCGTACTGGATGACGGCGCCGGCGGCGGAGACCGCCGGTATCATTCCCCTCAGGCCGAAGCCGTCCAGCGAAGAGACGGCCAGCTGTTTCTTCAGGGCGGCGGAGCAGGCGTCGTAGTCGAAGCGCCAGTCCTCCCAGGACGTGAAGACCGTGCCTTCGCTCCGGGGCGGCGCGGCGCGGTCTTCGGCGGACGTCCAGGAGGAGGGAAGGAGGCATTCGCTCGGACGGACCCGGGAGATCTCGGAAAGAAGATCTTCCCGGGCGGGGAACTCGGAGGCGAAGAACTCGCCGGTGGAGAGGTCGAGGCAGGCCAGGCCGAAGACGGCGCCGGCGCGGCAGACGGCCGCGAGATAATTGTTCCGGGAAGCGGTCAGAAGCTCCTCCTCCACGGCGGTGCCCGGCGTGATGATCCGGATCAGCTCCCGACGGACGATCCCCTTGGCCTGCTTGGGGTCCTCGGTTTGCTCGCAGACGGCGACCTTGCAGCCGGCCTGGAGGAGGCGGGAGATGTAGCTGGAGGCGGCGTGATAGGGGATCCCGCACATGGGGGCGGTCTGGCGGGAGGTGAGCGTGATCTTGAGTATCCGGGAGGCCTTCTGGGCGTCCTCGAAGAACATCTCGTAGAAGTCTCCCAGGCGGAAGAGGAGGACGGCGTCCTTCACCGCCGCCTTGATCGCCCGGTACTGCTTCATCATGGGAGTGGATTCGGTCATGGGCAGATTATAGACGATCCGGGCGGGATTTGAGATTTCAGATTTCAGATCTGAGATCCCGGCTACGGGAGGCCGGATTTGAGATCTGAAATCTGAGATCTGAAATCCCGGATTCGAAATTCGCAATCCGAGATCCCAGATCGGTTCAACCCTAAATCCTCCTCCCGAAGAGGCTGGCGGCGGTCGCCTCCTCCACCCGGACCCGGATCAGCTCTCCGGCCAACCCCTCCTCGGCGGGGAAGAAGACGATCCGTCCCTCCCGGTTCCGGCCCTCGCCGCGATCCCGCCTCCGCCGGTTCGTCCCCTCGACCAGCACCTCCACCTCCCGCCCGATCAGGGCGCGGTTCTTCGCGAGAGATATCCCTTTCTGGAGAGACAGGATCTCCCGCAAACGCCGGTTCTTCAAGTCGTCGGAAACGTCGTCGGGACGGGCGGCGGCGGGCGTGCCGGGCCGGGGCGAGTAGGCGAAAGCGAAGATCCCGTCGAAACGGACGCCGCGGAGGAGTTCGAGCGTAGCGGCGTGGTCCTCGCCGGTTTCCCCCGGAAAGCCAGCGATGAAGTCGGACCAGATCGCCAAAGCGGGGACCGCCCGCCGCAGGCGGTCGACCGTCGCCAGATACTCCTCCCGGCGATAGCCCCGGTTCATCAGTTTCAAGATCCGGTTCGATCCGGACTGAGCGGGGAGATGGAGACAGGGGCAGACCGCGGTTAGTGAAGCCATCGCTTCCGCCAGGTCGCTCCCGGCATCGGCGGGATGGGAGGTGAGAAAGCGGATCCGGGCGATGGACGTTCCGGCGACCAGTCGGAGGAGCGCGGGGAAAGAAACCTCCGCGCCGTCCCTCCCCCTCCCCCGGTAGGAGTTGACGTTCTGGCCGAGAAGGGTGACCTCGCGCCAGCCGCCCGCCGCGAGTTTTTCCACCTCCGCGACGACATCCTCGGGAGAACGGCTGACCTCTCTCCCCCGGGCGGCGGGGACGACACAGTAGGAGCAGAAGCGCCCGCAGCCGCCGGCCACGGGGACCCCGGCGGTCACGCCGCTCTCGCGTTCGGTCTCCCACCCCCAGAACTCTTCCGGCGGAAGAAAATCGCGCTCGCGGCGGCGACCCGGAGAGGCGAGGAGAGAGGAGAGGGCCTCCAGGAGACGGGCGTAGGATCCGGACCCCATGGCCAGGTCCAGCCAGGGATACTCCCCCATGATCTCCTCTCCGCGGAGCTGGGCCATGCAGCCGAGGAGGGCAATGAGCGGCCGGCGGCCGTGGCGCCGCCCCCGCCCGAGTTCACTCAGGCGGCCGCGAACGCGGGACTCGGCGTGGTCGCGCACCGAGCAGGTGTTGATCAGAACGACGTCCGCCTCTTCCGTCTCCCCGACCCGCCGCCAGCCCCGGGCGGCCAGAGCGCCCGCGATCAGCTCGGAGTCATGGCGGTTCATCTGGCAGCCGAAGGTGGTCAGGCTGAATGACGGGCTCATGGGGGTAGAATAAACAAGGGGAAGAAGGGGGACAAGGGAAACCAGGGAAAAGCCAGGGCACTCAGAGGAACCAGGGGAAACAAGGTCTGTTTACCTTGTCTCCCCTGTTTTCCCCGTCTTCTTTTTATCCTGGATGACGGCCTTCCCCTTCTCGACCGTTTTCATGAACGCGGCGGCGGAGATCCGGCCGGCGCTGCGGAAGGTGCGGATGACCGCCGCGCGCAGTTCCTGCCTCTCTTCCGGCTTCTTCTCCTGATACATCAGCCAGAGGCCGTAGACCAGGGACGCCAGGACGACGAAGACGATCAGTTTGATCAGCCAGCGTATCATAAACTCGGTCGATGGGTATGGGTTAGGAAGTGGGTTTGGTAAATGGGCTAGGGTTAGGTTTCGGCTCGGCAGACAGGCTTCACCATTTACCTCACCCCTAACCCAAACCCACTTCTTTACCCTTACCTATAGACTGGTGGTTACTCGGCTTTGATCAGGTCGCCCCGCTTGAAATCGGTTCCTTCGGCCGGGGCGGCGATGGAAAACTTGTCCTTGACCTCGGTCACCTTGACTTTGCCGACCTTGGTGGTCTCCTGGCCGAGCGACATCCCCGTGTCGGGGTCGGTCAGGGCTTCTCCGGCCCGGTAGACCGCGAACTCGGCCCCGCCGGCGACGCCCGCCTCGCTCCCGGCGTTGATGAAGATCTTGCCGGCGTCGGCCTTGATGATCTTGCCCTGCCAGGGAACGTCCCGCAGGCGGGAGACGATCTTGGTCACCGCCTCGTCGATCGCCTTCTGTGTCGCCTCTCCCATCGGCGTCTTGCGGAAACCGCCGAGATCGCCCCCGAAATCGGAGTTGCTGTAGCCGAGCTTCAAGCCCTTGGTGGAGGCCTCTCCGGCGACGCGCAGGGAATCCAGAACCTCGCCGGTGGTGGTGTCGAAGATGCGCAGGTTCAGCGCGACATGGGCCCGCTCCTGGGACCCGCCGATGCTGAAGCCCTTGATCGAGATGCCCGCGTCCTCTCCCCCCTTGCTGTACTCGAACTCGGTGACCGCCCCGGCGATCAGGATCTGGGACTTTCCGAGCTTGCCGACGGCGGCGGCGGAGCCTTCCGCGGTCCGTCCGCTCGCGCCCAGGTCCTGCTCCTTGAGAACCTCATCCAGCGCCTGCCGCTCGAGCACGGTGAATTTCCCGGCGTTGATCAGGGAGGTGGCGAGCATCTCCTGCATCCCCCAGCCGATATCCCAGGACCCGCTCCAGCCGGACTTGTTGTCGAAGGGGCCGACGGCGATGGTCAGCTTGGGCGCCGAGACGGCGACGGCGGGGAGAGCCGCCGCGCCGAGAACCAGCGCGGCGGAGACAAGCCACAGACACTTCTTCATGGCGAAACCTCCTTGGTTATTGCGCGAAGAGTATAGGCCAGAACGCGCCCGGGTGTCAAATGTCGGACGAGTCGGACCGGTCCGACCATTCGGAACGGTCAGACTGGTCCGACCGGCCGGATCCGGAGAAAATCGCCCAGATCCCGGAAGTCCCGGCTCCAGGTTTTAGCCCGGGAGGCGGGGAGCTTCTTCTCCTCCTTCCCGTTCAGGGAGCGGGAAACGGAGAAGTAGACGTTCTGCGCCTGCCAGAGGTTCACGTTCAGGGAGAGGGTTTCAGCCAGGGAAAGAGCCGAGATCAGCGCCCGGGCGGGCCCGGCCGCATAGGGATCCCGGGAGAGCTCCTCCATCCAGGCGTTGATCCGGTCGGTGAGAATATAGCCGAGCCCCGCCCGGTCGATGGAGAGAGACCATTCCCGCCGCTCCTCCGCCAGTGCGCGCAGCCCCGGCTCGTTCAGCGGATCGGACTTCAGGGCCTGGCGCAGTTTCTTGTCCAGGACAAACTCCATCACGTCTATCAGAGCCGGGGGGACGGGAATGGACGCTTCGTGGAGGATGCGCATGATCGGCTGATGGCGACGGCTGATCTGGCGGAAGGAATCCTCGATCTCGGCCATGGTCTCGTTGAGGATCGTCTGCAGGATCCTCCTCCCCTCGTCCTTGAAGAGATGCTTCAGCGTGTAGTGTTCTCCGGGGCAGGCGGAGTCGAGGATGGACATGACCCCGGGAAGATGGCCGCCGGAGAAGGGCTCCCGCAGGCGGTCGGAGAGCGCGGAGAAGTCCTTATCCGCCAGGTCCTCCGCCACGCGCGCGATCACGCGATGGTCGCCCAGGTGCAGGACCGCGAAGCAGACCCGGCCCTCGGCTCCGTCGATTTCGGAGCGGACAACCGCCTGACCCAGCGCGAGACGATGGCGGCCGGACTCCCGGATCTCGAATTTCTCCCGACGCACGGAGTAGGAGAAGATCGACGCCGGAGAAGGATACTCGTGGAAGACCGAGGAGATGGCGTAATGGGCGCCGACCCGTTGGAGATCCACCACGGACGGGCGGACCAGTTTCTCGTACACCTTCGCCCCATCCCGGTATTCAGGGAGGTTGCCGGGCGCCTTCTTCAGGCGGGCGAGGTATCCATCTTCGAGATCCTTCCCTCCCGCCGCGCGGGCCAGCTGGATGGCCCGGGCGGCGAAGGCCATCACCTGGACCGTCTCGATCCCGGAGATGTCGTTGAAGAACCAGCCGCAGGAGGTGTACATGAGCAGAGCGTGGCGCTGCATCTCCAGAAGCTGCAGAGCCCGCGTCGACTCCGCGGGGGAAAGCGGTCGGGAGCTTGAGCGGGAGAGAAAAGCTTCCCGGGCGGAGGAGGACCGGTCGGAAATCACCGAGATGTAGTCGTCCCGAGCCTCCCAGGGATCGCGGACCAGCCGGGACATTTCCCGCCGATAGAACGGAGCGAGCTCATCGCGGAGCCAGTCCATCGCCTCCCGGAGCGGCCCCCGCCAGGCCTGCCGCCATCCCTCCCCTCCCCCGGTCCGACATCCGCAGTCCTCCTTCCAGCGCCCGATGCCGTGGGCGCAGGACCAGGAGGTGTTTTCGATGATCTCCGCTTCCCAGGAAGGGGGAAAGCGCCCCAGGTACTCTCCGTAGACGGTCAGCCGGGCGAGCGAGCGCTCCTCCAGGGATTTCAGGCAGTAGGCCAGGGCCATGTCCCCGAAGCGCTTGTGGTGGCCGAAGGTCTCCCCGTCGGTGGCCGCGTGGGTGATCTGGGGCTCCTGGGGATCGGAGGAGAAGGACCCGGCCAGGCGCAGGGCGAGGTTTTCTCCGTTGTTGAGGAGATTGCCGAAGGCAATCTCCCGGGAGATCGGACCGTTGAAGAAGAAGAGGGAGATCGTCCGTCCCGAGGGAAGGGAGCAGAGATAGGGCCGTCCGGGGTCGACCGCCTCGGACGTGACATCCCGCCATTTCGTCTCCCCGATCCGGCGGATCCGGGCGGCCTGGCCGGGGGCGAGGATGGTGAAGAGGATGCCCTCCTCGGCCAGAATCTCCAGAGTCTCCAGATCGACCGCGGTTTCCGCCAGCCACATCCCCTCCGGACGGCGGCCGAAACGCCTCCGGAAGTCCGCCGCCCCCCAGATGATCTGGGTCCGCTTGTCCCGGGAGTTGGCCAGGGGCATGATGAGGTGGTTGTAAACCTGGGCGATGGCCGCCCCATGCCCGGAAAACCTCTCCCGGCTCAGGCGATCGGCCTTGAGGATCGCCCGATAGACATCGGGCGCCTTCCTCTCCAGCCAGGAGAGAAGGGTGGGCCCCACGTTGAAGCTCATCGAGCGGAAGTTGTTGACGATCTCGGCGATCCGCTTCTCGGCGTCGAGGATCCGGGCGGCGGTGTTGGGGGCGTAGCACTCGGCGGTGATCCGCTCGTTCCAGTCGTGGTAGGGATGGGCCGATTCCTGAAGCTCGATCTCGTCCAGCCAGGGGTTCTCCCGGGGCGGCTGGTAAAAATGGCCGTGGAGGCAGACGTAGGTGTTCATAGGCGTTTCAGAGCCGATCGGTAGACTTCCTCGTAGCGCTCCGCCGGCCGGTCCCAGGAAAAATCGGCGGCCAGGGCGTTGACGCGCAAACGCTCCCAGCGCGGGGAGACGCGGAAGTGGCTGAAGGCGGAGAGCACCGCGGCGGAGAGGGCCGCGGGGGTGGCGGCGGTGAACTTGAATCCGTTGCCGGTCCGCTCGCGCGGATCGAACTCCTCGATGGTGTCGTCGAGGCCGCCGGTCGCCCGCACGATCGGGATGGTCCCGTAGCGGAGGCTGTAGACCTGGGTGAGCCCGGCCGGCTCGAAGCGGGAGGGCAGAAGAGAGAAATCGGAACCGGCGATGATCCGGTGGGCTAAAGCTTCATCGAACCCGATGATCACCCGGACCCTTCGGGGGAAGGCGCGCTCCAGCTCCTTGAGCTCCCGCTGCAGCCCCTCCTCCCCCTGGCCCAGAACGATAAAAACGCACTCCCGCTCGAGCAGGCGGGGAGCGGCCTGGAGAAAGAGGTCGAACCCCTTCTGGGAGGTGAGGCGGGAGACCATCCCGACCAGGGGAGAGGACGGTCCGGCCTGGAGACCGGTCTCCCGCAGAAGCTTTTCGCGGCAGACGGCCTTGCCGGAGAGATCACGGCGGCCGAAGCGGGCGGGCAGGGCGCGATCGCGCTCCGGATCCCACTCGCCGTAGTCCGCGCCGTTGATGATGGGAACAAGATCCTTCTTCCGCTTCTTGAGCACCCCCTCCAGTCCGCAACCCATCTCCTCGGTCATGATCTCCCGGCCGTACTTGGCGCTGACCGTGGTGAGCATCGAGGAATAGACCAGGCCGGCCTTCATCGGGTTGACCTGGCCGTAGAACTCGATCCCCTCGGAGTTGTAAGCCCCCCAGGGCAGGTTGCAGATGGACATCCGGGCGGCGGGGAAAAGCCCCTGAAAGGACAGGTTGTGGATGGTGAAGACGCTGGCGGTGCGGGAGAAGAAGGGGTCCTCTCCGCCCCGGAAGCGCAGGTAGGCGGGGACGAAACCGGTCTGCCAGTCATGGCAGTGGATGACCTGGACCCGCCGTCCCCGCCGGCGGAGAACGGCCAGGACCGCTTCGCTGAAAAAAACGAAACGCTCGGGGTTGTCGGGGTAATCCCGCCCGCCCTCGCCGTAGATCCCCGGACGCCCGGCGAAGAAGCGAGCGCTCCCCACGCAGTAGGCGGTGACCGAGGGCGCGATCCGCGCCGTCCAGATCCGGCCGCGGTCGGCGCTGTCGCCGACACGGACTTCGAACTCCTCCTTGTCGGGGACGAGCTCGATCCCCCGGCGGCGGCAGTTCAGCGTGACCACGTCGTAGAGCGGATGGATCAGGGCGACCTGGTGGCCGCGGCGGGCCAGGGCCCGAGCCAGTCCCCCGGTCACGTCGGCCAGCCCCCCGGTCTTGGCCAGAGGGACGATCTCGCTGGCGGCCAGAGCCACGGAGAGAGGCCCTTCGTCACTGCTCATGGACGATCTCCCCTCCGACCAGAGTTTTCCAGACCGCTCCGCTTTTCTCCCAGATCGCGAGATCGGCGTTCATCCCCCGTTTGAGGTCCCCCATCCGTCCGGAGAGTCCCAGGATCCGGGCGGGATTGAGAGTGGCGGCGGCGAGCGCGCGCGGAAAGTCTTTTTCAACAAAGCGGGCCAGTTTCCGGATCGCCCGGCCCAGGGGGAGCACCGACCCGACCAGCGTATCGTCGTCCAGGCGAGCCGCCCCGGCCCGGACCTGGACCGCCCGGCCGAGCATCCGGAAGCGGCGAAGGCGGCCGCCCAGGGCGTCGTTGGAGTCGGTGACGGCCACGATCCGTTCGAAGGGCTTGAGACGGGCGAGGAGCTTGACCATGGCCGGGGCCACGTGAACGCCGTCGGCGATGATCTCGCAGTCGACCTCCTCCGCTTCCAGCGCCGCCAGCAGCGCCCCGGGACGGCGATGGTGCAGGGGCGGATAGCCGTTGAAAAGATGCGTCGCGTAGCTCACGCCGGCCCGGAACGCCCTTCGCGCGGTCTCGTAGTCGGCCTCGGTGTGGCCGATCGCGGCGATCACACCCGCCCGCTTCAGAGCGGCGATGATCCGGAAACCGGCGTCGAGCTCGGGCGCCAGCGTCATGATCCGGACCATCCCGTCGGCGTGGGAAAGCATCTTCTCCAGGTCGGCGAGGCGCGGCGGACGGAGGTAGCGGAGCGGCTGGGCCCCCCTTCTGCCGATGGACAGGAACGGGCCCTCCAGGTTCAGACCGAGGACTCGCGCGCCTGCGGTCCGGCGGGACATGGTCTTTTTCAGCGTCCGGATGACCTCGATGATGGACTCCGGCGAGGAAGCGGCGATCGTGGGCAGGATCGCGGTGGTTCCGAAACGGGCGTGCGCGGCGAGAATCGCTTCCCAGCCGTCCTCCTCGCCCGCTTCGAAGTGTCTCCCCCCTCCCCCGTGGACGTGAAGGTCGATGAGGCCCGGCGTCAACCGGCGGCCGCGGGCGTCCAGGACGGCGGCGGGAGGGAGGTCGGGGTGGCGGACGCCGAAAACGCGCTCGATTTTGCCTCCCCGGATGAGGAGACTGCCCGGCGAGGAGGTTCGGCCCGGGCGGGCGAGAACGGCGTTGACGATGGCGAGGACGGGAATTTTCACGAATGGGCTCGGCTGGGCTAAAAAGAAACCGCGGATTACACGGATTTCGCGGATTGGGCTCGGCTTGGCTTGGCGTTCTAACCGCGAACGGCCACGGGCAACGTGTCACGTGTAACGATTTCAACGTCTTCAACGGTTTTAACGTCTTCTCCGTAGTATCCGCTTCGCTTCTCCGACCAGATACAGGGAACCGGTCACGCAGATCCATGACTCGGGGTGGCGGGAGAGCGCATGGTAGCAACAACGCAAAGCCTCCTCAAGGTCTTTCGCCGTCCGCACCGGGAGCGGCCGATCAACGCCGGCGCGCCGGCAGACGACGGCGAGGAGATCGGGCGAGAGAGCCCGGGGCGTGGGCGGGGGGACGACCACGACCTCCCGGGCGAGGGGGATCAGGAACCGGGCAATGCCGGGAGCGTCTTTGTCCGAGAGAACGCCCAGGATCAGGAGAAGCGGCGACGGGCCGAGGAAATCGGCCAGCGCCCGGGAGAGGGCGCGGGCGGCGGAGGGATTGTGGGCGCCGTCCAGGATCAGCCGGCGGGACGGGATGACTTCAAACCTCCCCGGCCAGGAAACCCCGCGCAGGGCCCGGCGAATCCGCCCCAGGGGAACGCGCGCCGCGGACGGATCGCCCGTTTCCCAGGCGGCGAGAGCGGTCCGCAGGTTGTCTTCCTGATGGGCGCCGAAAAGAACCAGGGGCAGCCCGGAATAGCGGCGACGGGGACTGCTGATATCGAGAAGGGCGCCTGCTCCCTTCGCTTCCCGACGGGAAACCGCATAGCGCGACGGAACTTCGATCAGGGGCGCGCGGCGCGACCGGCAGATCTTCCGGATGACTCTCCGGGCGCAGCGGGAGCGGACGGAGGAGACCAGGGGGACGGAGGGCTTGACGATCCCCGCCTTCTCCCGGGCGATCCGGGCCAGCGTGGTCCCGAGATAGCGGGTATGCTCCCGGGCGATGTCGGTGATGACCGAAACCGCGGGGACGACGGCGTTGGTGGCGTCGAGCCTCCCCCCCAGACCGGTTTCCCAGACCACCGCGTCCGCCCCCCGATCATGGAAATAGCGGCAGGCCAGGGCGGTGACCGCTTCAAAATAAGTGGGGTGAGAGCAGCCCGGCGTATTCGCCGTGAGCCGGATCAGAGGGCGCAGGCGTCCGATCCCCTCGGCCACCTCCCGGCGGGTGATCGGCGTCCGGTTGATCCGGATCCGTTCCCGGAAGTCGATGAGATGGGGCGAGGTATACAGGCCCACCCGGCGATGATCGGTCATGAGGAGAGCCTGGAGGAAGGCCGCGGTCGATCCCTTCCCGTTGGTCCCCGCCACGTGATAGAAAACCAGGCCGCGCTCCGGGTGGCCGCTGAGCTCGAGGAGGCGGCGGATGCTCGCGAGCCCGAGCTTTATGCCGAAAAGCTCGAGTGAGGAGAGGTAAGCGAGGGAAGAGCGATAGTGCATCGAAGAAGAAAGGAGTGATGGGGTATTGGAGTACTCCACTACCCCATTACTCCCTGTTTGCCCCGGTACCCCCGCCGCCGGCGGGAGAACCGGGGGAGAAGAACTTGATCAGGCCGGACAACACCTTCCTCAGCTCCTTCCTGGCCACGATCATGTCGATCAGTCCGTGCTGGAGAAGGAACTCGGAGCGCTGGAAGTCGGGGGGAAGATCCTGGCGGATGGTCTCCCGGATCACCCGCGGGCCGGCGAAGCCGATCAGGGCGCCCGGCTCGGCGATGAGAATGTCACCCAGGGAGGCGAAGCTGGCGAGCACACCCGCCATGGTGGGGTCGGTGAGAACCGAGATGTAGAGAAGGCCGGCCTGGTTGAGGCGGGCGATCGCTCCGCTGGTCTTGGCCATCTGCATCAGCGACAGGCACCCCTCGTACATGCGGGCGCCCCCGCCCGAGCCCGAGACGGTGACCACAGGGCATTTCTCCGCGAGGGCGAGATCGCAGGTGCGGGCGATCTTCTCTCCCACCACCGATCCCATCGATCCCATCAGGAAACGGCAGTCGGTCGCGGCCAGGGCGACCCGGACGCCCGCGATCCCCGCCCGGCCGCAGATGATAGCGTCGGAGAGACCGGTCTTTTTCTGGTTTTCGAGAAGCTTCTCCCGATAGGGGACGGGGACGAGGAAGGACAGGGGATCGAGGGGGATGAGCTCGCGGGCGATCTCCTGGAAGGACCCGGCGTCCACCAGCATGTCGATCCGCTCGCGGGCGGAGAGGGGGAAATGATACTGGCAGTGGGGGCAGACCTTGAAGGACCTCTCCAGCGTCTTCTTGTATACGACCTCCCCGCAGCGCCGGCACTTCGTCCACAGGCCGGTGGTGATCGGCCCCTTCTTGATCTGGGGGGGGAGGTTCTTTTTCCGGCGAAAGAGGAACATGGGGGAAAAGTATACCGTGTCGAGCGCAGCGTGTCACGTGCAACGAAGCGACGGTGAACCACGGTGACCGTTGCACGTTACACGTTTCACGTTACACGGACGTAACCGCTAGTAACCTTTGTTTTTTACCGCCTCTCCGATCCCCCTGGCCAGCTCGCTCAGCGTCTCGTCCCGCGCGCCCATGACCAGGATCACGTCCCCCTCCCGGGCGTCCGCCGCCAGGCGGAAGACCGCCTCCTCCCGGTCGGTCAAAGACGCATCGCCCCCTCTCCGGGAGACCTCGGCGGCCAGGTCGGCCGAAGACACGTCCCGTCGGGCGGTGCCCCCGGCATAGTGAACCGGGAGAAGGCAGAGCCGTCCGCCGGGGCCGAGGCCGGAGACGAAGGCTGCGGCCAGCTCGCCCAGCGTGAGACGGAGGGGGCCGAAACCATGGGGCTGATAGAGGGCGATCAGCCTCTTCCCTCGGAGACGGGCGGCGGCGAGCGAGGAGCGCACCTTGGCGGGATTGTGCGCGAAATCATCGAGGACGAGGACGGAGGAGTCGTAAACCGTCTCCAGACGGCGGCGGAGACCGGGGAAATCCCGGAGGGCGGCGGCGCTCCGGGCGGGTTCCAGGCCGAGGACCGCGGCGGCGGCGGCCGCCGCCAGGGCGTTGGCGGCGTTGTGCGCCCCCGGGAGGGGGAGGACGAAATCGGCCCCCCGGAGACGGAAGCGGGAGCCGGCGGAATCGAGAACCAGGCTCTCGGCCTGGAAATCGCCCGCTCCGCACAGGGAAAACGAGAACTGGCCGCTCCGCGCCGGGATCGCCTTTCGGCTGATCGGGCAGTCGGCGTTGCGGACCAGGAAACGACGGCAGTTGCCGGCGAAGGACGAGAAGATCCCGTGGAGGCGCGGCAGATCGAAATGATCGAGGCTGATGTTCGTGATCACGCCCAGCTCCGGACGGTAACGGACGAGCCCGCCGTCGCTCTCGTCCGCCTCGAAGACCAACCAGTCCGTCTGGCCGCGGCGGGCGTTCCCCAGGCCGGAAACCCCGCTGCGGAGCGAAGCCCCCAGTGCCAGCGAGGGGTCGAACCCGTTTTTAAGGAGGATCCAAGCCAGGAGGGCGGCGGTGGTGGACTTGCCGTTGGTCCCGGCGACGGCCAGCGACCGCCTCCGGTTGGCCAGACCGGCCAGGATCTCCCAGCGCGGCTTCAGGGGAATTTTGAGGGCGCGGGCCCGGATCAGGTCGGGAACGTCCGCCTCCACGGCCGCGGAGGCGACCACTTCCGCCGCGCCCGCCGCTCCCGATCCGTCCTGAGGGAAGAGGACGACGCCCGCTTCCTCCAGGGCGGCGCGGGCGGACGGGTTTCCCCCCCGATCAAAGGAACGGTCGGAGCCGCTGACCGCTCTCCCCTCCCAGGCCAGGAGCTGGGCCAGGGCGCTCATGCCCGAACCGGCGACTCCCGCGAAGTGGATTCTTCCTTGTTTCTTCATGTCCATATTGTCCCAGCCTATTTTCCCGTGAGCGCGTCGGCCAGGGCGTCGAGCGAGGAGGGCGCGAAACCGTGGGCGGTGATCGCCGCCGTCTCCGGGAAAAGGCCGGCGTCGCGGGGATCCCTCAGGGGGATCAGGAGGGAGTCCGGGCGGCGGGAGAAGAGAGAGCGCAGGAAGGCGGCCTGGCCGGGACGACGCCAGGCGTCCGCGCTCGCCGCCAGCACGATCTCGTCGCGGCCGAGGGAATCGAGGATCCCCTTCCCCGCCTCCGGCCCCAGATCGTCGTCCAGGCGGATGGCGCGGACCCGGGAGCCGCGCGCCGCCAGGCACGAAGCCAGATCCGGCGAACGGCTGGGATCCTCCGCCGCGACGGCCGGTTCGGGATTGAACCAGATCAGGGCGAGCGGGCGGACGGATGGAAGAGGGATCATCCCCCGCGGATCGCGGAGCACGGCGACTGCCCGGCGGGCGATCGCGGCCGAGAGCAGCGCTCCGTTCTCCGCGCCGGGACCGCGCGGAGAAGGCGGACGGAGGATTCTTTCCCGGAGGGCGCGGATCCGTCCGGCGCTCTCCTCTCCGCGGGCCGCCAACTCCCCGGTCGCACGGGACCGGGCGAGAGCGGCGAAGGCCTCGTCTCTTTCTCCGGGCTCATGGCAGACCAGGATGAGATCGGCGCCGGCCCGGACCGCCCGGACGGCGGCCTCGCTGACCGACATCTGTTTCCGGATCGCTCCCATCCCCAGATCGTCGGTGATCACCGCTCCCCGGTAGCCCCAGGCGGAGCGGAGCAATCCGCCGAGGAGAGGACGGGAAAGTGTCGCCGGTCCCCCGGTCGGGTCGAGAGCGGGATAGGCCGCATGGGAGGTCATGACCGCCGACACCGGAGAGGAACAGGCCGCGGCGAAGGGGAGGAGATCGTTCGCGCGGAGGTCCTCGGCGGAAGCGCCGATCACGGGAAAGTCGAGATGGGAGTCGACCGCGGCC
Organism: uncultured bacterium; assembly: GCA_964551475.1. GTDB lineage: Bacteria > Auribacterota > Erginobacteria > Erginobacterales > CAZKCI01 > CAZKCI01. The sequence goes on along the minus strand of CAZKCI010000001.1, from coordinate 7,135 downwards.
CGTCCCTTGCCCGGAAAATGCTTGGCCGTCGCCGCCACCCCCGCGTCCTCCATCCCCCGGATCAGGGCGAGTCCCAGCGCGGCCGTCTTCCCGGGGTCGTCGCCCAGGGAGCGCAGGCCCGGACCGGGCGTCCCTTCCGGGCGCCGGAGATCGAGGACCGGGGCGAGATTCAGGTTGATCCCGACCTCGCGGAGCTCCCGCCCCGTGACCGACCCCTGGCGGTAGGCGCTCTCCTCGTCACCGCCCCGTCCCAGGGCCAGGTTCCCGGGGAAGCGGGTGAACCCGTCGCGCAGGCGGGCGACCGGTCCGCCCTCCTGGTCGACGGCGATCAGGAGAGGCAATGCGGAGACGGACGAGCGCATCTCCTGAAGCGAACGGCAGAGCCGCCGCGTCCCCTCCCGATCGCGGATGTTGCGTCCGAACAGGATCACGCCCCCGATCCGGTCCCTCAGAATCCGGCGTTCCAGATCGAGCGAGGGAACGTCCCCTTCGAAACCGAAGAGGCAGAGTTCTCCGGGATCAAAGCTCATGCGGTTAATTTTAATTGCGGGCCGGGACGGCCCTGGGCTATCATTTGCAAGTATGATCTGTCAGACTTTGTCTTGGCTATGAGCGACCAGGGACGAAACAACGCCGGGAATGGCAACGGCTCCAGCGCCTTCTGCCAGGCGGAGTGGAAGGCGATCGAGCAATACCGGGAGAAACTCTCCCGGGAGCTCGGCCGCCCGGTATCCCTGAAAAAGGTGCTGGAGTCCTGGATGCCGGAATGTTCCGCCGCCTGGAGGGAAGAGTACATGCGCAAGGCCTTCCAGGCGCAGGTGCAGGAAATCCTGAAGCACAAGTGGATCGAATCGGAGAAGGCCGGTCACGATCTCGGCAAGGCCGTAATCGAAGATTGGATCAGGAAGTACGCCCACCTCTGGCGCCAGTGGTGGGAGGGACAGCAGAAATAACCGACTGGTTGATGGGTTGAGGTCAGGAAGTGGGTCTGGTCAATGGGCCAGGGTTAGGTGTGGCCCGTCAGACAAGCCGTCACCATTAACCTTACCCATCTCCCAGACCCACTGCCTAACCCTTACCCTTCGACTTTATTTCGCGGTCCCCGCTCCCTTCGCCCCCCGGTTTCCCTTTTGGGATCGGCACAGCTTCTCGTACATCGCCTTGGTCTTTTCCGCGATCGATTCCCAGCTGAAGTGGTCCTCCACCCTTTTCCGGCCTTGCCGCCCCAGCGCGCGCGCCCGTTCGGGAGAGCGGAGCATCGCGTTGACCGCGCGGGCGATCTCGTCGGAGCGGCCGGGCTTGACCAGGAGGCCGGTTTTGTCCTGTACCACCACCTCCAGTATCCCCCCCACCGCGCTCGCCACCACCGGGGTCTCGCAGGCCATCGCCTCCAGGTTGATGATCCCGAAGGGCTCGTAGACCGACGGGCAGATGAAGACCCGCGCGCCGGAATAGAGCTCCGCGTTCTTCACGTCCCCCAGGTTGTCGTGGATCCAGACGATGTTTTTCTTCCCCCTGACCTTCTCCTTCATCCGGTCCTCGTACTCCCGGGTGTCCGCCCCCACCGCTTCCATCACGACCTGGACCGGGATCCGGTCGGCCGCGTCGATCAGGTACTCCATCCCCTTCTGGGCGGTGGGCCGGCCGACGAAGAGGACATAGTCGTCGGCGATCCCATAGCGCTCCTTGAGCTCCCGGGTGAGGGGCTTGCGCTTCCAGGTCTTCAGGTCGATCCCGTTGTGGATGACCTCCACCCGGTTCGGATCGACCGCGAAATTCTTGACGATGTCCTCCTTCATCATCTTCGATACCGCCACCACCCGGTCGGCGTTCTCCAGCCCCACCTTTTCCATCCAGGCGCTGACATAGTAGGCCTCGGCCAGCTGGTCGACCTTCCAGGGGCGCAGGGGCTCCAGGCTGTGGGAAGTGGCGACGAAGGGGATGTTATAGAGTTTCTTCGCCCAGAACCCGGCCAGATGCCCGTACCAGGTGTGGGTGTGGACCACGTCAGAGTCGATCCCGTCGCAGAGCATGAGGATGTTGGTGAAGAGGGTGTTGAGGAGGGAGTCGAACTTGGGCTGCGCCGAACAGTGGAGCTTGCTCAGGGGCTGATAGCCTTTAGCCCGCACCGTGCCCTGCTTCCCCCGCTGTTCGCCGAAACAGCGCACCTCGACCTCCATCAGGGCGGACAGGCAGCGGGCCAGTTCCCGCAGATGAACTCCGGCGCCGCCGTAGACGTGGGGGGGAAACTCGCGAGCCATAAATGTCACTTTCATGATCGAGCCTTTCGACGTTGAAGTCGTTAAAATCGTTAAAGACGTTGAAACCGTTGAAATCGTTGAACGTTACACGTGGCACGTTGCCTGTGGCCGTTCGCGGTTAGAACGCCAAGCCAAGCCGAGCCCAATCCGCGAAATCCGTGTAATCCGCGGTTTCTTTTCAGCCAAGCCGAGCCCAATTCGCGGACTTCTTTTACTCCGCCGGGTCCTTCTCCACCCTCAGGATCACCGCCGGATTATCGGCGGGATCGAGCGACAGCGTGTTCTCCCTTCCCTTCCAGGTCCACGCTTTCCCGGTGATCAGCTCCCGGACCTGGTAGCTCTCGTCCGAAGCCAGATCAAACTCCTCCACCGGGACGGTCACCCGGCCGGTATGAGCGGCGAAGGGGTCGAGGTTGACCGCGACCAGGATGAGGTTGGATCGGCCGGGATCGGCCTTGGAGTAGAAAAGGATGTTGTCGTCGGTGGAGTTGCGGAAGCGCAGGTTGTCATAGAGCTGGAGGGCCCGGTTCTCGCTCCGAATGCGATTGAGCCGCGCGATATACTCCTTGATGTTCCCCGGCCGGTTCCAGTCCCTGACCTTGATCTCGTATTTCTCGGAATCCTTGTACTCCTCCCGGCCGGGCAGGGGTTCGTTCTCCAGGAGCTCGTAACCGCTGTACATCCCGAAGGCCGAGGAGAGGGTGGCGGCGAGCGCGATCCGCAGGCGAAAGGCGGCCACCCCCCCCTTCTGGATGATCGGCGGCAGAATGTCGGGGGTGTTGGTGAAGAGGTTGGCCCGGAGAAAATCCTGGAGATAGCTCCCGGTGAGCTTGCTGAAGTATTCGATCAGCTCGTTCTTGCCGTTGCGCCAGGTGAAATAGGTGTAGGACTGGGAGAAACCGGCGCGGGCCAGCTCCTCCAGCTTGTCGTAGTTGGTGAAGGCCTCGGCGAGAAAAACGATCTCCGGATGGCCGGCCTTGATCCCCCGAATCAACCATTCCCAGAACTCGGTCGGCTTGGTGTGAGGATTGTCGATCCGGAACGCCTTCACCCCCTGATCGATCCAGAAATCAAAAATCCCGCGGACCGCTTTCCACATCGCGTCCCGGTTCTCGGGGTAGAAGTTGAGAGGACAGACGTCCTCGTATTTCTTGGGAGGATTTTCGGCATAGCGGATGGTCCCGTCCGGGTTGCGGAAGAACCACTCGGGGTGCTCCCGGATCCAGGGGTGATCGGGCGAACAATTGGAGGTGAAATCGAGCGCGATCTCCATCCCCAGCCCCGCGGCCTTCCTGACCAGATGATGAAAATCCTGGAGCGTCCCCAGCTCGGGGTGGATGGCGGTGTGCCCGCCGGTGGCGTCTCCGACCGACCAGGGGCTCCCCGGGTCGGTCGGAGAGGCGTGCAGGCCGTTGTTCCGGCCTTTGCGGTTGGTCCGCCCGATGGGATGGATCGGGGTGAGGTAGAGGACGTCGAAGCCCATCTTCCGAATGTCGGGCAGGCGGGCGGCCATGTCGCTGAGCGTGCCGTGAACACCCGGGCGGGTTCCCTGCGAGCGGGGGAAAGCCTCGTACCAGGCGGCGAAACGGGCCCGGACCGGCTCGACCAAGACCTCCAGTTCCCGGTAGCGGACCGACGGCGTCCCGGGGAGGCGGGCCTCCACGGTGTAAAGATATGACCCCGGCCGGGGGAACCAGGCGGCCCCTTCCCAGCGGGTTGCCTCTCCCCGGCGGAGCGCCAGGCGAGACCACTCCCGCGACCCCGCCGTCTTTTCCCGGGTGAGCAGATCGACTTCCAACGAGGCCGGCCCGGAGACGACCGCGCTGACCGCGAGCGGGCGGTCGGTCTCGGTCTTCACCGGATAGCGTCCGCCCTCGATTTCGGGATAGACAGCCGTGACCAATGCCTTCTGCGCGTTCTTCCCCGTCGCCTTTTTCACGCTGATAGTCTCCTGAGGTGCATGAGCCGGGCGTTCCCGCTCAGACGGGAACTATAGCGAAGAGGCGCGGGGGGGACAACAGAAAAGCATGGGCCACCCTCCCTGCATGGGCCACCCTCCCCTCTTGCCCCCGTCCTCTCGATCCGTTACACTCCTACTATGTTCAAAATACTCCACCGCTACATCGGGCGCTCCGTCCTCATCACCTTCATCGCCACGCTCCTGGTGATGATCGGCATCCTCTGCCTGGGAAATCTTCTCCAGATCGCCGACCTGATCGTGAAAGGCATGGACCCCGCCCTGATCGGAAAGTTTCTCTTTTTCTTGATCATCAGCCTCCTGCAGGAATCGATCCCGATGGCCATGCTCACCGCCACTCTGCTGGTCTTCGGCCGTCTCTCCTCGGACAACGAGATCACGGCCATGCGGGCCTGCGGGGTGGGGCTGCGGACGGTGACCGCCCCGGTCCTCTTCCTGGGCGCGGCTCTCACACTGGTCTCCATCCATCTGAACAACACCGCCATCCCCAACTACAACCTGGCCACCCGCAAGCTCAAGGCCCAGATCGGGCTCAAGGATCCCGAACTCCTCCTGGAACCGGGCGAATTCATCAAGCTCCCCGGCTACTCCATCAGCGTGGAGTCGAAAAAGTCGGGTTACCTGCGCAATGTCTGGATCTACCAGTATGAGGAAGGGAAGCTCGCCAGCGCCATCTTCGCCCAGCGGGCCAAGATCGAAACCGGCCCCGGGCGGGAGGGCTTCGGCCTCCACCTCTACGACGGGTCGATCGATGAATACGACCGGGACAACCCCCAGATCAGCACCCGGACCGTTTTCGGCTACCTCAAGCAGCCGATCGACCTCACCGCGCTCTTCGAGGAAGAGAAGGAGATCGACCGGGACAAGCGCACCAAGGACATGACCCAGGAAGAGCTCCTCCGCTACCGGTCCCAGATGGTCGATCAATACGGCGAGGCGATCAACCACCTGAAGGGGCTGCTCGGACAGAGGGGGGCCGCTCTGGGAGATTCTCCCTCTTTGCGGCAGCTGGAGCGCCTGCGCGCGGTCGATCTGGGAAGCGACGCGGCGCCCCAGAAGGATATCCTGCTGAAAAGACTCGAAGGGTTGCGGGCCATGATCTCCCAGGTCACCACCGAGATGCACAAGCGTCTCTCGCTCTCGGCCGCCTGCCTGGCCTTTGTCCTGATCGCCATCCCCCTGGGGATCAAGGCCCACCGCTCGGAAAAGTCGATCGGGATGGCCATCTCCCTGATCCTGATCTTCATCTTCTACATCTTCATCCTCTACGCGAAAGCCGTGGCGGACCTGCCCGAGCGCTACCCTCATCTGATCATCTGGATTCCGAACGCCCTGTATGTCGTCGCCGGGACTTGCTGGATCGTCCGGTTCAGCCGCATTTAATTTCGGATTTCGGATCGCGGATTTATAATGATGCCATGTTCCGCCTACTCGACAGGTACGTTCTCGGCGCCTTCCTCACCCCCTTCATCTACTGCCTGGTCGCCTTCATCCTCCTCTTCATCATCGGCGACCTCTTCGAGAACCTGGACGATTTTCTGAAAATTCCCGGCTGGTTCCCGGTGATGCTCAAGTACTACGCCCTCTTCGTCCCCTCGCTTCTCGTCTTCATCACCGCCATCGCCGTTCTCCTCGCCATCCTCTACTCCCTGGGCCGGCTGCAGAAGAACAACGAGATAGCGGCCATGCGCTCGGGGGGGATCAGCGTCTACCGGATCGCCCTCCCCCTCCTCCTCTTCTGCCTGGCCCTGAGCGTCATCGTCCTCTATCTGAACGAGTCCGTCGTCCCGTTCACCATGAGGCAGACCGCCCTGCTCAAGGAGAAACAGCTGGAGGCCGGTGTGCGTCTCAACGCCGTGCTTAAAAACGTGGTCTTCAACAATCCCCTAACCAACCGGAGCTACTGCCTGGAGACATTCGAGACCCGTTCCAACGCCGCCACCGGCGTCACCGTCTATGAACAGCGCCCGGACGGAACCTCGCTGAGGCGGATCACCGCCCGCCGGGCGATCTTCCGCGGCGGATCCTGGTGGCTCACCGACGGGACGGTCTCCACCTATCCGCCCGGGCGCCTTCCGGAGAAGCGCGCTTTCGCCAAGGAGGAGTTCGCCTTCGAGGTCCGACCGGAAGACTTCCAGGAGTCCCTGCAGGAGCTGGAATCCCTGAGCTACGGGGAGCTCCGGCGGGCGCTGGAGAGGAAACGCGGCTTTCCCCTCGCCTCCCTTCGCCCGGCGCTGATCCTTCTCCACCAGAAGATCGCCATGCCGCTGGCCTGCCTGATCATGGGCCTGATCGGCGTGTCCTTCGGACTCCGCCTGGGCCGCGGGGGCATGCTGGCGGGTGTGGGGTTGAGTCTGGCCCTGGGATTCCTCTACTACATCATCTACTCCCTGGCCGGGGCCTTCGGCAAACAGGGCTACCTGCCCCCCTGGCTGGCCGCCTGGGCGGGGAACCTGATCTTCGGTATCGCCGGGCTGGCGATGCTGCGCCGGCTGGAATAAAAAAACGGTTACTAACAGTTACTAAAGGTTACTAACGGTTGCAACCAATCGCGGGCGGCGCTATTTTTGCAACTTTTCGTAACCTTTAGTAACCCTTAGTAACCTGATTTACGTCCCCATCTCCCACGACGCCAGGTACTTCTTCTGCTCGGCGGTGAGCTTGTCTATCTTTATGCCCATCGCTTTCAATTTCAGTCTTGCGATTTCCTTGTCTATCTCGGCGGGGATGGTGTATATTCCGGGTTTGAGCTTACCGCGATTCGTCCAAAGATACTCCGCGCCCAGCGCTTGGTTGGCGAAGCTCATGTCCATTACGCACGCGGGATGGCCTTCGGCGGCGGCCAAGTTAACGAGTCTTCCTTCTCCAAGCAGATATATCTTACGGCCATCGGGCA